>JAYVRX010000001.1:0-36441 GCA_043775825.1 Deinococcales bacterium
TGCTTTTTGCTCGAGGTTTTCTGAAGCTCGAGATTCATATTTGGTTTTCAGTGCTCTGGCTTTTTGAACGTGTTTAGGTTCATCACTCAAAACACTCGATGATTTCTTAAAACTTGTCAGAACACCAGTTTTTCGTTGCTCGAGTTGCGCTTGACGCTCAAAATTGACTTCTGGTTGTGACTCGAGATTCAGTATTTCGACTTGCTCGGGTTTTGGTGTTTCTGGTGAAGGCTCGAGCTGCAATTCGGGTTTCTGACCCAGACTCTGACTTTGGCGTTCCCGTTCCAATCTCGCGTACTTGCTAAACATCGATTCACGCGGTTTAACAGGCTCAGCCCGTCTCGAAAACACTCGAGGTTGACGAACTGTACCCTCGAGACGTTGACGTAACAACGCGTGTGAAGCCTCAGAACGTTTTGCAAAATACTCTGGGGCGGTAGCGACTTCGGGCACACCAAACCGCCAGGTTTGTCGGGCGGGTGTTCCGTCGTCTGGTCTGGGTTGATTGTCGTAATGCGGATGGTATCGGTAGTCAATATCACCAGCCTGAGATTCAGATTTGAAGACCCAACCGATCTTCGGAGACTCGGGTTGTGCTCGAGCTTGTTCCAAAGGTTTTTTGGGCAGCTTCATCACGATGCGTTAGTCTACACCAAGAATGATTAATACTGAATAGTTTTGTGCTACTGGCGTGTTCAAACGGTATACTGCACGCATGGTGTTCGATAACGATTTGTCTTTTACCCAAACATTTGATTACACCGTATTGTCACAGGCGGCAACGATTGTTACCGAAGCGGTCACGAATGAAATCTTACCGTCACCATCTTTATTCGAGGACAAGCTGTTTTTTGGTTCATCAATTGAGAATTTTGTTCAAGCCTTTGATTTATCAATTTTTGAACGTGATTTATTAATTTTGCTGGCAAGCCTCAATATCCATCAACCTTTGATGGAGGCGCTTGCTTTCGAGCCTGGTTCAAACCTTAATTTTAACATTGCACTTCAAATTCTGACCGATCAAACTGGTCAGGAGCAAGAAACATTGACACCAATGGCAAAATTGCGGCATTACAAACTGATTTCCTTTGCCGACGAACCTCAAACAGTGCCGCTCAATTTGCGTCCGTTGCTGATTGACGAATGGGCTTTTCATGCTCTTATTGGGTTGGTGCAACTTGATGGGCGTTTGAAATCTGTGGTTGCACCAATTCAAATACTGAATACGAATTTAAGTTCGTTGCAGCAAGATTTGGTGGCTCGAGCGGCGCGGGTCAGCACAGATTTTGATTATGTGGTTCAGATTGCGGGTGCACAAACCGAGTTGCGGCTTCATATTGCGGGGGCTGTCGCTGGGCAGACGGGTCGGGATTTGTTCAAGTTGAACGTTGCACGGCTCGAGTTTTTGAGTGTCGAAGATTTAGCGATTCGTTGGAATCGTTTTGCGCGTTTGCAAAATGCCATATTATTGGTTGATGTTGGTGATTTTGGGGTGGGTGAAACCACCGAAAAAGACCCAAAATTGCAGGCGGCACGGGCAATCATTGAATTGCTCGAGGGTCAAATTTTTGTCACCAGTCGTGTGGCTCTGGCTTGGGGGCGTGAAACGGTGACTTTCGAGGTGAAAAGACCGACAACCTTTGAACAGCGTGAGTTGTGGCGGGCAAAGTTTAATCTTGAAAGTTTGTCGGACGCCGAGGTGATCGATTTAACCTCGCAATTTGATTTTACCAGCGCCCAGATTGACCGTGTGGCTTCAGACTCTGTGGCGGAGCATGCTCAAGAACTAAGTCAGACCTTATGGAACTCGAGTTTGGCATTGTTGCGCCCTGCCTTGGAGGGTTTAACCCAACGCATCGAACCTGCCGAGCGTGCCGAGTGGTCGCAGTTGGTGCTGCCAGAGCGCGAACTGAACACGCTCAAACGTCTTGTGGCGCATGTCAAGCAACGTCAACACGTTTACGAAAATTGGGGTTGGAAACAAGATTCCAGCCGTGGCTTTGGTATTGGGGCGTTGTTTGGAGGCTCGAGCGGGACGGGTAAAACCTTTAGCGCCGAAATCATTGCCAAGGAACTAGGCGTGGATTTGCAGCGCATTGACTTGCCGAGCATCGTCTCTAAGTATATCGGTGAGTCAGAAAAACTGCTGTCCAAACTTTTTGATGCCGCCGAATACGGTGGTTGTATTTTGTTGTTCGACGAGGCGGACGCGATTTTTGGCAAGCGCAGCGAGGTTAAAGATGCCAATGACCGTTATGCCAATCTCGAGGTCAGTTATTTGTTGCAACGCATGGAGGCGTTTCGGGGTTTGGTGATTTTGACCACCAATCAGGAATCCAACATGGATTCGGCGTTCATGCGGCGTTTGCGTTTTGTGGTGCAGTACCCAACGCCAGATGCGGATGCTCGAGTTCTGTTGTGGAAAAAGATTTTTCCGCTCGACACACCGATTGAGAATTTGAATTACACGGCGCTGGCAAAGCTCGAGGTTTCTGGTGGCAACATTCGCAGTATCGCTTTGAATGCGGCGTTCAATGCTGCCAGTGACGCCAGCCCAATTACCATGCGGCATTTGCTCGAGTCGGCGCTTGAGGAGATTCGGAAATTAAAGCGTTTACCCAGGTCTGGTGAGCTTGAGCATTGGATTCGTTAATGGTGTAACTTGCAAAGCGATTTGCCAAGTATACTGAACGCATTCATGCAGCGTCTCGAGATTCAAAACTTGGCGATCATTGATTCACTCGAACTCGAGTTGGGCACGGGCTTGAACGTTTTTACGGGCGAGACTGGGGCTGGTAAAAGTATTATTGTGGACGCGATTTGGCTTCTTACTGGCGCTCGGGGCGATGCCGAGTTGGTGCGTCATGGGCAGGACAGTTTGCTGGTCACTGGCTTTTGGGAGAACACGACGCTCTCTCGGCGGGTGCAAGCCAATGGACGCAGCACCGCCAGGGTCAATGCGGAGGTCGTGACCAACCGTGAACTCTCGGGTATCGCAGCCGATTTGGTGACGGTGCATTGGCAGCACGCGGCGCAGGCGCTCTTAGAGCCGCAGTTTCACCGCGAGTTTTTGGATGCGGGACTTGATGCGGCTGGCAAAGATTCGCTCGAGAAATACCGCAGTGCCTTCAGGGCTTTTTCTGAAGCCAGCGCCAGACTCGAGGCACTGCGCGAGGGCGAACGCGAACGTGCCAGAAGAAGCGATTTATTGATTTATCAACTGCGTGAAATTGACGATGCCAAACTCGAGGCGAATCAGGAAGAACCCTTGAGGACTGAGCGCGAACGGTTGTTGAACGCCGAACGCATCGCGTTGGACATGGGCGTTGCCGTGGATTCACTCGAGGATGCCGAGGTCAATGCGGTGTCAATGCTGGCGGATGCTGCGAGGGCGCTGTCGAATGCCGCAAGGTTTGACCCGAATGCCGCGCAACTTGGCACGGATTTACGTGAAGCCCTCTCGAGCATTCAAGCCATTGCCAGCGAGGCAAGGGATATTTTGGAGCAAACCAACATCGAACCTGGGGCGTTGGACGGCGTGGAGTCAAGATTGGCGCTGTTGGAAAAACTCAAAGCCAAGTACGGTGCAACCTTACTCGAAGTGCTCGAGTATGCGATTGAGCTTCGGGCGGAATTGGGCGATTTGGACCGTGCGGCATCGGATGCGAGCGATTTGGAACGCCAACTCGAGCCGCTCAGAAACCAAATGCAAACACTCGCCTTTAAGCTTTCCAAAGCCAGACGCGACACCGCCAAGCGGGTCACCCCGCAACTCGAGGGCATCGTGCAAAGCCTTGGGATGCCCAAAGCCAGACTCGAGTTTGGTTTTGAAGGCTGTGCTGCCAACATCAACGGCGCTGAAAACCTCGAGATCAGGTTCGGGGCTAACCCTGGCGAACCGCTCGGAAGCTTGGCAAAAATTGCCTCGGGCGGTGAGTTGTCGCGCGTCATGCTGGCACTCTCGAGCGTGCTCGGTTCGGGAACGCCAAGCGTGATTTTTGACGAGGTTGACGCCGGTATCGGCGGCGCGGCAGCCATAGCGGTGGGCGAGCAACTCGAGCGATTATCAGGTAACCATCAGGTCTTGGTCGTGACGCACCTGGCGCAAATTGCAGCCCGCGCAACCCAGCATTTTAAGGTCAGCAAACTCGAGGTGAAGGGTCGCACCAAAGTCGTGGTCGAAAAATTGAACGGCGAAAATCGGGTGCTCGAATTGGCACGAATGCTTTCGGGTTCGGACTCGAGGGCGGCTGTTGAACACGCCAGGGAATTGTTAAACGCCCGTTAACGATCTGGCACGGAGGCATCATGAGTGAAATTCCATTTTTGTCCGTCAAGCCAGGCTCGAGCCTCAATGGTTACATCCGTCTCGAGTTAGACGCGCCGTTTGAGCTGCCGTACACGGTGGTTAAAGGCGAGAAACCAGGACCAATGCTGCTGGTCACGGCGGGGATTCACGGGGCAGAGTATGCCAGCATCGCGGCGGCGGTCAACATTGCCAGAATTGCTCCATCAGATATTTCTGGAACGCTGGTTGTTTTACCGATTGTTTGCGTTCCCGCCTATAACGCACGAAGCATTTACAGTAACCCAGTTGATGGCAAGAATCTCAACCGTCAATTTCCAGGCGATTACCAAGGCACGTTCTCGCAGCAACTGGCGGCTTGGATTACCGAAAACGCGATTCAACCCGCCAATGCTTACATTGATCTTCACGGCGGCGACATGATCGAAGCGCTCGAGCCGTTCACGATCTACCCAGAAAAACACCCAGAATCCCTGGCGCTCGCGCAAGCTTTTGGCATTCCGTTGCTGGTTGCCGCCGCCCCAGGCGGTACGACCACCTCTGCGGCTCGAGCCTCGAACATTCCTTCAATTCTGGCTGAGGCGGGCGGTAACGGTTTGTGGTCCAAAGAGGACGTTCACATGCTCGAGCACGGTTTGCGACGCGCCATGCAGCACCTCGGGATGCTTGAGGGGAGTTTTGAAGCGGTGGTTTGCAATGAGCTGAACGAGTTTGCCTGGTTGCATTCCGAGATTGCGGGTTTGTGGTATCCCAAACAGCGCTTGGGCAACGTCAAAAAAGGTCAGGATTTGGGTGTGATTACCGACCCGTTCGGCAAAATTTTGCAGAGCGTGGTTGCACCGATTGATGGCACAATTTTGTTCTCGGTGACCAGCCTGGCGATTGGACTGGACGACCCGTTGTACGGCATTGGCGCGTAAAGCTCGAGGTTTTAAAAGTACGGGCGAGGGTCAACTGGTGATCCATTGACCGCAACGGAAAATTGCAATTGATTGGCAGGATTAATCGCACCACCACCGACGTAGCCAATAAACTGTCCACGTCTGACCACCTGCCCCAACTCAACAGGTGGGTCTTGCATGTTTGAATACACCGTCCAAAGGCTGTCAGTATGCGCAATAATGATCGTGTAACCAGAGTTGGCTTGCACCAGTTGAACTCGAGCGACCTGACCTTCCGCCGCTGCATACACCGCCGCACCATCTTGGTCTGCCTCTATCGCTGTATATTCGCCTTGTTGACCAAAATTAGCGGTAATACGTCCACCAGGAATGGGCTGGCTCAGACGTCCAACGCTGGCTGGTAAATCAACAGCCGCGACTGGTACTGACGGCAAATTATTCTGAGCGTTAGCCGCTTGCTGCGCGGCTCTCAGTTGACGAATCCGCTCTTGCTCGATGGCTGCCGCTCGAGCGCGTTGCGATTTCAATCTTGCAATTCGCCTTTCTTCAGCCCGAGCACGTGCGCGTTCAGCAGCCGCTTTTCGTGCCGCAACCAACGCCGCTTGACGGCGAATCTCGAGAATTCTGGCACGTTCTTGTTTCAAAGCTTGGCGTTGCCTAAACACCGTATTCAGAATGCTGCCAATGCTGGCATCGGTGCGTTGCCGTGCCTTGACCGTCTCGAGCAGCACGACCTTACGTCCTTGAGCTGTGCGCCGCAGTTGCGCGATGCTGGCGTTCAGTTGCCCTCTGTTGCGGGTGATGGCATCTTTTTTGGTCTCGAGAAAACGTTGGTTGGCGTTTAATTGCGCGATCACGTTTTGTAACTCGAGGTTTTTTTGTTCACGCTGCTTTATGCTCTTTTTGAGCGCATCAATCACGTTCAAGTCGTTCTGACCTATCGTGTTTAAATCTTTGGATTTCACCACCAAGTCGTAAACATTGTCCGCCCGTGCCAGCAATTTCACGTACCTCGAGCTTCGTTCGCGGTCAATGCTGACAATTAATTCTTGAACCGCTTTTTTCTGATTGGTCACGGTTTGATTGAGTTTGGCAATTTGCGCCAGCAGCGCTTTTGACGCCCTCTGGTTTTTGTCAATCGCTTGCATCAATGCCAAACGGTCTAGCTCGAGTTTGTTGAGCGTGGCATTTAACTTTCGGACTTGGTTGCTCAGTTTGGATTCTTGCCCGCCCAAATTTCGCAATTCTGCCTCAAGTGCCGCCGCTCGAGCCGCCTGTTGCGCCCGAATGGCTTTGGCGGTTTGCAGGTTTTGCTCGAGCGATTGCACGTTTTGCTCTAAGCCTCGCAGTTTGGTCGTGTCCTGCCCGAGTGTAATCGTCAAAAAGCTCGAGATCAGCAAAACAAAAATCACGGTTAAATGTTTGGTCACGGTGTCTCCTCTATTCGACTTCACGCAGGTAACGGTTGGTTGCCCATAGACTGCCCAACAAGCCCAACATCACACCCAAAAGCGTTATCAACGCCAACACTTGCAACACGGTCACATTGTCTTCAATTAAAGCCAAAAACGGCACAAGGGTTCTGAGTTGACCAACCGCGCTGGTATAGGCAGGATACACGATCAAAAGCGTAAAAAGACTCGCCAGCAAACCCAGACCCACTCCCTCGAGCACATAGGGCAAACGAATAAAACCCCTGGTTGCACCAATCAAACGCATAACGTTAATTTCGTCACGGCGGGCGTACATGGCAACCCGAATCGTGTTGAGGATATTAAACAGGCTGTTGAGAAGCAATAAAACCTCGAGTCCAATCCCAAACCAGCGCACGCTCGAGATGGCATTGATGACTTTTTGGGCAAAGTCCGAACCGTATTCGACATCTTTCACACCAACGATGGCTCGGACACTCCCGGCGGTGCTAACCAAATTGGTTGGACTGGTCAACTTAATCACGATGCGGTCACTTAAGGGATTTTCGACCAGTGAGGTGGCGTCCGCCAGCGATTTAAAATCAATTGCCAGATTGGCATATGCCTCTTCTTTGGGTACAAACTTTGCGCTGTCGAGCACTGGAAACCTGGTTTTGTCCTGCAATGCCATCAAGACCGCCTCAGATAACGCCTCCGCCTGCTCTGGGGTTGTGGTGCTCTCGAGAAACGCCGTGATTTGAACATCGCGTTCAATCGTGCGCACAATGTTCTCGAGGTTGAGTGCCACGAGCGTCACGAGCGCCAGCATGGTGAGGGTTACGGTCATGGTGGTCAGCGTTGCCAAACCTGCGGTTAAGTTGGCACGAAGCGCCATCCAAGATTGCCTGAAGTGATAGAGCATTATTGATGTACTCCTGGGAAGAACGCTTTAAGCTCTAAGCGATAAGCTCTAAGCTTAAAGCCGTGGCAGCTACAAGCGCACAAGGCTCGAGCTTTAAAACCAAAACTCATATCGCGTAACCGCCGTTCGGATCGTCGCGCACGAGTTTGCCTTTGCGCAGCGTAATGGTGCGGCGGCGTTGACGGTCCACAATTTCCCTCGAGTGGGTGGCAACCAGTACGGTTGTGCCTTTCAAATTAATCTCGTCCAGCAGTGCCATGATTTCCCAACTGACATCGGGGTCAAGGTTGCCTGTGGGTTCATCCGCGAGCAGCAGTACAGGGTTGGTCACGATGGCTCGAGCGATGGCGACCCGTTGACGTTCGCCTTGCGAGAGTTGGATTGGAAAAGAGTTTCGTTTAAACTCGAGTCCAACCATGCGCATGACGTGCATGGTGCGCTCAGTCCATTCTTTGGCTGGAGCGCCCGTAATCCTTAAAGCGAACGTGATGTTTTCAAAAACGCTGAGGTGATCGAGCAATTGATGGTCCTGAAACACCATGCCAATACGACGGCGGTGCTGCGCGATTCGACCCGCCCGAAACTTGGCGAGCGGATCACCCGCCACGTAGACTTGCCCTTTGGTAGGTTTGAGAGATTTAATCAACAAGCCCAAAAAACTCGACTTGCCTGCACCCGAATGACCTGTCAGGTACACAAATTCGCCCTTTTTGATGTGAAGATTAACATCCTCGAGCGCCAAGGTTTTTGTCACGGGATATTCGAGGCTGACATGGTGAAACTGAATCACGGACAAAGTGTATCGTGTTTTTGATGAGTACGGCTAGCGTCAGGCTTGGCTGGCTCGAGGTTTCAACGCAAACCTTGAACTCGAGCTTCACACGTTCACCATATCTCGAGCGATACGATTGTGTCTTTCAATCAAAGCACCCGTCTCGAGCGTGACCAATTCGCCGTTTTGCACAATTATTTTTCCTTCGACCACGGTCAGGTCAACTTTGGGCGTGACACAAAACACGACGGCGGCAATCGGGTCATGCCATGCCCCAGCGAACTCGAGGCGGTTGAGATTGATCGCGAAGAAGTCCGCGCGTTTGCTAACCTCGAGTGAGCCGATGTCGTCTCGTCCGAGGACTTTTGCGCCGCCAATCGTGGCAACTGCCAGCGATTCTCGGGCGCTGAGTTGCGCGGCATCAAAAGATTCATTGCGCCGTTCGTGTTCGGCAATCTCGAGCCGTGAAAGGAGCATGGCTTGTCGTGCCTCGAGCAGCAAACTCGAGCCGTCATTGCTGGCGCTACCGTCAACGCCAAGTCCGACTTTGACGCCTGCCCTCAAATACTTTCTGAGCGGGGCAATCCCGCTGGCGAGCCGCATGTTGCTGCTGGGGCAGTGCGCCACGCCGCAACCACAAGTTGCGAATTGATTCATCTCGAGGTCGTTGACATGGACGGCGTGGGCAAACCAGACATCGCTGCCCAACCACCCCAGGTCTTCCATCAAAGCCACAGGGCGTTTTCCAAATTGGGCAAGGCAAAAATCTTGTTCGTCTTTGGTTTCCGCCAAATGCGTGTGCAGCATGACACCGAAAGCTCGAGCCAGCCTGGCACTTTCACGCATCAGGTCTGGCGTGACACTGAACGGCGAGCACGGCGCAAGTACAACTCGGGTCATCGCGCCTGGTTTGGCATCGTGAAAAGTTTCGATCAGGCGCATGGAATCTTTCAAGATAAAATCTTCAACCTCGACCAGATGATCTGGCGGCAAACCTCCAGCCGATTCGCCCAAACTCATCGAACCCCGAGAGGCATGAAGCCGCAAACCCACTTCTCGAGCCGCCAGAATTTGATCGTCGAGCGTGCAACC
This sequence comes from Deinococcales bacterium, assembly GCA_043775825.1. Classification (GTDB taxonomy): domain Bacteria; phylum Deinococcota; class Deinococci; order Deinococcales; family JAAFIG01; genus JANXTZ01. Next base: position 9,407 of record JAYVRX010000001.1, read on the forward strand.
GTTGGGAAAAATGTAATGGTGATCGCTGGCGGTGGTACAACCTGAACGTGCCAATTCTGCCAAAGCAACTTGCGTTGAAACCCTCATGGCTTCGGGCGTCAACCGCGCCCAGATTGGGTACAAGGTTTTAAGCCAAGCGAACAAATTCGCATTTTGTGCGCCCACCACCGCCCTCGTCAGGGTCTGGTAAAAGTGATGGTGCGTGTTGACCAAGCCAGGAAGCAGCACATGATCGGTTAAATCCAGCACCACATCAGCACTTTTTGGCAGTTCGGACGTTGCCGCGACCTGTTCAATCACGCCGTCTCGAGCGAACAAACCCGCGTCTGCAATCTCGAGCCTTTGCGCGTTCATGGTTGCCAGCACCGTTGCGTTTTTAACCAAAAGTGTCGCCATGATTTTAAGTCTAACGCGTTATCGCATCCGCCATTTTGACGATACCAGATCAGAAACTCGAGGTTAAACTGACTGAATGAATTCGTTGGTGTTAAAACTCGAGTTTCGAGAACGCGAACCAAACGGGTAGAATCAGATCTTGAGCCGTAGGGTGCGCCCCGATGCTCAAAATTCTTGGTGCGCGAGGCGCACCCTACAATCCGCTCTCTGCTGTCTCTCGAGGTTTTCATGATTAAGACCCGCATTGCCCCTTCGCCCACAGGCGACCCCCACGTTGGTACGGCGTACCAGGCGCTTTACAATTATGTGTTTGCCAAGCAAAACAATGGGCATTTTATTGTTCGCATCGAAGACACAGACCGCGCACGCTTCAATCCAGAGTCACAAAAACGGATTCTCGAGATGCTCGATTGGTTGGGTTTGCCACCTGACGAGTCACCAGAAAAAGGTGGTCCGAGTACCCCGTATGTTCAAACCGAACGCGCAGAACAGCACCGTGCTTATGCAAATCAAATGCTCAAATCTGGCAAGGCGTACCGTGCGTTTGATACGCCCAATGAACTCGAAGACCGACGCAAAGCCTCTGAAGCCCGCAAAGACTCGTACCGAGGGTATGACCGTCGTGATCGTGATTTAAGCGCAGCGGAATCGGAAGCTCGAGCCGCCAACAATGAACCATTTGCAATTCGTTTAAAAGTCCCGCTGACTGGCGAAACGGTGGTGAAAGACCGCCTTCGTGGCGATGTGGTTTTCAAGAATGCAGAACTGGACGACAAAGTGCTGCTCAAAGCCGACGGTTTTCCGACATACCACCTGGCAGCGATGTGCGACGACCATGACATGGGCATCACACACGTTATTCGGGCTGAGGAGTGGTTGGTCAGCACGCCAATTCATATTTTGATTTTTGAGGCGTTTGGTTGGACGCAACCCGAATGGATTCACACGCCCTGGTTGTTGAATGCTGATAAAACCAAATTGTCCAAACGCAAAGGTGATGTCAGCGTGGATTCCTACAAAACCAAAGGTTTGATTCCTGAAGCGCTACTCAATTACTTGGGCATGATGGGTTGGAGTATGCCCGACGCCCGAGAAATCTTTGGCGTTTCTGACATGATCGAACACTTTTCTTGGGATCGGGTCAGTTTGGGTGGCAGCGTTTTTGATTTCGAGAAACTGACTTGGCTCAACGGCAAGTACATTCGTGAGGTGCTGAGCCTCGAGACTTTGGTTGATCGCGCAAAACCGTTTCTCGTTTCGGCTGGTTTTGATGTCTCAAACCACGATTACGTCTCGAGTGTTGTGCAGATTTTACGTGAGCGATTCAATTTACTGTCTGAGCTTCCAGCTAAAGTCTCATACTTTTTTAGCGATATTCAACTCGAGGAAAAAGCGGCTGCCAAACTACAAGAGGGACTCGAGCACCTGCGGGCGTTACTGCCACAACTCGAGACGGCAACCTGGGATCAAGCCACACTCGAGCCAATATTTAAGGCTTATGCCGAAACGAATGGTGTGAAACTGGGCGCGGTCATGCAACCACTCCGCGCGGCGCTCACCGGCAGGCTCGAGAGTCCTGGGATGTTTGAAGTCTTGATGGTTCTGGGCAAGAACAAAGTCCTCAAGCGTATCAAAAACGCGATCAATTGAAAAAGGTGCGCTAAAAAAAGCGCACCCAATGAACTCGAGCTTTGATTTATACTTTTGGAACTTGTGGAATTGCTGCCACAGTTGGGGTCACATCGGGCAATTTACCGTCAGGTGTAATTTTATCAATGGCGGTTGGAAGATGCTCGGCAAGTTGACCAGCCAACACCGCAGGTTCGACTCCAGCCTCTTTTGCCATTTCTTGAATTTTATCCGCGCCAACGGTTTTGGTGATTTGCTCGGCGGTGACGGGTTGGTTGTCGCCCGTGCCAATCCAAGAGTTGATCGTGCCGCCCAAACCTTGCTTTTGAAATTGCTCAACCACGCCCTGCAAACCGCCGTGCTGATTGACATATTTTGTCACCAAAGCCACCGCACCCGCACCGAGAACCCCGCCCAAAACACCATCAAATAATCCCATGAAAACCTCCCGCGCCTCAATTGCGCTTTTCCAAGTGTAGACCTTAAATGTCTGGGATGGAAGACGCATGAAATGCTGGGCTTGATTGAGGTTTTACTCGAACAATTCGTTCACCCCAAAAGTCCAGTCTGGCAGAGCAGGTTCGGCATTGGCAATTTCGTCTTTTTTGAAAACCTTTGGTGAATAGGGCGTATCGGCACGGTACGAACGGATGACTTCTGTTCCGAGCAAGTCCACATCCCAAACCACCAATGTAGCGCAAGCGAAATAATCGGCGCGTTTCTGTGCCATGTTACGTTCCGCCGCGTCGCCGTAATCATTTTCACTTCGGACTTCAATCGCAAACAATAGCGCACCCTCGAGAAAGCGCATTCCGCTTCGTTCCCCAATGTGAAATGACGCGTCAGGGCTGAATGATTCACGGTGCGGGAGACGAACGACATATCCAACATTGTCGGTAAACGCTCGTCCTAAACCCGAATCTCGAGCATAGGCGTACAAGCTGCGTGAGATTGCAAAGGCTGCCGAACTCGGAAAATCTCCTGTTGGTGGCATAAAAACGATTTCTCCTTCAATCAGTTCAGCTTTACTTTTAACGTTCATCAAGTCATGTATCGTTGCTCGAGTTGCCACGGTCATAAATCACCTCGCAATGGCATGATTTTAGCACCTGGGTTTAAACGTGGGTTAAGGTAATCATCAGGAGTACATGATGAGTTGGTTTCAAAGATTAAAACAAGGGCTTTCCAAAACCCGCGCCGCGCTGAATCAGGTGGCGGGTCCACTGGGCGTTGACATTGCCGAAATTGCCCAAGGCAAACAAGAATACTCGCTCGAAGACCTCGAGTTTGCACTGATCGGCGCAGATGTGGGCGCTGCGGCAGCCAAAGATATTCTCGAGGATGTCAAAACCCAAATGCGTGAAACGGGCAAGAAAGACTTGCGCGACGCGCTGGCGCAGGCGTTAACCCAACAACTCGAGCCTGATAAGTTCAGGGCAAAATTGCGTTCGGCAGGGTTTACGCCCGATGCCAAAAAGTCCTTGCTCGAGCCTAAAGGCAAAGTGATTTTGATGATCGGCGTGAACGGCGTGGGCAAAACCACCACGATTGCCAAACTGGGGCAGTATTACCAAAACGCGGGTAAAACCGTGATGTTCGCCGCAGGTGATACCTTCCGCGCGGCGGCAGGAGCGCAACTGGGTGTTTGGGGGCAACGCCTGGGCATTCATGTGGTTCAGGGCGTGGACGGCGGCGACCCTGCGGCGGTGGCGTTCGATGCGACCAGTGCCAGGTTGGCTCGAGGCACAGATTTATTGTTTGTGGACACCGCAGGGCGCTTGCACACCAAACACAACCTGATGGAAGAACTCAAAAAAGTCAAACGCACCATCACCAAAGCCGACCCCAAAGAACCCGCCGAAATCTGGTTGGTGCTCGATGCGGTCACGGGGCAGAACGGTCTGGAGCAAGCCAAAAAGTTCCATGAGGCGGTGGGTTTGACGGGCGTGATCGTGACCAAACTGGACGGCACTGCCAAAGGCGGCATTGTCGTGCCAATCGTGCGCGAACTTGGCGTGCCACTCAAGTTCATTGGCGTCGGCGAAAGCAGTGACGATCTGCAACCATTTGATGCCAAAGAATTTGTTGATGCACTTCTTGGCGATGCTTGAAACCGATGCTCGAGAAATTCAAAGCCGCCGCCAAACGCCTCAAACATGAGGTGATGACGCTGTATTTTGTGGCTCGAGACTCCCGCACGCCTTGGTACGCTCGAGGTTTGGCATTTGTGGTCGTGGGTTACGCGCTGTCACCTTTTGATCTGATTCCAGACGCGATTCCAGTTTTAGGATTGCTGGACGATCTGATTCTTGTGCCTGCGGGCATTTGGCTGGTGTTAAGACTCGTACCGCAAAATGTGCTCAAAGAGGCTCGAGTCCAAGCGGCAAAAGCCGAATCCCGTCCGGTCAGCTTTGTCGCGGCAGGATTTATGATTCTGGTTTGGATTTTAGCGTTATTTGTGACGGCAAGATTCGTATTGGGCTTTTTTAAGGCTCGAGCTTAACGAAGGTTTCTGGGTTTGTCCCTGGCACTGTTAAAACGCTCAAAACCAACCCTGACAGGGCGCTCATAATAATGATACCCGTCCAGAATTCACGGTTCAAGCCAATGCCGCCATCAGATAGGAAATGAACGGTTATAAAATGTAGTGACCATGTCACAAGTGGTACAAATGCGGCAAACAATCGCCATTCAAAAACTCGAGTTGGCTTGGGTTGCAGGACATGCACCAGAATATCGGTGATGATGCCCGCACCAAAACCTGCAATCACGGGCGCGACATTGCCACTGGTCGAACCGCCGAGCATGTAACTCATGATCGTGGTGTTGACGCCGTAAATGATGGTAAAAGTACCAAAAGGGGTCTGCCAACGGCGCAGCAGCAGCAATGCCACGCCAACCAAAATCACGTTCGAGAACAAAATTCCACCTGCCGATTCACGGTGCAGGTATTCGATAAAGTGATCGCTGCCATAAGAAATTCGGTCCATAAACGATTTGGACGTGGGCAAACTGGTTAGCCCCCAGTTGTACATGTGCATAAACGTGACAAAACTGAATGCGGCAAACGAACCCAGAAGCGCTGGGAGAAACTCGAGAAACTTTGGTTTGGCACTCATGCCCGAGTTCCAAGCGCTGCGAACTGGACTGGTCAGGATCATCACGCCGCCAGCCAGCAGCAGCAAATGGGTTGGCGAAAGCAGGGCGCTCGTGCCGACTTCAATGCCAAAAAGGCTGTGCCAGATTAAATCCCCCACACCGCCCAAGCCAAAAACAATGACGCCCAAAGCGCCCCATTCGTAACCTATCGGCAGGGCGTTCAGACCGCGCAAACCCGCTCGAGCTTGACCTGCGACCAACCAAGAAATCCACAGGGCGGTGGCGGTAAATCCAGAGTATAAAATGGCGTGCCAGGGCGAGAAAAAACTGTCCAGGGTATCGCGCAGGTTGTTGTGCGCGAAACCATCGGCAAACACCCCACCGATCAACCACAAGCCCAGAACAATGGTGACCAGATCTGCACCCCAGGAAACTCGAGTTCGGGAATGCTGAACAACTGTGGGTTCTTTCAAAGTACTGCGAATGGCGTTCATGACAAAATTATGACTGAGATTTACACAAGAATCGTGTGAGTTATTCCAGGGTTCGACAAACAGGTACTCGAGCCGACAACGGTTTTGAAATCAGTTGCGTTAAACTTCTCGAATGATTTACAAACGACTTGGAAATTCTGGCTTGAGCGTCTCGAGAATCTGCCTTGGCATGATGACCTACGGCGACCCAGCAACGCGGGCTTGGTCGTTGCCGCTCGAGGAATCTGACCCGTTCGTGAAACGCGCCCTAGAGGCTGGCATTAACTTTTTTGACACCGCCAACGCGTACAGCGCTGGTGCGAGCGAAGTGATTACCGGTAAACTCTTGAAAAAATATGCCGCCCGAGAGGATGTGGTGGTTGCCAGCAAAGTCTTTTTTTCGGTGGGCGGCAACAAACCAAACTCTCAGGGTTTGTCACGCAAGCACATTTTTCAAGCCGTGCATGACAGCTTAAAACGTCTCGAGATGGATTATCTTGATTTGTATCAAATTCATCGTTTTGACCCAAACACACCGATTGAAGAGACGATGGAAGCCTTGCATGACCTGGTGAAATCTGGTTTGGTCAGGTACATTGGCGCGAGCAGCATGTACGCCTGGCAGTTTGCCAAAATGCAGCACCTTGCCGAGAGACACGGTTGGACCAAATTTGTCTCGATGCAAAACCATTACAACCTGATTTACCGCGAGGAAGAACGCGAAATGATTCCGCAACTCGAGGATATGGGCGTGGGCATGATTCCCTGGAGTCCACTGGCACGGGGCACGCTGACGGGCAACAGGACTCGTGAGGGCGAAAAACTAACAATTCGCGCAGAAAGTGATGCTTTTGGTGCGACGCTCTACAGCAGCGCCGACTTTGACATTGTTGACCGCGTAACCGAAATCGCCAGCGCTCGAGGTGTCTCAAACGCCCAGGTGGCTTTGGCTTGGATGCTCGAGAAACCATTTATCACCGCGCCGATTGTTGGCGCAAGCAAAATGCAGCATCTCGAGGATGCGATTGCGGCGCTCGAAGTGAAATTAAGCCCCGAAGAAGTGTTGAAGCTCGAGGAATTGTACCAACCGCACAAAATCAGTGGTCATGTTTAAGCGTTGCTGAAGGCAAAAATTGCTCACAAAACCCAATAAATGGTTGGTTGCTGTATCATCAAGCAACCAACCATTTTGGCAAGCATTATCAAAATTCCTGCAATCAAAATCGTTCAAATCCATCATTCTGGCATGGGTCGCTCGAGTTGTGGTTATGCGATTTTTGGGGTTTTCATGACTGAAAATTTTTTTTATGATTATCTGGTGCGTTCACGGCTTGATCTATTCGCATTTTTGCGTTCCATGCCCGGCGAAGCGATCTCTAGGGACGTGATTCCTGGCGAACGCTTTCATTCGATCAAAGATTTGGTAATTCATATCCCAATCATTGAAGATTCTTGGCTTCACGAGGATGTTTTAAAAGACCAACCCGTTTGGGAAATCACAAGCGGTTTTCCAGAAGATTTTGAAAAGGCGTACCATCCCAGCGATTCGCTCGAATGGATGCTCGAGTATTGGTTGAGCGTACAAAACAGCACGTTAATGTATTTGGAAAAACTCGAGCCAGAAATGCTGAAAGCCGAAATTTCGATGCCTCGAGAGACAGGGCAAGAATTTTTTTCGGTAGCCGAGGTGCTTTGGCATGTCATGCAGCATGAAGTTCGGCACACCGCACAAATTATGCTGCTGGCGCGGCAATTGGGTTTTGACCCACCGCAACTCGACTTGATCCGTTATGTGGGCAGGCTCGAGCCTTAAGGCTCAATCAAACTTGCTCAGCGCTGCAAGAATCAACTCGAGATGCTGTGAACTTGGCTCGAGCTTGAGAACTTGAAAGTACAAACTTCGCAAAAAGATTTTCGCGTTGTGACGCGGGATCGCGTTCAATTGCAGATCATTTGATTGTTGAAGCGTCAAATCCTCAAGACACTGCACAACAAACTCGCTCGAGAGCAATCCTCGTTCTAAAACTCGAGCGGCAGCATAACTAAGACGGTCTTCTTCATCGAACAACCAGACGGTTTTGGCTGCCACTTTTTTGGTGATGACGCTCAAGATTTTCTCGAGTTCACTGGTTTGAACATGCAAATTGACCGCAAATTCGTCGAGCAAATCGGCGGTGTGAGCCACGGCGTGCGCCCAACCTTGAGGCTGGACAAAACCACGCAAATCTTGTTCTCGATCAAAATACTGCAACACAACCTCGAGCAATTTCAAAACCTCTAATTTTTTGAGCGCCAAAATTTGATTGTTGACCAAGACTGCCAGCATCAGCACTGCGAAACTTCGGGCGAATACGGAATCGGATTCAGTTTCGCCCAAACCCGTTTCGAGCCGTTGTTCGAGCGTTTCCAAAATAGATTTCAATTCATCTTGAAGGAAAGCACCTCGCCCAATCCAAGTTGCCAGAATTGGGTAAGCAAAACCATCGCGCAATTCTGGGTCGGGTGATGCCAGCATCTTGAGCAATTCGGGCAGTAACTCTTGCGGTGTTTGGTCAGTTAAAACAAAATACTTCGATTTCACGATTTCTTGCCAAAATTCGCGGGTCATATCTCGAGTATGTCATGTGACACTCGAGAAATACTTAAGCTCAATGGCTTAATTGTCGCCGGGCAAATCCGCGTACAGTTCCTCGAGCGATAAATCAAAGGCAATGCTCGGAAACTGGATTACATCGCTACCAACATATTTTTGATACCGCCAAGAACCATCGTTTTGTCGAGAAAACACTTCGGCAACAGGTTCATCTTGCGAGAGTAAAACGTAATGCTCGAGCGTTGGAATGGTCTGATAATGCTGCCACTTTTCGCCCCTATCCACAATCTCCGTGGTTTTAGAAAGCACTTCTACTAAAATACAAGGTTTGGTGACAATTCGAGCCGAACCGTTGATCTTCTCACAAATCACAAAAAGGTCAGGATAATAACCCCTATCATTTATTCGGTTGATCACATCACCCGTAAAAGACCGACAATCAGCCGCCCGAGCCGCAACCCGCCATAAGGCATGAAGCTCATCTCGAATAAAATTATGACGCAACGTTCCACCAGGCACAACAAACAGGTTACCATCCACAAACTCGTGACGCTCGAGCGATTGCGTTTCAAACGCAAGGTATGCGTCAAAAGTCAATTCGCTTTTAACTGGAGCTTCACGGAGCATGTTTGAAAGTATAGCGGTTTAATTCATTTTCGTCATCAAAAACCGTTTGTAAGTAATTCCAATTCGTGTGGCAAGTCGTTGTGCCGCCTCGAGAATTTCGGTTTCGGGCAAATTGTCCAAACTCGAAAGTTCAACCCGCACCCATTCAAAATAACTCGAGTTTTCGGCTTCAAATTGCAGCACGTGACTGTTGACTGGTTCTCGGAAGTACACGCCGAGCATCCCGTCACCCACACCGTGTTCGCGCAAAATGGCATAAGCCGCGTTGAGTACGGCTTCATCGGCGGCTTTGGCGCTTGTCAGTCGCTCGAGACTCATGCTCAATTGAACAGCGCCGCGAGTTTCATGGCGTATGCCATGTCGCCTTTGAGTTTGAGCTTGCCGGTCATGGCGGCTGCCATCGCGTTGAGTTGTCCGTTCATCAGTTTGACAAAATCGTCCTGTGAAATCGCAAAACTGAAGCGGCTCTCGAGGTTGTGGCTGGCAGGGTCGCCCTCGATCATGCCTTGACCGCCGGCGGCTCGGGCGTCAATCGTGTACGCGCCCTTGCCGCCAATGTCCACGCCGATCACGGCGTCAATTTGGGTCATCACGTCGCCTGAAATACGGTCTTTCATATTTTGGATTACCGTGTCAATTTCGTTCATCTCCAACCTCCAAGTTTAAGAATATGTTTGAAATGCGCTGCGCTGACGGGCTGAATGCTCAACCTCGAGCCTCGCTGCAAAAGCATCATACCGTCCAGTTTGGGGTCTTGGCGCATGGTCTCGAGGGTAACAAGTTCTAGGCTGGCGACGGCTTGTACGTTAACCATCATCCAGCGTGGGTTGTCAATGGTGCTTTTGGGGTCAAAATAATCGCTGTCTGCATTAAATTGGGTTGGGTCTGGGTAGGCGCTGCTGGCGATTTGCGCCAAACCTGCAACGCCAGGGATTTTGGTGCTGCTGTGGTAAAACATCACTTTATCGCCTTGTTTCATGGTGTCGCGCATGTAATTACGGGCTTGGTAATTGCGCACGCCCTCCCAGGGGGTTATTTGGTCTTTCGCATTCAAAAGGTCGTTAAAACCAAAGACATCAGGTTCGGATTTCATCAGCCAATACTTCATACCTCGAGTCTACCAATTTTAATGGCGCGATTAAATTGGCTTCAAGCCTTGTTTTCTCGAACAACGCAGGTTTTGCGGCATTTTTTGGGCTGGAGTTCAAGTATTTCTTTGAACCTTTTGGTTGACACGGTAGAATCATGACATGTCGAACCCCAACGCCAGCGACCCACAATACTTTGAAAAATTGCAAGCGATAGCCAAAAAATTAAAATCTTGGCATGGACCTATTTTTGTTGCCGCCCACGAAGACCCCGACGGCGACGCCATCGGTAGCCTTCTGGGATGCTCGAGGGCACTCAAAAAACTCGGACTTGATGCTCGAGCGGTGGCGACCAGCCCAAGGTATCTCGAGTGGTTGCCCAAAATTGGCGAGTTGCTCGCACCGATTGAAGTATTGCCTGATAATGCGCTGATCTTGTCGGTGGATTCTGCCGAAAGCCACCGCACAGTTGGCGTCCCCATGAACCAAGCGGGCATTGGGATCATCAACATCGACCATCACGGTTCAAATCCTCGGTTTGGCGAGATTGCGCTGGTCAGCCCCGACAAAGCCGCCTGTGCGCTGATCGTGCAAGATTTGGTCAACGCGCTCGGTGTGACTTGGGACATTGATATTGCCACCCCAGTCTTGACTGGAATCCTGACCGACACGGGCAATTTTCGCTTTTCAAACACCAGTGCCCAAGTGCTTCACGCGGCAGCCGAACTGATGAACGTCGGTGCGAACATCACCGAAATCAATGAATACCTGGCGGTCAACCCAAGGTCTTATTATAAATTGCAAGCCGAGGTGCTCTCGACCATCGATTACCCGCTCGAGGGACTGCTGGTGACGGCTTACGTCAACGAGGCGATGCTTGAACGGGTTGGCGCGACCTGGGAGGAGGTCGAGAGCATGATTGCCTCGATTCGCAATGCTGAAGGCACGCAGATTGCCTGCATCATGAAAGACTTTGGTGACCGTACCAAACTCAGTTTGCGCTCGAGGGGTCAAGCCAGTGCGCAAAACATTGCGATTGCCTGCGGTGGTGGCGGGCATGTCGCCGCCGCTGGGGCAACCTTAATGCTGGCGTTTATTGATGCCAAAGAAAAATTGCTCGAGGAAGCCCGTAAGGAACTGACGCGAGTCGGATTGTTGAAGTAATTTCCGAGTCAAATAACGTGTTTTCTACGACAATCAAATAACGTGTTTTTTACGACAACTCGAGTGTTTTAAGTTCTGGCAGATTGCCCAAAGTTTGTTGAAACTGACTGACGCGGTTAAAGACCAGTCTCTGAGCGTTGCCCAGTTTCATCAGGTCGCCCACTCCTGGCAGATCAAGCTCGAGCAAGACACCGTTTCGGTCTGGAACGGCATAAAAGACGGCTATCGTTTCTAAGTTTGTAGTTTCTCGCATTAAGCCGTAAACGTCGCCGTACAAGCTGGGTATGCCACCATAAATCTCAAAACTTTCATTTTCGGCTTTAAATGTCCCAATCAGACAACCGATTGAATTTAGTTTCAATTGCAATTCGCACTCGAAGTTGTCAATCTGGGTTTTGTAATGCCCCTCGAGGCTTAAACTGGCGTGCGCTAAGGGTTTAAAGTCTTGCATTGCGGTCATAAAGGTTTACCTCCTGCCAATTGGCAAACCCAGCATCGCGGGTACGTGGTCAAATTTTGGTCACAGCATTAAGTTTTCTGGCTTAGCCTTGGCTCAAGCTTGCTTTCGCGCCCAGCCAAAAACGCCGCAATCGTGTCAGGTAAACTTTCTCCGACTTCAAGAAAACGTTCGCGCAGCTCGAGGTACAAACGCTTGGGATTTTCGCTGGTGGTGGTCAATGCCCTTAAGGTTAACTCGAGGGCGTCCAGGTCGTATGGTTCCATCTCGAGCAAAATTTTGCCCAAACGTCCCGCCTCTTTGGCGTCCGTGGTTGAAAGCATTTCGACTTTGGCTTGTAGGGCGTGAATTACGGCTTCACGGACACTTGGAATCCAACCCTCAATCATACCAGCCAAATATTTGCCGCGCCAAAGGCTCGAATCGCCAGTTTCAAAAAATGCTTCAATGTCGCTGTTCGCGTCTTGAAGGGCATAACCGTTTAATGTGCTTTGAATGACGTTGCTGCCAAATTGTTGACGCGATAAGTAGACCAGTTGCTTGAGTGAAGCTTTGGCATCGGTGTCTAAGAGGTCTGGATAAAGCGTTTCGATCAATTCTTCTGTGCTGGCATCAGTGCGTCCCGCAATTCGAGTCTCGAGCAGGTACAGCAAGAACTCGGCACGTTTACGACCACGGTAAGGCACAGTTTGACCAAGCTTGGTTAAGCCAAAAGATCCGAGCACCAACAACCCCAATGCCGGCGTGTGCGGCGTTTGAAGCTCAATTTTGGCTGACTGCACCAAGCCAGGAAAGTACCGTTCGGCGAGCGTCAGGAGCATTCGCTGGTCGTTTTTTCGGTACTGTTCAATTTTAATTCGTGCCGATTCAACATTTTGGCTGATACGGTCAATCTCGAGCAAAATGGTATCGCTGAGTTCTGGGCTTTGGGTCTTGCGTTCGATTTCGATCACTTTGGCTAAGGCACTCAGCGCCTGTTCGGGTTGCCCGTTAACACTTAAAGCCATGCCGTAAGCGTGTTGCGCCATTTTTTCCACCCGAGAATTCTCGAGTTTTTGGGCGATGTTGATTAACTCTTGGGCGTATTCCAAAGCTTTTTTTGGATCGCCGTGACCCGCTTCGGCAAGTGCGGCAACCGATAAATAATGGGCAAATACCAGCGGATTCTGAAGACCCCGAGCATAGTTCAGGGCGGCTCGAGCGTGCTTAAGGGTAAGACTTGCGCCGTAAGGTGGTAACCAATTGGAATAAAGATTGGCGAGTGCACTCTCGCATTTTGCCAAGCTGTAGACAATTTCTGAGGGGCGCAGAATATCGCGTGCCTCGAGCAACACGCGTTCGGCTTGGGCAAAATCGCCAAGGTTGGAGTAAGTTGTTCCCAATTGGTTTAAACACTCGGCAAATTTGAGGGTCAAACCAACCCCTGCGAACTTGGTGGCAGCCTCTTTGAAGTCTTCGATGGCTTCGAGTTCGCGGTTGAGCGAACCGCGAACGATACCGCGATTGGCAATTGCCAATGCCAGAATGCGCGGATCATCTTGGGTTCTGAGCAACTCAATAGCCTTAGAAATCTGTTGCTCGGCTTTGTCGTAATCGCCTTGTTCAAAAAAGTAGCGGGCATAAAAGTCAATCAGCATCATGGCTCGGTTATGGGTCGCCAATTCGAGCGTATTCACGGCGAAATCTGCCAACTCAAGTGCCTGCTCAATATCACCGTGCAAGTACACGGTCTGAACCGCCTGATTGGCAATTTGGGCATCAATGCCGTAACCACCTGCCTGCATTTGCTGCCAGATGTCATAAGCTCCCGCTTGGTCGTCTCCGTTGGAACGAACAATCAAATGCTGTTTCAGTCCAAATTCTGAGCTTTGGGTATCCTTTGGCAATTGCGCGATCAAGGCTTCAGCCTCGAGCAATTCGCCCGCCGTGGCTTTGATGGTTGCCAGCAAGAAAACCGCCGTGGCATCGTTTGGCTTTAAATTGACGGCGATGCCGGCAACCCGAATGGCTTCGCGCAAATCAAATTTTTTCAATAACCTCGCCGCCCGCATCGCCACATCGGCACGGTCATCAATCGCGGCACACTCGAGCGATTGCAGCAACCAAGTCGCCTCGAGTCTGGGGTTATTTTGCGCTCGAGCTTGGATGGCGGCTTTTTGCAGCACTGCCAATTGTTCTGCTGAGGGTAATCCCGCATCACTGACAAAACTGGCTGCCAGTTGAAGTTGGGATTCATCTAAATGTTGCAGCACCATTCTTGCCAGTTCGGTGCGGCGAGCACTGGGAATACCATTTTGTACGACTTCGAGCATCAACGGATGGGCAAAATCCCCGTCGCGCAAAAAGCCCTCGCGTTCCAGAAGCTCGAGCGTGCCGAGGAATGCTTGGCGGCTTAGTTTGGTCAAGTCAAACCAGAGTTCTTGAGGCTCGAGCATTTGTGTAGGCACAACCGCCCGCGCCTCGAGAACGGTTCTGAACTCGAACGTCTGGTCGAGGGTGGCAATCATTTGTTCAATCAGCGCCTCGATGGTCACTGGCACAAAACCAGCGATGGGCGCTCGCCAATGCCAGGTTGTACCGTCGAACCACAAAAACCCGTGACGCGTTAAATACTTTAAGAATTCAAGTGTAAACAAGGGGTTGCCTCGCGCCCTGGCAAAAATATAATCAAGACTTTCAATTGGCAAAACCGCGCCGCAAGTTTGTTCTAGCAAGGCTTTGGATTGGGCAGGCTCGAGCGCTAAAAGCTCAATTCTCGAGAAACCGCCAGGCACAAGACGGCGACTCGTCACGACCAAAGCCGTACCTTTGGTACGAGACACTGCCCGTCCAAGTTTTTCGATCAACGCCAAACGCTCTGGCTTGGCTTCATAGACATCCTCGAGAAAAAGTACAAACGGTGCGAGCAACCCCGTATTGGCAACAAAGGCGTTAACGAAAGCATCTTCAGCCTCGGGTTTTTCAATCATCATTTGCGCCCAGGCAGGCAGTTTCTTTGCTTTTGGAATGGCTTTCACCCATTGCTCGAGGTTGCTGCCCGCGTGCAATTGAACGTGCTGCACTGAGATTTCGTTTAATGCCCGAGTCACGGCAAAACTTTTCCCAATGCCAGCTTCGCCCGTCACGGCAAGCGCCAAACCAGCACGCTTCGCCAACACCGCATTAAAGCGCCGTACCAGAATTGACTGAACGTGTGTCGAGGTTATGCCCATGAAATCTAAGATTTTTTAGAATACCGCCAAAACATGAGGTGCGGCTTGTAAAACTCGAATTTTGCGCTGATAACACGTTTTTTATCAGGTAGTCCACAGCACTGATGTTTTTGGAAATTTGTGATGTACTGATAGTGACAGCCAAGTCTGGCTGAAGAAATTATCAGAAAAATCGGGTAAACTATGACTGATATGAATCGCACAATGATTGTTACAACTTCGATTGTGGCTGGGCTAGGACTTGGCTGGGCTGGTTTTGAAGCCTACCATTCAAGCCGCATTTTGCCTGGTGTCAGCGCCGCTGGTATCAGTGTGGGCGGTTTAACCCTGTTTGAAGCCAAATCGAAACTTGCCAACAGCTTTAAAACCCAAACACCACCAACCGTAAAAGTCCAAGTGGCTGAAAAGTCACTCGAGGTTGCTGCCAACGAATTGGGTTGGCAACCCAATGCCCAAGCCACCGCCCAAAGCGCTTTTGATGTCGGACGCAACGGCAACCTGCTCGAGAATCTCGGCAACCGTTTCTCGAGCATCAATGTGCCCTTGATTGCCCAGGTGGATGCTGGACAATTTCAATCACGGGTTAAAACACTGTCTCAACCCTTTGAAGTTGCCGCCAGAAATGCTGCGATTGTGGTCGCCGACGGAAAATACGTGGTTCGCAGCGATACCACTGGTCAAAGCTTGAATTTTACGGGCGCAATCAAAAACTTTGTCGATAACCCCAACCTGACCCAACTCGAGCTGCAAACTGTTCCTGTTCCAGCCACACTTCAAAAAGCTGACCTCGAGCCTGTCGCCGAAAAAGCAAATTTGTTGGTGCGCAGTTTGGTTTTGCAATACACGCCGCCAGGCACAGATAAAAACTTGGTTCAGAATTTAAACGCCCAGCAGGTTCGAGATTTATTTTTTGTCAAACGCGACGGTTTAATCCCCGACACCAAAGCCATTGAACAAACTTTAAACAAGGTCAGCTCGAGATTTGACCGTGACCCTGTCAATGCCAGGTACAAAAGTGCTGGTGCAGGTTTTATTAAAACCAAAGACCAACTCGGTTTTAAACTGGATCAAACGGTTGCGGCTAAACTGCTTGCCAGCGAGATTCTAAACCCCGAAACCACGCAGATCGTGCTGCCCGTGATTGTCAACAAGCCCAGCATTACCAGCGCCAGTTTGCCCGACCCAAAATCTTTTAGCTTAATCTCGAGCGCCACCACCACGTTTTACGGCTCTCCATCGGCACGCATTCAGAATGTTTACACCGCCATTGGACACTTAAACGGTTATGTCGTGCCTACGGACGGCGAATTTAATTTTAATGACGCGGTGGGTAACATCGGACTCGAGAATGGTTTTGCCGAGGGTCTGATTATTTCCCAGGGACGCACGGTCAAAGGCATCGGCGGCGGCGTCTGTCAAGCCAGCACCACCGCATTCAGGGCACTCTACAAAGCCGGTTTACCGATCATTGAACGCAATCAACACGCCTACCGCGTGCATTATTACGACCCGATCATTGGCATGGACGCCGCCGTGTATCAACCCAGCCTTAATTTGCGCATGAAAAACGATACGGGCGGTCCAATTTTGGTTCGTGCCAGCGCTCGAAGACTCAGCGCCACGGTACAACTGTACGGCATTGGCAGCAAACGAAAAGTCGTTATTTCCAACCCAAGAATTTTATGGCGCATTCCTGCGCCAGCCTCAAAAACCGAAGTCGATTACAGCCTGCGCCCAGGGCAGGTCAGACAAGTAGATTGGAGTGCCGACGGTTACGGTGTGCGGGTCAACCGCACGGTCATTGATGCCAGTGGCACTCGGAACGATGTGCTCTCAACCAATTACCGCGCCTGGCAAGCCGTGTATGCCGTTGGACCTGCGCCGCGTCCAATTGCTCGAGCTACCAACAAGTTTTCAACCCGTCGCAAGGCAACGACTTCCGCTCGGGTCACCGTCAGGAAACCAACCGCCAAAATTGTCAGCACCGTGGCTGAGGTGACGACAACTCCAGTGATCGTGCCAGTTCCACCAACACCTGAAACACCCTAAAACCTTTTGATGACTCGAGATTTTAATTGATACCCTTCACGCGGTAGACTTAAAGGCGTGAACGAAATTACGGTTATTGGCGCGGGACTCGCGGGATCGCAGGCGGCATTGGCTGCGGCTGATCGCGGCGTGAGGGTCAAATTGTTTGAAATGCGCGGCGAAAAAATGACGCCCGCCCATCAATCCTCAAAAGCTTCGGAACTGGTCTGCTCAAACAGTTTGGGCGGCATGGGTGAAACCAATGCCAAGGGCATGTTGCAAGCCGAACTGAAAGCCGCCAAGGTTAACGTCATGCAGGCTGCGCTCGAGCATAAATTACCCGCCGGTAACGCGCTGGCAGTCGAACGCGAAGGGTTTGCGCAAAGTATCACCAATACACTCGAGGGTCATCCAAACATCGAATTTGTCCGTCAAGAATTAACTGAAGTCCCGAGTGGCGTGGTGGTGATTGCGACTGGACCGCTGACCTCGGACGCGTTGGCAACTGACATTCTGACGCGTTTTGCCCACAATGAACGCCTGGCGTTTTACGATGCCGCCGCGCCAGTCCTCGAGCTTGAAGGCATTGATCTTGACATTGTTTACCGCGCCGGACGTTACGGACAAGAGGCAGATTATTTGAACTGCCCGTTCAACCCTGAAGAGTACGCGATTTTTTACGCCGCCCTCGAGAACGCCCGTTCGCACACGCCGCATGACTGGGAAAAACTCGAGTTTTTTGAGGGTTGCATGCCGATTGAAGAGATTGCGCGGCGCGGGGTGGACACGCCGCGCTTTGGTCCGTTAAAACCCAAAGGGCTGCCAGACCCACGCACAGGGCGCGAACCTTACGCCGTGGCTCAGTTGCGTCAAGAAGACCTCGAGGGGCGCTTGTGGAGCATTGTGGGCTTTCAGACTGGCTTAAAGTGGGGTGACCAGAAAGAAATTGTGCGCCTGATCCCTGGGCTGGCGAACGCCGAGATTGCCCGTTACGGCGTGATGCACCGCAACACCTACCTGAACGCACCAAAATTACTCAACTCCAGCTTGCAATTTAAAGAGCACCCGAACGTCCTGACCGCTGGTGTGTTGGCTGGCACTGAAGGTTACCTCGAGAGCGCCGCCACGGGATGGTTGGCTGGAGTGAACGCCGCACGAATTGCCAATGGTTTAGAAGCTGTCACACCGCCAGAAACGAGTATGCTGGGCGGCTTGGTACGCTTTTTAGCCACCGCTGAATCCAAAAATTTTCAACCCATGAATACCAACTGGGCGCTGATTCCCGACCTCGAGCGATCAGATCTTCCAGAGGAACATGCCAAAAGGAAAAAGTTGGGACGCAAAGAAAAACGCCCGATTTTATTCGAGCGTGGACTTTTGGCGTTTCAAAACTGGTTGACAATTCACGGCATTTAAATTGTGCCTAGATTGAACATTTTGATCTGAAAAAATCTCTTAGAATTACTTCATTACGCACTTCGTCGCGTTTATTGCTGCACTTCTCGATCCTCAAAAAACCCGAGATCTTCATGCTAAAAACACAATAACTGTGTCATGATTAACTTCCAGCAATCCAAGCATCCAAGGAAACTTATTTCTTTAATGACAAAAATCACCATCTCGAGCGACAAATCCAGCGCCCTAGAAACCTCTAAGGTTGCTTTGTGGTTAACCAACGCCTTGTTCTCGCGCCGGCGCGATTCTGGCATTATTTTATTGACCGTGGTCTTGCTCGAGTTTGGTATTGCTGCAATCGTTTACGGCACGGGCGGCACAAAATACGTTTACCTACAATTTATGTACCTGCCAGTGATGTTGGGCGGTTTGTTGTTTGGTTCAGTAGGTGGCGTAATCGTGGCAGGCATTGCAGGTTTGCTGCTCGGACCATTCATGCCGCTCGAGGTCGAAAAAAATCTAGTCCAACCCACCCTGTCTTGGCTGGTACGCACCGGTTTCTTTTGCCTGATCGGTGGCTCTTCGGGCGTGCTCTCGAGTTTGTTGCGTCAAAGAATGCGCATGATCGAAAGCGTGGCACAAGAATTATCAGTCACTTACGGGCGCACGCTTCATGCACTGGTTTCACTGGTTCAAGAACGCGACGACAAAACCGCCGACCATTCCGAACGCGTGGCTTACAATGCCGTGGTCATCGGACGAGAACTTGGGATCAATCAAGACAACCTCGAGACGCTGTACTGGAGCGGGGTTCTGCACGACCTTGGGAAAATTGGCATCAGCGAGCAAATCATTAATAAGCCAGGTCCCCTAACCCCAGAGGAACGGCTGAACATGCAGCGCCACCCAATCATAGGCGAGCGGGTGCTTTTAAATGCCAGTCCAGATTTTGCCCCTATTGCCAAAGCCGTGCGCAGTCACCACGAACGTTGGGACGGACGTGGTTATCCAGATCAACTCAAAGCCGAAACCATACCCATCGAAGCTCGAGTTGTTGCTGTCTTGGATGTGTTTGAAGCCCTGACCAGCAAACGCCCTTACCGTGATCCCATGTCCACCCGAGAGGCATTGCAGTTCTTGCGCGAAAATGCTGGCACGCATTTTGACGCGAAAATTGTCAATATTTTTACCAGTTTGCACCATTCCAACAAACTGGCTTTCGGCGACGAACAACCCTCGGACTTGATCGAAATGCAAAAACGTTACGGCGCAAAGTCTGTGCTGTTAAACCGCTTAAAACTTTAAGGCTTGCCAAGGGGTTGTTGCTGTGTCACGCAATGAAAACTGCCCCCACCGTTGATGATTGCGCTAGAACTTAGACCAATCACCTGGCGCATCGGAAACAGCGGCGTCAGAATCTCGAGTGCACGCTGGTCGTTCGGGTCGCCGTAGGTGGGCACGATCACCGCACCGTTGGCAATATAAAAATTGGCATAGGTTGGTGGAAGGCGCTCTCCCTGCAAACCTTGTGCCGCCGCAATCTCGCCCACATGCTCGAGGCGGTTTTTGGGCAGTGGCAACTCGAGAATCTCAAATGGTTGCCCATCAAGGTTTGTGAAGGTTTTAAGACGCTCAAAGTTGTCCTGCATGGTCTGAAAATTCGCATCGGACCGGTCTTGGGTAACACTGGTAATAATCGTGTTCTCGTTTATAAACCTGGTGATCGTGTCAATATGCCCGTCGGTATGATCGCCTTCCAAACCATTCTCGAGCCATAAGACTTTTTCTATTCCCAAATAATCTTTTAAGGCTTTCTCGAGGTCAGATTCAGTTAGGTTTGGATTGCGAAATTTGGAATGCAAGCATTGACACGTGGTCAATGCCACACCCGCGCCGTTTACCTCGAGGCTGCCGCCTTCCATCACAATTCCTGTTTTAAAAGTTGGCATTTTAAGATAATCTGCCACGAAATCTGGGATTTGATTGTCCAGGTCGGCATCAAACTTCATGCCCCAACCGTTAAATTCCCAATCCACAGCCGCAACCTCAACGCCTTTGGTGACAAAAATCGGGGCGCAATCCCGCAACCAAACGTCATTGTGATTAAGACGATGAAACACCACGTTCGCGCCCTTAAGCCTGGCTCGAGCATCAAGTTCAGTATCTTCATCCCGAACGATCAAATTCACCAACTCAAAACCCGAGAGTGTCTTGATAAACGCCGCAAATTCGCTTCTAACATCCTCGAGATGTCCAAGCCACTCGATGTTATCAGCGGGAAACGCCATCCAGACACTGGCGTGAGGCGACCATTCGGCGGGCATTGAAAAACCAAGTTTATTCGGGAAACGCGACATGTACAAAAACTAACACGCTCAAAGCAAGCCGTGAAGCCAAACTCGAGCGCGACATTTTTAGTTTGTACTTGAGGTTTACAATTGAGGTCTTGTACAATTTCGACCCGAATTTTTGGCTTCGTAAAGCCGTAAATCTGCCAATGAAAGCAAACGTTCATGCGTACCAGCCTCTTGAGAGTCACTTAAACCCAGACTGATTGTCACCGCCAATTTGGGATGCAACCGATTCCAATCATATGTTTTAATCATGACCCGAATTTTTTCGCACAACTCAAAAGCCCGCTCAGCTTTGGTATTTGGCAAGATCAACACGAATTCCTCACCACCAAAACGAGCCGCCAAAGCACCCTCGGGGCAAACTTCACGCAACACCGCCCCCAAAACCCGCATGACATCATCGCCGGTGGCATGACCAAAACGATCATTGACACCCTTAAAAAAATCCAAATCTGCGATTGCCATCGACAAACTCGAGTTGTGCTTTCTCGAATCGGCAAAAGCCTGAATCGCAAACTCCTCGAGCCGACGACGGTTTGCCAGACCAGTCAATTCGTCTTCTCTGGCGAGTTTCTCGAGCAGAACAGCTTGTTTTTGCAATTGCGAATTTAAAGCAACCAGCTCTTCGCTGCGCACACGGTGCATTTCGGCATCATGACGGGCTTTCTCAAGATCAAGTTTTGCCGCCAAAGCCTGAGCGCGACGTTCGGCGGCATCAGACCGCAGTTGCGCATCAAGATCATAAAACTTCTCTAAATGCTCGAGCGCTTCAGCAAATTGATGGCTTTCCTTACAGACTTTTGCCAATTCGCGGTGCGTGTTGGCAATTTCATCTTTTTTACCAATTGAAATATAAATCTCTAAAGCCTTTTCATAATGGGTCAATGATTTTGCGGTCTGACTTATTTTAAAATACAACCAACCCCTGGTTTTTTCGCTGTCGGCAGTGGTTGCTGGGTCATCATTGTGTCTGGCAGCCTCGAGCGCCAAATCGCTAATTTCAAAGGCAGCTTCAATTTGACCCAATTCTGCCAGAGCAACGGTTTGAGCATTTAAAACATTGACTTCAAATCCGTAAGTTGGAGTTTTTTCAGACGTTTCTCGAGCCTGTCGCAAAAGATCAAGACCTGTTTTAAAACGCTCAATTGATTCTTTTGGTGCAGATTCAAAGTTTTTTTGACCAAGTTTGATATGGGTAATTCCAAGTTCTGCCTGTTCATTGGCAATTCGGTAATCGCTGTTTAATTCTTTTGCCAGTATAAGACTTTGTTCTCCGTATTTAAGAGCCTGTTCAAAATTTCCCAACTTCATCTCGGCATCACGAATATTGCTCAGACTGGTAAAAATACCAAGAGGTCTGTTGTGAACTTTTGAATTGGTCAAAGCCAATTCAAGCCATTCAATACCATCTGGAAAATCGCCCAAACTGATGTAGGTGTAACCAAGTTCAATTTGACAAGCAATGATGTGTGGATAAATCTCGAGTTTCTCAAACAAGTCTAGCGCTTGATAGGTCGCTTTAAGCGCTTCGACAGGTCGTGAAAGCGCATGGAGGCAATTGCCTTCAAATTGATAAAATCTGGCAATTGATGCCAGATCGTCTTGCTGAACCGCCCATTCTCGAGCTTCAAAAATATCTTTCAGAGCACTCAAGGGGTCTGATTGAGTCATGTCTGGCAGGAGTTCAATCAGTTTGGTATAGCGCTGTTTTAAGTCTTGAGTCATTGTTTTTGGCATACTCTTTAGTCTCGAGCCTGTCTTTGCTTCAATTGCACTTCATTCTAAAGCGTGCAAGCCTCTGATGTGTGAAAATGGTTTATTAGACAAACTTGAAATCTGCCCCGACCAGAGTCTGAAAAATCAATAAAACCTGCTATTTTTGATATAAAAAGATCAGGCTTTGGTCATGTTGCCAAAAGCCTGATCAGCAATAAATAATGAACTAGAATCGTTTAACAACCGCCGCCACAGGGCATTGATTTGGCAACAGGTGTCGTCCAGCCCTCAGTCGCTACAGGTTCTGATCCGGTTGATACACGAATGCTTGAAGGTCCTGCACTGATTGAACCCGCGCCACACAACATTCCCAGTAAAAACAGTCCGATCAATAATTTCTTAAGCATTTTTGGCTCCCCCTAGATTGGTAACTGGAGTTAGTGTAGATCAAGGGTACTTACAGAATCCTTACAAGGATTTACCGATTACATACGTGCTGTAAAGTATTCAGGTGATAAGAGATCGTTTTTGGCTCAAAGCCTCTTCGCTCGAGCCTCATATGTTGTTCACAACAAAAAAGCTAAAATAGAACAGCAACCATCATGAGCGAATCTTGGACTCCCGAACGCATTTTGGCTCTCGCTCCAGACTCGAGTTCTGCCAGCGCTGGGCGTGGCTTGGCAAGCAAAAAAAATTGGGGCAGTTTGGGCAAAACCGACACTGCCATTTGGGGCGAATGCCAGGGAAGCGGCAAAAATCCGTATCAAACCAGAATTGATCCGCTCGAGCCAGCTTTTAAGTGTTCTTGCCCAAGTCGAAAGTTTCCTTGCAAACACGGTTTGGGCTTGTTCTTGTTGCTGCAAAGTGACGCTGGAGCATTTACTGGTGACACACCGCCCGCTTGGGTCACAGAATGGCTCGAGGGTCGGATTAAGCGAACTGAAGCCAAGGAAACCAAAAAGGCTGAGGTTGCGGCAGACCCGAAAGCGGGTGAGAAACGCATTGCCGCCCGAGCCAAAAAAGTCAGTGCTGGACTCGAGGAATTGTCGGTGTGGTTGCGCGACTTGGTACGGACTGGACTCTCAAGCGTACAAAACAAACCGTACTCGTTTTGGGATGGTATGGGGGCAAGACTGATTGATGCACAAGCCCCAGGCTTGGCGCGAATGGTGCGCGAACTGGCAGGCATTGCCAGCAGTGGTGAAGGTTGGGCAGGACGTCTTCTCGAGCGACTGGCAAAAATACATTTGCTATGCGAGGCGTACTCGAGGATTGAATTATTGCCCGAAACGGTTCAAGCCGATGTCCGAACCGCAATTGGGTTTACCCAAAGCCAAGACGAGTTACTCGAGCAAGCTGGAATGGTGGATTCTTGGCAGGTGATCGGAATTGTTGAAGAACGCCAAGATCGTTTGCGGGCAAGACGGGCATGGTTGCGCGGCGAGAAAACAAGTCAATATGCCATGCTGCTCGACTTTGCACACGGCAACCTGCCTTTTGAAAGGATTCTCGAGCCAACCAGTATTTTGGTTGGCGAACTGGTTTTTTTCCCGAGCAACCAACCAACTCGAGCCGTGATTAAAAAAGCCGAACGCGACTTTGAGCGTGTGACTGACAAACTTGAGGGCTTAGCTGACTTTGAAACGATGCTCGAAACCTACGCAGCAGCAAGCGCCAATCAACCGTGGTTAGAACGGATTCCTGTGACCATCTCGAGTTTGATTCCAGACAAAATTGGTGAAACCTGGGTTTTACGTGACTCGAGCGACCAAATTGTTTCGCTCAAATTCAGTTATGACAATGTTCCAAACTTATTGGCAATTTCCGGCGGGCATCCAATCACGGTGTTTGGCGAATTTGACGGTCAAACACTGCTGCCACTGCTGCTCCTCTCGAGCGACGGGATTTTTGCCCAAACTCATACGTCGGAGGAAGCATGAACTTAACCAACACCTGGCAAAATCTTGTTGCGAGTGCGCTGCTCGGCACAGAACGCCAAAAACCAAACTTGACCGAACTGGAATTCTTGCGCGGCATTGATACCAGCAACCCAGAAACCGCACTCTTAAGCGCCAGTGCAACTTTGGGATTGTACAAACGCGCTGGGCAACAACTTGGTGTCAACCTCGAACCAAAGCTTGAAAAATCTGCGAATGAGACGCGAGCCGCACTTTCGAGTAACCAACAAAGTTTGCTGCTCGAGTGCCTCAATTCTCGAGCTGAATTATTGACAGAATGCCTAGCGCTTGCCAGCAACGCCAATCTCCGAGCGCCATTTGAATTGCTAGACCAATTGATTCGCAAAGCCAATTTCGATTCGAGCCTACGCGAAAGTGTGCTACCAGTTTTGGGCGAAAGAGGACTTTGGTTGGCAAAACACTTTGATTACGGCGCATGGGTGAGTGGCTCGAGCTTGGATGAAAATGTTTGGGAATTGGGTTTACCCGCGCAAAGACGAGATTATTTATCAACCTTGCGAAGTTCCGACCCGCAACTTGCGCTTCAAAAACTCGAGGCGGTCTGGAAGCAAGAACCCGCCAAAATCCGCAGCGATTTGATCGCTACGCTCGAGGTAAATCTTTCAATGCAAGATGAAGAATTTCTCGAGAATGCGCTGGATGACAAGGGCAAGGACGTGCGTGAAACCGCAGCTAAACTCTTGACCCAACTCCCAGACTCGAGATTGATGGAGCGCATGAAAGCTAGGGTGATTCCATTGTTGCAATACACACCCGAAGGCAAAGCAGGAATGCTCGGACTGAAAAAAGGAACACCTGCCAAACTCGAGGTAACTTTACCTGAAAGTTGCGACAAAGCCATGCAGCGTGACGGGATAGAGTTGAAGCCACCAAGTTGGCAAAAAATTGGTGAAAAGGCGTTCTGGTTTAAACAAATGCTCAGTATCACACCACTGGAGTTTTGGGAAAAATCTTTAAATGCCGCACCCACAGAATTGGTAGTCGCCACCAACAAGCACGAATACCAAAAATTGATTTTGGAAGCGTGGCGCTCGAGTTTACGCCTTTACCGTTACAACCTGGCTTGGGCAGATGCCTTAAAGCAGAGTGGTAAAGCCGAATTTCAACTGAATGATTACACGTTTGTCATGAGTCAAAGCGAACTCGAGGACTTTATGATTCTGCGTTTAAAATTAGCCAATCCAAGATTACAAAATCAGGACAGCGCCTATTTTTTAGGACCTTTCTTAAACAATTGGACTGCAAAATTGACAAGAAGTGTCTGTGAACAACTCGAGACTTATTTTGAAGCTAGAGATAAACTGCCTGAAGCCGAAATTAAAAAATACAATTCAGATGACTACCGACTTCAAGCTCATCTCGGAACGTACAGCACGTCCATGCACCCTCAAACGGCACTCGAGATTCTGGGAAGACTCAAACTCAACAACGAATTTGAATTTCTAGCTAAGGCGCTCGAGACACTGCAATTCCGAGTCAAACTCCAAAACGCTTTCACAGGAGAACAACCATGAGCGAAGTTCAACGCCAACACGCCGAAAATCAATTTGCCCACGAACTCGAGGCACTGGCAAAATTTGATACCAAACAAAAACCGCCAATGTGGAAACTCTCGCCTTGGGCGGTGCTGACGTACTTGATGGGCGGGAAGCTCAGTAATGGCGTGGAGATTACGCCCAAGTATGTTGGCAGTTCAAGGTTAATGGAAATTGCGGTGGCGACCCTGGCGACAGACCGCGCACTGTTGCTCTTGGGCGTGCCTGGCACTGCTAAAAGCTGGGTCAGCGAACACCTTTCGGCGGCAATCTCGGGTGACAGCACCATGCTGGTGCAAGGCACGGCTGGCACGAGCGAAGAGAGCATTCGTTACGGCTGGAATTACGCACTCTTGTTAAAAGACGGACCCTCGAGCGCCGCACTGGTCGAAAGCCCAGTGGTCAAAGCCATGAAACTGGGTAAAATCGCCAGACTCGAGGAACTGACCCGCATCCCAGCCGATGTGCAAGACACGTTAATCACCATTCTGTCCGAAAAAACTTTGCCAATTCCAGAGTTGGGACTCGAGGCGCAAGCGGTCAAAGGTTTTAATTTGATTGCCACCGCCAACAACCGCGACAAAGGCGTGAATGAACTCTCGAGTGCCCTGAAACGACGCTTTAACACCGTGGTTTTACCAGTGCCAGACAGCATCGAAGACGAAGTTAACATTGTCCAAACCAGGGTGGCATCACTTGGTCGTGCCCTCGAGATACCAGCACTGCCGCCCGCGCTCGAGGAAATCCGGCGGGTTGTGACCGTGTTCCGCGAGTTACGCGACGGTGTGACCAGCGACGGCAAGACCAAACTGAAAACCCCGACAGGCACAATGAGTACCGCCGAAGCCATTTCGGTCATGAACCAAGGCTTGTCGCTTGCTGCGCATTTTGGCGACGGCACGATGCGAGCCGCCGACGTTGCCGCAGGGCTTGTTGGCGCGGTCATCAAAGACCCAGTGCAAGACCGCGTGGTGTGGCTCGAGTACCTCGAGACGGTGGTCAAAGAACGGGACGGTTGGAAAGATATTTACCGTGCTTGTCGGGAATTGAGTTAGTGACACTCGAGAAATACCATCGTCAAAGTACCCGATTAAAAAACTTTGATTATGCGTCCAACGGCGCGTACCACGTCACCATTTGCGCTTGGAAACGCGAGCACTGGTTTGGAAAAATTCAAAATGGTGAAATGATTCTACAGTGGTTTCCGTATTCATTGATAAAAAAACTACGTTTTTTGACCAATTCCTACTCCAACCACTGTTCGTTTCTCCTCGCATAGCTCGCGTTTTG
>JAYVRX010000002.1:0-36231 GCA_043775825.1 Deinococcales bacterium
TTTGATTTTCACGCAGGTATTCTTGAACTTCGGCTCGTTTCTGTGACAGCATGTTTTTCTCCGATCAAACGTGATTTGAGCTTAAGACTATCATCAAAAAAACGCAGAACAACAATAATGTTCTGCGTTTTGACCCTCGAGATTTCAACAAATCACGTTCCGAATTTGACGTACTCGACTTCGATTACGAATCCGCCAGGAGAATCAAAGTAAAACGTCCACCGTCCTTGCTGATTTCGTTGCGGTTCGGGTACGTCGTAACCATCGTCTTTGAGGCGTTGATTGATTTCGTTGACTTGCGCTTCGGACTCTTGAATGAAGCCGATGTGGAAACCTTCGGGATAACTGACCTCTTTGCCTTTAAACATGATCAGAATCAAACCCGTGTCGTCGGTCATGAACGCCATGTTGGCGTTCCCTGGCGCGATGGTGCGCAAACCAAAATACTTTTCCAAAAAAGCGCTGGTTGCTGGAACGTCGGTCACGATCAAATTAAGGTGATTGAGTTTCATTGAATGCTCCTGATGCTCGAGTCTGGCGATAAAAAAGGGCGAGAAGTGCTCGCCCTTTTGCTTGAAAAACATGCTCGAGATGGTTGTTTAATCGAGGAAATCGCGGAGTTTGCGGGTGCGGCTTTCGTGGTACTTCAGCTTCCTAAGCGCTTTATTCTCAATCTGACGAATGCGTTCCCTGGTCACATTGAAATACTGTCCAACCTCCTCGAGCGTGTGTTCGCGCCCGTCAATCAAACCTTTGCGCAGTTTTAAAACCATCGCTTCGCGTTCGGTCAGTTTGCCCAGGGCTTTCTCGAGTTCTTCAGACAATAAGCTTTTGGCGGCGTTGTCAACTGGCGTGTCAAGGTTGTCGTCTGGGATAAAATCGCCGTAGAAGCTGTCTTTCTCGTCACCGATTGGCGTCTCGAGCGAGACGGGTTCTTGCGAGACTTTTTGAACTTCTTCGACTTTCTCAGCCGTCCAGCCTGGTCCCATCGCCTCGGCGATTTCTTCAAAGCTGGGTTCGCGGCTCAGTTCTTGTTGCAATTGTCTAGCGGTGCGGGTGAGCTTATTGATGGTTTCGACCATGTGCACTGGAATACGAATTGTGCGGGCTTGATCGGCAATCGCGCGGTTGATCGCCTGACGAATCCACCATGTGGCATAGGTCGAGAACTTGTAACGGCGCTTGTACTCGAACTTTTCAACGGCACGAATCAAGCCTTGGTTGCCTTCTTGAATCAAATCCAGGAAGCTCATGCCGCGTCCAGTGTATTTTTTGGCGATGCTGACCACAAGGCGTAAATTGGCTTCAATCAAATGCTGACGTGCGGCGTCACCGTCTTGTCCTTTGCGCACCAATCCGCGCCTTGAGCGTTCCTCGAGGTCGTCGGGTGCGGCTGCTAGGTCTTTTTTGGCTTCCTCACCCTCTTCGACGCGGCGTGCCAGGTCAATTTCTTCCTCGAGCGTCAGCAGTGAAACCCGCCCGATCTCGTGCAGGTATTGACGCACGGGGTCGTTGGTGGTCAAACGGGCGCTCTCTTCGGCGAAACGGTTCTCGGTGTCTTCTTCGCTTTCCTCGTCGCTGTTGCCCTCGAGGTCTTCTTCAATCTCGAGTTCTTCCTCCTCGGCAAGGTCTTCCATGACGATGCCTTCGGCTTGAAGGTAGAGCATCAGATCGTCGAACTCGTCGGTTTCGTCTGGGTTCATGCCCAGTTCAATCAAAGCTTTGCTCAGGGCGTCCGTGGCATCGGCGGTGTTCAGTAAACCTTCGCGTTTGCCTTTGCTGACCAGGGCTTTGATTGCCGCCGTGTCTTTCCAGGGACGTTCGGATTTGCCGGCGCTTTTGCCGCCAGCCGATTCGGGTTTGCCTGGTTTGGTTTTGCTGGTCTCGAGTTTGGCAAGCTTGCTGCCCGCCGCCGCTTTGGCTGGTTTAGAGTCAGAGCGGATGGTTTTGACGGGTTCGATAGGTTTGGCTGGAGCTTTGGGCGCTTTTTTGGTAACTGGTTTTGCCTCGGCTTTGGGTGCGGCTTTGCTGGGTTTGATTTCAGCTTTGCTTGGAGTTTTGACGGCACTGGTTTTGATGGCACTGGCTTTGACGGTATCGGCTTTGACCGCACTGGAATCAATTTTGCTGGCAGGTTTTGCCGCAGCTTTGGCGCTGGGTTTTCCGGCGATACGGGCAACTGGTTTTGATGGTTTGGCAACAGTCATGGTTTTGGGTTTCTCAGTGGTCTTAGGGGTTGGCTTGACGGGAGTTGGTTTGATGGGGGTTGCAACGGCTCTGCCAGCCGTGCCTTTACTTGCTGGAAAAGTTTTTTTGCCAGAATTAACTGGTTTGGCATTAATCTTCTTAGAAGCCACTTTGGGAGAGGGTTTTGCGCTTTTTTGACTGCCCGCATTTGAGGCGACTTTGCTCTTATCTGGCAAACTCGAGACAGCTTGGGCTGATTTTGCTGGTATTGCTGTGGTGCGTTTTGCGCTCAACGGATACCCCTCCCTTAACCTGAACAACTCAGTCTGATTGCCGTGTTTTGATTTAACTTCGCACAATCACGAAATGGTAGCTTAACATGCCTTGACTCACGAAAAAGCGGGCTGGGAGTTTTAAGCTCCAGCCGAATCTCGAGTTTGCTTCGGACTTGAGTATCTCAAGACCAAAGGATGATAACTTTAGGCAGGAATTGGGTTTGTGTCAAGAGGGGGATTTCATGGCTCGTCAAATCGCGTTTGTTTCCAGTGAGGTTCACCCGTATTCCAAATCCGGTGGTTTGGCAGATGTTGCGGGTGCTTTGCCCATCGCTCTCGCCAAGCTCGGTTTGCAGGTTCAGGTTTTCAGCCCGTGGTACTCGAGTTTAAAAGCCCAACCCGAATTGATTGGGACGCTTAATTTTGAGTGGTTGTACCAACCCTTACGGGTTGGCAAAATTTCTCAAGATGGTGTGAATTTTATCTTCTTGGGAATGCACGCCTTTGATCGTGCCAATTATTATGGTTATTTTGATGATGTGCGGCGTTTCAGCGCTTTTTGTCGCGCTTTTTTGCCTGTTCTCGAGCTTCTCGGGTTAAAACCAGATGTGATTCACCTGAACGATTGGCAAACGGGTTTGATTGCGCCACTTGTCACACACAGCAACCTTAAATCACGACTGGTGTTTTCCATTCACAACCTTGCCTACCAAGGACGCTGGAATATCCCCGAGGTGCTGGCATGGTCAGGATTGCCGCCCGAGGTTGCGGGGCAGGAGGGACTCGAGTATTACAGGGACGCCAGTTGCGCCAAAGCGGGACTGGCTTTTTCGCACGCCATCACCACGGTTTCTCCAACCTATGCCTTAGAGATTCAAACTCCAGAATACGGTGAGGGGCTAGACGGTTTCTTGCGTTCCAGGGGAGTCACAGGCATTTTAAACGGGATTGATACCAATTATTGGAATCCCAGCACCGACGAGTATCTCGAGTATCGCTACCAGACTTTTGAAGATAAGGGGGTGGCTCGAGCGGCATTGTGCCAAGAATTGGGGCTTGATGCTTCGCGCCCGACACTGGCTATGGTGACACGCCTGACAGATCAAAAAGGTTTGGATTTGGTGCTGCCTGCATTGCCCGAAATTGTAAAGGACTGGAATCTGGTGGTGCTCGGCTCGGGCGAAGAACATTACCAAACTGCACTCGAGGCACTCAAAAACCAAATTCCCAATCAAGTTGCCTTCAGCAACAAATTTGACGAACCGTTTGCCCACCGAATTTATGCTGGCGCAGATGCCTTCTTAATGCCGAGTCGCTTTGAGCCTTGCGGTTTGTCGCAATTGATTTCGATGCGTTACGGTACAGTTCCAATCGTCAGGTACACTGGAGGACTGATCGACACCGTGCCAGAATCTCGAGGGTACGGCTTTGAGCACTATCAAATCACAGCCATGCTCGAGGTATTAACAAGTGCCAGACGCGATTGGCAATCTGAAACATGGCAGACCAAAGCACGTTCGGGCATGAACCTCAACGTCAGTTGGGATGCCGCCGCGCTCGAGTACCAAGCTTTGTACGCCAAATTGATGGCTGATTTGTGAAACTCGAGTTGCTTGTGTACTATTCGCACATCAGAAGTCATTCAAGACGGTATAATTCAAACAGATGAGTGCACCAGTGACCACTTCACCCCTCGAAATCGCTGGACTTTCTCATCCAGGTCAAGTGCGGTCATTAAACGAAGACACTTGGGCAACCGCCAGCGTCTCTGCCGGCGAGGTCATGATTGTGGCAGATGGTATGGGTGGACACCGCACCGGCGAGGTCGCCAGTCAAATGGCAACCCAAACTCTGGTTGAAGCCATGAGTGAAAACCGTCAAGTGCCACCAGACGGTTTGCCCCGCGCCCTGCAACGCGCCAATTTGGCGGTGTATCAACACGCCAGCAAACGCAGTGAATCCAGAGGCATGGGCACAACCATGACCGCCTTGGTGGTTGATGGCAATGCCGCGATTGTTGGACACGTTGGCGACTCGAGGGCTTACCTGATTCGAGGCAATCAAATTCAGCAACTCACCCGAGATCATTCTTGGGTGGCAGAACGCGTGCGCCAAGGTGTCATCACCGAAGATGAAGCCCGCAACCACCGTTGGCGCAATGTTATTACCAATGCGCTAGGTTCAAGACCCCAGTTGCGCCTCGATTT
The DNA here is from genome assembly GCA_043775825.1 of Deinococcales bacterium. Taxonomy (GTDB): domain Bacteria; phylum Deinococcota; class Deinococci; order Deinococcales; family JAAFIG01; genus JANXTZ01. Next base: position 4,670 of record JAYVRX010000002.1, read on the forward strand.
GTTTGGCATTGAGCTGCGCGAGAACGACACCATTTTGCTCTGCTCCGACGGTCTTTCTAACATGTTGACCGACGACATGATCCTCAGCATGGTGCAAAAAAACCAGAATGACCCCGCCGAGGTTGTCGCCCAAAAATTGATTGATGCCGCCAACGCCAACGGCGGACCCGACAATATTACTGTGGTACTGACCCGCGTTAAAAAACTTGGCAGGCGCAGCAAAAACTATCCACTGCCTCAACTTGGACGTGAACCCGCAATGGCAGTCGCCGACCTCGAGCATGACCCCAAGCACACCATTATTCTCGAGCCGACCCGACCCGTTTCGCCGCTTCGTAAGTACATCGTGCCAATCGTGATTGTCTTATATGTTGTGGTTTTCATTTTGTTGTTGCGTTTTAAACGCTAAACAAATCCTTTAAACTGTGACTCGAGCGTTATTTCGAGTCACAGTTTTTACTGCCCTGTATTTTGGCTCGAGGTAACCTTGAGGTTACAAGGTACTCGAGGTTTTTCTTGGACAGCATTCAAAAAAGAGCAGACTTAAAGTCTGCTCTTTGCTCACGGTTAATTGCCATTCACTTTTAAGCTTGGGCTTTTGGGGTCACACCCTCGAGCGTTGCGTAATCGTCTTGGAAATGTACCAAAACACCGCCAAAAATCGTGTCAAACAATGCTTCGCTCAACGGCATGGCAATCGGATAGAAGGCAATGTACTCGAGCCAAACATTGCCATCATCGTCGATGCTGCGGGCAAAGGCACGTTCGCGGTTGCGGGCGTTCAGCATCTCGAGCACGTCGGCACGGCGTGAACGGTATTGGTTATGGGTCACACAAGTAATCTCGAGGCGACTTGTGCCGTCGGGTCCGTCGTTCAGGCTGATAATCACTGCGGCGTCGCCCATGTCGAATTTCCAGTTGGTGCGCAAGAAACGGTTTGCGCCGTTGGTTTCGGTCTCATAGTTAACTTCTTTTTTCTTTAAGTAACTGCCAATGGTTTCTAAGGTGAGTAATGGGGTAATGTCCATGATTCTTGACTCCTGCGACTTGGTTGTGCTTGCCTTTTGGACTCCAAGTTCGGTAACGCGGGGCAGTGTACCAGTTTTTGATTGATTTGCGCTAATTTGAAACTCGAGTATTAAATAGTATTGCGCGGTGCATGGCTGAGGAATTCAAACCCGTCTTCGGTCACCAACACCAAATCCTCAATTCGCACGCCACCCTTTTCGGGCAGGTAAATACCTGGTTCAATGGTGATGACCATGCCCGCCTCGAGTTTATTTTCTTCAGAACGGTACGAGACGCTGGGTTGCTCGTGAATGTTCAAACCCACGCCGTGCCCGACGCTGTGCCCAAAAAACTCACCGTAACCAGCTTTGGTAATAATATCTCGAGCGGCAAAATCCACATCGAAGGCTTTAACCCCAGCCCTGAGTTTTCCTAGGGCGGCTTGATGTGCCTGGGCAACGATGCGGTGAATGTTTTTCAATTCTTTGCCAGGGTCGCCTACGGCGTAGGTGCGGGTCATGTCCGAAAGATAACCTTGGTAATTTGCCCCCATGTCCACTGTGACCAGTTCGTTGTTGCCGATCACTTTGCCCGACGCGCCACCGTGAGGCATGGCGCTGCGCTCGCCACTGGCAACGGTAATTTCAAAGGCGCAACCATCCGCCCCAGCGCGGCGCATTTGGATCTCGAGGTCTAGGGCGATATCGCGTTCAATTGCGCCCGGAACAATTTTGGGCAAGACCTTCTCGAGTGCCAGGTCGTTCAAGCGGGCGGCTTCCCGAATTTTTGCCAGTTCGGAAGGTGTTTTGATGGCTCGTAAGTTGTCCACCAGGTTTTCGACTGGACGCAACGGGGCGTTCAAAGACCGCAGGGCGTCAAATTGCTTATAACTGGTATCATCGGCTTCAAAACCCATCGGGCGACCCTGCACGATTTCATGAACAAACTCGAGCACCGCCTCAAAGCGAGCCATTTTGACGTTCAGGCTCGATTCGAGTTTCGACTGCACCAAGTACCGATCATCGGTGATCAAAAACGCATCCTCAAGCGTTACCAGAACCTTGCCGTCTTTTGGGGTGCTGAAATTAGACAGGTAACGCACATTGGCTGGGTTTGAAACCCACAACGTCTGAATCTCAAATTGTTGCATGGCTTGACGGAGTTTTTCGAGCATGGTTTGAGATTATCATGTGGTTTAAAAATGTTAATGGCGAATTTGTCACGAAGCCGGTCAAAATTTAATCCACCAAAAACGATTCTTCCCGCAGCCGCAAAAACGTGTCCTGAGAGTTGGGCAGTGATTCGCCGATTTGTTCAAAACGGATTTTGGCTTGATGGTACAGATTGCCGCTCAGAGCCTGATTCGTGCCAATGGCGCGTAAAGTCAACTCGAGCGTGTCATGGTCATAGGGTTCCATCTCGAGTAATATTTGTCCGAGCCGTGCGGCTTGTTTGGCATCGGTCTTTGCCAGACTCTCGATTTTTTGGCGGATCGCTTGCACCAACGCATCGCGCACCCCAGGTAGCCAGCCCTCGCTCAAACCCTCCAAATAAACGCCGTGCCACAAGCTGGGGTTGCCCGTCGCCAGAAATTCTTCAGCATCGCTGGCGATAGCGCCCAAAGCATAACCCTGGGATGTGCTTTGAATCACATCCGCGCCAAGTTTGTTACGCAGCAGATAAACCAGTTGCTTCAGCGCCGATTTGGCTTCAGGCTCGAGCAAATCTGGGTATAACGCGTCAATGACTTCCAGTGTTGGGGCTTCATGACGCCCAGAAATCCGAGTTTCGAGCAAGTATCCCAAAAACTCAAAGCGTTTACGACCACGGTAATTGATGGTTTTGCCTTGCTGCTCGAGTGACACTGTGCCAAGCACGTTGATTCGTAGCGAATCGTCAATTGTTGGTTTAGTTGTGAGCAAAGAAATTTCAAGGCTTTCAGGAAAATAACGCCTTACAAGTTGCGCCAAACGTTCCAGACCATGCGCCGCAAACCAAACCTCATGTGTCTTGGCTCGAGTGGCGTCATGGTTCAAACGGTCAATCTCGAGTTGAATCTGATGAATCAAACTCTGGTCTTTAAGGCTCTCGAACAGCGTCAGGGCAGCTTGGAAATGCTCAAACGCGCCAGTAAGATTGTGACTGGCTTCCAAGACCATGCCGGTTGCCCATGCCAGTCGCGCCTCCAGACCAGACATGTTTAAGCCTTCAAGATTGAATGAAAATTCGGGAAGCAATTGCTTGGCAGCATCAATGTCACCAAATTTCAGTTCACATTGAACCGCACGGAACAACGCCAAGCACAAGGTAAAAGGCACGCCTAACCTTCGCGCCACCTTTAAACCACTGCTGGCGTACCAACGTGCCAGCACCGCACTGTGGGCGGTATTCCAAGCCAAGTACAAATTTGCCAGATGCAAATTGACTTCGCACAGTTCCAGACTGTCGCTGCGTTGCAAAATTTCACGGCTTTGTTGCATCAGCGATTCGGCTTTTTCAAACTGGGCGCGTTCCAGGCAAACCACGCCCAAACGCGCCTGCATGTGTGCCAAATCAAAAGCCTGACCATGATCGAGCATGATCTGATACGCCATTTCAATGTAGCTTACAGCCTCATCATTTTGGTCTTGAATGTAATGCAGATGCGCCAAGTCGTTGCAGAGTTTCGCCCGCCACAAATGCGAACCCGCCAGACTGGCAAACTCGAGTGCCGCCAAAAAATCATTTTTGGCGTCTGCATACTGATTCAATCGCAGTTCCAGATTGCCCCTGGCATCGAGCAGCAAGTAACGGTCTTGTAAACTTAAGTCACGCATCAGAGTCTTGGTGATCAAATTTGTTGCATACTCGATTTCGTTGGGTATGGCGGTTTCCATAATGCACCACGCCAAACTTTGAATCGCTTTTGGCTCTCCCAGCGCATGGAATTCGGGGTGTTGATGCCAACGTGTGATCGCCAAACGAAATTCTGAAGATTCTTTGCAAAGCCGCACACTAAACTGCCAGTACTGAATTGAAGCATGTTCGACCTTAGGCACAGACTCGAGCAACTTGCTCGCATCATTAAAACGTCGTTCAAGGAGACGAATTTCAACCAGCAGGTACAACGCCTCATGCTGTGGCGAAAGTGAAAAAGCCAGTTCTCCGAGTTGGGCGGCGGTTTTTAAATCGACCTCGAGCAATGCCTTTGACGCCGCCAGTGCCACCTCAAAACGGTTTGGAAGTGGTGTCCAATCTACCTTTAATGCCAATAAAAAAGCTCCCTGCTCGGGTTGTGTACAAACCGCAATTGCCCGCTCGAGCAAATTTAAAACCTCCAAATGTGTACGCGCCGCAGCCTGAATAAAACGCGTTGCCAAAATAGGATCAGAATCCTCGAGTTGCTGCCAAGACCTCCAAGCCAGCATTTGACGTCTGTCAGGTGGAATCGCTGACGCAATCACCTCCTGAATCAGCGCATGACTGAAAACACCATCCACCACGATTCCACTCGCCTCGAGTGAGAGTTTTGCCCGCTTGAAGCTGTCTTCGGACAATTCGCTGACCTGCCACCAGACTTGACGCACCACCTTGACCGGCAGATTCAAGATTGCCCGCGCCTCTAGCGCCGTTCTGGTGTCGCTATCCAGCACCAGACTGCTGGTGATTCTCTCCAGCAGCGCCTCCAAACTGACCGGTACAAAACCCGTTGGCGGTGTGCGCCAATGCCAAGTTTTGCCGTCCGACCAGAGAAAACCTTGACGCGTTAAATAGCGTAAAAACTCGAGACTAAACAAAGGATTGCCTTGCGCCCTGGCAAAAATGTATTCCAAGCCCTCTGTTGGCAATTCGTAGCCAAGTTCGGCAATCAGCAACGCATCAGATTCGGCACGCGCTAGAGACTGGATTTTAAAAGACACAAAAGGCTCTGGCAGTTCAACGCGGCTCGAGACGATCAAGCCAATGCCTTTGACGCGTTTGATTGCCAAAGCCAGTTTTTGAATCAATTCCAGGCGCTCAAAGCTGGCTTCATGAACATCTTCAAGGTGCAGCACAACGGGTGCAAGCCCCGCCAATAGGGTTGTCAAAGTGTTCACCAGCACCGCTGTATCAACAAATTCGCCACGCTCGAGCTGTAAAAGCTGCTTTTCAGCCCAAAGTGGTAGTTTTTTAGGACGCGGTAAAGCTGCCGCCAAGCCAGCTTCATTGATGGTAGCGGGTAAATTTAGGGTTTGACACGGAATGCTCTTTAGAATTTGGGCAACCGTCCAAGATTTTCCAATTCCAGGTTCGCCGTAAACATTCAGCACCACCCCCAAGCGCTTGGAAACGACTGGGTTCAACCGTTGCACCATTCTCGAAACGGTATCAGTCTGCACCCAAAAAGGCTAGCACAGGAAGCTGAAAAAGCACTTCAGTTGGACTCGAGTCTGGATTGGGTGTAAAAAATTAAAAAGCTCGAGCTTTGATTTAAACCTTAGTCAATCCCAAACGTCCACCATCCTCGAGCGCCACCACAAAATCTCCAGCTTTCGGTTCGGTAAATTCGATGCTCGAGCACATGGTTTCCAATGCCAACGATTCGCGTTTCTCTTGGGCGGCTTCTCGCAATTCACCCTCAAGCTCGAGGCGCAATTCGATCTTGTCACTGACCTCGAGCTTCGCGTCTTTTCGGGCTTGGTTGACCATTCGCACCAAAAAGCGTTTTAAACCCTCGAGTTTGAGTTCTGGGGTTAAATTCGTGTCGAGCGCCACCAAAAAACCTTCTGACAATGCCGATTCAAAACCTGCTGGGGCTTCCGCATCGATCAAGACTTTCTCGAGCGTTAATTCAATCTTGATTCCTTCGAGTTCCAACGTTTCGGTTTTACCCGCGTTCAAATTTTCTGCCACGCGTTGTGCCACGTCTGGTTTGGCAAGAGCTGCCGTGATTTGGGGCATCAATTTCTTGGCTTCTGGCGGCAATGTCTTTCCCAAAACTGGCAAGTTCGGACGCACACGGTAGGTTACGCCCTCAAGGAATTCCAGACCTTCGACATTCAATTCCTCGAGTGCCACATCATTTAGTCTTTCGAGGGCTTTCACGTCACTCGAGTTTCGGGCATACACCAAGGCTCGAGGCAGCGGTTGACGGTTGCCGAGGCTGGCTTTGGCTCGAGCAGCACGACCTAGTTCGACAACTGTCAAAACCGCATTCATTTCGTTGACCAAATTCAAATCACAACGATCTGGATTAAAGTTCGTCCAATCACACAAGTGAACACTTTCAGGTGCATTGGTATCTCGAGTTCGGACTAAATTCTGATATAAGTTTTCAGCCAAAAATGGCGTGAATGGTGCAGCCAGTTTCGCTACTGTTACAAGTGCTTCGTACAAAGTTGCATACGCGCTCGAGTCCACAGTCCCAGCTTGTGACCAGAACCGCCTGCGATTGCGTCGCACGTACCAGTTGCTCATTTCCATGACGAATTTATCGAGCGCTTTACCCGCCCCTCGAGCATCGTAATGATCCAGTGCTTTGGTCATCACTTCTTTGGTTTGCTCGAGCCTCGAGATCAACCAACGGTCAATTTCTGGGCGTTCCTCGAGATTTGGCGCGGCATTTAAATCTGGGTTATCGATGTTGGCGTACAGCACGAAAAAGCTGTAGACATTCCAGAGCGTGTTGACAAACCCGCGTTGACCCTCACTGACCAGACGCTCGGAGAATCGTTTGGTGTCGCCTGGCTCGGAGGCGGTGAACATGTACCAACGCACGCTGTCCGCACCAAATTTGTCAAAAGCAGGCAGGGGATCAACTACGTTGCCCAAGCTTTTGGACATCTTCTTGCCTTTTTCGTCCACCAAATGCCCCAGGCAGATCACATTCTTGTAAGCTGGCGAATCGTACAGAAGCGTGCTGATCGCATGAAGACTGTAAAACCAACCCCTGGTCTGGTCAACCGCCTCGCAGATAAAATCGGCTGGAAAATGCTTTTTGAACGTCTCGAGGTTCGCCTGATTTTGCGCCGTGCCATCTGCCTCGAGCAGCAAATGCCATTGCGCCGACGGCATCGAACCTGAATCGAACCAGACGTCGAGCACTTCGGGTACTCGAGAAAACGTTTTGCCGTTCAGTTCAAAAGTGATGTCATCCACGAACGGACGGTGCAAATCGAGGCTCGAGAGGTCGCACCCTGTTAATGCTGAAAGTTCTTTGACGCTGCCCACCACGTGCAAATCGCCGTCTTCGGACTTCCAGAACGGCAGTGGTGTTCCCCAGTAACGTTCTCGGCTGATGCTCCAATCCACGTTGTTCTCGAGCCACTTGCCAAAACGTCCATCTTTGATGTGCTCTGGATACCAGTTGATCTTCTGATTTTGCGCAGCCAGATTTTCACGCATTTTATTGGTTCGCACAAACCAACTCGGACGCGCAAAGTACAGAATCGGGTCGCCCGTGCGGTCATGAAACGGGTAGCTGTGCAGGAGTTGCCCCGCGTGGTACATCACGCCGCGTTCTTTCATGATGCGGATTAAATCCTTATCGGCATCTTTGAAGAATTTCCCTTTGGCTTCGGTCACTTGCATGATGCCGTTCTTGTCTGTGCCAAAGCAGAGCGGCGCACCGTATTGCCGCCCGAGCGCCAAGTCCTCCGCGCCGTAAACGGGGGCTTCGTGCGCCACGCCCGAACCGTCATCATCGGTGACAAAATCTGCCAATGCCACAAAATGCGCTTTCCCATCCAGTTTTAGTTCCTCAAACGATTCTGGAAACGGCTGGTGATACTCGAGAAACTCCATCACAGCACCCTTAAAACGGGCTAGAACCTCGAGCGGCGGCAGGTCTTTGTACAATTGACTCATGCGTTCCACCGCACCCGCCGCGACGATCACATGCCCTTGAGGAGACAGTGCAAGCACGTACTCGAGTTCCGCATTCACTGCTGCCAGGGTGTTGCTTGGCAGCGTCCAAGGTGTCGTCGTCCAAACCACCAAGGCGGGATTCTTGAGGGATTCCAGATTGACGTTTTGACGCTCGAGTTCGGCTTTAAACGCCTTTGGCATGGTCTCGAGTTTGATTGGCAGCCTCACGTACACGCTAGGGTCGTTGACATCACGGTAGCCATCGGCAATTTCGTTGGCGCTTAAGGTTGTGCCGATGCGCGGCGAGACGGGCACGACTTTGTAATCGCGTTCGACCAAGCCTTTTTGCCACAAGCGCTTTAACAAATTCCAGACGCTTTCGATGTAATCATTGTGATACGTCACGTAAGGATGCTCGAGATCAACCCAGTAGCCCATGCGTTCAGTGAACGTGTTCCACTCTTGAATGTTGGCAAACACACTCTCGCGGCAGAGTTTGTTGAATTCTTCCATTTCCGCTCGAGTTGCGCCGTGATTGCGACCCGTTAGCCCAAGTTTTTTCTCGACGGCGATTTCGACGGGTAAACCGTGCGTGTCCCAACCACCCTTGCGTGTGACATGAAAACCTTGCATAGACTTGTAACGCGGGAACAAATCCTTAAACGCCCTCGCCAGAACGTGGTGCATGGCAGGTTGACCGTTGGCGGTGGGTGGACCTTCATAAAATACGAACTCGCCTTTGGGTGCGGCTTTGGCTTCGGATTGGGCGAAGATGTTGTTTGATTTCCAAAACTCGAGCACCTTGGCTTCAACTTCTTTGTAATTGGGTTGCGGACTGATTTCTTGGAATTTCATTTGTCCTCCAAAACGAAAGGGATATTTCGATGCTCAATTCTTAATTGATGAGAGTGATGGATTCTTTTTGACATATCCATAACAGAAAAGAAATATCAGAAATGACGTGAAGCAATAAAATGCTCTAAGTTGATATAGCTTTGCATCAATAAGAATAGGAGAAGAAATATTTGCTTGAATCTGGCTAAATACAATAGGACTAAAATTATAGTAGTCTATATAAACTAATATTGTGCTAATTATTGAAACAAAACTGCCAAATATAGCTAGTAAAGATATTTTTTTATAGTTTTTTTGTATTAAAAAATTAGAAAAAATTAAAATTAACGGAAAAAAAATTAGAAATCCAATTATATTTATTATTAAATTTCTGATTCTACTTCTTGTAAAATCTTCTGGAAAATTTTTACTAGTTAAATAAATTTCAAAGTTAAATCCAGATAAACTACCAATAGTTGGTGGATTAAATTTAAAGGTATCCTTTAAAAATTGATCTTTATCTAATCTATAAATTTTCTTTTGTACTTCAAGCTGAACAGAATCCCCGTCAGATTTTAGAACAGGGCGTAGAATTGAAAATAAAATAAGGAAAATTATGATAATTACCCTATAATCAATCTTTGGCATTTAAAGTACCATCTCCTTTTAACACTTCCTTGAGAAACAATTTCGCGTAGTACATCCGAATTTCCCTGTGTTGATATATCGCATCAAACTTCCAAAACAAAAACCCCAACACGAAAACCGCTCGTGTTGGGGCGTTTCTTGACCATATTATGCACCTTACGGGCATGGTCGCTAAAAACGCGATACCACCCAACTTCACTCGAGAATCACTTGCTCGAGCCTTATACCATCTCTCGAGATTGACCCGAAAAATGTTTTGCGCTGTGTCGGGCGCACCCGAACGGGTCTACTCAAATCTAAATTCAGATTCTTTCTTCCGCCGGCTCGGGGGTGATTTTGGCTTTTTGTCGTGTCGTTGCGCTCACACCATCCGCAACTCGCTCGAGACGTGCAAAAAGTTACTCTTCCCTTCAATGCCTTAACATCATGTTACGTGCCTTGCGGTGGACTGTCAATCAATGGTTTGGCTTACGAACATTCGGGTATCTCGAGTTTGCGTTCCACAAGTTTTTCTGGGGTATTAAATTGGTAAAGCCCGGACGATGTTCTGATGGCGGGTGGAAATTCGTCTAGCTGTAACTGGAGCGTCCGAATGTCGTTTTTGGCGTACTCGAGAATCAAGAACGCGAGTTTGGTGTTGACTGGATATATCTTCCATTTGGATTTGATGGCTTTGTCTTTGTTGTTCGCCTCGAAGTCTTGCAGCACGCTCAAGCGCGGGAAGCCGTTGCTGCCTCGGAAAGATGCTGTACCGTTGTTGCAAAATCGCAGTACGTCTGTGCCTGCCATGTTGTCGCTGAAAAAAACCCATTTTTGCTCGAGTTTGGCTTTCCAAGCACCGAGCAGCTTGGTGTTTTGTGGCGCAAAGAATTTGACTTTTGACGCCAGGTAAAGTAAGAATTTGCCTTCGTTCGCTTCCGAAGTTGCGTAGATATCGCTTTCGGAGAACATGATGCCCTGTCCTTGAGCGCCGCGTCGGTATACGAGACGCCAATAATTGCCGATCTTATCTTGGTATCTGGCAGCCAGCGTGTCTCCACGAATCTTGACACCGCCTTTGGGTGTCATGCCTTTATTTTGCATGACGGCTTCGATACCTGCCTTGACTTGCTCCAGCGTGCTACCCGGTTGAAAGCCAATTTTTATTCCTCTCGAGTTGAGTTCGTAATTGAGGGGATCACCAAAACTGACGAAATCGAATTTGAGGTTGATGCCCAGGGTGGGGATTTTGATGGTTTGATTTTTTTCGTATTGTTTTTGAGGTTCAATGTCTTGAGCCGTAACGATGCCGAACGCGGCGATCAATACAATCAGTTTTTTCATGTCTTTGACGTTAAGCGATTGATGCGGTGGTAGGTTGTAGCCCTGGGTGTGATTTGAGTGAGCTACTCTCATTTTTAGCGCTGTAACCTGAGTGCTGTCAAAGAGGAGTTTGAACCATTTGATATATTTTACAGTGTTTTCCGTAATTTATTGATAAAAAAAGCTAAGTTTTGTGACCGATTCTTGACCATAAGATGCACCTCACGGGCATGGTCGCTTCTTAACCATAAAACGCGTAATTCTTGAGAAACGAATGTTTCTCGAGAATTACGGAAATCACTGTAGATTGACTGGCACAATAAAAGCCTCAAAGATTGGTGGTTTTCGGTTTGTCAAGCCTTGCGTTACGGGGTGGTTTTAGAGCAAACTAAAGCATCCCGTGAAACTCGAGCTTGAGATTGCAAACGCGGAAATGTGTTGTTTTTCCTAGAAGCTTGACCCAATTGTTTATTATCAGGAGGATTTATGCACCTTTACTTGGACACCGCCATCGTTGATGAAGTTCGTGAAATTGCGGCTTGGGGCGTGGTTTCGGGTTTGACCACCAACCCGACGTTAATCGCTCAGAGTGGGCGCAAGTTTGAAGATGTCATTAAAGAAATGGTCGGCATCGTGCAGGGTCCTGTCTCTGCCGAAGTCACCAGCTTGGTGAAAGATGAGATGATCGCGCAGGGACTCGAGCTTCGTAAGATTTCCAATCATGTGGTGGTGAAACTGCCAATCACGCCCGACGGTTTGGCGGCTTGCAAAGCGTTGACATCGCAGGGCATTCCAACTAATTTGACGTTGTGCTTCAGCGCCAACCAAGCGATTTTGGCGGCTCGGGCGGGCGCGACGTATGTGTCGCCTTTTTTGGGTCGGGTTGATGATATTTCTTGGGATGGAATGCAGCTTATTCGTGACATTCGGTTAATTCTGGATACGCACGACCTGAAAACCAACATTATTGCCGCCAGCATTCGTCATCCTGTGCACGTACTCGAGGCTGCCAAGGCAGGGGCGCACATTGCGACCATGCCAGCCAAGGTTTTTCAAATGTTAATCAAGCACCCGCTGACCGATGCGGGCATCGAAAAGTTCATGGCGGATGCCAAAAAATTTCAGTAAACATGAGGTCGTAAATGACGTTTCTCGAGCTTCAAAATAAACTTCTTGCAGAATTGCACCTCATGGCGGGTAAAGCCGGAGTCGAAAATCCTAAGGAACTGACCCGCGATGCGCTGGTCTTGGCGATCCTGGCTAAAAATGCCGAGGGTGAAGGGCAGTCTTTGGCGCAGGGTTTTTTAGAGATTTCTGAGGATGGCTACGGGTTTTTACAAGATTCGCTCCTTACTCCCGAATCGCGCAGTGTGATCGTCTCGGCAGGGCTGATTAAAGAATTTCAGCTTCGGACGGGCGACTTTATTGTGGGCACGGCGCGTCCGAGCCGTGAGAACGAGCGTTTTAACGCCATGACCAAAATCGAGGCGGTCAACTCTCAAGATCCGACCAATGCAGTTTCACGACCCAAGTTTGACGACCTGACCCCAGAGCACCCGGACACCCAAATTAGGCTCGAGACTCAGCCAGACGTACTTTCGACTCGGGTGGTGGATTTGCTCGCGCCGATAGGTCGTGGGCAGCGCGGTTTGATTGTCGCGCCGCCAAAAGCTGGTAAAACCACATTGCTCAAACGCATTGCCAACGCGATCACCGCCAACGAACCTGACATTAAAGTGATTGTACTTTTGGTGGACGAGCGCCCCGAAGAGGTTACGGACTTCCGGGAAAGTGTTACTGGCGCAGAAGTGATCGCTTCTACTTTTGACGAACCACCCGCCAACCACGTGCGGGTTGCCGAATTCGCCCACGAAAGGGCGCGGCGCATCGTCGAAGAGGGTGGTCACGTCGTCATCCTTTTAGACAGCATCACCCGTCTGGCTCGAGCCAACAACTTGGTGACGCCTGCCACCGGACGCACGCTTTCAGGTGGTTTAGATTCCAATGCGCTTTACTGGCCCAAACGTTTTTTGGGAGCAGCCCGCAACATTCGCGGCGGTGGCTCATTAACCATTCTGGCAACAGCTCTGGTCGAAACAGGCTCGAGGATGGATGACGTGATCTTTGAAGAGTTTAAAGGCACGGGCAACATGGAATTGCACTTGTCCAGACGGCTCGAGGAACGTCGTATTTTTCCTGCGATTGACATTCTAAAATCGGGTACGCGCCGTGAAGAGTTGCTTTTGGGTGACGAAACATTGCACAAAATGTGGTTGCTCAGGAAAGTCATTTCGGATATGGACCCAGCCGAGGCGATGGAAATGCTCCTTCAGCGTCTGGGACGTTCTAAATCGAATAAAGAATTTTTGTCTACCCTGGCGGCAGGCTAGTAATTGTTTGAATTTGATGATAGTTTCGCTTCGGACGGTTTTAAAGTTCCAAATAGAACCTGGATGCTTGTTTCAACTCGAAAGGAAACACACATGCCCCAAGGATGCAAATGAAGGCGATTCAAAAGGCAGTTCTTGCGCTAGCGACCACTTTTGGTTTCGTGCAAGCCGCAAGTTTTCAACCCCAAACTGGTTTTCACCTCGAGAATTACGTTTGGGCGCTGGTTCCAGCCAATACCAGCAAAACCGTGACGCTCGAGCGACCCAAGTTCAGCAAGGCTGTAATTTACAGTAAAGTTCGGGCTGGCGACACGCTTTCGAGTATTGCGGATCGTTTTGACATCTCTCCTCGAGCCATCAAACTCGAAAATGCGATGAGCAAAGACCAATTGCGTCCTGGGGCGACCTTAAAAATCCCGATTCTCGAGGAAGCCAAAATCCAAACTCGAGTCTCAAAATTACCACCGGGCGTCGTTAAACACACGGTGCGTCGCGGTGAGGCGTTCAGCACGATTCACAACCGCTTTGGCGTCAGTAGCGTGGATTTGATTGGCGCAAACCCTGATCTTCGCAGCCTCGATCAGATTCGGGTTGGGCAGGTGCTGTTGATTCCGACCAATGGCGGCGGCGTTCTGCTGGCATTGAAGGCGGGTCAATTGCCGCTCGAGCTTGCCGACCAGTACGGTGTTGACGCCCTTGAAATGACTCAGGTCAACACGCTGGATTATCTGATGAATGCCACGGCGGGTGACCGCATCTTGCTGCCTGGAATCACACCCCAAAATGCACTGAAACGCCTCGAGCAACGTCGAGCAGCCGAACTCGAGATCAGACGTCAACTGGCGTTTGAGTACGCCAAAGAACGCGAGATTCTGGCAAGAAAGCATATTCGTGAGGCTCGAGCCAAACTGGCAGAACAAGCGCTTCAAAACAGGATTCAAGCCAGAACTTTAGCTCGAGCACAAATCAGTACCCCAGCGCGGGTGCAACGGGCGAAAGTGCAACCCGATTACCATCCTACGCCAAGTTACGGCGGCGGTTATGTTTGGCCACTTCAAGGTTCGATCACCTCAGGCTTTGGACGACGTGGTTACATTCGCGGTATCGGTACATTTCACTCTGGTTTGGATATTGCGGCAGGCTACGGTGCTCCGATTCGTGCGGCGCACACTGGAACAGTTATAGAGGCGGGTTATGGTTATTTTGGTCTCAATATACGCATTGCGGTTGGCAACGGTGTGGTCAACATTTACGGACACATGAGCCGCATCGCGGTTGGGGTTGGCGCTGTGGTGGCTCGAGGGCAGATCATTGGCTATGAGGGCTGCTCGGGTATTTGTACGGGTCCACATTTGCATTTTGAGGTGCAGCGTTATGGAACTCCTGTCAATCCTTTGGTTTACCTGCCATAAAGTATTGCGTTTGTGGGCATTATTTGTAACACATGATAAAACTCATAAGAGACAAGAGGCTTTTTACCAAGCCTCTTGATTTTTTTTGGGTAACCTGAAAGTGCATGAATGACCTCGCCAAGCTCGAGAAAAACCAAAAACTGGTGTTGATTGTAGACGATGACCCTACGGTGCGTGAATCACTCGAGTTGATGGTGTCCCAAGCTGGATACCGTGTGCAAACCGCCGCCAGTGGGGTCGAAGGCATCAGCCTGGCTTGGGGCGAGGAGAAACCGTTTGCCATTATTTTTGACATCATGATGACCGATATGGACGGTTTTGACATGGCGGCACAGTTGTTTCATGCCGAAAAAACCAAAGGTGTGCCACTGATTTTGCTGACCACCCCGAGCGGTTTAAAAGACCGTCGCAAGGGGGCGCGAAATAACATGAATTTTATCACCAAGCCTTTCCGTCCGTCACAATTGCTGGGCTTGCTCGAGAATTTTAAGAACCCAACGATTGAAAGCGCCGCGTAGTCCAAAATTCAAACTTCACTATCACGGCAATCTCGAGCCGTGATTTTTTTGTCACGTCTAAATTGTATAAACTAAAATGTGCTTGATTCTGCCGAACGTTACGACCTTGATACCACCCACTTCGCTAAAACGCTCGAGACTTTGCCACGGTCTTATGCTGGACCTACAAAGGTTCTGCCAGCGCCCTACGGCGTGATCGGTTTCGGCGAGGGCGCATGGGCTGCCGAGGTCGCTCGAGATTGGATTGATGCCTCGATTGTGGCTGGGGGTACGCAATTTGTGCTGCTTGGCGGGTTGGATTTTGGCGAAGCCGATGCAGGCATGATTTTAGCCGAAGCCACGGGCGCGAACTTGCACCGCATGGGCATTGGTACAAAAGAGGCTCGAGCCACCCGTGATGAAAAAGGTTTGACCTTAAAATTCACCAATCAACTCGAAAACCTCGAGCATTTGATTCCGATTTCGCCGTTCTCGGGTTACACGTATTTGCAGGCGCTTTGCTATGCTTGTGATCGCGCTGCCAGCGCCGAAGCCGCCGAAGGTGTGCTCGAGGATTTGCGCGAAACCTGCAAAACCGAGGTGCATTCAGACACCAATCCCGCCAAGCAATTGGCTTGGAAACTTTGGACGCGAACGCCAATTTTGCTGGCTGGCACGCAATTTCAAAGCCAAATCTGGGCTTGGCAAGTCATGCTTTCCAGGGTTGCCAAATCCATGAGCATTCCGATTGAACGAAATTCACTCACCGTCATTGCCAGTGGCTTTGAAGCCCGCCACGAAATCGGTGATTCGCTGGTCGCCTTGCTGCTTGGCGGCAGCGACGAAGCCTTGGAATTTATGCAAGAGGTGCTGGAATCTCGAGTTGCCGAGGTGATTCAAGTGCCAGCCCCAAGCACCGAACTGTACGCCCAACAACTGGGTTTATGGTACTTCGGGGCTTGGGTTAGCTTCTATTTGGCACTGCTATACGGCATTGATCCCAAAGATTCGGCTGCCTTGAGTGAATTGCGGAACAATCAATGAAACCACTTTGGGCGCTTGCAATTTTAGGTGTGATACTTGGTTTGACAGCAATTTTCCTGAGTTTCAACCCAGCCTCGAGAACACCGTCAAATGCCCAGAGCACGACCTCGAGTCTACTGACCGCCTCGGAAATTTACAGACGCGCCAAACCTGCGGTGATGACCGTCAGAACCGATCTGGCACGCTTAGATGACCTGGAAGCCCGAGGGATCGGTACGGCGTTCCATGTTGGAAACGGTTATTTTGTCACCAGCGCCCACGTCATCGCAGGTGCTCGGGATGTCATGCTCGAGGATTCCAACCGTACCCTCGAGAAACCAGATAAAAATGCAAAAGTGGCGCAAGTGATTGGCAGTGATACCCTGACTGACATCGCCGTACTCAAAACCGATGCCCCACAAACCATCCTCGAGTGGGCGTCAGAACTTCCGAGTATCGGCACAAGCGTTTACGCCATCGGCAACCCCTTTGGACGCGCTCCAGGTTCATTCTCGAGCGGGATCATTTCGGGGGCAGAGCGCGTTTTTAGCACCGAGGGTCTAACCCTGGTGCATTTGCTGCAAACCGACACCGCCATCAACCCAGGTAATTCTGGTGGTCCACTTTTAAACAGCGCTGGTCAAGTTATCGGTATCAATGCCGCGATCATCGGCGGGGCAGGCTCGAGTGCGGGCGTTGGCTTTGTCGTGCCGTTTACCGTGGCAGAGCACATCGCTGGGGAACTTATCAAAAACACTAAGGTCAAACACGCCACGCTCGGCGTGACTGGCAAAAATGACTTGCCTGCCAAAATCGAAACTGTGCTGCCAGGCTCGAGTGCCGAACGTGCAGGTATCAAATCAGGCGATCTGATTCTATCGGTTGATGGTGTGCCACTCGAGAATTTTGCTGAACTTGCCGCCATGATCGCTCATGCTGCGCCAAACTCCAAGCTCAACCTCGAGATTTTACGTGCTGGTGAACGCAAAAAGATAGAGTTGGCATTGTGAGTGCAAAAATAAACTACAATGCGCTCATGGATGACAGCACCGCACTCAAAGCCTTAATCGAAGAAATCGTCAAACGCGCGATTGTGCCGCTCGAGACTGAGATCAAAAATTTGCGTACTGAACTTGAAGGCATCAAACACACAGGCGTTCGGGTTTTTGATGACCGTCAGAAAATCGAGGGCGGCACAAAAGTTGCCTCCCCCGCACTCGAACAACTCGAGATTGATATTGTCGAACCGCCGTTAACCCCCAATCTTTCAGTTGCCAGTGAAATCCCAACCGAACGCAAAGATTTTGCCAGGTTTTTACAACGCGGTTTGGAACAAGAACAAGAAACCTACAAAGAAGAAAAACCAGATGCGAGTCAAAAGAAAAAAGGTTGGAATCCGTTCAAACGTTAGGTCAAAAGAATGGCTCGAGCTTAAATCACAAAAACTCGAAGTACGAAGAATCCATTGAGAGGTTCAAGACACGTACCGTCGGACACGTGTGATCGGTGCGCACGGCGCACCCTACCTTTCAAATCACATTTTTCGTTGCATTCCAATTGATTCTCGAACATGCTATCCTGAAATCCCGGAGGGGCTGATGCCCGCCGGATTTTCTTTTTTCGCAACCCTTCAAAATCTCGAGCACCAAACACTCGAGTAAAGGATGTTTTGATGAAATACATTTTTGTCACTGGCGGCGTGGTTTCAAGCCTTGGAAAAGGGGTTGTCACCTCGAGTTTGGGCGCGTTGCTTCGCGCCAGAGGACACCGCGTTGCGGCGGTCAAGATTGACCCGTACATTAATCTTGACGCTGGCACAATGCGCCCTTACGAACACGGCGAGGTTTTTGTCACCGCCGACGGCGCAGAAACCGACCTTGACCTTGGCAATTACGAACGTTTTATGGACATTGAAGTCAAACGCGCCAGCAACATCACCACGGGGCAAGTCTATAAATCGGTGATCGAAAAAGAACGTGCCGGCGAGTATCTATCGCAAACCGTGCAAGTTATTCCGCACATCACCGACGAAATCAAAGACCGCATCCGCCGTGTTGCGCTCGAGGTTCAAGCCGATATTTGCGTGATCGAAGTTGGCGGCACGGTGGGCGACATCGAAAGCCTACCGTTCCTCGAGGCAATCCGCACCATGCGCTTTGATGAGGGTTACGAAAACACCGCCTACATTCACCTGACGCTCGCGCCCACCGTTTCTGGCGGCGAAGTCAAGACCAAACCCACCCAGCACAGCGTCTCTGCACTTCGTGGCGTCGGCATTACCCCAGATTTTGTCATGGTGCGCAGCAAAACTCCACTCGAGGACGACGTGCGCCGCAAAATTGCGCTCTTCACCAGCGTTGACCCCGAAAGTGTCTTCTCGAGCTTCGATGTCGAATACTTGTACGAAGTGCCATTGGCGCTCGAGGCTCAAGGTTTGGGACGCGCCGTCGAAAAACGTCTGAAACTCGAGAAAATCCCGCCCAGTTTATCGTTCTGGCACGATGCCATCAAGAAACTCAAAGACCCTGCGTTTGAAGTCAATATTGCGTTCGTCGGCAAGTACGTGGCAATGGGCGACGCCTACATCAGCATTCTTGAGGCTTTCAGGCACGCTGGGATTTACCATAATGCTCGGGTCAACATCAACTGGATCAACGCGGAAGAACTCGAGACCGAAAACCTCAACGCCGCCTTTGCAGGCATGGACGGCATTCTGGTTGGACCTGGTTTTGGACATCGTGGCATTGAAGGTAAAATTCTGGCAGCCAAATATGCCCGAGAAAACAATGTGCCGTACTTTGGAATTTGTCTCGGAATGCAAATTGCCGTGATCGAATTTGCCCGATCACAAGCCAAACTCGAGGGCGCGAACAGCACCGAATTCGACGAGTACAGCAAACACCCCGTGATTGGTCTGATGCCCGAACAACTTGAGGTCGCAGGCATGGGCGGTACGATGCGCCTCGGCGACTGGAGTATGCAAATCGTTCCAGGCACGCTGCTCGAGCGGGTTTACGGCTCTAAAGATGTGATCGAGCGTCACCGTCACCGTTACGAGGTCAATCCCGTTTACGTCGAAACGCTAAAAGAAGCTGGACTGGTGGTTTCTGGCGTGACCAAAGGCAAACTCGAGCGTGGGGCTGGGCTGGTTGAAGCGATTGAACTTGCCGATCATCCATTCTTTTTGGGATTGCAAGCCCACCCAGAATTTAAATCTCGTCCAATGCGTCCAAGCCCACCATTTAAGGCGTTTGTGGGTGCGGCGCTCGAGTTTAAAGGGATTAAAACCCAACTTGAACGCAACACTGAAAGCGTCTAAACTTTTAACATGACCGCATTTTCGACACCATCAAATCCTGAACCAAAACCGTACCGTTTTACGGTTGAGGAATTTGAGAAACTCGAGTTTTCCGACCCTGAAGCTCGAGTTGAATTGCTGGACGGAGAAATTTTTGAGATGAGTCCAATTGGTGAAAATCACGCGTTTGAAACGTTTAAACTCCAAGAAATTCTTGATGCTGTCAGCCAAAAACGCTATTTGATTTGGAATCAAAACCCAATTCGACTCTCGAGCCGTTCCCGTCCTCAACCCGATTTGGTGCTGCTCGAGCCACCTTTAAAACAATACAAAGGCAAATTGCCCGAACCCGCGCAAATTGGTTTGCTGGTCGAAATTGCAGACTCGAGCCTCTGGTATGACCGCAATAAGAAATTACCACGGTACGCCAGTGCTGGTATTTTGGAAGTCTGGATTTTAAATTTGAAAGCCAGCGAACTCGAGGTGTACCGAAACCCAAATGAAGATGGGTACGGGTTTAAGGAAACCTTGAAGCATGGGTCAACAGTCACGCCGTTGTGTTTGGGTGTGGCTGTAAACTGGTGGGATGAAGAAGCGTGAACTTCGATCTTTTCTTTAATGACTTTTGACGATTTTTGGTTTTCTCAAGCTATATTTCGGACTTATTGGAGACCACTACCGTAAACATTACATTATGCAATCATTTAATTGTGATATTATAGTCATATGAATGTGTTACCCAAAGCCCCAATTTTTACACCGACGCGCTTGCAAGCCGATGTGCTTGGCGCACAAGCTCTTGGTATTCATGCCCAAACCACTGATGACTTGGTCAATGCTATTGAACAAGGGCTTCCGTTTGGTTCACTTGAAAAAGTAGCTGCCATGCTTTTCGTGGTTGCAGGTGTTTCCTTGTTGCTTTCAAATGCAAATGCACCTGGAAAAACCAGTAGCAAAAACCATTCCACAGAATCTATTTGGCTGGCTGGTTTATCACTTGCAATACTGATAGGCATGAGTAGTAGTACCTATCAGCGTCGTAAGCGAGAACAAAAACTCACCCCAAGTGAATCCGAAGGTGTCTACCGATATGCAGCTTTGCTTGAACGAACCAAAGCAGTTTTTGAAAGCGATGAGAAAACCCGAATGTGGTTGAACAGCCCAATTAAAGCCTTGGGTGATCGTGTACCTCTCAAGTATGCTCGAACTGAACCTGGAGCGAATCTTGTAATGCAGGTTTTGGGTCGTCTCGAACACGGGTCTTATTCGTGAGAGCTTATCGTATTGCCAAAACCAAGTATCTTGGTTCGACTCTTTCAGGTTATGGCGCTCGAGAATATGGTGGTCGTTGGAATTCAGTAGGGGTGAGTGTAGTGTATCTTTCGAGTTCCATCGCTCTTGCGACACTTGAAGTTTTAGCGCACACAGATGGAAATACTTTGCCTGATAGTTCCTATAGTGTTTTAACGGTTGAGTTTCCTGATGATGGTTTTGAGATTTTAGATATAAACATTTTACGAAACGATTGGAATTCTTCACCATCGCCAGAGTATTTAACTGCCATTGGGGACGAATGGGTAAGTGTTGGTGACAAGCCACTATTACTCGTTCCAAGTGCAGTTGTGCCTCAAGAATATAATTTTGTCTTTAATCCCGACCATGTTAAGGCAAAAATAGTATCCGAACTTGGGTCAGAACCATTTATATTTGATCGTCGCTTGAAGTCTTGAGATAACTCGAGCTTTAGCGGCTGTAATTCGGTGCTTCTTGCGTGATCGTCACATCATGCGGGTGTGATTCAATCAAGCCCGACATGGTAATCCGCGTAAATTGAGCCTCGAGCCTTAACATCTCAATGCTGCTCGAGCCTGTGTAACCCATTGCGCTGCGCAAGCCGCCGAGCATTTGATAGATCACTTCAGAAACCGCGCCTTTAAATGGCACGATGCCTTCAATGCCTTCGGGAACAAATTTGCGTGACCCAGATTGAAAGTACCTGTCGCTCGAGCCTTGACTCATCGCGCCAGAACTGCCCATGCCACGGTAGGATTTGTACTGTCTGCCGTCGCGTAAGATCAGTTCGCCTGGGGCTTCTTCAGTGCCTGCAAACATGCTGCCGATCATGACGCTGCTTGCGCCTGCGGCGATGGCTTTGGGTACGTCGCCAGTTTGTTTAATGCCGCCGTCGGCAATGATTGGAATACCAGATTCTGCGGCTTCGGTGGCAGTCTCGAGAATCGCGGTGATTTGCGGAACGCCGACGCCGGTCACGACTCGAGTGGTGCAGATCGAACCAGGACCAATTCCGGTTTTTATTCCGTCCACACCGCGTTCAATCAGCGCTCGAGCACCTTTTGCCGTGGCGACATTGCCCGCAATGACGTCCACATTCGGGAAACGGTTTTTCAGGGTTTCGACCCCCTCGAGAATGTTTTTGCTGTGACCATGCGCCGAATCGAGCACCAGAACGTCCACGCCAGCGTCCACAAGTGCCTTAGAACGGTCTGCGAAGTCTTTGCTGATTCCAACAGCCGCCGCGACCAACAAACGCCCGAGTTTGTCTTTGGCGGCGCTTGGAAATTGAATGCGTTTTTGCAAATCCTTGATCGTGATTAAACCCGTCAGTTTGCCGCTCGAGTCCACCACCAGCAGCTTCTCAATTTTGTTGTGCTTAAAAACCTCGCGGGCTTCCTCGAGGGTTGTGCCTGTGGGAACGGTCACGAGGTGTTCGCGGGTCATGACTTCGCTGACCAGACGCTTGTAATCCTCTTCAAAGCGCAAATCGCGGTTGGTGATAATGCCAATCAATTTTCCAGCCTCATCAATAATCGGCACGCCCGAAATGCGGTACTCGCGCATTAAATCCTCGGCGTCTTGCAAAACAGCAGTCGGTGGCAGCGTGATTGGGTCTACAATCATGCCCGATTCGCTGCGTTTGACTTTGCGCACCATTTCAGCCTGAGCCTCGAGACTCATGTTTTTGTGAAGCACGCCAATGCCGCCAGCGCGTGCCATTGCAATTGCCATTTTGGTTTCGGTCACGGTGTCCATCGCGCTCGAGACGAGTGGTGTTTTGAGGCGAATGTTGCGGGTCAGTTGCGTCTCGAGGCTGACCAAATCTGGGGTGATCTCGGAGTACGCGGGCAGCAGCAGCACGTCGTCAAAAGTTAAACCCTCGAGTGTAAATTTATTGGATGGGTTAAAAGCAGTCATCACGGTTAGCATACCGTTTCTCGAGGTGGGAACTGAAATCAAGATTTGATTGTGCAGATGGTTATTTTGAGGATTTCGTAGGGGCGAACCTTGTGTTCGCCCTTGCTGACGGTAGATTCAAGAGTTTGTGGGATAAATTCGCCAGATTGTCCTTGTGTTGAACGCCAAGAATTGATAGCCTCGCGTTCATGTCTAGGCGCAGTCAGCAATCCCAGAATCCTCGAGCCATGCGAAGGTTTCGAGAATGGGAAGTGGATCAAGTTTTTCTTCGTCGTGTTGGTGGCAGAATTCAAGCGAATGTTTGGACAGTCTCGAGCGAGAATGAAGTCCAAACTGAGCGTTGGTTCACGCCTTCAAACGATCCTGTCACCGCACTGCGTTGGTTGGGCGATCAAGTCGCCGCCAAAGGCACAGTGCAAACCGCGCACAACGTTCGGGTTCGTTGGGCGCGGGATGAAACCTTTCTCGAGAATCTGATTGACGATGCCGCCCTCGAGGATGAGTTTCGGGATGCGTTTGAACTTGGGATTCAGGACACCAGGGATTCGCGACGTTAAACTTCAAGCTTCAACAATGGGTTGGTACGCGCCTGGATTGTCAAAACCTGCGATCCAAGCCACAGCTTGAGGGCATGAACGCATGAACGGTGGAACGCGCAAGACGTACTGATGCGCGGTGCTTGGGCAGATTACAGCGACGATCACGATATCTTCGTCGTCATCCAGAGGAATCCGAATCAATTTGCGTTCACCTCCCGCGTCTTGGTCACGGTCTAAAATCAAACCGCCAACCTCGAGCATCAAGCGCTCGTAACCGACACGCTCGAGCATGATTCGGCGCACCTCGAGGTTTTCTTCTTGCAGTACAGCTTGCCCCGAAATGGTTTCGGGATAAAACGCGATGCGCTCCGTGATGTGCACGCCTTCCCAGTGAAGCCGAATTTGCATTTGGCTTGGTAGACCACGCAAACCACTGCCTGCCATTTCGAGCGCACTGAAAATTTTAGTGCTTAATGGAAGTTCCAGGATTTGGGCGCAACCGCTGAGGTCCAAGAATCGAGTCTCGAGCCGTTCTGGGAGTTGTTGCAGGGCGTGACAGTTGCTCAGGTTGAGGCTGGCACACCGCAAGCCGTCAGGAAGCCAATCCAGTGTACTGTTGGCAAAGTCCAGAGCGCCAGAAACGTGCATGTTTTCCCAACCTCGTCCCGCCAACAGCAATTTCTGAGCCTCGAGTGCGGAGATTGCTTGGGTGGTGTCAGTATTTTGTTGTGGCAGACGGATTTTTTGCATTCCGCCGCGAGCAAGGATGGCGTACATTTAATCCTCCACCCAGCGGTTGGCATCGGGGCGGTACTCGCGCTGCATCCAAACTTTGTAAACGCCTTGCTCGAGGGTTATCGCACGGTGTTCTTCGTGAACCAGCGTGGCTTTTGGTGCTCGAATCTCGAGGTAAGTTTCAGTGTCGAAACTGTACATTTGGGCTTGGTTGGCTTCAAGAATGCGGTGGCTGTGACCTGTGACCTCACCTCGAGCCAAGATCACGCCTGGTTTGGTGGTTGCACTTCTTGGCAGTTGGGGAACTCGAGCGAGCAGTACGTCTCCGTGGCGATATAACATGGTGTCTCCCTTTCTCGGTGGTGCTTAAGTTGATTTTGCTCTAGTACATTATATCTGTTATATTATGATAACAGCAGAATACAATTTTTGCAAGCCTGCTTAAAAGTCTCCCGCAATGAGTTTCTCACCAATGCTGTTTTAGAATTTAAAGTCAGCTTAGAACCCAAAGGAGCAGTCATGATTCATTCAGAGTACGCATTCACGCAAAGTATTCTTCCCATCGGCTCGAGTGGCGCAACCGACATGCTCCTGCGTTTCCGAGTCCAAACCCCAACCAAACCACGGCGCAAACTGAACATTTCCTTGGTGATTGACCGCAGCGGTTCAATGGCGGGAAGTGCGCTTCAACACGCCATCAAAGCGGCTCAGGCGGTGATTGATGCGCTCGAGCCAACCGACATGATTAGCGTGGTGGCATTTGACGATCATGTGTCCACCGTGATCGCGCCGCAATTTGCCACCGACCCCAAAGCCTTAAAAGAAAAAATTCGGGGCATTCGGGCTGGTGGTACGACCAACCTTTCGGGCGGCTGGCTCGAGGGTTGCAAACACGTTAAAAGTCAATTTGACGCGCAAGCCATCAACCGTGTGCTACTGCTGACCGATGGTCACGCCAACGAGGGCGTGACCGATCCCAAAGTTCTGGTCAAAACCGCCACCCAAAAGCTCGAAGAGGGCATTATCACGACCACCCTTGGGTTTGGCAATGGCTTTCAAGAGGATTTGCTGGCGGGTATGGCTCGAGCGGCAAATGGCAATTTTTATTTTATTCAAAACACCGACGAGGCTGCCCAAGTCTTTCAAATCGAACTTGACACCATGAAATCGGTGGTCGCACAGAACCTGATCGTGAAATTTAGTTTGCACAACGGGGCAAGACTGTTAAACACCTTAACCCTTGCGCCACTCGAAACCAAGAATGACGTGTACACGATTGCCCTCGGAGATATTTTTGACGGCGAAGACAAATTGCTGGGCTTGACCCTCGATTTACCCGAATTACTCAAAGCTGGAACGCTCGAGGTCTTAACGGGCAGTTTTAGCGCCGATACCATCGAGAACGATGCGATTCAAAGCGACACTGGTGCAATCAATGTTGCCGTTCAGGCGGGCAGCGTTGAAGAATCTGCGGCTGCGCCACCAACGGGTATCAAGGTCGAACTGGCACGCCTTAAAATCGCGCAAGCCAAAGAGAAAGCTCTGGAATTCACCGATCAAAACAAATACAGCGAAGCTGAAAAGGCGCTTCGTGACACCATGAACGACATTCGTGCGCAAGGCTTGCACGAAAATTACGAGATTTCTGAAGAACTCGAGCAACTCGAGTATTTCGCCTCTCGGGTTGCCAACAAGAATATTTCTAGCAACACCCGCAAAGAACTGCGCGATCAGAGCTTCCAAGGTTTAAGCCGCAACCGCTCCGACCTTTCGGGGCGCGGTGTCGAAACAGGAGACGAAATTCGTGGGTTAACTGTAGTTCCCGAAGTCGGTTCGGGTATCGAACTCGAGTGTGTGCGCGAAAACGGTAAACTCAAAATCAAAGTCAACAGCACTCAATACGACTCGAGTCTCAACGTGCAATTCCCACGTGCCATCCGTGCCGAGGGTGTCAAATACGTGGTCGAAGACCTCGAGCGTTCTAACGATGGTACTTTTTACCGCGCCAAAGGCAACATTTCACGCCTCTTGCGCCCAGGCGAAACCGATACCTTCACCGCGCCTGGGCGATCAAAAATTGTCCGCACGGGCAAAGCCAGCAGCGCCCCAGCCACCGCCGCCGATCTCGAGGTCACCAGTGACACCACCGATGCCGTGCTGGTGCAATGCGTCAAAGAGGGCAGCAAACTTCGTGCTCGAGTGGTGTCAGACGGCTTTGAACCCACTTGGAATATGCGTTTTCCACGTTCCATCCGTGAGGACGGCATGTTGTACGTCGTGGATGAAGTTATGACCGCGCCAGATGGCAAATCCTACATTGCTTGCGGTAAAATCAAACGCTTCGAGCAAGTCTAAAGGCGCATCAAAAAGAGGCTCGAGATTGTTTCTCGAGCCTCTAAGTTTTTTGGCTTTACTTGGTTTTTCCTGCCAGCAAATCTTCGGCTTGCTTCTGGGCTTTGTCGAGCGCATCTTTGGCACTGGCTTTACCCGCCACCGCTTCTTTAATCGCCGTCTCGAGGATATTAAAACGTATTGCCTCCCAGTCGGAAATGCGCGGCTCGAAAGCGGCGTAACGGGCTTGTTTTACGACCAGCAGCGCATCTGGGTTTTTGGCGGCGAAGGCTTTGAATTCGGCGGTGTCTTGCGCCAAGTCGCTCGAGGGGACATAACCGGTTTGCGTGGCGAAAATCGCGCTGTTGCGGGGCTGCATGGCAAAATTCAAAAATTTTGCGCCCAGTTTTTGTTGTTCGCTGCCGGCATCTTTAAAAATGACGATGTGCGTGCCTTGAATCAAAGCCGTGCCTGGAGTGCCACGTTTTAGACCTGGCAGGTTGGTGATGCCGAGGTTGAATTTGGCGGCGCTCTTGTAAAATGGAATACCCGCACTGGTATCAAAACTCATGCCGTAAGTGTCGGTCAGTTGTCCGTTGATAAAACCAGAGGTGATCGGTTTGGCGGCTTTGTCTTTGACCAAATCGAGTAACCAATCGAGGGTTTTGATGGCGGTTGGCGAGTTGAGCACGATTTTGCCAGTCGCATCGTAATCGCCGCCGAGCGTAAAGAAGATTGGAGAAAAAGTGCTTGCCGAGGGCGTAAACCAGAATGCGGGTTGACCCGTTTTGCCCGACAATTCTCGAGCCGCGCTTGCCATTTCGGTCAGTGTCTGCGGAATTTTAACGTTGTTTTTGGCGAACAAGTCTTTGTTGACAAACATCAATTGCACGCTTTTGTTGAACGGCGCTCCGTAGACCGTGCCGTTAAACGTGGCGGCTTTAACAAAAACCTTGGTCAAAAAGTTAGACCGAAATCCAAGCTTGGTCAAATCTGCGAGCTTGTTATTCTCGAGGTATAACGCCATGTTATTTTCAAAGGCTTGCGCCATCGTTGGGACTTTACCCGCCGCGAACGAGGCTTTGAGTTTGGTCGAAAGGTCGGTGTAATTGCCTTGCGGAATCGGCATGACGCACTGCCCAGGGGTGGATTTGTTAAATTCTGCCGCCAGGGCGTTGACCACATTTTGCTGGCTGGCGCTGGTGAAACCGTGCCAGAATTCGGCGGTTACTTTGGCGCTGGCACATTGTTGCTTGACGAGTTCGGCTGGCGTTTGTTGCGCGTGAACGGTCACGGCGGCAACGGCAAGTCCTGCGCCCAACAGAGCTAATTTTTTCATAGACACCCCTTACTCGAGACGGCACAGCGGCGCTGTGCATTGTGGTACTCGAGATCAGTCTACCAAGTCTTTGGTCATGGGCTGATGAGCTAGGATTTTCAAACTCGAGTTCAGGTTTGTCATTTGTGATTATGCAACGTCAGGCTCTTGAAAGTGATACTTTAAAGACGTTCGACTTTGCCCAAAAGGGCGTCAAGGGAGGCACGATCACGGATGGAAAAAAGTCCGATTTTTTGGTTGTTCATAGGCGGCTTGTTGTTCTGGATTGCAGAATGGATTTATGATATCTACTTGTGGCGGCGCAATCAAGCCAGCAACGCACCGCTGCTGACTCGAGCTTCAAATGCAGAATCTCAAGCCTTGTCGCTCAAATCTGATCTGGATGCGCATCAATCCAAACTCAAAGCGTTTGACTTGCAGGTTTTGGATTTGCACACACGGCTAAGCAGCTCCCAAGCATTGGCATTGGAGCACGAGCAAAAAACTTCAATAGCAAGTGATGAACTCGAGAAACTGAAAGCCAAGATGGCTGGCATGGTCGAAAAGAAAACGGCGGACGGCGTGCAAGCCGAAGTCAACAGCCTGAAAGCCCAATTGCAGGCTGCCAATCAAACCGTTGACGGTTTAAAACCAAGTGCCGAAAAAGCCGCCAACCTCGAGTCGCAAATGGCGAAATTAAAAACTGGTTTTGAAGGGTCGGCACAAAAATCAGAACTCGATGCCGCGAACGCCGAAATTGCCAGTTTAAAAACCAGAATTTCTTCTTACAGCGAACAGACCGAAGCCTTCATTCAAGCCAAAACCAGAATTGGCTTCCTCGAGTCCGAACTCGAGGCGTCAAAAGCCAAATCAATGGTTGATCTCGAGGCTGCCAAAGCCAAAGCAGGATCACTTGAAGCCGAAGTCAACAAACTCAAAGCCGACGGTGTACTGCTGATGAAAGACCGTCTCGCACCGGCGCTTGAGCGAATTCAAATCTTGGAATCCCAGCAGGGACAGGTTGGCGACGCCAGCGATTCGGCAGACCTTAAAGCCAAACTGGCATCGATGGAACTCGAGCAATCAGAATTGCACGCCAAAATCTCGAACCTGACCGCCCAAACCGACACGGCGCAGGCTTTGGGTGATTCTGGACAAAATGACCGAATTGTGGCGCTCGAGTCTGAACTAACCCATACCAAAAGTCTGGCAAATCACAGTGCGGCGGACATGGCAGGTTTGAAATTGCAACTCTCGCAAGCCAATGAACAAATCGCGGCGTTCAGTGCAAGCTCGAGCAAGCCTGTCGAAAGCTCAAATCACCATGAAGCTGAAATTGCCAGCCTCAAAGGAGAACTTGCCGCGTTAATGCTTTCACCAAAAGCCCCAGTTGATCGTGATCGCCTCGAGAAAATTGATGGCATTGGTGATGTTTACGAGCACCGTCTAAACTCGGCTGGCATTTGGACGTTCGCCCAACTTTCACAAATGAGCGTCGAATCGATTCTCAATTTGGTTCAACCCGAAGCCTGGCAAAAAATCGAACCTGACCAGTGGATTCTCGAGGCAAGTGATCGCGCCAAGGCGAAAGCGGCATCATGAGTCAGGCTTACACGCCAGAGAACCGTCGCGGTAAGGCGTATCCTTTTCATCCCGTCAAAATCGCGGGGGCGGTATTGCTGGGTTTGGGTGCAATATTTACGGGTTTACTGGGAAATTCATCGGTTGCCACCCCAACCATTGACCTCAACCCGCCCGCCAAAGTCGGAACGGGTCTGACCAGCCCCGTCAATTTGGTGGGTCAAGGCACGCCCAATGCCAAATACAATTTGTTTATCAACAATGAAAACAAAGGCACCCTCACGGTTAACGACGACAGCTACATCAATCAGTCGCTCGAGCTTCCAAGCGGTGAAGTCAAAGTTCAACTGAAATCACTGACTGCGCCCACCGTCGAATCAAACATCTTAAATTTAAACATTGCCGCCCCAAGTGTTGCCGTGACCCCCGTGATTCTCGAGCCTAAAATTCAAGCCAATGGTTTTTTGCCCAACGCACCGTTTACCTTACGCGGCACGGGCAAACCAGGCGAAGAACTCGAGATTTCTGATGGTGCGTTATCCCTTGGTCGGGCGATGGTTGCCCCTGACGGAACTTGGAGTTTTGGCGTGGACGCCCCAAGCCAAGGCGACCATGATTACAGCGTGGTTGGCAGTTCGGGTTTAAGTACGGCGATGACGTTGAACATTGCCGAGAAGGGCAAGACTGGACCAGCCTGCCCGTGTAAGTTGCGTTTTAGTTTTACCAACCCCCAAACCTTGGATGCCAAAGTGACACTGGTGCAAGATGCCAAGAATTTGGGCAACAAAACAGGCGCGGCTGCCAATTGGCTCAAGATGCCCGCTGGCGACTACAGTTACACCGTCGAACGCCCTGGTTACGGCACGTTTAACGGCAAAGCCAGTTTGCCCAAAAACCGTTCGATTTCGGTGTATTTGAATCCTCAAAAATAGGTGTTCTGTTCGAGATTTATTCGGATTCTCGAGGTAAATTTCAAATGCACCCTAAACTAAAGTAGACCAAAGGCGACCGTCCTGGTCGCCTTTACTTATGAAAAACCTTTCGTCAGCTTTGAAATTAACCCCCGCCCAAGAGGCGTTGTGGTTGTTGTGGCGGCTCGATTACGACGTTTACACCAATCATGGCTATCGCACTGGAAAAGTGTTTTCCAGCTCGAGTTAAATCCGCCTCGGATTTCGCATTCAACGCGGTTGAAGTGAAAATATTTTGATTACGGAATGAGAGACTCAAGATCATATTCCGAAAGGTTCAATAAAACGGATTCCACGAATACCAGCAGCTTCAAGTGCGTCTCGAGCTTCTTGGTTTACGAGCAATCTGCTTGAACCTAGGGTTGAACGAAAAAACGAAGGTAAGTCAATTTGGTCTAAATCATCCCGCCAAATAATTTTATCTTCCCATAAATCTGACTCATCACTAAGTATTTTAACTCGAGTTAAAACTTGAAAACCATAAAATAAATCATCGTCATACTGTAAGTTTTGAAGTTCAGCATCATTCTCGTAAGAACGAATTGGTGCACTATAAACATTATCGAAAGGTGTACGATCCATGACCCGAATTGGAATCAGGCGATAATCAATAAATCCAAGTTGTTTGACAACCTCGAGAAAATGCTTTGAAATGATAGTCCAATGCAAATTATTACTTGGCAATTCTGTTTTTTCAAGTAAATCAAACCAGCCAAACATTACAGTCTTATCAGGTAAACCTTTAGGAATTTCAATTTCAACTAACACGTCTGTAATATCCATTTCATTTTCTTCTTTAAATTTTGACTCATATATTAAACGATCTGTCCAAAGATCTTTCCAAACATCTTCTGGGTGCTTTCTTTTATAGTCTTCATCATCTAAAGCATCAAAGCTTTTCTCAATTTGATGAATTCGATTTTTTACCGAGTTCATGCAGTATCACGCTCCTGCCCAGGAAATAAATCCAAAGTGCCACGATTATTTTTTGGTAGTTTATCTGGTTCGTTCATAAACATATTTCGTAGTTTATTTAAAGTTCTCTGCAATACTTTAAGCATTTCATCTTCACTAAATTTCTCCCAACCAGACTTACCAGAAGTTTTTTTCATCTCGTTAATTGATCCTTCGAGTGTACTCGTAACAAAATCGTCATATTTCCCATGCTCACCATTATGAATAATGTCGGATAAATTTGTACTCGGGTTTGCTTTCCTCACGTCATCCAAAGCCTTCTGGGTTTTTGCTAGCTCAATTAAATTCGCTTTCTCATCCATGTTCGCCCAACCCTTAGCCAGCAAATGCTGAAGCATTGGTTCGCTGCGCCAAACATTATCGGGAATTATGTGATGGATTTCGCTTCCAGTTACGGCTGTAATAGTTTTTTGCCCAAAGTTACGGTCATACCGATTCTTATCGGCAATCCGATATGAAGGCTTAGCAGGTAAGAACGCATTCCCTTGCGCGTTCGATTTAACAACAGGTACTTTGGTTTTATCTGCTCCTGGCAAGTAGTAATACTCTTTGCCCGCAATCGTCGCGTACAAATACCCTTTTGGTACGGTACTCGAGGACATTGCCTTACCAATAATCGGTTGAATCTCCGCCCAATTCGGAAACGTGCTGTACGTGGTGAC
>JAYVRX010000003.1:0-9303 GCA_043775825.1 Deinococcales bacterium
CAACCCGAACTTTGCGTTCGGTCTCGAATGCCGTAAACGCAGTCTCGAGCTTTGTACCACGCAGGCACTTGGCAAGCACGCTTGCATCCTCGAGCGCGAGTGAAGCGCCTCGTCCCGCAGAGGGTGAGATCGCATGAGCCGCATCGCACATCAGAGACATGCAACCCTTGTGCCAAGTGGTTGGTGCAGGCAAATCACGGCTCGTCCATTTGCCCAAACTTTCGGCTGGGCAATCTTTAAAGCCCACTGTCTTTAAAGCCCACTGTCAAAAATTACGACTGGCGATTCTTAAAATCCTCGTAACTAAATTCGCGCACCACATCAAAACTGCCGTCTTCGCGCAAAATCCCAATACTCGGGTGTTTGACGCCGTTAAACATGGTGGTTTTGACAATCGTGTAATGAATCATGTCATCAAACACCACCGTGTCCCCAACTTTGAGCTTGCGCTCAAAGCTGTAGTCGCCAACCACGTCTCCAGCCAGGCAAGTTGTGCCGCCAAGTCTATACGTGTGTGGTTTCTCGAGCGGTTCGCCAGCGTCTAAAATATCTGGGCGGTACGGCATCTCGAGACAGTCGGGCATGTGAGCGGAGACTGAAATGTCGAGCACCGCAATGTCCATGCCGTTGCGCAGGGTATCGACCACGCTCGAGACGAGCCAGCCCGTTTGCCAGCCGACGGCTTCGCCTGGTTCGAGAATCACCTCGAGATTCCATTTGGCTTTGAAGGCTTTAATCACTTTGATCAGGCGCTCAATATCGTAACTGGCTTTGGTAATATGATGCCCGCCGCCAAAATTGACCCATTTCATGCGCGGCAAAAACTCGCCAAAGTTTTGTTCGATCACGTCGATGGTGCGCTCCAAAGTATCTGCGCCTTTGCCGCACAGGCTGTGAAAGTGCAGACCTTCGATGCCCTCGAGCAGTTCGGGTTTAAATTCTGATCGGGTCACACCGAGTCTCGAGAATGGCACGCACGGGTCGTACAGTGGCGTTTCTACCTCCGAGTATTCGGGATTGATGCGTATTCCTGCCGAGATGGCTCGAGGGGCGTTCTTGACCATCTCACGGAATCTTGTCCACTGCGAAAAACTGTTGAAACTGATGTGATCGGCAAGACTAAGAATTTGGTTCATGTCGTTTGGGGTGAAGGCTGGCGAGTAGACATGCACCTCGCCGCCGAATTTCTCGCGCCCGAGTTGAGCCTCGTACAGACCGCTGGCTGTTGTGCCGTGAAGGTACTCTTTGATGATGCCAAAACTTGCCCAAAGCGAATAGCCTTTTAAAGCACAGATGATTTTCGCGCCCGACTCGAGTTGCACGCGGTTGAGAATTTCCATGTTGTGCCGTAACCGCGATTCGTCGAGCACGTAGCAAGGGCTTGGAAACGATTTGAAATCTATATTTTCGAGTGGTCTGACTCGAGAGATGGTTTGTGTCATGGTGTTACCTCTGAGTGCAGCATAAACCATTGAAAGATTTGGAAAAAGCACAAAACTCGAGATTCCCTTGACAAGTAAATTCTTTTTTGCATACTATTTGGTATGCAAAAAAGTATGACCGTTTCAAAATGGACCATCAGCCTACCGCCAGATTTGGCACGATTCGTCGAACAATTTCAGCACGATCATGCCGTCAGTCGTAGCGAAGTCATCGCCCAAAGTCTACGGGTCCTACAAAAAGCCGAACTTGCTGCCGCCTACCAAGCCCATGCCAAAGACAACGATCCAGACAGCGAATTTTGGGACACTGCGGCACTTCAAGACGGACTCGAGGAGCGTTAATGTTGCCACGACGGGGCGATATTTTTCTGGTCGATTTCGACCCAGCCCGAGCGGGCGAAGCCAACAAAATCAGACCAGCCGTTGTCATCACCAACAACAGCGCCAACACGCACGGCTCGAGTGTGGTTGTCTTACCAATCTCGAGCAAAACCGAACCGATTTACCTTTTTCAATTGCTTTTGCCTGTATCTCGCACCAACCTCGAGCATGACAGTAAAGCCCAAACCGAACTGCTTCGCAGCGTGTCAAAGAGCAGGCTTGTCAAGAAATTGGGATTTGTACCAGAGGACGTCATGACCGATTTAGACTCGAGGATTAAGCTGCATCTTGGTTTAACGTAAAATAATCCCATGAACCAATCTAAAATGAGTGCCATCAACCAAGCCGCCTGGAACACCGGCGCTTACGAGGCTTGGGTCATTGAAAACGGCACACCCACAGAACTGGCAGGAAGGCTCGAGCCTGAAAAAGTGCTGAAACGGGTTTTGAAGCATCTGGGCAATTTGCACGGCAAGAAAGTGGCAAATCCACTCGGCTCGAGGGGTAAAGCTGCTGTGGCGATGGCATTGCTGGGCGCGGATGTGACGATTTTTGACCTGTCAGAATCGAGCGCCCGTTACGCCCTCGAGCTTGCCAGTGCATCCAACGTCAAACTCGAGTACGTGGTTGGGGATTTGATGAGGCTCGAGACGCGAAGTTAGGGGTTTGATTTGGCACTGATGGAACTTGGCACTCTGCACTGGTTTATGAATTTGAACGCTCTGACAAAGCAAATTCGGGGCATTCTGAAAACGGGCGGCAGAATTGTGGTCAATGACTTTCATCCAATTGCGTCTAAGCTCTTGAGCAAAACAGGGACTCAAACGCTGGCTGACCGCGATTATTTTGACTCGAGTCCGCATTCGGGCAAAGTTCCATACCAAGAACTCATTGCCATCCAAACTCCAGATTGCCTGACGCGACGCTGGACTTTGGGCGAAATTGTGACAGCCTTCGCCCAAAACGGTTTTCAGATTCAGACGCTCGAGGAAACCCCTGGTTGGGATTTTAACGCCAACATTCCAGGATTGTTTACCCTGAACGCAACCGCGATTTAAAGCAAGTTTTGCTCGAGCCAGGTTGCCACACCAAACTCGGCGGGAGAGGCAATCCGTTCGTGCTCACGCTCGAGTTTCAAATCCCCGCCTTCGACCACAATGCTGCGCCCAGCCCACTCGAGCATGGCGTGGTCATTGCCACCATCCCCAAAGGCAATGGTATCAATTTGCGCCACGCCCAAGGTCTTGGCAATCAATTCCAGCGCCGTGCCTTTGGTCGCCCCGCCGCGTGTCACCTCGAGGTACTGATTGCCCCAGGGGTAAAACATCAGGTCTTGATGGTGCTGCTCGAGTTTTTGCTGCAAGCCATTGCTACCGCTTTCAAACACGATCTTGTAAACACTTTCATTCTCATAGTGCGCCCACGCCTTGACCTTATGCCCCTCGGCGTGCGCCCAACCCCAGCGTTCATGTGTTGGGTCAAGCACGTAAAAGTGTTCCCCTGTGGCGACGAAAAAACCATCCACCTTGGAGGCTTCAATCAGTTTTTGCGCAATCAATCCCTCGAGTTTATGCTCGAACAAGACGCTACCATCGCTGTTTTGAACCCGTGCCCCCTGAGCCGTGCCATAAGGGGCTTCAAGCTCTAAAATGTCCAGAAATGGTCTGGCGCTGGTTTCGGTACGTCCGGTAATGACCGTCACCAAATGTCCTGCGTCTCGAGCTTGGCGAATCGCTTTTTGAATTGGTGCGGGAATCATTTTCCCGTCTGGTACAATCGTTCCATCAAGATCAAAGGCAAGAAGTTTCACCCCAATAGCCTATCACCTTCAAAAAGAATCCTCGAGACATTTATTGTCTCAAAACCCTGGTCGAAGATTATCGTTTGATGTCCGGCATCGCCGACGGTGAAGCCGCCACAAACACCGATGCGCGGAACGTACCCGCCCGAGCCGTTTTGATGCTTTGCGGAATCTGACTCCATGAGCCGTAACGCAGCACCGCGCCGTTGCGATCCCAAGCGTAAAATTGCGATCTATTGTTGGACAGGTTGCGAGCCGAGCTGTTGACCACCACCTGGCTTTGAGAACGGGCTTTGGCTTGCGCTCGAGCTTTGGCTTGGGCAGCATCACGGGCGCGTTGTTTTGCCCTGGCTTTGGCTTGTTCTTGAGCAGCCACGTTCGCTCGAGCGTCTTGAGCCGCTTTGGCTCGAGCCTCCTGGGCAGCCTTGGCACGGGCTTGCTGACGCGCTTTGATTCTAGCATCAATTCTTGCTTGTTCGGCAGCTTTGGTTCGAGCATTTACCAACGCTTTAGCATTGTTTGCCTGTCGAGCTTTCTCGAGCTGAGCTTGACGGGCTTTGTCAACTTGGGCTTGGCGGGCTTGTTCACGCTGCGCGAGTCGGGCTTTCTCGAGCGCAAGTTTGTTGGCTTTAACACGTGCCTCTAAAAGATTGGCTTGACGCGCCTTTTCTTGGGCTGCCTTAATGGTTTCAAGTCTGGCTTTTTCAACTTGAGCCAACCGTGATTTCTCGAGTTGTACCTGCCGCTCTTTTTCCAGTTCGGCTGCCTTGGCTTGAGCCTCTTGTGCCAGTTCAGCTTGTGTTTTGGACGGTTTGACCGTCGCCGCGATTTCGGGTGTGCTGACCGTGGTGGTTGGTTTTTGAGTTGTTGGCGGCTTGAGCGTAGGAACAATGGGTTTTATTTGTTGGGTTTGGTTCGCTGTGGTCGTTTGCTTGACACCGCCACTGGTACTCGAGGGATTTGAATCTGATGCGGCTGGCTTGATGCTCGGGGTTGGATTTGTCGTATTTTCAGGCGGTGAAATCTTTGTCGCACTCGGGTTCTGAACCGTGCTTGGGTTAGGCGTGCTCGGTTTAATGGCAACCGTATTCGGGTCGGCGGGGTCGGTGACCGAAGTAGCAATGCTCGGCGGCGGATTGACGAGTTTAGAAACGACAGCCATGCCACCCAAGCCGCCAGCGAATGCCAGCAATCCCAGACCGATCACCGCCAGCGGCGCAAGTTGCCTGGAATTCACTCGGGGTGCGGGAGTTTGATAGCCGTCGTTAAAATCGTCAATCAGAATTGAAGTTTGACGAGGGTCAACCTGTTGATGCGGCGTATCGCTCGGGTCAATCATGACCGTGGTGTTGCCCGCCTCATAGTGACCCGATGCGCCCAACAAAGTCGGATTGGGTTGGTTAACAGGCACATAATCGCGGCGCAAACCCGTTTCGGATTTCAATGCCGGTACTGCGGATTTAACAGTTTGAATCGGTGGACCATCCTCGACGGGTTCGTCAATGACCGTACCTTTGGAATCACCTTGGGTATCCAGGGTTGGATTCAAAAAAGAATTAACCTTGCGGTAAGCCTCGAGCACCCGCGTGACATTGCGCAAATCGGTCTTCTCGAGCCGATTTTTTAAGGAGATATTGAGCATGCTCGGCTCTAAAGTTCGTTCGGACAAATCCAAAATCACCAGGGCTTCACGCAGCGTCATCGGCAAACCTCGAGCTTCTTAAAGTCCAGTTTGTAAAAGAAAAAACAATTCATGGTTTAATTCTACTAAACTTTGACTGACAAAAACATTTTAACGACCTGAATTCAAGCTGATTAAAGTGAAGTAACCCACATTTCTGGAGGCAATATCCGATGATTCTCGTCCTGAACGGTCCAAACCTCAATCGCCTCGGAACAAGAGAACCCAGCATTTACGGCTCAATGAGCTTAATCGAACTCGAGCAACAGTGTGAAAACTGGGCGAAAGCCTTAAAACTGGGCGTCAAATGCCAGCAAACGAACTTTGAAGGGCAGCTTCTCGAGTGGGTTCAAACCGCCAGCGAACTGGGTTTTAGGGGCATCATCATCAACCCTGGAGCGTTAACCCATTACTCGTATGCGCTACGGGATGCCGTCGCTGGGCAAGACCTACCGGTGCTCGAGGTTCACCTTTCAAACGTTCACGCCCGCGAAGAGTTCAGGCACAACAGCGTGATTGCTGCCGTTTGCAAAGGCGCAATCATTGGTTTGGGCGCTCAGGGTTATCGGTTGGCACTCGAGTTTTTTGCTGAGCATTTAAACCCAAAACTCGAGCGGAACGACCAGGTATTGCCCAACCCAACCAAGTTTGCCTGAAATTGGTTTGAAACCTCGAGCGTCTGAATTTGGTACAAGTTGCTGAAAACCACACGAGATTCTTGTTTCACAAAATTTTTCGCAGTCGTAGTTCCTCGAGAAACTTTTCATTTCAATCCCGTCCCAAACTCTCAAACTCGAGGCTTTCAAACTCGAGCGCATCTTTGGCACTGACTGGCGCAAACTCGAGTTGACGTTGTGGCAATTCTTGAGCAGCAATTTCTTTTGGCAAGTGAGGTTCGCCTTTGCGCCTTCTCGAGATGCCCTCCTCTACCGTATCCTTGGCAACCACTTCAAACAAGACAGCAAACTTGCCCGTTTTGCGCCGCAAAATTCGTCCCAAACGTTGCACGTGCTCCCTGGTCGAACCCGACCCCGAGAGCACCACTGCAACATTGGCTTCGGGAACATCCACGCCTTCGTTTAATACTTTGGAAGTGACGATCACAGGGTATTCACCAGATTTGAAGCGCTCGAGCACCGCATGGCGTTCTTTGACTGGGGTTTGATGCGTGATGGCAGGAATAAGAAGGCGTTTTGAAATGTCATAGACGGCTTGATTGTCGTCGGTAAACACCAGCACTCGGGCGCTACGGTGATTCTCGAGAATCGAATCCAAAGCACGAATTTTGGCTTGAGTTCCCAAAGATAGTTTTCGCATTTCACGGTGCGCCAGCATGGCGCGGCGACCTTCAGAAGTCCCCGCGCTGCGCTGCACAAAACGCTGCCAACCCTCGAGCGAACCCAAGAAAATGTTCTGATCTTTTAAAAATAAATCTCGAGCGGCTTTGGCTTTGACGTAAGCCTCACGCTCGAGTGCTGTCAGTTCGACCTCGATGCGTTTGATCTGAAACGCGCTTAAAGAATCACCCGCCAAATCTTCTGGTCGCGCTTGAAACACCGTTGGACCAATCAGACCCTCGAGGTCGCGGTGTTTGCCGTCAGAACGCTCGAGGGTAGCAGTTAAACCCAAGCGAAACTTTGCCAAACTGTACTCGGCAATTTGGCGGTACAAACCTCCAGGAAGGTGATGACATTCGTCAAAAATCAGCAAAGCCCAACGGTTGCCGTGCTGTTCGATGGCTCGAGCGGCGCTGTCATAGGTCGCAACCACAACTTCGGTGATGTCATACGAACCACCGCCCAGCAAACCAATTTTCTGCCCTGGGAATGCCGCCTCGAGTCCTGCGTACCACTGGTGCATCAAATCCAGCGTTGGCACACAAATCAAAGTGCTTTTGGAAGTTAAACGCATTGCCAATTGCGCCACCAAAGTTTTACCCGCGCCTGTTGGCAGCACCACCACACCCGCCCGTCCTGCCCTCGTCCAAGCGTTTAAAGCATCGGTCTGATGCGCGTAAGGCTCGAGATTCTGGGCTGGAATTAAATTTAAATCCGTGAACTTTGCAGCGCGATCATCAAGTTGAACGTTATCTCGAGAAAGACCGTCCACCAAC
Organism: Deinococcales bacterium; assembly: GCA_043775825.1. Classification (GTDB taxonomy): domain Bacteria; phylum Deinococcota; class Deinococci; order Deinococcales; family JAAFIG01; genus JANXTZ01. Next base: position 7,419 of record JAYVRX010000003.1, read on the forward strand.
GCACGGTACTTAAAAGCTGGAGCGCGAAGGCGTTCGATACGATCATCCCAAATAGCGATACCAGCCCAAGCCGCGCTCGAGGGTGGCGGGTGAAGGATCAGTGTGCCACGATCAAAAGTCAGGACACTGCGTTTGTGGGAACCGCTCGAGGACATGCGAGGGGGATTATACCAATGGCGTGTGAGCTTCTCGAGAATTGGTGGAGGTTAGGAAGCGACTCAATTATCTTTAGTTAAAGTTACAGAGTATTTCAAAGCGATTAAATCAGTAGATACTTTTCTCATGTAAACTCGGTCTAACGTTCCTGCATCGATTCTGAAATTAAAGCCCTTTCGTGTTCAATCCAAAGGAGTTTATTCTCGATGCGAAAATCCCGATTGTTATTTTTTATTGCCGTTGTGACTTTAGGATTGGTGACTTGCAACCAGAATCCAGTCATAGAAACCACAGACATTCCAACACCTATTCCTACAGAAGACCCTGGAATACAAACTCGAAATACATATACGGGAACTCGGATTGGAGGAATAACAGGCGCTCGCTATGCCGCTTTTTACGATACAACTGCAATTAATGCTGGATACGTTGGAACTTTTGACATGGCGCGAGCCAGTTGGAACAACATTTCATCCAAAGTAGTAATTGATAGGTCAACAACGTATGTGGAAGCAAATGATATTTATTCAGTATCCAGTCTAGACCGTGGTGCAATAGCTGGTGAAACACGATTTTTTATTCGCAATACCAGTGGGGTATTTATACAAAGCGATCAAAATATTGATCATCATCACTGTCAAGTCGTGGTTTATAATGGATCAATAAATTCTTTGTGGATTGATCCAACCTCTCGAGCCGTGTGGACTCCAATAATTGCAACTCACGAGGTCGGACATTCACTCAAACTTGATCATAATACTCAAGCTCCTGGTTATTCTGTCATGCGTCCAGATGGTAATGCAAATGGAGTTCAAACGTATGATCGTAATGAATTGATTCGGAAGTGGGGACAATAATGAATGCTAAAATCCTAATCATTGCATCTTTATTACTAATTTATTCAATCCTAGGTGTATTTGGACAAAAAAATTTAACAAACAATTTAAAAACAGAACAAAAATCTAAAATCATCAAAACAATTCGTCCAAATGCTTTTTTACGCTACTTCAGCTATGATGAAATGATAGCACGTGCAGATGCTATATTTGTTGGAGAAACTGAAACCGATCTTTTACATTCAAAAGGAACAATAGTATATGATGCTGATAAAATACATTTTTCGGATTACTATACAATTCGAAAGATAAAAGTTAAAAAAATAATTAAAAATAATAGTAAAATTAAACTTAAGAAAGAAATTAACATCCTTGAACGCGCTGTAATTTTTAAACAAGAAGGAAATTTAGTTCGTTTAATTCAAGAAGATTATGAGGAAATTTTACCCGATAATAAGTATCTTTTCTTTATCTATAAAACAAAAGATAACGAAAATATTCTATTTAACGGAAAATTCAGCAAATATAACCTAGAAAAAGTCGAAAAAGATGAAGATATCAAGAAAAAAGAATGGAAAGCTCGGGTTCTGAAAGATTACAGCAAAGAATTAAAGGAAAAATAGTCCAGCAAAAGTTCAAAATGATGCTTATTTTTCACACCTCATTTCTTGCAGTCATGTAATACACGCATAATCTTGCAAGTCCGCTCGTAAATAAGGCTCGAGTTCAAACAACTCCCGTTCGAGTACAACCCACTCCAACACCACAAATATCGATCTTCGCAATTCCAACGCAAGTACATGATTAGCGGGTCAGTCAGATGCGGTAGAATCTTTCATGGCAAAATTGCCTGATCCAAATAAACTCAGCAAAGCCGATCTGATCAAGATTGT
>JAYVRX010000004.1:0-36081 GCA_043775825.1 Deinococcales bacterium
CAATACCCGCACCAGGAATTAATGCGCTGCCCAGTACCTCGAGCGCTTTTTTGATTAAGGTGCTTTGCGCCCAGCTTTGAATACTGCTAAAAACCAGGTTTTTTAACTCGCCTAAACCTTCAAAATGCTCTTTGGCGGTCACGATTAAACCGTTGGTTTGGACTTGTTTAAATAAGTCTGCGGTTTCTTTCATGCCGTTCACGGCTTGCATTCCACCAGGGATTTCTTTTGCTAGTCGTTGCTCGAGAGACGCGGCGTTTAAACCCACAAGTTGCAAACCGACACTCAGCACACCTTCAGAATTGAAGGTTTTGGGTAGTGTCACACCGCTACCACCCAGTTGACCTGTGAGTACACCAATCATTCCTGTTTGTAAGTGCGTGCCAATGTTTGCCCCAAAGCTATTAAATCCTGTTGAAACGGCTTTCGTTAGGTTTTTGATGAATGCTTCTGGATTATCGAACACCAGTTTGGCATTTGCACCAATGTCATTGATGGTTTGAAGCACTTTTTCGCCACCAGGCATTTGCTCGAGTACGGCTTTGACCATGTACGAACCTGCTTGTAGGGTTTGGTTGGTTGCGCTTGCCATAGCGTCCAGGGCTGCACCTGAGAAATTATCGTTTACGGTGACTTTACCTTGAAGCGTATTGGCAAAGGCTTCGCTCGGTAGCCAGATGGCGTTGTTGGCAAGGACTTGTACATCATCCCAACCTCCACCACTAATTCTTGGCATGGCAACGGGGTTCATGCTTTGCAATGCAGCAATTAGGAAGTGACGACGGGCGCGGTTCAGAACGGTGTCGGTGTTAGGGTAGTGATTGATGACAATATTAGAAGCAGTATCATTTTTCACAACCATATACACTTTTGCGGCAGGTTCGGGCATGAATTTTAGAATTGGTGGATTCGTAAAATTTGCGACCCAACCTTCGCGGTTATCTTTTAATGACCTCACTTTGTACCACTGGTTTGCTTCCGCAAGAATCAAGAAACGATCACCAAAGGCATATTTGAAAATGATTTTACCTTCGGCATTGGGTGCATCACGCATATTTGCACCATCTGGTGTCCATGCGGCTGCCAGTTGGTTCATAGCACTGCCTTGAGTTTGTGCGCTTGATTGTGTTGGTTGACTTAAATTTGGGTATTTGGCGAGCATGACTTTGTACAAGCAAAATTCGGCAAATTTAGATCCCAATTGACCAAATATTTCATTTTCTGAAATGGTTGTTGGGTGAAGTTGATAGATCGGTATTTTGTTTCTTTCAGCGTTTAACGATGCAAGAATCGATTGTTTTTCAGAACCTTGGAGTGTATTGTACTGATTTCTAAGTTTTGTTGTTGTTTGAGGGTCAAGCACTTTACCCAATACAAAGATTGATTGGGCTTTATGATCATTAAAAACCGTGGTCATTTTTTCATCCAATAGAATATCGTCACGTTGGTCTTGTGTTTTGACAGGAAGTGCCGTTAAAAGTTGGTAACCCCAACCACCTGGAGGGTTAATCTCTTTTTCTAACTCTACTTTAGCAAGTTGCTCGGCTTTGTCTAAAAGGGGTTTGCCTTCACCATACAGGTATTTTCTAAGTGCAAGTGAATGTTCACTGCTGTTCAGCATTATTCGGTAAGCTTGGGCACTCTGATGGTATTTGGCGAGTTTTTCTCGAAAACCTTTTTGTGCAGAATCTATATTATTAATAGCAGGGTTTTTTGCTTGCCGTTGAACATTTTGATTTGCAAACTGTGGGGTTGGTGTACTCTCGAGCGTCTGCGGTGAAACACCTTCTCGAGAGGCTTGAATTGGTTTGCTCGAGCTTGCATTTGAAGGCGTGCTGGTGGCGGGAACGCGTTGGATTGGGATTACACTGGGTTTGGTTGCATCGGGTGCTTGTTTTGTCAAATCGGGCGCAGTAAATAAGTTGCTCCAGGCATTGTTCGCAGTTAAAATTTTGGCAAAATCTTCAGCAATTTTGGCAATGTCTGCCGCGCGGTCTGTACCGTTCACCAATCCTCGAGCGCCAACAAAATCGGTTGTTTTGTCGTTAACGTAAGTGCTTAAACCTTTGCCGCCTTGGGCAAAGCTGTCGTTTTGCATTCCGCTGGTCATGAGTTTCGCAGCCAATTCAGGCACAAGGTTGACATGCGTTGGGTTTGCCACCAAGTCAATCGGTTGTTCTTTGCCACCGTAAGTTTGGTTGTTGTACGTGTAAGTAAAGCCTTCGTTTTGCAGTTGTTGCCCAAGCCGTTTGTAATTGTCGCGTCCAGTGATCTGCACAAAACCGCGTCCTCGGTAGTTGGCGGCGTCGCTCGAGCCTTTGACGTTGCCGAGCTTGCCGCCGTAAGCCTTGTCGTAATAGGTGTCCAGGTCGTTCGTGTTGCTTGGGTCGGCATTGACCCGACTTCCGGTCACGTGGTTGCTGCGGTAGGGAATGTCTTGAACTGTGGTTTTCCCAGTTTTTTTGTCTTTGATCTTTTTATGCTCGGTTTGCAGTGGGTTGTGGTCTTCAACCAAAGATTCGCTTCTGGTATACATTTTTGTGCCAAAACGCGATTCGTGTTGTGCGGTGGCGAGGATGTACGCGACTTGGTTGGCATTTTTGATTTGGCTCGAGAAGCACTGTCTTAGAATGACGGGAATGTTGCTTTGGGCATCGGTTTGGTATTTTTGCGGAACAACAGGCAGCAATGCCGTGGTCAGGGTTGCCAGGGCGGTTTCATCAAGGGTTTGGCTGACCGTCGGAGTGACAACGGGGCTGGCAGCTTGCGGTTCGCGTTGCAGGGGTTGATGTTGCAAACTCGAGCGCTGCATGGCTTGAATTCTGGCGCGGTGGGCTGGTGGTTGACTGGCAATCAGTGGTGAGTTGGGTTGGGCTTGATTCTCGAGGTTCTTGTATTTGAAATTTGGATTGAATCCCGCAGCCAGTTCTGCGCCTTTGCTTTGGGCGGCAGCCTCTAAACTGGGGTCGCTGTCAATGCCTGGCTTAACTTGCCCTGCTGCCTGTTGAATGGTATGCGTGGTTTCGTGGGCGATCAGCTCGTAACCCGATTTGGTGTTTGGATCAAACGCGCCGCTCGAGAAGAAAATATCGCTGCCAGTCGTGAAGGCTTTGGCTTGAACCGATTTGGACAAAAAATCAGCTTCGTTGTCCGTATGTACCCGCACGCCTGAGAGGTCGGTGTTTAAACCAGTCTCGAGTTGCTGGCGTACATTCTCTGGCAATGGGTTTCCACCGCCGAGTTTGGTTTTGATTTTGTCGGAAATCCCAGAGTTTGGAGTGGTCGGGTGCGCCTCATCTTTTGCCGATTGCAATGCTTGGGATTGCATTGAGGGGTCTTCCAAAAGGGCTTGGCGTTGTAGCTCAAAGTTGGCTTCGCCTTGCGCCACAAGCCTTTGAATGCTGGTGTAATCCGATTGACGTGGGTTAATGCCAGTCAGCAAGCCGCGCATGGCAATATCGCGGTCTGCTTTGCGTTGAATGTTTAAAATGGCATTGGCGGCATCGGTTGGGGTTAAACCACTGGCGAGGCGTTGAACGCCGTAGGTTCTTCCGAGTGTAAACGCCTGCTGGTCGGCTGGCTTGAAGACGTTTGCACCGTCCAGAAATGGCGTGTCTGGGTGGTTGTGCTTTGCTCTCAAGACGGGCAGTTCGGTGTTAAACCATTCGGCTCGCGTATTCAGAGCGTTTTGTGGCTGTTCGGCTTGAGCCGTTTTGGATTGCAGGCTTAGGCGGTCATCAACCAGACGTTGCAATATTTCAGGTTGTACTGCCGCTTGGTACTGATCTCGAACCTGTGCCGTTTGGACGCTCGAGATTTTGACCTGCTGCTGGGATTTTCGTTGGACTGGGCTTTTGACAAAGCTCGAGAAGAAACTTTGTTGTCTGGCTTGGGTATCTGCCAGACGTTGAAGCTGTACTTGTTGTTCTTGAGCTAGCGCCTGATCTTGCGAACGTTGAATCCGAGCCTGTTCCTGACTTGCCGCTCGAGCGATCCGCTGAAGGCTGGCTTCTTCGGCTTGGCGCTGGATTTGTGAACGGTCTTGCTCGAGTTTGCTTTTGGCGCGTTGCAATTGGCTGGGCGTTGCGGCTTTTGCTTGCAAAGGCAGTGTTTTTGCAGGGGCTTGCTTTTTTGAAGGCGTGACCACTTCGGGCAGAATTTGAGATTTTGCCTGCTCGAGTTTCATAATTTAACTTTACAATAATTTGATTGCCAAAGATGAAAAGTCTAATGAGTGTAATTGTAAGTATTCAAACAAAAAATGTGAGGAAAGATTTTCATCCTTCTTCGCCGAAGTTTGTAAACTTTTAAAGACATTTGAAATTCGCGGTTTGTTTTTTCAGCCTCGATCTTGCAAGACACGCATTAACTCCTCGAGGCTCTTGTTTAAATTTTCTAAAACTTACTTTAGAATCTCGAACACCATATGCTCGAGTTCATGCTCAAAAATGCCGTCCCAAGCGGTTTTAACTGCATTGAACGATCCTGGCATGGCAAACAACAAACACTGCCCGTCCTTGGCTAAACCACCTGTGGCTCTGGACAACACTGCCGCCGCGCCGACTTCGGCAAAGGACAGCATCCTGAACAACTCACCGAAACCTGGCAGTGGTTTCTCGAGAAGCGATTCGATAATGGGAATGGTGTTGTCGCGTTTGGTGATGCCCGTGCCGCCAGTGGTCAGCACGACTTGGGTCACACCATCCTCGAGCCAGGTTAAGAGTTGCGCCCGAATTGCGCCGCCATCGTCTTTGACAATTTCGTACCCTGTGATCGTATGCCCTTGCGCCTCGAGCGATTCTTTTAAAAACCCACCCGAAGTATCAGTCTCGAGCTTGCGTGTGTCAGAGATGGTCAGCACTGCCACGCGAATGGTTTTCGGGGCAGCCGCACGGTGGAATTCAGTGCCGGAGGTTTGATCGGTCATGGGTCTATCGTAAGCCTTGCGGCAAGGGTTTCAAAATAGGGTGATGTAGGGGGTCTCAGACCATCCCCTACAACATCCCCGCTGGTAATTGATTACTCGAGGTACGTGTAACCCACCAGCTCTTCATCGTAATGCTCCAGAAAGCTCTCACCCTCGGCGGGTCCAAGAATGCCCGCCTCAATGGCTTCCTCGACATCTTCACGCACGCCTTTTGAAAGTTGCGGGGCGCTGTAACCCATGCCTTCGATCAAACGCCGTGCCTTTTGACCACGCACGAACAAATCCAGTTCGTAATCGCCGTCGCTCGAGACGCTAACGTGGGCTTCGTTGACTTTGCCAAACAGGTTATGGGCGCTGCCGAGCACGTCTTGGTATGCGCCCATCAAGAACACGCCCAGATAATATGGTTCGCCCGGTTTGAGTTCGTGTAAGGGCAAGGTTTTTTGCACGTCGCGCAGGTCAATAAACTTGTCAATTTTGCCGTCAGAATCACAACTTACGTCTTCAATCGTGCCGCGCCGCGTGGGGCGTTCATCGAGTTTCGAGAGTGGCACAATCGGAAACAGCGCATCTATCGCCCAGTGGTCGGGCAAGCTTTGAAAGAGGCTGAAGTTGCAGATGTACTTGTCTGCAAGGAGCGCTGCCAGGTCTTCAAATTCGTCTGGAACGTATTTGGAGTCGGCATCGGCAATGACTTTTAAGACTTTGTTGGCGATGCGGTTGAACAGTTCCTCACCTCTGGCACGGTCCCGCAAACTGAGATAACCCAGATCAAACAAGTTGTGCATGGTGTTCTTGTCGTCCACGGCATCAAAGTAACTCTCGCGGTAATTTTTTAAAGTCACCGCCTCGAGAATCTGTTCCATGTCGGTAATCAACTGGTGCTGGTCTTCGTAGCCTGGTTCGAGCGCCTCGGCAAAACGGGTTGGTCCGCTCACCTCGAGTACGGGCAGAATCAGCACGGCGTGGTGTGCGGTGACGGCACGACCAGATTCGGTGACAATGATCGGGAAGGCACTGGGCGTAAGTTCAGCACCTTTGCAGGTTTCCATGATGCTGTAAACAATATCGTTAGCGTATTCGGGCAGGGTGTAATTGGCAGAGGCATAAAAAGTGGTTTTGCTGCCGTCGTAATCCACTGCCAGACCGCCGCCGACGTTCAGGTATTTCACGCCGACGCCCAATTCGTGAAGCTCGGCGTAAGTCTGTGCGGCTTCGCGCACGGCAACCTTAATTTTGCGAATGTCGGTTAGTTGGCTGCCGACGTGACAGTGCAGCATCACCAGGCAATCCAGCATTTTTTCTTGCTCGAGACGCCGTACCACTGCCAGAAGTTCGGTGGCGTTTAGCCCAAATTTGGCTTGGTCGCCGCCCGATTCTTCCCACTGCCCCGAACCTTTGGCGTGCAATTTAAACCTTGCGCCAATACTCGGGCGCACCCCAATTTCTTTGGCGACCCGCAGCACCCGCTCGAGTTCGGAATATTTCTCGAGGGTGATGACCACATTCTTGCCCAGTTTTTTGCCCCAAAGTGCCAAACGCACAAAACCGTCGTCTTTAAAACCGTTGCAACACAAGAGCGCGTCTGGGTGTAAATCTTGAGCGAGGCACAGCGCAAGTTCGGCTTTTGAACCAGCCTCGAGACCATGCGCGAAAGGTTTGCCCGCCTGCGCGATGGTTTCGACCACCATGCGGCGCTGATTGACCTTGATCGGAAACACACCCTGGTAATGGTTTGGGTACTTGTACTCGAGGATGGCGTCTTTAAAAGCTTGGTTTAATTGTTCAATTCTTGATTGCAGAATTTGCGGAAACCTGAGAATCACGGGCAGGCTTTCAAAGCGAGCCACGATGTCATCAATGATTTTCAGTAACGGTGCGCCTTTAGCGCTTCCTTGCGGGGTGGCTTCGAGCAAGCCTTTTTTGCCAACTTTGAAGTAACCGCCAGACCAGTTTGGCACGCCGTAAACTTCTTCCGCACCCTGTGCGTTCAATCTTTCAAGTGTTTTCAATGCCGTCTCAACTCCCTTAATTTCAGTTTTCGCAAGCCAGTTTCTCAAGTTGCGAGCATGAGTATACAAAAAGTGCGAAGTTATGGGGTCAGGCATTTGCCCTAACCCTCAAGACATGCTCGAGTCGCAGATGAGTGCATTTTAGGGACACAGATAAGTTTGGCTTAAGAGAACTTCGTTAAGAATTCATCATTGACCATAAAATGGTAAGTGTGAAGTACGGGTTTTTGAAAAAACCAATTGTTTTGCCACAGTTTAACGCTTTTCGCGTTAAACTCGAACCAGGTTGGTTTGCTAACAAGAATCCAAGGCAAGCAATGACCGAACTTTTGGACTCGAGGAACTCTTTGGTAAAGGTACGCGTTGGTTGGCAAATTCGAGCACTCAGTTTCGCGTTGTTTTTCAGCGTGATTGCTTTTTTGATTCTTGGTTTGATTACTGCTGCCAACAGCAGCGTTTCGCGCGATCAAAGCAACACCGAACTGGCGCGGGTTAACGAATTATCTCGAGTGGCACTGCAAGCCAAGTCTTTGGCAGCCGAATTAAATACTTGGCAAACCGTTTACGCTTTTGAGATTACCCGTGGTTCACAAAAAGCCCTTCTCGACAGTTCTCCTGCCCGAACAAAATTCTTAAGCTCGAGCCGTGCACTCAGCCAGCAGTTATCGGCACTCGAGTTGAGGGTTGAAGTTTTGTCGGTTTTGGAGCAACAACAACTTAGCACTGCAAGACGGCGATTTCAAGAATTTATTGCCTTGGATCAAACCATCATTTCGATGTACCGAACGGGCAGCGCAAATTTGATCCAGCAGGCTTCTGATCTTGTCCTAAACCGCGAAATTGATTTGTTTAGGGTTTTGAACGTTTCGATCACCACCTTGGCTGAGGATATCGCAACCCGTGCCGAAAGCGAAGCCACCCAGCGCCAACGCACCGATCAGGTCTTGTTCACCCGTTTGCTTTGGTTTTTTGGGGTGGCGCTGGCGGGTATTTTGATGTTCTCGTTGATCGCCTGGAGTTTCTGGCAGCAACGCACCAAGTTGCTGCAACAACTCGAGGAACTGGCGCGTACCGACAGCCTGACCAATTTAACCAACCGTCGCGCCTGGAATGAAGAATTTCCGCAACGCCTCGAGCGGGCAAAACGCAACGGGCAACCCCTGACGGTTGCCATGATCGACCTTGACCATTTCAAACGCTTCAATGATACGCGCGGGCATCTCGAGGGTGATGCTTTGCTGCGCGAAATGGGCAATGCTTTGCGAGGCAGTTTCCGTGTGAACGACTTTATTGCCCGTTACGGCGGCGAGGAATTCGTGGTGGCGTTTGAAAATTGTGATCTCGAGCAGGCGCAGGTTTTACTCGAGCGCCTGAGTACGGTCATACCGTATGCCCAGACTTTTAGCGCCGGTATCACGCAAACTGACGGCTCTGAAATGCCTGAAGTGGTCTTGGATCGTGCCGACAAAGCCATGTATGCTGCCAAGCAAAACGGACGCAACCAAATCTACGTCAGTCCGAACAACATTACTTTGGCGCTCGAGCCGAATCAAATCGTTTTCGAGCCTTAAGCATGAAAAAACCTTTCGTGATCGTCATTTCTGGTTTGCCCTGCACGGGTAAAACCACGCTTGGAAGACGCATCGCACAAGACTTTTCAATCCCGTTTTTTTCCAAAGACGGTTTTAAAGAACGGCTTTTTGACGAACTTGGTTGGTCAGATCGGGCGTGGTCTAAAAAACTTGGGCTTGCCAGTTACAAGCTTTTGTTCTACGCGCTCGAGGCTCAACTCGAAGTTGGTCAGGCGTGCATCATTGAGGCGAATTTCTATCCCGAGTTTCACACCCAAATTTTGGATGACTTCAAACAACACTACAACTGTGAATACTTTCAAATCCACTGTCATTCCCAGCCTGAAATCTTGCTGGAACGTTTCCGTGCACGCTGGGAAGCTGGCGCACGTCACCCTGGTCATGCGGACAACGTGACCTTGCCAGAAATGGAGCGGTTGGTGCATCAAAAACCGTTTCGCCTCGAGCTTGCTGCCACGACTTGGGATTTGGACACGACCAATCTTGAAACCCTCGAGACAGATGATTTATTTGCGGCACTTCAAGACCATCTTTGATTTATGCTGGCGATTACTCGAGTTCTGTCGTTGGGAAGGTAAATTGAGCCGCCGCCGCAACCAAATGTGATGGGTCACGGCGGTATTGTTCCAGCAGCTCGAGTTGTGCTGGCGTCCAACCAGCATTGTTTCGGTACGGGTTAGACGCGCCTAAAATCAGTGCTTCGAGTCCAAGGCGACGAATCAATTCGTTTTCGCTACTGCGCCAACCTTCCTCGAGAATTTGCATTCCAAGTGTTGGTTCGGCACGTTGTTCCGAAGCGTCTTTTAGGGATTTTAGAGCAGTTTGGTAAACGTCGGCATGAAGTTGTTGGTGTGTTGCCAGCGCGATCAAAAACCCAGCACTTTCTTCCCAAACTAAACTTTGAATGGCAATCTTGGTTTGCAAATGCAGCGTAACAATATCAGTCTCGAGGGCGGCAAGAATGGCAATTGCAGTTTTTTTCAGGTTGCGCCAACGGTTGAATTCCAAAAAGGCTCGAATGGTAAGCTGTAGAGCATGTCGGTTTGGCAGCAAACCCAAAAACGTTTGATGAATGATTTGGGTATCGGACTCAGAATACGTGGCAAAAAAAGCTCGAGCGGCAGCATTGGTTTGATCTGCATTGCTCGAATTTATGGCAGCCAGCAGTGGTCGTACCAATTGTTTTTGCGTGTCGGTCACGGGTAACCATTCGCAGCGTCGCATCACCTCGAGCCGAACTTCGGGGTCAGGGTGCTCAATTAAACTTGAAAGCAACGTCACCAATTTTTGTTGCGAAACGCCAGACAAACGATCCGCAGGAATCCGAATCACACCGTCACTTACGGCAGCGTCTTGATCTTTGGCGGCGGCTTCGAGCACATCCCAGGTTTTTGGATACTCGAGGTAATCCCAGAACGCCCGCAACAATGCCACGTGAACGTCACGGTGTAAGTTCTGGCTGCTCAACTCGAGCAAGTAAGCGTGCGCAGTTTCGGTGCGAACTTCACCAATCAAGCGAATCACCTCTTTGGCAACTGTGACACGCTCGAGCGAGACGTTTTTCAGTAAATACAAGGCTTTGATGGACGGCATGGCAAGGAACAAACGCCGCAAGGCATAAATGGCGACTCGAGCGCGGTCATCGTTCAAAGCACTCAATAGTGGTTGCAGACCTCGAGTTTCATCGAGTCGTCCGAGCGCACGAAGTGCCGCATCACGAATTGCCAACCTCGAGTTTGAAATGTCTGCCAGCCGTTCAATTGTTGTGGCGGAGGCGTTTGGAATGTTTGCCAGTTGATGCAAAATGAATAAAATCGCGGGAATGTCCCGATCTTCATCTCGAGCGACCTGATCGAGCGTGTTGACGAAACGGATTTGCTGTTCTGGATTCCAACGTTGAAAACCCGTTGTGAAGGGCAGCACAAAACGCGTTTTGCCAGTCAGAAACCGACCATGGTGGACTTTATGACCCAAAAATGGGGTTAACAAGTCTTGTCGAAAGTGGTGCAAATACCCGTAAACCACTGGGGTAATAATCCAACTCGGGTCAACGGTCAATAATTTTGGAATAAGTTGGTTGAATCTTTTTGTGTCATGCTTGGCGATCAATACCAGAGCGGCTTGTGAAGTGGAAGCGTGCTTGGAAGCATTGACAAGGCTTTGGGCAAGCTCGAGAAATTCTGGAATCACCCGAATCCTTTTGCCAAAACCAGTCAAGACGTTCATGATCTGGGATTCTCGTTCTTGGGTGCGCCAAGTTTTTAAAACGGGAATTAACGGTGCGGCAATCACTTTGGCTTGCCGATCCGAAATCTGTTGTCCAATGTTATATAAATTGATCTGCCCGCGTTGTTTGACCAGAATACCAATCCAATTGGCTGCCCAATCCATATGAAATGGCAACAAGCGCACTACAATTCGTTCGGCGGCGTGGGCTGTGTAGTACGACAAATCGGCAGCGTTCAAAGCATCCTGTAAAATCTGCCCTAAATGCTCGAGGTGCTCGGCTTGCCATGCCGCTGGCGGTAAATCCGCGAGGGCATTTAGCATCACCAAGCGCACAGGGTCTTGCTCGTTTTTGCGAAACTTAACGAATTCGAGTACATCATTGTATTTAGAAATATCAAACTGTGCCGAGAAAATCAGCGCAGGAATCGCCCCAATTCGGTTCTCGGGTTTTGGATGTTTGATACTCGCCTCGAGCAAGGGTTTTGCCTCATTCCAACCCAACAAACTCGCGTAAGGAAAACGTTGCAATGCTCTTGCAGACAGGGCATTGTGCTGAAAGTGACGTTTTGCTTCGAGTTCACGTTCAAGCCGTGGCAGGTAACGCAAAGTCGAGGCGGCGATCAACCCTTCATGATCCGCCCAAGTGCTGCGGAACGCCTGAAAAATAGGAACTCGAGCCTCCAAGCTTAAGCGCGAGAATTGAGGCTCGAGGTTGCCTAAAGTTCTGGGATGTTGTGTTTGCAACGCCAACAATTGTGGCAGTGTCAAACGATGCGCGACATCTGAAAACTCGAGGTTGCTGGGGTTTTGGCTTTCAAGTTGTAATTGTGCCAGTTCTCGAGGGCAGCGTTTGAGCAGTCCTTGCAATTGCAGTTGCGTTAATGCTGTATTGCGTTGCAGGGCTTTTAAAAGCTGTAAGGCTCGAGATGGCGAAAATGCTGTAATTCTTGGAATGACCGCGTTGACCTGCCAGATCAAACGCGGATTGGTTTCATCTTGTGCTAAAGCTTGTTGCTCGAGCCAGTCGGCGATCAATGTCGGCTGTTTTCGTGCCAATCGCGCCCAATCTGCACTGGATGCCAGCGCCATGATTGTCAAGTGTTTTTGAATCGTGGTGCTGGAAGCAAAAGCACAAATTTCGCTAGCATCCCGAAGGTTGCCAGCCATCACCAATTCCTCAAGCAATATGTCACTAACAGCATTGGCTTTTTTGGTGCGCAATTTATGGAGCAAAACCAAACGTAATTTGCGTGGCAACATTCGCAGTGCCTCGAGCAACTGTGCTTCAGACAAAACAAAAGCCGCCAGTTTGATTGCCAGCGCCCGAATAAACCTCGAAGCATCTTGCAAACCACGTAAGACCTGGCTTGCGTCAAGACTTGAGAAACACGTGACAAGCGCCAGTTGACGCTCGAAAACGTTACCTTGCTCAAGATGACTTAAAATCTCAACATTAGGATTTTTGCCGAATTCGATCATGTGCCGCATTCGGTTGTGATGGTGCATTGGCTCGAGTTGCGATAAGAGTTTTTGCGTGCTTGGATGCGCCATGCTTTAGCATACGGCAAGATTGATTGCTGCTTTCAAACTCAAGTTTGACTTATGCTGGTTTTATGCCCAGCTTCCCCATACTCTGCGGTTCAATCGCCAGCCATCCAAGCCGTGTCGGTCAGGCGGTTCACAACGCCATGTTCAAGCATTTAAAGCTCGAGTTTTCTTATGTGGCTTTCGGGATTGATGATGTTGCTGGAGCGGTAGCTGCCATGCGAAGCCTCGGCATTCGCGGGTACGGCGTGACCATGCCGCACAAAGTCAGCATCATGGAACACTTGGATCAGATTGACCCCATCGCTCAGGAAGTTGGTGCAGTCAACACCGTGGTCAACGACAATGGTGTGCTGACTGGGTACAACCTCGACTGGCTCGGGGCGGTGCTGGCGCTCGAGGAAAATGGCATCAACTTAACGGGCAAAAAAGCTTTTGTTATTGGGGCTGGCGGTGCGGCTCGAGCGGTGGCGTTCGGGCTGAAAAAACGCGGGGCAGAGGTCAGTATTTTTAACCGCACCAGTGACCGCGCTCGAGGTTTGGCAACAGAATTGGGCGTGCAGTTTGGTGGCGATCTGAATGCCCTCTCGAGCGATTACGACGTGTTGGTTCACACGACCTCGGCGGGCTATGTTTCGCAACCTGATATCTGTGTTGTCCCAGAAAATATTTTGCTGCCTGGAAAAATTATTATGGATGTGGTTGCCGAACCGCTCGAGACACCGTTGCTCTTGCTGGCTCGAGCCAAATCTTGCACGGTCATTGCCGGTTACCGAATGCGCTTGCATCAGGCGGCAGCACAATTCGAGCTGTACACTGGACACACGCCGCCGCTCAAAGTCATGGAAACCGTGTTGCTCGAGGCGATGGGTTTAAAAGTTGAAACCATCTCGAGCGCCGAGTCGTAAAGAGCAGCATGGGAGTTTGCGTGAAGCGATTGATTGCGGTGTTGGTGCTGATTTTGGCTTTTGGTAACCTCGGTTTCGCCCGTACTTTTCCGCCCACCGTGCCACGATTTGAAACTGCGCCGTGTGTCTTCAAGCTCTCGAGCGAACTTGCCAAACTTAAAAAACGTTGCGGTTTTGTGGTCGTGCTCGAGCGTCACGGGCTGGCTCGAGGGCGGGCGATTCGGTTGTTTGTGATGGTTTTGCAGCGCGGTGCGCAGCCTTCAACCAATGCTTTGATTTACCTGAACGGTGGACCTGGAGCCTCGAGCGCCTTTTTGGGAGCGGCATTAAATGGCGAATTGGCGTCGGTGTTTACCGCCAAAGAGGATTTCATTTTTTTCGATCAGCGCGGCATCGGATTTTCCCAACCCGCGCTCAATTGCGGCGGCGATATGGTGTTGTGCCGCGAATTGTACTCTCGAGCTGGCATTGAGATTTCGGCGTTTAACAGCATCGAGAATGCTTTGGACGTTGGCGATATTCGTAAACAATTGGGTTACGAAAAACTTGATGTCTACGGGATTTCTTACGGTACACTGCTGGCACAACACGTCATGCGTTTAAATGAAAGTGTCGTTCGCAGCGTCACCCTCGATGCGGTGCTGCCCGTGGGCGTCAATGCCCTGGTGGATAATATTGCCACCAAAGACAGAGCGCTGCGGCGCGTTCTCGAGGCTTGTGAGGCGGACGTTCGTTGTAATCGGGCGTTTCCCAATTTGTACTTTCAACTCGAGCAGGCTTTTGAGAATGTGCGCAACGAACCCGTGCCGGTCAGAATTCGGGGGGGTGAGCGCAACGGTGGTTTTGATATAAAACTAAACGAGTACATGGTCTACGGTTTTTTGATCGCGTCCCTATACGAAACCAATGCCAATGGTCGAATTCCGTTATTCATTCATGCCCTGGCAGTTCAAGATTCACGGAGTCTCGAGCAAATTCTGAGTCCGTATTTTGCGCTTGAAAACGTTTCAATTGAAGTTGACGCTTTTGCCCAAGGCATGTATTTGACGGTGGTTTGCCGCGAGATGGTGACGCTGAATCCCACCGAATGGGCAACGACTTTGGGTTTTGATGTGCTGCCGATTTACCGTGAGTTGTCCACCAAACCAAGCTCTGGCGTTGTGGAGAGTTGTAAAGACTGGAAACCAGGCGTTGCCAGTGCCGCCGATCTCGAGCCTGTGGTCAGCCGCATTCCGACCTTAATTTTGACGGGCAAGTTCGATCCTGTCACACCATCCGAGTACGCCCGTGCCGTTGCCAGCCACCTCGAGCGAGCGCAGGTTGTGGAGTTTATTGGCGGTCACGGGGTGCTGAACAAAAACGCGAATTTAACTTGCGCGAATCAAATTTTTCAAACCTTTCTCGAGCAGCCAGGTCAGAAACTCGAGACAGGCTGCTCGAACCGTGCGATGTACTGGGCTGGTGTGCCCGACGATCAACCGCCAGCTTCAAGACCCAACGTGCGTTAATTCTGGGGATGCGTTTTAACTGCGCATCTCGAGTAAATTTCCGCTCTCGTAACGTTTTAAGCCAGCATAAAACACGATCACACTGAGCGCCGCAAATACCAGCGTTCCAAACAAAACCAGTAAGGTTTTCTCGAGGTTGATTTCCCGAATGGCTTCGACGGGCAAAGCGCCAACGAAGGCGGCGGGTAAAAGCGTGAAGGTCACGAATTTGGCTGCGCCTTCAAACAAAGCGCTCGGGTAGGTGGACAGACTGATCAGCGCAAACTCGAGGGCGGTGGCAAGATTACCGGCGCTGCCCAGAAAAAACGCGAACGAACCGGCTACAATTCTAAATGCCGTAAATAAAATCATGATCGAAGCCGTGAATAGAATAAACAACAGGCTTCGCTCGAGGTTCGGCTGAACGAGCGCAAAAAACGCGATGTAACCGAACATCACATCACCCGAGGCGCTGGCGCTCGAGCGTCCAAGCACGAAGTGACTCAAGAGTGATCGCGGGTAGAGCATCCAAACGTCCAGTTGCCCTTGGGTAATCAGTCGTGGCAGTTGTCCGGCGTTGCCAAAAAATGCGCCCGACAAACCAATCCCTGCTGAGCCGACAGCCCAAACGGTGATGACATCGTTTGCCGTCCAACCGTTGACAATCTTAAATTTTGAAAAAAATATTGACCAGAACAAAACCCAAACGCCGTCATTGATGAACATGGCAAGCACCTGCGACCAGAAAGCGGCACGGTACTCGAGCATGGCGGAGAGGTTGAGGCGAAAGTATGCCGCCGCGAGCGATGCGTAATTTTGGAATCTTCGGATCACATTAACCTCCGTTCGAGTGAATGCGTTTTAAACCGGCGCGGTAAACAAAAAACACGATTAAACTCAGAATAAAAAGGCTTAAGCCTTGGCGCACGATCACACCACCGAACAACTCGAGATTCGGATGCACGAACAGTCTTGCTGGGGCGTAAACCACGCTCGAGAACGGCAACCACTCGACTATTGGGCGGGCGAAATCTGGGAACAACTCGAGCGGCACAAGCATTCCGCCCAGAATCATGGTCATCCTCGAGTAAATCAGGGTCAAACCGGTGGTGTCTTCAAACCAGAAGGCGCTCAAACCGACCATCAAAAAGCCGATGTTGTCCAGCAAAAGCGCGACTGGCAAAACGATTAAAAATAATCCCAATCCCGCTAGGCTGAACGGGATTGTGCCAACGAATATCAATGCCAGCAGGCAACCCGTTCCCGCGATCAAGCTAAACAGCACCAGTCGTTCACCAAAACTGGCGGCAAGTTTCGCCAGCGGATACGCTAGAGGTCGCAGCAGTTGCACGCTCAAGCTTCCAGACCTTACATCTTGATCGACCTCGCTCGAGATTCTGGGGCGCGACATGACGACACCCTCGGCGATTGCCAGATACCAGATCATTTGTGCCAAACTTAAATCGCCCAGTTTGACTTCCCCAGCGCCCGCAAAGGTTGCCCGCCAGAGTTGCAAGAAAATAAACAAGATCACGCCCAAAAAGACCAGCCCAAAAAGCTGCTCGCCCAAGTACGCAAAGCTCGAGCGAATGGCGGTCAAGCCCAGAAAACTGTACTTGCGAAGCTGGGTCATGCGATTGCCTTTTCTTGCCCGTAAATGTGGGCGATCACTTCCTCGAGCGGCGGGTCTTCGATTGAAATATCTGCGACTGGCGCGAGTTGCAACACGGCGTTCATGACGCTTTCAATCGGTGCAATGCGTGTGTCCACCTCCAGCTTTAACGCGTACTCGGTGCGTTTCAGAATCTTCACGCCGCGCATCTCGAGGTTTTGCGGTGGTGTGCCGAATTTCACCTCGAGAATTTTTGAACCGATGTACGCCCGTCGCATGGCGCTGACCTTATCATCGAGCACGATCTGTCCGTGGTTAATCACGATCACGCGTTTGGAAACGTACTCGATATCGCCCGCGTCGTGGCTGGTCAGAAATACGGTCAAGCCCTGGGATATGTTCCATTCGCGCACCAAGTCACGCAATTCTTGTCTGGCGATCACATCGAGTCCAATCGTCGGTTCGTCCAAAAACAAGACTTTCGGGTGGTGCAACAAACTTGCGGCAACCTCGGCTCGCATTCGCTGACCCAAGGACAATTTACGCACTGGCGTCTCGAGAAACGCCTCGAGCTTAAAGCGTTCTACCAGTTCATCACGGCGCTTTTTAAACTCGGGCTTCGGAATGTTGTAAATTCTTGCCAGTAATTCAAACGTGTCATTTGGTGGCAAGTGCAACCACAACTGCGAGCGCTGCCCAAAGACCGCGCCAATCTCAAACGCCAGTTTGCCACGCTCGAGCCACGGAACTTTACCCAGCACGGTGGCGCGTCCACCGCTGGGGTGCAGAATGCCTGTCAGCATTTTGATGGTCGTGCTTTTGCCCGCCCCGTTCGGACCGATGAACGCCACACTCTGCCCCTCGAGCACCTTCAGACTGATGTTGTCCACCGCCAGCACCTCGCGGTGTTCACGCCTTAAAAAACCTTTTGGCACACTGAAATCAAATACTTTGCGTAAATCCTCGAGTTCGACTGCCACGTTTGCCATAAACCCCCAAAAACAAAAAATCCCCCGAAATCTTCGGGGGTCAAAGTCTGCGCGATGCGAAAACGACCTCAACCCCCAGAAAAAACTGGAAGAATAAAGGCGGTCATGTAATGCTCGAACATGCTCAAGTCTACACGATGCCTCGAGTTTTTAGGGATACGCGTTGTGGCTTATTGCCTTAAACCACCGGAATTTCAATGCTTTCCCAGCCAAACGTCAATTTGACTTGGGTTAATTTGCGCGGCATTTTTAAAGCCCTCGCCAGCGCGGGGTCAAAATAATCTTTGAACATCGGTGGGCGGGCAAGCTCGAGGTAAGTCTTGATTTTCTCATACGTGCCGCTCGAGAACAGGGCTTCGACCTCTTCGGCGCGGGTGCAGTGTTGAATGATGGCTGGAACGTGGGTGATGCCACTGGCGAGCAATGCGGCGGCACGGTGCGTGCCGTTGTTCAAAATCAAACGCCCGTTAAATGATGTCACCGCCAAACAGTTCGCGCCGGGTCCTGCGACCAACCCAACCACGCCAGCCGCACGCCCTGGCAACTGATGCCCTGTGACCTGATGCGGCTCGAGCAGGACTGATCCCAAAAAGCGCAAGTCGTTTGATGGCGATACGAAAACATAACCATTTTGGGCGACTTTGGAAAATTTGACCATTGGCGCTGGTGGCTCGAGCAAACAGAATTTGAAGGTGTCTTCTGGGGTGTTGTGCTGGCTGATTTTATGTTGCAAATCTCGGACGTAAGAAAAATTCACGTGTTTTTGAAAAACCGATAATTGCCGCAGGTCAACAATGCCAACATCAATGTCTACAATGTCAAAGGTGCGTTGCACAACTGGGTCTACCAGAACTTGGTCACGCAGGTTAAATAAATTTTCGGGCAGGGCTGTGATTTGGGTCTTGGTGGCTAAGCCCGCCTCGGTTTGCTCGAGGATGCGCAGGTGATCGTTGGCGTTGCGCCATTCTTCTGCCAGGCTTCTCGAGTCTTTTTGCTCAGAGTCATTGCCTTTGACAAATGAAATGAAATCATCCATTGATGGGTAGCCGCGCAAGTAAATGTAATCGTCTAAGATCGGGGCGCGTGCTTCAAAGGTGGTATCGCTCATGAAACCTTATTCTTGCAGGTATTTGGCATATTTTGCATTCTATTCCAAACAAGTTGCTCGCGGGACTTATCATTCAGGGCGTCTCTTGTGGTTTTGTCAGGATTTGCCTAAATGGCATTTTGCTTGAAATTTCTTGTGCCGCTCGAGATTTCTGTTTGAAAATAAACTCCTACTATAGCTAAGTGTAGTGTATTTCACGGCTTGGATTTGCATTTTTAGGATTCTTGTGTATACTCGAGTTCATAGTCTTAACGTGTCGTAATTTGTAATTTGTAAGAATTCCTAAAGCCTTGTTCGATAATATTAGCTTGGGGGAAAGCATTAAGAAAGAGGTGGAATATGAAGTTAGGAAATTTGAACTTGCAGGAACTTAGCCAGAACCAGATGCTCGAGGTCAGTGGTGGCGGCAAAAAAGGCGCTAAGAAAAACAAGGCTCAATCGGGCGGAAACAGCTCGAATGGTGGTTGCGGTGGCAATAGCTCGAGCGGCAACAGCTCAAGTGGCAACAGCTCAAATGGCGGCGGTTGTGGTTGCCCAACACCAAACATTCCTTAAGCCTTGCATACTCAATGGATAAACCTCCGATTACTTAAGTGTCGGAGGTTTTTCTTGGTATAACCTGACAGACCTTGTTTAGATGCGGAGTTGAAATTCTTCATGCGTGTTGTTCGACAAGTTGACGCCACCGATTGTGGACCTGCCGCTTTGGCAATGATCCTGATGCACTTCGGGCGGCTCGAGCCATTGTATCGCCTGCGTGATCTGGCGGGCACAACCCAGTCGGGTACAACCCTGCTTGGTTTGAAACGGGCTGCCGAACAACTTGGTTTAAAAGCCACAGGTTTTGCTGCAAATCTTGCACAATTGCGTCCACTCGACCCGCCGGTATTGTTGCACTGGGAAAACAACCATTACGTGGTGCTCGAGAAAATCATGACTTCGCGGGTTCGGATTCTTGATCCTGCGGCGGGACAAGTTTGGGTTTCCGTAACAGAATTTGACCAGAAATGGACCGGTAAAGCCCTGTGGCTCGAGCCGACCGAAGATTTTCAAAAGGGTCGTTTCTTGGGGCAGCGCGGCATGTTGGGGTTAATCTCGCATTTGCGGCATTACCAACATTTTCGAGTTGTTTTGTTTCAAGTGGCGCTCGTCACACTGATTGTGACTTTGCTGAATTTAGGAGCGCCACTCTTAACCCAAATTTTGTTTGACAGGGTGCTCGAGAAACGTCAAGAAAATATTTTGAATACGGTTTTGCTCGGGATTTTAATCGTCTCGGTTTTACAGGCTGGCTTTGGGGCGTTGCGAAATTTACTCTCTTCAAAACTTTCAATTGGCTTAAACAGGCGTTTAAGACTGAATTACCTCGAGCATTTGATGAAATTGCCGATGCGGATTCATGAAACACGGCTGGTTGGTGATTTGGTCACACGTTTTTCAGACCTCAGTCGGGTGCGTTCGGTGCTCTCGAGTTTGTTGTTGCGTTTCCCAGCCACCCTGCTGAGTTTGGTTTTAAGTTTGTTTTTACTACTGACGTACAATTTTAAACTGGCATTGGTGGCACTTTTAACAGTGCCATTTCAAGTGGTTTATTTAATCTGGCTTGCCCCCAAACTTCAAATGAACACCCGCGAAACACGGCGCAAAGAGGGTCAAATGCAAAGTGCTCTGCTCAGCAACCTCGAGGGGCTTTGGACTTTAAAAACGTTCGGTGGGCAACAATGGGCAAGCAAAAAAGTTGAGCAACAAATCGATGATTACCTTAAACTTTCCTGGCGCAGTTCGGTGCTCTCCAACCAGAGCGACCTGAGTATTGGTTTGCTCGAGAGTTTAAGCGCCATGATCGTGTTGTGGTTTGGTGCGACCCAGGTGTTGCAATCTAGCCTGAGCATAGGTCAATTGGTGGCAGCCTATGCGCTGGTGCTACGCACCATGAGTTCAATCTCGCAAATTGTGGATAACATTCAAAGTGTTCAGGAAGGTATTGTGGCTTCAGACCGTTTGCTCGAGATGCTCGAGTTAAGCCCTGAACCCGCCACCGATGATCTTGCGTCACTTGAGCCTTTAAAAGCGGGTATTTATCTCGAGAAACTGAACTTTGGGTATTTGCCCGAACGATTGATTTTGCACAACGTCAACCTCGAGATTCCAAAGGGCAGCTACACAGTGGTGCTGGGCGAGAACGGCGCTGGAAAAAGTACGTTGGCATCCATCATGACCCGAATGTTTGAACCTTTGAGTGGGCGGTTGTTGTGGGATTCAAAACCATTTTCTGAAATCAACCTTGAGACGCTCCGAAAACGAATCGTTTACTTGCGTCAGGAAGTTCCGGTGTTTGAGGCTTCGGTACGGGACAATCTTTTGTTGGGACGCGAGCCAAAACCTGAGCAGATGGCGTATTTGATTGCCCAAGTTGGGTTTGACGGTGTTATCAAGCGCCTGCCCGAAGGTTTGGACACGTTGATCGGCGGTGACAGTCCGTACCGTCTCTCGAGCGGCGAGCGTCAAATGCTGGGTTTGATTCGGGCGCTTTTGGCAGAGAGCGAAGTGCTGATTTTAGACGAACCCACCGCGACCCTTGACCAAGAACGCGAGCATCGGGTGGTCGATTTGTTGTGGCGGCTTAAAGGGACACGAACCATTATTGTGATTACCCACCGTCCAGCCCTGGTTGAACCCGCCGATCAGATTGTGCGGGTCGAGGCGGGTAGAACCCAGCGTTTCAAACGTGAACCCAAAGACAGCCGAGGCATTGAATTCTAAATTTGGCAAGTCTGAGCCGTTAATTGAATGAGAACAGCACTGATGTATCAATTTGATTATTCTTTTGTCAGTCGCAAGATCAAGAATTAATATGTCATATATCAATTTGATAATGTCGAATCTTTAGAAAAAATGAACGCTAAAAGTTAAGAAAAAAAGTGTACCATTCAAGCGGTACAATCAGAGTGTGAAAACCTCTTCCTCCATCGCCAGACACGATCTGGTGAATTGGCTCAACGATTATCTTTCTATTCAAAAAATTTCCGATGTTAGCTTAAATGGCTTGCAACTCGAGGGCAGTGAGCAAGTCTCGAGAATTGCTGTGGCGGTGGACAGTACGCTTGCCACCATCGAAGAGGCAGTAACTTCAGGCAGTGACTTTTTGATTGTGCACCATGGTTGGTTCTGGAAAGACTTGCAACCGATCACTGGACCATTTGCCAAACGGGTCAAGACGGCAATTGCAGGAAATCTAAATTTGTACGCCGCGCACTTACCGCTCGATGTGCACCCAGAGGTTGGCAACAACGCGGTCATGGCTAAAGCCTTGTCGCTCCAAAACCTCGAGCCTTTTGGGGTTGACCACGGCGTGGCAATCGGGGTCAAAGGCAGGCTGCCCGTGCCGCAAAGCTTACAAGATTTTGCCGACAGCATTCAAAAAATGACTGGCGAGGTTTGCCTGGTGCACGGTGGCGGCACGCCAATGGTCTCGAGCGTCGCCATTTTGTCTGGTGGTGGGGCTGGTTTTGTCTCTCAGGCGGCGGCGGCTGGCGTGGACACGTTTTTAACCGGCGAACCCGAACACGCGCATTTTTCTGATGCCTTCGAGTACGGAGTGAACACGATTTTTGCTGGTCACTACGAATCCGAAACTTTTGGCGTGCGGGCGTTGGCGGTCAAACTCGAGGATACTTTTGGGCTGCCTTGGCAGTTTTTGCACTTACCGACGGGACTTTAAGCATGATTTCTGAATCTCGAGGGACACACTGATGCCTGGGGTTTTCATTACCTTTGAAGGTCCTGAGGGCGGCGGCAAAAGCACCCAATCCAAACTGCTTGCCGAGGCGCTCGAGCGGTCTGGCTACAGTGTCTTGCGCACCCGAGAACCTGGCGGCACGCCTTTGGGTGATGGTGTGCGGACGTTGTTGCTCGACCCAAAACTCGAGGTTTGTGCGATGGCAGAATTTTTGTTGTTCAGTGCTTCACGGGCGCAGATTGTGCGCGATGTGATTCGTCCAGCGCTCGAGCGTAACCAGATCGTGATTTGTGATCGTTATGCCGATTCGAGCTTGGCATATCAGGGTTGGGGACGGGGTCTGAACCGTGAGTTTTTGCACGAAGTGACTTGGGAGGCGACAGGCGGTTTGCGTCCGCACGTCACAGTGCTCTTGGACCTCGAGCCAAGGTTGGGTTTGGAACGTGCCGCAGCGACGGGCGCACCAGACCGTTTGGAACGTGCCGATCTCGAGTTTCACCGTGCGGTTAGGGCTGGGTTTCTGGCGTTGGCGGATTCCGAACCAGAACGGTTTTTGACCATCGATGCGACCCGCCCGCCCCTTGAGATCCATGAATGGGTTTTGGCAGCGGTGACAGGTTCGCTCGATGGAATGTAGTTTTAGTCATATTTCAAACTCATTCTCGAGTTTGCCGTCCTGTATGGCATATGAACCGATTAATATCAATTTTTTCCTTCTCTATCGCTAAAATCTATACTTCAGCAGTTTGTAGAAGCTGTAGTACAACTTCCATACCCCTTGACGTAGGGGGATTGTATGAGTCACGATAGGGTCAGAACAATAACGTAAACGGTTTCGCTCTCATCTTCAAAAGCTACACAGCCCTTTTTTGATCAATTAGGGTTAGGGGGATTAGCAACGTGCAGCAAAGCAAAATCGCGTGTTTTCGCGCAACCATGAGGGAACAAATAGACTACAGGATCAACCGCACAACCAGTGTGGTTGCTTTTTCGTGGTTGTGCAATTTACAAGGCTTGATTAAGAAAGTTTGCTTGTTGAATGTGGTTTAAAACTCTGCCACCAAAGGCATACAGCACAAACGCGAGGGAGACGAGACGATGTTAAAACATAAAAATTTAAGAGATAAAAACGATTTAAAACCTTTTAAGCACCCAGGATATTCCAAGCACTTAAGACCTTTCGAGCACGCAGCATCAAGCGGGGGAATACGATGAGAGTTACAACGTTAACAAAAAAGTTTTTGGCGTTTGTTGTTGCGGCGGGTCTAAGCGCATTTCAGGTTGCAGCGGCGCAAGCGGTTTGTACACCAGTTGGCGGTGGAATTGGTGCTGTTATCGCTGGCTCTGCTGGTTCAACCATTTTGAGTGTTGACGTCACAACAGGGAAATATACCCAAGTTGCCAATGTTTCGGCTGTTGTCCCCGCTGCCCAAGGCATTAACTCGCTTGCCAATAATCCAAACAACAGTTTGATTTATTTCACCAGCAATGTTCAAGCGGCAACAAACAAGAGTATTTTCTTTTACAATCTTGTGACAGGTGCAACAGGAAGCGTTATTGCCGACGTAACTGTTGCTGGCACAGGAATCACGATAGGAACAGGCGGTATGGGCAGCGGTTCTGCTTTTTATGACATTGGAACTAATTCTTTGTTCATCGGTGTTGAACGACCCGCTTCTGGTGGTACTGCGTTCAATACTACATTGTACAGAATCCCACTTGACGCTGCTGGCACGGGAACCACGGGGGCTGCTGTTGTTGTAACAAATGACACCACCAACTGGGGCGATGTTGTTATTGCGGGTGGCAATCTTCATAGTTTTGGAACGAATGCAGCAGGCACACTTCAATACAAACGGTACAATGCCTCAACAGGTGTGGCAGATACGGCAGGTACATTGACCACTGGTGTCAATTACCAAGCTGCTTTTGACAGTGTTGGTAACGTTAAAGTTTTGGGTTCAGCCGCCAGTACCATTCAAACTTTTGATGTTGCGGGTAGCCCTGCGGCTGGTTTGACTGGCACACAACTGACCATTACTTCAAACGGCACTACGGCTCTTGGTGCAAATAACATCAACGATGCGGCAAGTTGCACCCCAGCCATTGCCACCATTGGCGACACCGTTTGGGCAGACCTTAATGCCAACGGAACTCAAGAAGCTGGCGAAGCCGGCATCGGTGGTGTGACCGTCGAACTGTACAGCGACATCAATGGGAACGGCATTGTGGATGGCAGCGACGCGTTGCTTGGCACAACCACCACCGACTCGGCTGGTTTGTACTCGTTTGCAAAAGTTTTGCCTGGTCAGTACACGGTCAAAACCGTGCCAGCAGGCAGTCCAATCGCGGGGGCGACACAAACAAACCCTAGTGCTGTTGGGGCGAATACCAAGCAGGCAACCATCAGTACCGTCGGTGGCATTGATCTGACCGCCGATTTTGGCTACCGCTTCAATGCCGATTTGCAAATCACCAAAACCAACAATGCAACCTCGGTCAATGCTGCTGGCACAACAAGTTACGATATTGTCGTCACCAATGCGGGTCCTGACACCATTCCCAACTCGGTCATCACAGACCCAGCCGTGGCGGGACTGAGCAAAACAAGTGTGACTTGTGCAGGTGCGCAATGCCCAGTCGCTGGTAACGTCACAACAGCCGCACTCGAGAGTGCTGCTGGTATCACCATTCCGAGCCTTGCCAGTGGTCAAAGTGTGACGTTTACCGTCGCTGCAAATGTCACGGCGACATCGGGTACGGTTGCCAATGCTGCCACAATCACGGGACCACTCGGACATTTTGATCCTGTACCAGGCAACAACTCGGTCAGCGATTCCGATCCTGTCACACCAAGCGCAAACCTTTCAATCAGTAAAACAGATGGTCTCTCGAGCATCATTGCTGGCGGCACAAGCACCTATAACATCGTGGTTTCTAACGCTGGACCGAGTGCCGCCGACAGTGCAATTTTCACAGACCCAGCCGTTACGGGCTTGAACGTCTCGAGCGTCACTTGCGGAACACCAGTGCCAACGGGCGGTGCGGTTTGTCCAACGGTTGCCAACACAACGGTATCCCTGATGCAAGGCGCTGGAATCGTGATTCCAACTTTGCCATCTGGTGGCACGGTCACGTTCGTTGTTACTGCCACTGTGGCTGACAACGCACCGAGTCCATTGGTCAACGCCGCCAAGGTGATTACTCCAGTCGGCACGAGCGACCCTGACGATCCAACCCGCACGGGTGCGGGCAACAACGGCGCAAGCGATTCAAATACGGTGACACCACTTGCACCTTTTGCTTGTGATGGAACTTTTTTCCAAACCCGTGCGAGTGGTACTGAAACATCATTGTTGCGCTTTCCTGCAATTGGACCAGGTGCTGACCCTGCCACCAGTGTTTGGACAGCCAATGCGGGAATCGGTTTGAACGGTTTGGCATTTAATCCAAATGACAATTTCTTGTACGCCTTCCGCATCAACCCCAACACGAACACCCGTGATTTGTACAAACTGGGTACGACCAATCCAGCCTTGGCGGGTACGATTGTTGACGCCAGCTTGACCAACACTTTTGTGATCACTGGGGCAACTTTTGATTCGCAAGGACGGTTGTTCTTTATTGGTCAGGGTACTGGTGGTATTGCACCTGCTGCGGTCTACCGTGTGGACAGCTTTGCCGACAGTGATTTAGCCACGCCAGGCGTACAAATCGCCGTGGCTCAGATTTACCCATTGTCTGCGGCTACGCCGAACATTGGTGACTTTGCGTTTGGACCAGATGGCAATTTGTACGGTGCGACTGGAACTAACGTCTACCAGTTCCTGCTTTCGGGCGGTACTGCCACGGTGACATCACGTGCAATTCCGACGGTTGGCGGTATTGGCTCGGCATTCTTTGACCAGAACAACCGTTTCTACGTTTACGAAAACGGAACCTCGAAGTTGTACCAAGTGACTTTCTCGTTCGGTGCAGCCTTTGCAACCGATCCAGTCAACTCAGTGACGGCAGACACCATTGCCTACAGCCCACCTCCAGCATTGCCTGCAACTGTCGGCGCAACCGACGGTGCAAGCTGCACCCCGAAAGTGGTCAATGTCTCTGGTCAAGTCTGGCAAGACCCCAACAACAGCATCACCATTGATGGTACTGAAACAGGAACCAACGCCAGCTCGAGCACACTGACGGTCTATGCTGTGGACAGCACTGGCAATGTGGTCAGCAAAGCTCCAGTTGCCGCAAATGGCACGTATACCTTGGTTGGTGTTCCTTCTAACACATCTGTGACATTGCGCCTCAGTAACGATGCGACGGTCACCGTTGGCAACCTCGCCCCAACAGTTCCTAGCTTGCCAGCAGGTTGGGTTAACACTGGAGAAAACAAAAACGGCACAACCGAAACCACCACCCCAGGCGAGATTGCCCTGACGACTGGCATTACCAACCTACCAAATCAAAATTTTGGTATTGAACAACCACCCGTTCCGACCAGTGCCACCAACTCGAGCATCCCAGCCAGCGCAGGACCGACAACCCTGGTCACAGGTTTGGCAGCCACCGACCCTGACGGCACGGTTGCCTTCTTTAAAGTGGATTCGTTGCCACCCGCCAGTGAGGGCGTCTTGTACTACGCCGATGGTGTCACGCCAGTCTTGACGACTGACCCACCGTTCAACGCAGCCGTAGCCGCAGGACTTAAATTCGATCCAAGCGGTACATTCACTGGAAACTCGAGCTTTACCTTCTCGGCAATTGACAACGCTGGAAAAACTTCATTGACACCAGCAACCTACACCATTCCGATCACGGCAGCGGCTGATCTCTCGATCAGCAAAACAGATGGTGCTAGCAGTGTTAACGCTGGTGGCAATACCAGTTACACGATTGTGGTGACCAACGCTGGACCAAGTGCTGCCAACGGTGCAATCTTTACCGATCCAGCCGTGACTGGTTTAACAGTCTCGAGCGTCACCTGCGGTTCTGAGACTGGTGGAGCGATTTGCTCGACACCTGCAAATACAACGGTGTCCCTAATGCAAGGCGCAGGTATCGTGATTCCAACCTTGCCAAGTGGTGGTACGGTCACGTTCACGGTCAATGCAACAGTCGCCGCCAATGCACCAAGTCCACTCGTGAATGCGGCAACAATCCTTACCCCAGTCGGTGTGAGCGATCCAACCGATCCAACCCGCACGGGCGCAGGCAACAACACTGGCTCAGATTCCAACACCGTTCAGCCCGTAGCAGATGTGAGTGTGGTCAAAACTGGACCTGGCACAGTCACCCAGGGCGGCGCTATCTCTTACACGATTGTGGTTTCTAATGCCGGTCCGAGTGCTGCCGACAACAGCATCTTTACCGACCCTGCTGTGGCTGGTTTAACAGTCTCGAGCGTCACCTGCGGAACTGAGACTGGTGGGGCTGTTTGCTCAACACCTGCCAATACCACTGTTGCACTGATGCAAGGCGCAGGTATCGTGATTCCAACCCTTCCAAGTGGTGGCAGCGTCACCTTTACCGTGGGCGGTACGGTCACAGGTGCAGGTTCGATTACCAATATCGCCACCGCCCTGCCACCAGTGGGAACAAACGATCCGAACGATCCAACCCGCACAGGCGCAGGCAATAACTCGAGCAGCTTCCCGACCAATTCTGGTCCGGTGGCTGACCTTGCCGTTACCAAGACAAACAATGTTGCCACTTTGGATGCTGGCGGCACGACCTCTTATACGATTGTCGTGACCAACAATGGTCCAAGTGCGGCAAACAACGCTGTCGTGACCGACCCAGCCGTGGCAGGACTTTCAAAGACGGCAGTCACTTGCGGAACGCCATTGGGCGGCGCAGTCTGTCCAGCCTCAAGCACCGTTGCGCTTCTCGAGGGTGCTGGCATTGTGATTCCGACCTTACCGAGCGGCGGCAGTTTGACGTTCACGGTCAACGCCAATATCACTGCAACCACAGGTAGCGTTACAAACGTTGTTAACGTTGCCCCACCCGCTGGAGTGACCGACAACAATAACCTCAACGACTCGGCTAACGATAACGATCCCGTCAATCCTCGAGCCGATTTGTCAGTCAGCAAGACCAACGCGGTTGCGTCGGTAGACGCTGGTGGTACGACCTCTTACACGATTGTGGTTTCTAACGCTGGACCAAGTGCTGCCGACAATGCCGTCATAACCGACGCTGCCGTGGCAGGACTTTCAAAAACGGCGGTTACTTGCGGTACGCCAACAGGCGGCGCTGTGTGTGCAACCCCAGGCAACACCACCGTTGCGCTGCTCGAGGGTGCGGGTATTGTCATTCCAACCCTGCCAGCGGGCGGCAGTGTGACCTTAACGGTGGCTGCGAACGTGACCGCCACATCGGGTACGGTTAACAACATTGTCAGTGTGACCCCACCAGCCGGCACAACAGACCCAAGCGCTGGCAACAACACGGCAAATGACAACGATCCTGTCAACCCAGTGGCTGACCTCTCGATCACCAAAACAGACGGTGCTACCAGTGTCAATGCTGGCGGTACGAGCACCTACACGATTGTGGTTTCAAACGCTGGTTCAAGCTCGGCTGATGGCGCAATTTTCGCCGACCCAGCCGTAACTGGTTTGAACGTCTCGAGCGTCACTTGCGGAGCTGAAACGGGTGGAGCAGTTTGCTCGACACCTGCCAACACCACTGTCGCACTGATGCAAGGCGCTGGAATCATAGTTCCAACCCTTCCAAGTGGCGGTACGGTCACATACACGGTTAACGCGACAGTCGCAGCCAATGCACCAAGTCCACTCGTGAATGCGGCAACAATCCTTACCCCAGTCGGTGTAAATGATCCAACCGATCCAACCCGCACGGGTGCAGGTAACAACACTGGCTCAGATTCCAACACCGTTCAACCCGTGGCAGACCTCTCGATTACCAAAACCGACGGGGCTGGCAGCGTCAGCGCTGGTGGAACTTCAACCTATACCATCGTGGTTTCCAACGCTGGACCAAGCGCCGCCGACGGTGCGATTTTCACCGACCCAGCCGTGACTGGTCTGAACGTCTCGAGCGTGACTTGCGGTACTGAAACGGGCGGGGCTGTCTGCTCGACCCCAGCCAACACCACTGTGTCCTTGATGCAAGGCGCAGGAATTGTCATCCCAATACTGCCATCTGGTGGCAGTGTGACATACACCGTCAATGCAACAGTGGCTGGCAACGCACCTTCACCACTGATTAACGCGGCAACAGTCATCACACCAGTTGGTGTCACTGATCCAACCGATCCAACCCGCACGGGTGCAGGCAACAACGGCGCAACGGATTCCAACACTGTTCAACCTGTGGCAAATCTTTCAATCACCAAAACAGATGGTGTCTCGAGCATCAACGCTAGCGGAACTTCGGTTTACACCATTGTGGTGTCCAACGCTGGTCCGAGCGCCGCCAACGGTGCAATTTTCGCCGATCCCGCTGTGACTGGTTTGAACGTCTCGAGCGTGACATGCGGAACTGAAACGGGTGGAGCGCTTTGCTCAACACCTGCCAATACCACTGTTGCACTGATGCAAGGCGCGGGCATTGTGATTCCAACCCTGCCGAGCGGTGGTACGGTCACATACACCGTAACTGCCAGCGTTGCTGGGAATGCTCCAAGCCCACTCGTGAATGCCGCAACCGTTATTACTCCAGTTGGAGTTGGCGATCCTGACGATCCAACCCGCACGGGTGCAGGCAACAACGGCGCGAGCGACTCGAACACTGTTCAACCTATTGCGAACCTTACAATCACCAAGACAGACAATGTTGCTAGCGTAGACGCTGGTGGAACAACCACCTACACGATTGTGGTTTCCAACGCTGGACCAAGCGCCGCCAACAACGCCATCTTTAAAGACGCCGCCGTTAGTGGTTTAAGTGTCTCGAGCGTCACTTGTGGGACTGAAACGGGCGGAGCAGTTTGCTCGACGCCTGCCAATACAACTGTTGCCTTAATGCAAGGCGCTGGAATTATTATTCCGACCTTGCCAAGTGGCGGAAGTGTCACATATACCGTGAATGCTGCTGTGACCGCCGCAGGTGGAAGTGTCGCAAACGTGGCGACCATTGACCCACCAGTCGGTGTAACCGATCCAACCCCAGGCGATAACACCGCAACCGACACCAACCCAGTCAACCCACGGGCTGATTTGGGCATTGTCAAATCCAACAGCGCCACCTCGTTGGTCGCTGGTACAGCCACGACCTACACCCTGACCGTGACCAATGCTGGTCCAAGTGCCGCCAACAATGCCCTGGTTACCGACCCTGCGGTGGCTGGCTTGACCAAGACGGCTGTGACTTGCGGCAGTGCCACAGGCGGCGCAGTCTGCCCAGCCTCAAGCACCGTTGTACTCCTCGAGGGTGCAGGCATTGTGATTCCTACCCTGCCAGCAGGCGGCAGCATGGTCTTTACCATTAACGCCGATGTCACCGCCACAACGGGCAGCATCGCAAACGTGGCGACCATCGCCCCACCAGCCGGTGTAACCGACCCAACCCCAGGCAATGACTCAAGCACCAAGACCCTGCCTGTGACCAAGGTTGCCGATGTTCGCGTTCAAAAGACTGGTCCACTCAATGTCTTGCAGGGCGACCCGATCAGTTACACGGTTGTGGTCACCAATGATGGTCCAAGCGATGCGAATAACACAGTCGTGACCGATCCTGCGGTGGCTGGACTGAACATCACAAATGTCACTTGCGGAACGCCAACAAATGGCGCAATTTGCCCAGCAGGAGTCACCGTTGCCGCGCTGCAAGGTGCAGGCATTACGATTGCGACCTTGCCAAGCACAGGCAGCCTGACCTTCACGGTGACTGGCACGGTGACTGGTTCTGGCAGTATCACCAATACCGCCAAAGCCATTGTGCCAAGCGATGTCACTGATCCAACCGATCCAACCCGCACGGGTGCAGGTAACAACACAGGTGCTTCGACCACCAACGGTGGACCAACCGCCGACCTGCAACTGGTCAAGACCAACAGTGCCACAAGTGTAGATGCTGGAGGAACAACCACTTACACCCTGACCGTGACCAACAACGGACCAAGTGCTGCCAACAATGCACTCGTGACCGACCCAGCCGTGGCTGGACTTTCAAAGACGGGTGTGACTTGCGGTACGCCAACGGGCGGCGCAGTCTGCCCAGCCTCAAGCACCGTTGCGCTTCTCGAGGGTGCGGGAATTGTGATTCCGACCTTACCGAGCGGCGGCAGTTTGGTCTTCACCGTCAATGCCGATGTCACCGCCACAACGGGCAGTGTGGCAAACGTGGCGACCATCGCCCCACCAACAGGGGTGACCGACCCAACCCCAGGCAACAACACTGGTACTGACACCGACCCCGTGAACCCACGCGCCGACCTGCAATTGGTCAAGACCAACGGAGGCTCGAGCCTCACGGCGGGCGGCACGACCACGTACAGCTTAACGATTACCAACAATGGTCCAAGTGCGGCAAACAATGCACTGGTCACCGATCCTGCCGTGGCTGGACTGAACGTCACCAGTGTGACTTGCGGTAGTGCCGCAGGTTCTGCCGTCTGCCCAGCGCCTGCGAACACCACCGTCGCTTTATTGCAAAGCACGGGCATTGTCGTTCCAACCCTGCCAGCGGGTGGCAGCATGGTCTTCACGGTCAATGCTGGTGTCACCGCCACAACGGGTTCAGTGACCAACAGCGCCAGCATCAACCCACCAGCCGGCGTGACCGACCCAACCCCAGGCAACAACACGGGCACTGACACCGATACCGTCAACCCACAAGCCGATTTGGTCGTCACCAAGACCGACAATCAAACAACCGTGGATGCCGGCGGCGCGACCAGCTACACCATCGTTGTGACCAACAACGGTCCGAGTGCGGCAGACAACGCCGTGTTTACCGACCCAGCCGTGACAGGCTTAAATGTCTCGAGCGTCACTTGCGGAACGCCAGTCAACGGCGCAGTCTGCCCAACGGCGGGCAACACCACCGTTGCACTGATGCAAGGCGCTGGAATCGTGATTCCAACCCTACCGAACGGTGGTTCTGTGACCTTTACAGTCGCGGGAACGGTTGCGGGCGATGCCCCGTCACCACTGGTCAACACCGCCACCATCACACCACCGCCAGGCGTCAACGACCCAACACCAGGCAACAACAACGGCGGCGACTCGAGCAACGTTCAACCTGTGGCAGACATCAGTGTCACCAAGACCGACGGTGCAACCAGTGTCAACGCTGGCGGCAGCATCACATACACGATTGTCGTGACCAATGCTGGTCCAAGTGCTGCCAACAACGCAGTCTTTAGTGATCCTGCGGTTGCAGGCTTGACCGTGACTGGCGTGACTTGCGGTACGCCAACGGGCGGGGCGGCTTGCCCAGCCACCTCAACAGTGGCAGCCATGCAGGGCGCTGGGATTACAATTCCGACCCTCCCAGCCAACTCGAGCGTGACCTTTACTGTCACGGGCAATGTTGCCCTCGGTGCGGCATCGCCACTGGTCAACACTGCAAAAGCTATTACCCCAGTCGGTGTGAATGACCCAACCGATCCAACCCGCACGGGCGCAGGCAACAACTCTGGCTCAGATTCCAACACCATCAATCCTCCAGGCGGTGTGACCGTCAAGGTTTACGTTGACCGCAACCGCGATTCAATTGACCAAGGCACAGACCCAGGCTTGGCAGGCGTCACCGTCGAAGTTCGCAACTCGAGCAACGTCGTGGTGGCAACGGGCGTCACCGATGCGGCGGGCAGTGTCAGCTTCCCAACCCTGCCAGTGGGCACATACACCGTGGTTGAAACCCAACCAGCAGGTTACGGCTCGAGCCAGAACCCAAGCAACTCTGTGTCTGTGACGGTTGCGACTGGCGCAACCCAGACGGTCAAGTTCGGTGAGACTGCCTCGACCTTGGCTGGTAAGGTTTACCGCGACGACAACAACAACGGCACGCAGCAGGCTGGCGAACCTGGTTTGGCGGGCGTCACCGCGACCTTGACCCCTGCGGTGGGTGCGCCAATCGTCACAACCACTGCCGCCGACGGAAGCTACAGCTTCATTGACCTTCCAGCAGGCACATATACCGTGACCGAGACGCAACCAACTGCTTACCTCGATGGTCAAGCGATAGCGGGTTCGGTGGCTGGTACACCAGGAATCAACACCGTAACAGGCATCGTCTTGCCTGCCACCACCGACGCGACGGGTTACGACTTTACCGAACGTGGCACGACCCTGAGCGGAACGGTCTTTAATGACCGCAACCGCGACAGCACCCAAAATCCAGGCGATGCCGGTATCCCAAGCGTCACTGTGACCCTGACGGGCACAGACGCAAACGGCAGTCCTGTCAGCTTGACCACCACCACCGCCCCAGATGGCACGTACAGCTTCCCGAACCTGCCAGCAGGCACGTACACCGTGACAGAGACGCAACCAACAGGTTACGGCTCGAGTGCGGCTTCACCAAATGCCGTGCCCGTAACCATCACGGCTGGCACAACACCAGCGCCAGTCAACTTTGCCGACACCACTTCGACCTTGACGGGTACTGTTTACAACGATGCCAACAACAACGGCGCTCAAAACGCTGGCGAAACTGGCATTCAAGGTGTGACCGTGACCTTGACAGGTACGGACGCCAATGGTGCACCTGTCACCAAGACGACAACCACAGACTCGAGCGGCAATTACAGCTTTATTGACCTGCTCTCGGGAACATACACGATCACCGAAACCCAACCAGCCGCATTTAACGACGGTCTTGACACGAATGGCACACCAGCCGGAACGCTGGGCAATGACGTGATCTCGAGCATCCCAGTGACCGCAGGCATAGATGGCACGGGTTACCTGTTCGGTGAGACGGGCACGCCAATTACGGGTCAGGTTTACAAAGACGTAAACCGTGATGGCAGCAATACAGGCGATCCTGGTATTCAAGGTGTGACGGTCAACCTGAAGAACAGCGCTGGCACAATCATTGCGACCACGCAAACCGACGCAACTGGCAATTACAGCTTCCCACCACAACCCGCAGGCACATACACGATTGAAGAAATTCAACCCGCAGGTTATGGCAACTCTGAAAACCCAAGCAACAGTGTTCTAATCACAGTTGTGGCAGGTCAACCAGTCCCAGCCACCAACTTCGGCGAAACCACCTCGAGCCTCAGCGGTAAGGTTTACCGCGATGACAACAACGACGGTATTCGTGATGGCAGCGAATTTGGTATCGGCGGCGTGACCGTGACCTTGACGGGTACGGACGCCAACGGTGTGGCGGTCAACAAGACCACCACCAGCGCAAGCGACGGCACGTACAGCTTCACCGACTTGCTCTCGGGCAATTACACCATCGCCGAGACCCAACCAGCCGCCTACAGCGACGGCAAAGACACCAACGGCACACCAGCCCCAACGGGCGCTGTGACCAACGACAGCTTTATCAGTGTCCCATTGACCCCAGGACAAAACGGTACAGGTTACTTGTTTGGTGAACGTGGCACGGCAATCTCTGGTGTGGTTTACAACGACGCCAACAAAGACGGAATCAAGCAACCAGGCGAACCAGGTTTGGGCAATGTGCTCGTGACCTTGCTCGATGGTGCGGGCAACCCTGTTGATTCCGATCCAAACCTTCCAGGCATCCAACCCACCACAACCCTGACCGACGGCGACGGACAGTACAGCTTCCCGAACCTGCCAGCAGGCACATATACCGTGAAAGAGACCCAACCAGCAGGTACAGGCTCGAGCGAGAACCCAACGAACAGCGTCCCAGTGACCTTGGTTAACGGTGCACCACAAACCGTGAATTTCGGCGACACCTTCTCGAGCATCAACGGGCAGGTCTATTTCGATGCCAACGGCAACAATGCCAAAGACCCAACTGAGGTCGGTATTGGTGGCGTGACCGTGACTTTGACAGGCACAGATGCCAACGGCGCAACTGTCAACCAGAGTGCAACCACCGACTCGAACGGCAATTACAGCTTCAAGAACTTGACCACAGGCACATACACGATCACCGAAACCCAACCAGCGGGTTACACAGACGGCGGGGAAACCAACGGCACACCAGCGGGTACGGTCACCAACGACACCATCTCGAGCATCCCGATTACCATTCCTGCCACGGACGCAACGGGTTACCTGTTCGGCGAAACTGGAACGCCAGTCGCGGGTCGCGTGTTTGTGGACACCAACAACAATGGTCTTCAAGACCCAGGCGAACCTGGTTTGCCAGGCGTCACCATGACCTTAACTGCAGTCGGCGGCGGAACAGCAATCACCACGACCACCGACGCAAATGGTGACTACAACTTCCCAGGTGTGCCAGCGGGCAGTTACACGATCACCGAATCACAACCAACTGGTTACGGCTCGAGTCTGAACCCAACCAACGTTGCACCAGTAACTGTAACCGCAGGCGCACCAACACCACTGACCAACTTTGGTGATACCCCAACCAACATATCAGGCGAGGTGTTCCGCGACGATAACAACAACGGCGTTCAAGATGGCACTGAACCAGGCATTGCAGGCGTGACCGTGACTGTTACGGGCACTGATGCCAAGGGTGCAGCCGTCACCAAGACCGTCACCACCGATGCAACGGGCGCTTATGCAGTTACCAATTTGCTTTCGGGCACATACACCGTGAAAGAGACACAACCAACCGCCTACACGGACGGTAAAGACACCAATGGCACACCAACAGGCACGGCAGCCAACGACAGCTTCTCGAGCATCGTGTTTGCAGATGGTCAGTCGGGTGTTGGTTACAACTTCGGTGAACTTGGCACGAGCATTAACGGTAAAGTCTTCGTTGATGCCGATAAAGACGGTATTCAAGACCCAACCGAACCAGGCAAACCAGGCGTCATCGTCACCTTGAAAGACGCTGCTGG
>JAYVRX010000005.1:0-9279 GCA_043775825.1 Deinococcales bacterium
GTTCACACACTGAATTTACCAGCTTTGTGGAATTGAGTAGCAACTAAAGTCTTGCACTAAAGTGCATGGCTTCGACCAGCGTCCTGATACAGTGAATGCACTTGTAGCACGTTGGAGTGGCACAGTTATTCAGGAAACAAACTTTGACGAGATTGCAAAAATCTTCAAAACAGGTACAGCCAAAGGACCACATTATTATTTGGTGCGCGTCAATCCTGCCAGTGCCGATTTAACGGGCTTACCCGAGGATTTGCAAAAACTGACCAAAACCGCAACGGGTGATTTTAGCGTCTCGAGCACGGACACCCTGAAATTCTTGGCGGCGTTAACCAGTGAAGCCAGCGACCAAGGCATGACGGTAGGCGCAAACCTGATTATCAACCCTGCCAGCATCCCTACAGGGTCAACCATTGAAGGCTCGAGCACCGATGCAGCGTTCGTACCCAATGCGTTCACTTGGGATTACATGGGTTCTGGCGCTAGCTTCCCGATGAACACAGGCGTGGCGCAAGCGTGGCAACGGCTCGAGTCGGCTGGAAAGTTCGTCAATAAGGTTGGCGTGATGGTTGCCGATGGTGGGTTCAGCCCAAGCGTGGCGGGTTCTGATTTACCACCCGTGACTGCGTTTGGGGCGACTGAAGCCCCCAATCCCTTCCCATGCGTTGGTGCGGGTGGCGCGAGAGGTGATTGCCGTTGGCATGGTACGAACGTGATGCAAGCCCTGGCTGCCGTTCCAGACAACAGCCTGGGCGTGGCAGGACCTGCTGGACCAATCGCAAACCTGAGCTTTGCCCAAAGCCCACTGGTCAGCGTAGGACCCGGTTTTGATATTGGCGGCGTGATCCGCTCGATTGGCAATTCGCTCGATTACCTGGCAGGTTTGGTGGATGCGCTTTCAAGACGACCTCGAGTCCTCAATTTCAGTGGTTCTTTTAAGGTAGACGGCGGTTGGGGATTTATGATCGAACCGTTAAATGGCATGTTTAGCTTCTTCAAAGATTCTTTGGGTATTTTGACTTTCGCCGCCGCAGGCAACGACGGAGCGGTGGATGTGGACGCTGAAAAATGTTACTTCGAGCCTTTTGATTGCTTGGGCGGTGCGGCTCGAGGTGAAACCGATGTCTTTGTGCCTTGCGAGGTTGCCACCGTGATCTGCGTGGGTGGTTTAGCCCCAAACGCGATCATCAAAGATGGAGGCAGCACCTTTGGCAGCAAGCAACGCTTTGCGGCAGAAACCACCGACGACGCTGGTTCGGATGATCGCAGCGTGGACATTTACGGACCGTTCAGTGTTTGGGTTGGACTTGATCCTGACAACAGCAGTGTTCGTCGCGCTCGAGGCACAAGTTTTTCCTCGCCATTTGTCGCAGGCGTGGCAGCCCTGATCTGGGCAGCCGACCCAAGCCTGAGCGCCGATCAAGTCTCGCGGATTCTGCTCGAGACTGCCCACCGCACCAACGACCTTGCAGGCACTCGAGGTGGCTTGCGGGTCAATGCGCTGGGGGCAATCGAACGTCTGCTGGGACGCCCACCAACCGTGGCAGTCTCGAGGTCTGGCTTTGTTGGTGGTGTTCCGTTTACGGGCAATGCAGCCTTAAACCGTGACTTTAGCATTGATGCCATCGCCACCGATCCAGACGGTGCAAGCACTTGCTGCACGATCACATTCGACCCAGCGCCAAGCTCGAGTGTCGCCATTGTTGGCGGACGACGCGCCACCTACCGTTTCACCAGCACAGGCAATCAAGTGATTACCGCCACCGCTCGAGATACTGTTGGCAACACCACCACCTCGAGCATCACGATTCCTGTCAATAACAACCCACCGATTGCCACCATGAGCTTACCAGCCACGACCATCACTGTCTTTAGGAATCAACCCGTGTTGTTCAGGGGTTTTGCCACCGATGCCAACGAAGGTGCTGGCAACGATCCAACCAATCTGGCGTGCAACAAATTAACTTGGACGGATTCAAACTCGAGCGACGCAGGATTCCCACGGACTGGCACAGGTACAGCCCCCAACTGCGAATTCACTTACAGCTTCACGACCAACGGCACGCGCAGCATCAGTCTGACTGCCACCGACTCGCAAGGACTGACCAATTTTGCCCCTCCAGGTCGCCTGATTACCGTGGTTGACCCACCACTCAACCTGCCACCGAACATCAATCTTGGGGCACTTCCACCAACAACCTATTCGACTGGCTACGCTTGGGATGTTGCCATACCAATTACTGCCAGCGCCACCGACCCCGAAGGCAACACGCCGATTACTTACCGTTGGACGGCAACCACGTACCGCCCGAACAGCGCCACGGTATTCGCAGGACCAAATATAATTCAAGACTTTAGCAAGTTCAGCAACCTGACTTGGACACCCAACGCGATCAAAGCAGATGCGGCGATGTTCGGAACCTTCGCAGATTTTGGTAACGATTGTTACGACGGTCAAACCGTCAAACTGGTACTCGAGGCGAAAGACAGTCTGGGCAATACCAGCAGCATTACGCTGCCAAACATTACCGTGTTCCGTTGCATTTTGATTTGAAAAACAGCGATTAGTAGATAGCAAAATAGCTCGAGCCAATTTCTGAAATTGGCTCGAGATACCGGTTTTGAGAAGATGTTGAAATTTGATTTGAGCTTTATCGTTCGCCGCGCAAAACATTTTCCAAACGATCCAAAAGATTGAGTTTCGAGAGCGTCCGCATCCGACGATGTGCGCCTTCGGTACGAACCTCGCTTTCGATCCGCCCCGCTTGCTCGAGGTTTTGCAATGCAGCTTCAAAATGCCCCAAATTCTTGTTGGCTTGTGCCAAAGTGCGGCGCACCGAAGCTTCAAGGGCACGCGATTTGCACTGCACGGCAAGCTCGAGGGCTTGTTCGGTAAGCTCCTCGGCTTCCTGATGATTGCCCTGGGCAAGCCGAATCTGACCAATCAGGAACAAACATTGGGCTTCACCCTCTTTAACACCCTGCGCCTGAAGCACCTCGAGCGCTTGATTCACT
Organism: Deinococcales bacterium; assembly: GCA_043775825.1. GTDB lineage: Bacteria > Deinococcota > Deinococci > Deinococcales > JAAFIG01 > JANXTZ01. Next base: position 3,013 of record JAYVRX010000005.1, read on the forward strand.
TCCAAGAGGGCTTCATCAAGTTTACCAAGACCCAGTAAGATTTCGGCGCGGTTGACGCGGTTACGCAACTTTAAATCCTCGAGTTTGAGTTCGGTGCAAAGTTTTTGTGATCGTTCAATGACGTTCAAGCCAGCTTGGAATTGTGATAAACCACTGCAAGCCACACCAGCGTTCGAGAGCGCGATGGCTTCACGCACCCGGTCACCCAAAGCGACGGCGCGTTCGATGGCTTCTTGGGCGTACTCGAGTGAGGTTAAATCCTGACCCAATTGATGGTACATGATGCTGATGTTATTTAAACAAGCACTGACCGTCGCATGATCTTGAAGGTGGACGCTGAGGCGGTACGCTTCGTTGACCAAACCAACGGCGCGTTCCATATCACCAAACCAGTTGTGAACCTGGGCAAGCAAGTTCAGACTGTCACGCTCGAGCACCTGATTGAGGTGGCTGCGGGCAATCTCGAGGGCGCGGGTGAGCGGCTCAAGGCTTTGCTCGGGTTGTCCGGACATCAAAAACGCGTGCGCCATTGAACGCAAGGCAAAACCTTGTCCCAATTCATCGCCGTTTGATTCGGCTAATTCAAGAGCTTGACGGCTTAAGACTTCGCTGGCTTGACGGTCTGTGTACCGAGCATTCCAGGCGCTTTGATTCAGTTCTTGAACTGTTTTGCTCATACGTCACCACCAACGACCAACAACTGAACTCGAGCAGCACGGATTTGGAAGCAAGTAAAAAAGTGTGACATCAGTTTCCACTCACCGCCCAAGTGACGGCGGCATTGAACAACAACCCGCCCGCCCAACTGAGTTTTGATGCACCATCGTTACCTAGCATCAAGCCAATACGTCTTCCTGGGGCAGTTATGCCAACCATTTGTGTGCCCTTGTCATAAGCGAAGTTGGTCGCCAAACTCGAGTTAGAACTGAGCGTCGCAATCTTGATGGCAGTGCTGGCTGGTTTGCCAAAATTCACCATGTCAGGGCTGGTATAAGACGCATAAGTCATGGGCAACAAGCCTGCCGTCAGTGGATGCGTGCCCGAAACGCTGATGTTGTTTTCAGAGGTGTACATGCCCGTATTGGCTTGAAGGTCAACCATGCCCATGTCGTCATACAAATTGCTTTCCCAAACAATCACTGGGACGCTGACATTGCGAAATTTTGTGTTGACATCGGTTGAATTGACAGTTGAACTGATGAGCACCAAATCTTTACCCGTAGCATCGGTTGCCACCGAAGCAAGACCAGTCTTCAGGGTCACGGTATACCCCATACCCTCGAGGTTGGTTTTGACAGCCGCATCACCCGCATTTAGGGTGGTCGAACCAACCACCAACAGGGCTTTTTTAAACTTAAAATCTGGCATTTGACGCAAGGTGGATACCATATCAACCATTTCATATCCGCCAGAAATCCCAGCACCACCATCGAGCAGGTATTTTTGCAGACTGCCTCGGTTTGCCGTTGCAGTATCCATCATTGTCAGCGCCAACAATCCCGAAACCTGCGGGGCTGCGAATGAAGTACCGCTGCCGATTCCACCTGAGCCACCAGGTAAAGCACCGTACAGCAACTCTCCAGGGGCGGTAATCTCGAGGGCTGGGTTAAAGTTGCAAAAAATGGACATCAGGCTGGTCGAGGCGACGCTGCCGACGCTGATCAAATACTTTTCGTTCGGCGCGGTTGTTGCCCGTTGCGCCGGATAGGTCAGGGTGTTGCTGCCATTGTTGCCAGCCGAAACCACAACATACACGCCAAGGCTGGTGGCATAATCAATTTCTGCCTCGAGCGCCGCATTGTCAGTGGTTGCGCCCAAGCTGAGGTTGATAATCTGAGCACCTTTTTGGATTGCCCAATCAATCCCTGAAATCACCGCCGTTTCGCTGCCAGAACCATCGGGTTTCAAAACCCGAATCGGCAAGATCGTGGCTTTAGGGGCAACCTGAAGAATCAGGCTGGAAACAAACGTGCCGTGACCGTAACCGTTACCACCCGAAACCTCTTGAGGATTAAAGTCATAATCAACAAAATCAAACCATTCGGTTGAAGGTGCTAAGCGACCCGTGAAAGCAGGATGCGTGGTATCAATGCCGCTGTCAATGACCGCGATTTTTACCCCAGCACCAAAGTTTTTGGCGACAGCCTGAGCTGATGGCAGACGCGTTAAATTCCAAAGGAAACGATTTTCGCTTGGTATGGCTGGCAATGTGGTGGTGCTGCTGCCACTGCCCCAAGTTGACCAAGCACTGCCCCAGGTCGTCCAACTGCTACCCCAGGTCGTCCAACTGCTACCCCAAGTTGACCAGCTTTCACTGCCAACCGCTCGAGGGAGCGTGGTTGATTTGCTTTCTGGTAACTCGAGTGATCCAGTGTTGGCTTCAAAAGCGATGACTGCCGTATTTGCCACAGGCGCACTGTTAACCCCGAGCACAGCAAAACCTGCCTCTGGGTGAAAGACTTGCACTTTACCCGCGTACTTGGACTCGAGGGTTGCAATGTTGTCTGTTTGGTTTACTTTTAAAGTCAGAACATACGCGTAAGTATTCTGACCTGTTATGATGTTGGTGACACCGCAACCAGTTAGCAACATCAGTGCGCTCAAAAAAGCGGGCGCTAACCGATGCGAAACCGCATGACCTTTCTGGTTTTTTAAACCTTTATAAAACACAGGTGAGTTATTCATAAACTTAGATTACTGATCAGTTATCACCGTTTTCTTACTCTTGTCACGCAATTTTCTCGATTTGTGTGCGAGATGTGATACTTGAATTTGGTAAACTTCAAAACTTTAGATTGCTTCAAAATACCCAGATCAATTCTCTCGAGAATGCTTGAACTCTCGAGCAGCCTGAAATCATACAAGGATTCCCGTTCAAAGCTTTGGCTCATCGAAAGTGATGGTTTTGATTCCTGAAAATCAGACCCTCGAGCTTGTGTTTCGATGCTCAAAGGTTATCTATTGCTTTGCACTCAATCGTCATCGTTGCTGGCTGCTGCCGTCGCTCGATTTCCCGCCTGCCACTCGAGTCCCGCCCAAATAAAATCGTCAATGTCACCGTCAAGCACGTTAAACGGGTCGTGTCGCATAACACCCGTGCGGTGGTCTTTGACATACTGTTTGTCGAGCACATAACTGCGAATTTGGCTGCCCCACTCGATGGACTTTTGCTGTCCGCGCAATTTATCCTCGAGGTCACGGCGTTTTTTATCTTGCTGCTCGAACAACCTCGAGCGCAGCACCACAAAGGCTTTGTCTTTGTTTTTGAGTTGGCTGCGACCATCTTGACAGACGACGACCAGCATTTCTGGCGTGCCCGCTTTGTAGGTCAGTCGCACGGCGCTGTCAGTGGTGTTCACACCTTGACCACCGTGACCGCCGCTCCTAAAAACATCAATGCGCACGTCGGCAAGGTTAATTTCGACCTCAGACGCATCTTCGATTTCGGGCACAATTTCGATGTTGGAAAAACTGGTTTGACGCTTGCCTTGGGCGTTAAACGGCGAAACCCGTACCAGTCGGTGCACGCCCGCCTCGGCGCGAAGCAAACCGAAAGCGCGTTCGCCACGAACAATAAATTCGGCTTCGGTGATGCCCGCCTGTTCGGCAGCCGAAACATCCAGAATCTCGACGGCAAAATCGTGGCGCTCGGCAAAACGCCGCATCATGCGCAGCAGCATTTCTGCCCAGTCGTTGGATTCCGTGCCGCCAGCCCCAGGTTTGATCGTGATGATCGCGGCAGAATCCGCGTGACCAACGTTAAACAATGTCTCACGGTAGAGGCTTTCAACTCGAGCGGTAGCTTCCTCAACATCGGGTTGCAAACTCGCAACCTCATCAGCGTTTGCCATCTCGAGCATTTCCGAAAGCCCAGTCACGTCCGACTCGAGTTTGGCAAAATCATCGACCACGCGCCGCGCCCTGGTGCTTTCCTGCGTGACTTTACGAGCATTTTCAGGGTCGTTCCAAAGGTTTTGGTCGTTCAGTTCGACATCGAGTTGGGTAAGGCGTTTTTGTTTGCCAGGAATGTCAAAGATACCCCCGAAGGGCTTCAATTTTTTCTTGTAATTCGATCATGGCTGGTTACTCCCTCTTTTTCTCGAGCGTTTAAACTCGAGCACGATTGAGGAGCTTATCACATGAGGCGGGAACGATTTGAAAACTGGTGTCGTATTCTCGAGCATGAACAGCGAAATTCCCGCCATCAAACTCGAGAATTTACAAAAACGTTTTGGGTCTGTCACCGCCGTCTCGAACATCAGTTTGGATATTAGCCAGGGGCAGTTGTACGGCTTACTGGGACCAAACGGTGCGGGTAAAACCACGACCTTGCGCATGATTGCGGGCTTATTAAAACCCGATACGGGCGACGTGCAAATTCTGGGACAGAGCGTGACCAAACAACCCAAATTGGCAAAACAACCGCTTGCCTACCTGCCCGACGACCCACTGTTGTACGGCAAACTTCGCCCGCTCGAGTATCTGGAATTTGTGGCGGGCTTGTGGGGCATTGACGCGAGCACTGCCGCACCCAAAGCCGCCGGCTTGCTCGAGTTGATGGGTTTGTGGAACAACCGTTTAGAATTGATCGAGGGTTTCTCGAGGGGCATGAAACAAAAACTGGCTTTGGCTGGGGCGCTGGTTCACGAACCCAAGATCATGATTCTGGACGAACCGTTAACAGGTCTTGATGCCGCCGCCGCGCGGCAGGTTAAAGATTTACTGGTCGATTACGTCAAAGCTGGCAATACCGTAGTCTTGACCACGCACATTCTCGAGGTGGCAGAACGTCTGGCAGACCGCATTGGCATTATTGCCAGGGGTGCTTTGATCGCCGAGGGGACGCTCGAGGAACTGCGCAGCAAAAGCCATGAGGTCGGCGCTTACGGCGCGAAAGCTTCGCTCGAGGATGTCTTTCTCGAGCTAACCCAAGTCGGTGAACCGCAATGAATACCGTTGGCTCGTTACCGTGGTTGATTCGCAACGAACTGCGGCTTGCTTGGCGTGCCATGACCGCCAAAACAAAACCGTGGGTCTGGGCGGTGTTGATTCTTTTAGGACTTGCGGCGGTGATCGTACCACTGTTCTTTTTGGCTCAAGACGTGCGCGGCAAACTCGCCTTTAACGGCGCACCACCAAATTTTGCAGTGATTATCGCCCAAGGTTTTGTCCTCGTCACCTTCACGCTGCTGCTGTCGGGCACTATCGCCTCGAGCGTCGAAGCCTTGTTTGAGCGTGGCGATCTGGATTTGCTGGTATCCAGCCCACTCGATTCCAAAGTGATTTTTGCGTCTCGAGCCTTGTCGGTGGCATTAAAAACTTTTTTCAGCAGTCTGGCACTCATTTTATTGATCGTGATTGTTGGCGTGACGCTCGGCATCTGGCAAGTGCTCGGTTTGATTCCGGTGCTGGCAGCGTTGTCGTTGATTGCCGCAGGTTTTGGAATGCTTTTAACTTTGGGTTTGGTACGCCTGCTCGGGGCGCGTCGCGCCAAAACCGTGGCACAGGTTTTAAGCGCCGTCGTTGGCGCAGCCATATACTTGGCATCGCAAAGTTTTAGATTCCTGGGCGACTCGAGCACCACCAGTGGCATTGCTGGTTGGATCGTCAGATTTTTCAGGGGCAACGTGGACACCTCGAGTTTTTGGTGGCTGCCCGCTCGAGCCGTCTTTCTTGACCCCATTGGTACTATCGCCATGCTGGCACTTGGCGCAGTTTTATTGTGGTTCACGACCAATTTGGTGCACAACACTTTTATTCTCGGCACGCAAACCGCCACAACGGGCGGCGGAAAGCGCTTAAGTACAGCAACCTCAAACTCGAGCGGCAAACCCGTCAAATTCGCTTCGGGTTTGACCCGCATCGTCATGAACAAAGAATGGCGACTTATTGCCCGCGACCCGTACCTAATCTCGCAACTCGGTTTGCAAATGCTGTACCTGCTGCCCGCCATCTTTGTCTTCTGGCAACCTGGCAGCAGCAATTTCTCCATGTTCGGCTCGAGTTTTGCCAGTTATACCGTCAATATTTTTATCGTGCTGCTCGGCGGTACACTGATCTCGAGGTTGACCCAAATTATTGTGGCGGGTGAAGAAGCCCCAGAGTTACTGGCGATGAGTCCTGCCGGCGGCGAGAACTTGCGTTGGATCAAATTTGCTGGCGTGCTGATCCCAGCCATTCTTTTGTTTTCGCCGCTTTTGATTTTGATCGTGGTCAGAAACATGCACCCTTTGGTTGGCTTGCTCGCGTTTTTTGGAACGGTGCTGT
>JAYVRX010000006.1:0-2776 GCA_043775825.1 Deinococcales bacterium
TGCCACTGCTGAAGTCGGTGAGTTTTTATACTCGAGTTGGTTTGAATCAAAACTCGAGACGGTTTTCGGTCAGACTTTTTTGGAATGTTCCAGCCATGCCACAAATGCACCCCTCGAGCCGATTGGTTACTTGCCTGGCAGTGATGCCAAGCACCTGATGAAGATTACCAACGGCGATATGGTGATCTTTGGTCCTGGCAGTTACGAGGTCGCCCATGCTTTTGACGAATACGTCGAGGTTCGTGAACTCGAGCAATGCGAGGCGGTCATCTCGAGTTTCCTTGAAAAAATGTTATGCCAGGAGGTGAACCGTGTTTGACAGCCTGATCCGTGGCGCAACCGTCATGACTCCCGCAGGACAAAAATTATTGGACGTTGCCCTCGAGCAAGGCAAAATCGTGGCATTGCTCGAATCAGACGGTCTTGTTCAGGCTCGAGAAACCATTGACGCGACGGGTTTGCATATGCTGCCCGGCGCGATTGACATTCACTTTCATGTTCGCGCCCCCGCACACCCGCAACGTGGCACTTGGGAATCCGAAACCCGAGCGGCGGCGGCAGGTGGGGTGACCACCGTGTTTGAAATGCCAATCTCGAAACCTTGCTGCGCCACACCCGAAATATTAAACTCGAGGCGCGAACAGGCAGAACGTGAAGCGGTGGTAAATTTTGCCCTGTACGGCGCACCAGGAATGCGAAAACGCGAATACGTGCAAGGCATGAAAGACGCGGGCGCAATCGCTTTCAAGATTTTCACCACCAGCGCCGTCAAAGGACGCGAAGACGAATTCGATGGTCTGTGCGTACCAGAAGAATTTGACCAACTCGAGGTGCTCGAGTTGGTGCGCGAAACGGGACTGGTGCTGGTGGTTCATGCCGAAAGCAATCCTTTGCTCGAGTATTATTCCCAGCGCGTCAAATCCACTGGGCGCAACGATGCTGCCACGCACGGCGAGTCCCGCCCTCCTGTGGTCGAGGCACTCGCCATTGCCAAAATCGCGGTCTTAAATGATCTTATCGGCGCAAAATTACACATTGCCCATGTCACCTCGAGACACGCCCTAGAAACGCTGCGAAAATGGCAGGGCGTACAAGACATCACTGGCGAAACCTGCCCACAGTACCTGTTGTTTAGTGAGGCACAACTCGAGCAATACGGCAGTTATGCCAAGATCAACCCGCCACTGCGAACACTAGGTGACAATGCAGCGCTCTGGGAAGGAATTCGTGACGGCACACTCTCGAGTGTCACCACCGATCATTCACCATTCACGGTTGAAGAAAAAGAACGCGCCCGTACCGATATTTGGCTTGCCCCGCCAGGAGCGCCAGGCGTGCAAATGCTCGTGCCGATGCTGCTCGATAGCGCCGCCCAAGGCAAGATTACACTCGAGCAAGCCGTTGATTTGATGTCAACAAATGGCGCAAAACGTTTTGGTATTTACCCCCGCAAGGGCGCGATTCAAGCAGGGGCAGATGCAGATTTGATCCTTGTCAATCTCGAAGCAAAAACCGTGGTGAACAAACACAAAGAATTTAGTCAAGCTCGAGAGAACGATTTTTTCTTTGATGGCAAAACCTTTCAGGGACGGGTCGAACGCACGATTGTCGGCGGCAAAACCGTGTTCGCCAATGGGCAAGTCATGGGCTTACCTGGAGATGGAAAGTTCGTGCAACCTTGAATCACGTCTCTCGAGTATTGCTGACTGGAGCAGGCGGATTTGTTGGCGCTGCGATGGTTCAGCATTTACAAAACACTGACCTTGAATTGGTCGCTTGTGATCGGCACGGCACGGCTCGAGAATTGGATGTGCTTGACCAAAACGCCGTTGAACAACTGATGCTCGAGCTTCGACCCAAAGCCGTGATTCATGCCGCCGCGATCACCACCGATGACAATGATCTTCACTTGCTCGAGGTGAACGTGCGCGGCACGCTGCACGTTCTGGATGCCGCCAAAAAATCCGGGGTTGAGCATCTGGTGTTGTTCAGTTCCTCGGGTGTGTACGCAGCAAGCGACAAAGTGATTGTTGAGCACAGTCCGACCTCGAGCGCCAGTGCTTATGCACTTTCAAAACTGCTTGCCGAAGAAATCTGTGCTACTGGCAAAAGCTCGGGTTTGACAGTTTGGTTGTTGCGCCTCGGACCAGTGTATGGCGCAGGTGAACACGCCTCCTCTACCCGCAACAAAACATCCATCATTCACCAAATCGCCCAAGCCATCTTGCAACAAAAACCAGTGCTACTGCCTCGAGCCATGACTGACATTTACAATTGGTTACACACCCAAGATTTGGCACGCTTGCTCGAGTTGATTGTGGCTCAAGCGGGTGATGGCGAGCTTCATTTGTACAACGTGGCTGGAGCGTCAATCAACGGTCACGAATTGGTGGCAGCCTTCCAAGCAATCGTACCCGAAATTGACCTGCAAAGCCTGCTCGAGTGGACGGCGACACCACCACCACGACACGGCACGATGGACTGCACACGCATCAAGCAAGAACTTAGTTGGCAAGCCCACGTACCACTTCAAACAGGAATTCTCGAGTATTTAAAGGTGACACCATGAAACCACTTACCGTTGTGCTGGTCGGACTGGGAACACGCGGGCGACATTGGGCGCGGGTGATCGCCGAAAATCCCGATGCCCAACTTATTGCAGGCGTTGACCCAAACCCCGAATCGGTCAGTATCCTCCGCGAAAAACTGCCGAGCCTCGAGTTTCCTGTGCTAAATTTTTCCCAAGCCCTGGCACTTCAACCCGATCTGGTCGTGC
>JAYVRX010000007.1:0-35727 GCA_043775825.1 Deinococcales bacterium
TGCTCGAGTTAAAGCAAACCGCAGCATTCCAAGGGTTTTGCCTGTTCCTGTTGGCGCGGTCAGTGTGAAAGTACGGGCGGCATTTGTGGCGCTATTGGCACAAGCGTCTGCCAGTGAACGTCGTAACGCTCGCGTTTTTTCGGGAATGCTTTCATCGATGTTCAATTCAGCTATTCTTGTTTCAAGCAATTCAAGCGCTCGAGCCGCTTGCAAAGCTGGTGGTGCTGGGCGTGGTACAAATTTTGGGTTGCCTCGGTTCATGGTGCGTTCGGTATCCAAGAAATCTGCGTCCACCAAAGCGCTAAACAGCATTCGCGTCTCGAGCATTTCGGCAGCACTTTTGGGGAGTTTAGTGGGTTCTGTAACTGGTGTTGGCGTTGGTAATTTCACGCCATCTGCCTCGAGCCGTTCTTTGAGCAGTGCCACGTTGGTTTCTGAAAGTCGTAATTCGAGCGGGTGCTTGACTGCGAGATGCTCGAGTTGCATTTCTTTTAGGCTTTGAAAAGTCCCACATTGCAAACCAATGTGATGCCCTTGAATCGCAAGTGCGATGTCCACCAATCGGTACTCGAGTAAGGCAATATGCGCTCCTGCCGACCAATGATCTAAGCCCTTCTCGAGATCTTGCAGACGACGTTGAAATAAATCACCATACTTGCCAATATCATGAAGTTCACCAGTCAATTTTGCTTTGACTTCATCACCAAAAAAGCTGGCTCGTTCTGAAGCTAAACGTGCAACTTCAGTTCCATGCTCGAGCATCGTTTGACCGTTTACTAGGCTGCCTTCGTGTGTATGTCCATAGTAAATCGTTTTTGAGGGTTGCATGAATTATCCTTTACGGGCTTCAAGTTGAATCTCGAGCACACTGATGTTCAGGTCAAAGTTTGGCATGGTTTGATTGTAAACGTCTCGAATATCAAGCTGTGATTGCATCATGTTTCACCTCATCAATCTCGAGCAGTAAAAATTTTGCACGCTCACCATAAGAAAAATGCTTGGCTGGTTTTGGCTAGCATCAGTATTCCTAGTGGAATCCCAACAATCGTGCAGCACACTGCTAGCGCTGCGGCAATCCAGGCAAATCCGACGTACCATCCAAAAAAGCAAAAATACAGCGCCCTGATAACAAAACCCAATGTCGGGCGTGTCATGTTGACATTGTTTTGAATCACGTTATTGATTACGACGGGTTGGGCTTGCGGAATAAAGTTTTGCTGCATTCTTGCGCGGTGCTCGAGTTCTTCGGCTTGCAGGCGGTTGCGCATCTCGAGTCTGGCAAGGTCTTCTTCGTGTTTGCGTTGCAGTTCGGTTTTGAGTTTGATTTCTTCGTCTTGAAGGCGTTGCAGCATTTCATTGCGGGCGGTTTCTTCTGGGTGCATGGCGTGCTCCAATTCTTGGTGGGGTGTTTATGTTTAGTTGATGGCAGCGGTTGTGGTTTGGCTTGCACCTCCGTACAGTCGAATCACTTCCCGTGCATCCTCGAGCCAGAGTTCGCGCACGTGTGGCGGACTCAAAATCTCGACGCTGGCACTCCATTGCCTCGCCCACGAGAGGACTTCCCAAGGCATTCCGTCTTTGTTTGCGCCCGCTTTGACGGTGGCGAGTGTCGTTCCGTCGGGGCAAAACTCGAGGCTGGTGGTGGGGCTGTAACCGCCCTCTTTAAGTCGGTGTCGTGCTTCGGGTGCAAAACGCAGGGTTACGGTCATCAGTTCTTGTTCGGCTTGCCCCAGTATTCCAACCGCGCCGTGAAGGTACTGGTTGATGTCAAAACTTTTTGGGGTTTTGTAATTTGTCTCGAGGATTCGTGGTTCTCGGATTCGGTTGGCTTTGATGGTGATGATTTGGTGTTTGTAGTTGTGCTCAAATCCGATCAGGTATATGGCGTGTGATGTTCTGTTGACTTCAATAAAAAACGTGTCAAATAAAAACGTTCGGCTTTCGTTTGGCGTGTCGTAAGTAAATTCGAGTTGCTGGTGTGCAAACCAAGCTCGGGCGGCAAACTCGAAGGCTTTGTCTTCGCTGGTCAGGGTTTCAACTTGTTGGACGCTTAATTTGACGGTTTCACGAATCGAGCTTGGGATAAATTTGAGGAGTCGCTCGAGTGCCTTGCGGTAGATACGGTGTGGTGTTTGGTGGTAGAGCATTCGGGTGCTGGCATGAAGCGCCAGGGCTTCGAGTGGATCGAGTCCATCGTGACCAGGTTGTTTGATGGTGTAGCGGTCATTCAGTAATTTCTTGATGTCGAATTGATCTTTCAATTCTTTGATGTACTGCTGTACGGCACGTTGCTTATTTTCCAGGGCTTTGTCTTTTTGATCTGTGTTGTTTGGGTTTTCGTCGAATACGAATAGTTTTTGGGCAAGTTGTTTGGTGGTGTATTGACCTGCTGTCAATAAGCTCACCATCTCGAGCAGCCGTTTGGCTTTGTTGGCAGTGCTGGGTTCAAACATTGTGCGAGTATAATGAAGGCTTGTCGCAGGTTTGTCGAGTAAACGATAATTTGTATTTTTGACGCATTTTTTTTGAGTGTTGTTTGCTCAGATTGAAGGGGCGTGTTTTTGATTCACTTCAAGAATCCATTCGCTCGCCATTCCGTCCAGAAAACGGCTGTGTCTATGGTTTGTCTCAAAATCACTGCGCCATTCACTGTTTGGGTCAAGTTCGATACGACCTGCACGGTTTTGAATGCTGTCGTTCCAACCCAGGGTTTGACGAAGGATTTTCACAAATTGTGATAACGCCTTTCGATTGCGTGGGTGTTGTTCGTAACTCTCTTCTGGAAACAAAAAGTGGTTCACACGTTCACTCGAGAGGTTTCCACCGTGATACATCAGCAATCCGAAAAGTTCGGCTGGTCGTCCGTTGGACTTTAAAGGAATGGGTCGGTTGTTGACTTCGACTCGAATTGTTCCGAATAAACGAACTTGAATCACGTTACGAATGATCGAAATGGTTTTGGTTTTTGTGCCTTTAGCTTTGTCCCAGAGGCTAAACAATTCGGGGAAGCACTTCGCCTCTTCCCAAGTCCAAAGGCGATTCGGGTTGACTTCGCTCAGGTGTTGAAGCGCGATTTGGGGTTGATGCTCGAGTCTGGCAATTTCGGCTTTGACGATGCTGGCACGTTGATAATCTTCTTCGCGCCGAATCAGATCGCCCGTTCGCATTAGGGCTTCTCGGGCGCGTTGAACATTTCCAAGTTGGGCATGAAGGGCTGCGATATCGGCATAAACCCAGGAAGTCTGGGTTTCAGTGTCTTGTTCGATTATTTGTGTTGCTTTCTCGAGATCAGAAAGTGCTTGGGTGTATTGTCCAAGCAAACGCCGTGTGTGTCCAATACCTCGTAGAATCTGGCGTTGATCGTCAGTATCAGAATTTATTTTTTGAGCGATTTGGTACGTATAGAGCGCCCGTTCAAGCTCACCTAAGGCACGTCTCGAGGCGGCAAGTCCACATTGTGCTCGAGCCTTAAATTCTGCTGCCTCAAAACGTTGCGCGGTTTGGCGCAGGTTGTAAAATGCTTGTTCGGCTTCTGGTTCTCCTGATTTTAGGCAAGATAAACCGATGTTGTAATAAATGATTGCGGCATAATACGGGTCGCTTTGAAGGGTATGAAGGGCTTTTGCCCATACTCCTCGAGCTTCAATGTGCTGACCGTTGTGCTCGAGTGCTCGACCCCAATCAATTTGACAACGCCCGAGCGAAGATTGTGTTAAATGATTGCAGGCAAGTTTAAATTTTTCTTCCCAACTTTCTTGTTGGGTTTCAAACAAGGCTATGGCTTGGGTGCGCAATGCCAAACCAAGTTCGTATCCTTGGCTGTCGTGTTCTGCCTCTCGAGCAAGTTTTAAGGCTTGGACAGGATTCTGATCTTGTTTTAATGCGAGCCAGGCTTGGTACGCCAAAAAGTTATTTGGTTGTGTCTCGAGTAATTCTTGAAGACTGTTAAAGTCGCGCGTTGCACAGTACAGACGTGCGCATAAGCCTGCCCAGCGCGGACTTCCTCGCAGGGCAAGATTGGTGTGATTGAGCGTCTGAGCAATGATATTTTGTTGATGTTCGGTACTGGCTGCCTTCAGTGCATGTTCAAGGGTTTGTGCGGCAATTTCGCTATGCCCATTGGACAACAATTCTTGGATCGTCGCACCGAGTTCGGGAAAATAAGAAGAAAACAAAGTGCGTGGCATGAATTCAATCATGACATGGGTAAGAGTGTGGCGTCTTACCCATGTCTCGAACGACTTACTCTAACCGCCACCTGCTCCTTTCGTGTCGTCGCCCGCCAGTATTGTCGTCGTTGTTGGCGCGTGCATGAATTGGGTTGCACCCAAAGCCAAACCACAGGCAAGAACAGTGAACAGCACGATTGAGCGCCAGATTTTTACGATTTGCATCTTGACTCCTCAGATACCGAATTTGATTTGGGCGAACCCGTTCGGTGATCTGAGGGCAGCATCGTTCTGGAGCGCGAGATTTTTTCTCGTTTTGAGATTTCTATTCAAGACAACAAAAAACGGCACTCGTCTTGAGTGCCATTTTCCCGATGCGTTAACTTGGACTACCAAAATATTGTTGCGTTAAAAGTCTAAATTGAATCTTTTGGCTCGAGCGTGTATTCAAATTCGTAAGAATGCACGCCATTGGCAATATTGATGGTCATTGTGCCGCTCAGCCCCTCGAGTTGATCGGTTGCAGAATCTGGCACGACGGCAATCTCGAGTGTTGGCGCTCCCCTGTTCATGGTGGCGTTGTGTTGCAAAACAAAACTGCCGTTACGGTTTTGGAGTGTACCGCTAACCCGTTCTATCGCCACATACCCCGCAGAGCCTTTAACAGCCGTGCCAGCCGAGAGCATCTCGCCGCGACTGGTTGCGATCAGATCACCAAGAAACTGTTTATCAATGTCCAACCGACCAAGGCTCGAGTCGGCTGTGTCGTTGTTGAGTGTTAGAGGGTTAAGTTTGACTTGAAACGTTCCGCTGACTCGAGGCATGGTGCTCCTTTTAGAAATAACGTTCTTGCAAAATTTTGCTGTGATGCCTGACGTGACCAACCATGATGTACGCCAACGCCAGTACGGTAATGTGGTTGTCGCTGGCAGTGCCATCTCTAGTCCAGGCTTCAGGTTTTAAATGCTTGAACATCAAAACGTTCGCGGTTCGCAGTGCCACAAATTCGGTGGTTAAATCTGCCAGAGAAATCTGGTCAAAACCTGCCTGAGACACATACTGGTTTTCGTCAAAACCCGAAAGTTGCACCGTGTCGGCTCGAGAAAAAGTAAAAGCCCGAAAAGCAAAAACCCGTTCACCGTCGATCATGTGCCCGATCACCTGGCGGATGCTCCACTTGTCAGCACCGTAACGATACAAGGATTTTTCCTCGGAAATGCCAGTTAGCATGACTCGAGTCTTCTCGATTTGCGACTCGAGTGCTGGCAGAATTTCGTTTTCTGGCACAAGTGAAACATAAGTTTCATAAAAAGGGTTGTACTGATTTTTTTCGGGTCGTTGGTTCATGGTTTCTCCTTTAAACATTGCTGGTGATCTGAACCTCGTTAATACGGCGCTTGGCGACGACTGCGTTTGGGAAGCTGGGTGAAAGCATTAGCGCCCTCGCCAGTGCAACGGCTGTGCCGTAACGTAAACTTTCAGTCCAGTCCATGTTCTGGGTGATGCCAACAATCGTGCCTGCCAGTAGCGCATCGCCGCAGCCAACGGTATTTTTGACTTGCACCCTGGGCGGCGAGGCTTGAAAGCAGGTGTACTTGGTCAGCATGATCGAACCTTCGCCGCCCAAGGACAGCAGCACGTTTTGCGCCCCCAAAGCTTGAATCTTTCTGGCGGCTGCCACGGCATCGCTGAGGTCTTGAATTTTAGTGCCGAGTAGCATTTCGGACTCATTACGGTTGGGCTTGACCAGCCAAGGTTCGGCTTTGAGTGCCAACTCGAGGGCAGAGCCTTCGGCGTCGATCACGACTTTCGCGCCGCGAAGTTGAATTTTACGGGTTAAATCGCCGTAGACGGTGCTCTGAATTCCGCGCGGCAAACTGCCTGCAAGCACCACTATACTGTTGGGCAAAATTCGTTTTAACAGTGTCGTCTCGAGGGTTTGCCACTCGAGCAAATCGAGCGTAGGACCACTGGCGTTAAATTCGGTAATCTGCGAGCCGTCAACCAACTTAAAATTGCAACGGCTTGCGCCCGCTATCGGAATTTTCACCAGTTCAAAATTGGTGTCGAGCAACAAACTCGAGATCGCCTGACCAACCACGTCACCGAGCGGCGCAATGGCGATGCTCGGGATGCCTAATTTGGCGGCGGCTTGGGCAACATTGATGCCTTTGCCGCTGGCTTCGATAAAGGCACTTTGGGCGCGGTTCATTGCACCAAGCGTCACGCCAGTATGAACTTGGGTGATGTCAAGGGCGGGGTTTAGGGTCAGGGTGATGATTCTGGCTTGGGTCATGGGTGCTGGTATCCTCGTGAAGTATTGCGTTCAGTCTATCGTGTTCTCGCAAAACTTGAGTGTACCGTGTCTGGAGTGCGTGATTGTCGTGTTTTGGCATAAATTGCTTGGTCGCAAGCGGTGTTTTGACCTTGTTGCCCAAATGATGCCATGCCAGCAATGCCGCACCGAGCGCACTGGCATGAGGACTTATATAAACCTCGAGCGGCACGCCAAGAATATCTGTTTTGCACTGCATCCAAACATCGCTCCTGGTCGAACCGCCAACCGCCCGAATGCTGCGGGGCGCAAGCCGCAAGCGTTTTAAAGTACGGTTTGACTCGAGGCACAAGCCTTCCAGCACGGCTTTAGCCAGGTGTCCAAGATCATGCGTTTCGCGCAAACCCATAAACGTGCCACCCGCCAGCGCGGTGTCAAAAGGATCGTCGCTTGGGGTTCGCAGGTGCGGCACGAACAAGGGCGTGTCGCCCGTGCACTGCCCCGCCAACTCGAGAATTCTGGCTCGAGTGACTTCAAAATCGCTTTGGTCTGCCGTGGTGCGAACAAACCAGTCAAAGGTCGAACCCGCCGCACGAAAAGTCGTCATGGCGTACCACTGGTTTTGAAGCGCATGATGTCCGACCACGACTCCGCGTTGCTCGAGCATTGTTTCGAGTTGATCGCGCTGGAGGATTTGCATGAAGGTTTCGACTGTACCGCAGGCGTGCATAACCGCCCCAGGCGCGTTAACGCCTAGCGCGAACGCCGCACAGGTCTGGTCGTGGGCTGCCTCGAGCACGGGTGTACCAGGCTGTAAACCTGTTGATTTCGCCGCCTCCAGCGTCACTGTTCCGATGGTTGTCCCTGGCATTCTGAGCGGCGCGAGCAGGTCTTGAATACCGAATTTTTGCCCAAGATTGGTATTCCAACTCGAGTTTTTCAAATCGAGCAGCAAGGTTCTGGAAGCCTGCGTCAAACCCATTTGAATTGTGCCCGTCAGTTGCAGCGCAATCCAATCTGCCAATGACACCCAACGCGTTTCGGGCGTGAACAATTCTGGATGCTCGAGTTTGAGCCATAAGATTTTGAGAAGCGAGTACGTGTGATCCGCCATCAAACCCGAACTGGCACGCAGCGTCTCGAGAGAAGCGGTTTGCTCGAGTTTTGCGAGCATGATTTTGGGACGGTCATCAAACCATGCCATTATTTTCGGCTCGAGCAGGTCGCCCACAGTGTTTACCAAAACGCCAGATTCGCCAAAGCTGCTGATACCAATGGCTTTGATTTGAGCTGAATAACCTTGCGCGGCTTCTCGAATTAAGGTCGCCGTGACTTCCCACAACTCTCGAGCGTCGTGTTCGGCAGATTCTTGGGCAATGCGCTTGATTGGTGTTGAAACTTCTAAAAGCCGAATCACCTCCGAATCGGGTGTGAAAATTCCAACCTTGATGGCACTTGTACCAAGGTCAATACCAAGCAATAAATCATTCACAACCGTTCCTCGAGCACCGCCAACGCCCCGTACAAACTGGCGCTCGAGCCGAGTTCTGCCCAGACGAGCTTGACCGATTCTTTGGGGTATGGTCGGCGCAGATGCTCAAGAATGGTACGAATCAATTTTTCTTTTGGGAAGTCTTGCATCAACGGGATGCCGCCGCCAATCACGCAGACTTCGGGGTCAATTAAGTTGATGGTGGTGGCGATGGCAAAGGCTTGATCGCGGACAAAATCTTGTAAAGCCGAAAAAAGGTTTTTGTTACGGGTACTAAACAATTCAGAAACCGAAACATTAAATTGTTGGCTCAGTTCATTTAAAGTATGACCGCAAGCATAAGCTTCTAAACAGTCCAAGTTGCCGCAGACACAGATTTTGCCATGTCCATGAATGGGAATATGTCCAAGTTCCATGCCAACTGAAAAACCACGGTACGGTTTAGCATCAATCAAAAATCCTCCACCAACACCCGTTCCCAAGAACACCCCAACCGTCGAACTCGAGCCTCGGGCTGCACCAGAATGCTGCTCACCCAAAGTCAGCAGCACAATGTCACGCTCGAGCCGCACTGGTTTTAAAAGTTTCGCCTCGAGCAAAGTTGCCAGCTTTAAACCCTCGAGTTCTGGGATGTTTGGACCTGAAAGCACCAAATCCATATCGCGGTCTAAACTGACCGGGACGCCCAGCACGACAGCATCAAACTCGAGTTGATTCTGGCTGGCGTACTCGAGGATAATTTGCTCGAGCGCTCGGATTGGGTCGGCAACCCGCAGGCGCTGCGTCATCACGCTTGAACTGGTTGTTGAAGTTTTTTCAGCCTCGAGATGACCGAGGGCGATTTTTGTACCGCCAATGTCGGCAACGATGATGGTCTTGGGCAGTTTTGGCATCAGAGAACCTCGAGAGAATCGGGCGTTTATTGTACCGTGCAACGAATTGCCACTCAGACGAATGGTCGCTGTGATGACTCGCGCACACGGTTAAACTGGCTCTTGACTTCTTTTGTTAACTAAGTTTACTATAACCTTCCAAAGAAAGTCCAGGAGGTTATTCGGTGCTCGAACCAATCTTGGTTCACCATGTTCCTGACGCGATTTCCAAGGGTCAACGCCCAGGAGACGTGCGCCGTGTCAACCGCGCCACCGCGCTCGAGTTGCTGCGTGAGCGCCCGCAGGGACGCGCCGAACTGGCACGCGCAATGGGGCTTTCCAAGGCGGCACTGGGTGGACTGATTACAGATTTAAGCCTTGAAGGTCTGGTGCTCGAGCATCCACCCACCGCCATCGCCAGGGGGCGACACCCTGCGCCCTTGCAAGTCAATGCGACGCGCTTTAGCGTGCTTGGAATACATCTTGTCCCTGATGGTCTTGAGGTGGGTTTATACGATGCTTTGGGGGTTCAACAAGAGGTTTTGTACGCTCCAAGCCAAATGGGCGAGGGCTTTGAGCGGGTGATAGCCCAAGTTATTGAAACCAGCCGCACATTGATGGCTCGAGCCAAAAAATTAAAAATTGGTCAGGTTGCCGCCCTAACCATTGCCACCCCAGGACCACTGGATTCCAAACGCGGCGTGGTGCTCGGAGCGCCCACATTCCCAGATTTAAACGGCATGAACCTGAAGCACAGGCTCGAGCAAGCCCTGAAACTTCCAGTCAGGCTCGAGCGAGACGTCAATGCCGCCGCAACGGGGCATTTGCGACAAACCAAAGCCGAGAGTTTTGTTTATATTTTGATCACCGGACCCGGCATTGGCGCGAGCGTGGTGATTAACCGCAGCGTTTACCGTGGCACACACGGTTTTGCCGGCGAGTTCGGGCATGTCTCGCTCGATCCAAAAGGCTTGTTGTGCCCCTGTGGAAACCGTGGTTGTTTAGAGCGTTACGCCTCGAGTCAAGCGATTGAAAACAATTACAAAAAACGCAGCCGCCAAAGTGCCAGCATTGCCGAAATCACGCTTCGCGCTCGAGGCGGCGACCAACACGGACGCGCCGTGTTTGACGAGGCTGGGACTGCCATCGGTCTGGCAGCCGTGACCCTGGTGAATTTATTTGACCCTTCACAACTGGTGCTGGCGAGCGTCGGCAGCAGTTTTACCGATCTGATTGCACCAAGCTTAAAACGTCAACTTGCCAAACGTGCTTACCCGTACCTGAACTTGGGCGCACAACTCAAAATCCAAAACGTGACCCTCGAGCATCCTGTCGCCCCTGGCGCCGCCGAATGCGTGCTAGAAGCGATTTATCAGGGTGAAATTGCAATTCCAAAATCGTTTACGGAGGTGGTCATGGGTTAAAAGCACTCTTGCGGCAACAAGCAATCACTCGAGGTTTATGTGGAGGATGACATGCGAAAATTGGCTTTAGCAGCGTTGGGATTGGCACTTTTAACCGCAATTCCTGGTTCGGCGCAAACCAAAAAATACAACATCACACTGATTCCAGGCTTGACCACCGACGGCTTTTACATCACCATGAACAAAGGCGCTCAGGAAGCCGCCAATAAACTCGGCGTGAACTTAAGCTTCCAAGGCGCTGCCGACTTTAACCCAGTCACCCAGATTCCTATTTTGGACGCAGTGATTGCCCGTAAACCCGACGCAATTTTGATTGCCCCAACCGACAAAAAACAATTGATCGCGCCGTTAAAGAAAGCCTCCGATGCGGGCATTAAAGTCATTACCGTAGACACCTTTATCGGCGACACGGGCAAATACCAAACAGGCGCTGGCGATGCCGATTTCCCACTGTCATACGTGGCATCAGACAATGTTGAAGGCGGACGTGTGGCGGCTCGAGCCTTGGCAACAGCCATCGCCAAACGCGGCAAGGTTTACGTTTCCAACGTCAAACCAGGCATCAGCACCACCGATCAACGCGAGCAGGGCTTCAAAGAAGAGATGGCGAAATACAAGAACATTGTTGTGCTCGAAACGCAATACAACGACAACGATGCCAACAAAGCCGCCAGCCAATTCGCTGCTGTCCTTGCCCGTAACCCAGACATCAAAGGTGTTTTTGGAGCAAACCTGTTCAGTGCTATTGGCGCAGCCAATGGTGTTAAATCCGCCAAGAAAAGTGGTCGCGTTAAAGTCGTGGCATTTGACGCCCCAGAAAGCATTGTTAACGACCTGAAAAATGGCACGGTGGACATTGCCATTGCACAACATCCAGGCGAAATGGGCGCGGTAGGCGTGCAATACGCCATTGATGCCCTGGAAGGTAAAAAAATCCCAGCCCGTTACGGCACGGGCTACACGATCATGAACAAAAAGAACATTGATGATCCAGCCGTGCAAAAATTCTTGTACTCCTCGAAGTAAGCCACAATTTTGTCGTAGGGGCAGGCGTGTCTGCCCCTACCAAAAACATTTTGAAAGCGAAACAACAATGCAAAACAAGAAAAAATTAAAACCAATCTCGAGGTTTTCATGAGTCTGGCTGCCAAACAAGAACGACCCCGCTCGAGTGTTTTGCAAACCCTGAGCGCAATCTGGTCGTGGTTGTTTCTGGCTTTTCTGATCGTATTTTTTGAAGTTTGGGCAAGAATCGCTTTTGGTCAAACTTTCGTTTTTAACCTCAACAGTGTGCAAAGTATTTTGATGGCAGCCGTCCAACCTCTGCTGCTTGGTCTTGGTTTGACTTTTGTGATTGTGGCTGGCGGCATTGACCTTTCGGTGGGCTTTATTGTCGGGTTGGCATCGGTCATTGGTGCTCGAGTGATGCAGGAACTCGGCTCGAGCGTACCGCCATTGTTAAGCTTGCTGATTGGGATTGGTGTTGCACTGGTGGCATCGTTGATTCCTGGGTTGATTAACGGTTTGCTGATCGCCCGATTAAAAGTTCCGCCGTTCATTGGCACACTTGGCATGTACGGTATCGCTCGAGGTTTTGGGTATCTCAGCGCCAATGGTGTGACCGTGCCAGTGGATAATAAAGTCAATTCGGATTTTGGCAACACCAGCTTTCTTGGAATTATTCCGATTCCTGTGCTGGTCACGATTATTTTGGTTTTTATCATGCACTATGTTTTATCGCAAACTAAATTTGGGCAGTACACTTACGCCATTGGTGGTAACAAGCAAGCCGCCCAGCGTGCCGGCATCAACGTCGAGCGTCACACGGTTGGTTTGTACATGCTGACCGCGCTGCTGGCTGGTATTGCCGGCGTGATTTACACAGGGCGTTTTACCGCAGGTGCTGCTCAAGCTGGCGAACCAACCATGCTCAATGCCATCGCGGCGGTGGTCATTGGCGGCGCAAGTTTATTCGGTGGTGCTGGCACGGTTGTTGGTACGGTGATTGGCGCACTGATTATTGCCGTGATTGACTTTGGTCTGGTCTACATCAACGTCTCGCCGTTTTACCAATTTATTGCCGTCGGTATGGTGATTATTTTATCTGTGCTGGTTGATCAATCGCGCCGTAGCGTGGTGGGTTCATGACACAAGCAATTCTCGAGGCGAAAGGTTTGTCCAAGCGTTTTGGTGGGCATCAGGCATTGTTGAATGTCAGTTTTCAATTGTTCCCTGGCGAAGTTTTAGCGCTGGCTGGCGACAACGGTGCAGGCAAAAGTACGCTGATTAAGTGCATCTCTGGGGCGCACCTGCCCAACGATGGTCAAATTTTTATGGACGGCTTGCAGGTGCACATTACCAACCCGCAAGAATCTCGAGCGGCAGGCATCGAAACGATCTATCAGGATTTGGCACTTGCCGAAAATTTGGATGTCGGAGCGAACGTTTTTTTGGGACGCGAACCAATGACCAAAGCTTTTGGTATCTTCCCAATGATCAATCGCAAACTGATGCGTTCTGCCAGCGCCGAGGTGCTCGACACGCTCGAGATTGAAACGCGGCTTGATAAACCCGTTGGCGATTTGTCGGGCGGTCAAAAACAAGCGGTGGCGATAGGTCGCGCCATTTACTGGAAGGCTCGAGTCTTGATTATGGACGAACCCACCGCCGCGTTGGGCGTTCCTGAGCAGCGCAAAGTGGTTGAATTGATTCACCGTTTAAAGGCGCAGGGCGTGGCGATCATTTTTATTTCGCACAATTTAATTGATATCTTTGCCGTGGCAGACAGAATTATGGTCTTGCGTCGCGGCGAACTTGCAGGCGAGCGACTTTCCAAAGACACCAACGGCGATGAGATCGTCAAACTAATGGTTGGGGGTTGAGGCGCAGTATGCCAAAGCTCGGTATGCCAAAGCTTGGAATTCTGACTTCGGGCGGCGATTCACCAGGCATGAACATGGCAATTTGGCAAGCCAACGCCGCCATGCAAGAACGGGGCTGGCAGGTCGTTGGCATCCGTGAAGGTTTTGCGGGATTGTTGCGCGGTGATGTTCTCAATCTCGAGGCAGCCGATACCATGCGCTTCACCCGTTACGGTGGCACGTTTTTGGCGTCGTCTCGAGACCCAGATTTTGGCGTAAAAATTCCAGAAGCCATTTTACAACTCGAGCAAGCTGGCATCACACACTTGCTGGTGCTTGGCGGCAACGGTTCGATTCGTGGCGCAGCGGCACTGGCAAACGCTGGCATCAAGGTTGTGGGCATTCCAGCCACCATTGACAACGACGTGGCGGGGTCTGAAGATTCGATTGGTTTTGACACCGCCTGCAATTTTGGTTTGCAGATGATTGACCAGTTTCGTGACACCCTCGAGGCACTGCCAAGGTTGTGCGTGCTCGAGACTTTGGGCGGCGACACCGGATTTTTGGCGCTCGGGGTTGGACGTGCGGGAGGTGCGGATTGTGTGTTGTTGCCCGAGCATCCGATCTCGAGTTTAGAGCTTTTAAAAATTACACAAGCCGCCATCAAACATCACCATTACGCCCTGATTGTTGCCAGCGAAGGTTACCCAAACCTCGAGCAGATTGTCTTGGAACTCGAGGCGGCACTTGGGTTGCGGTTGCGGTTTTCCAGACCCTCGCACGCCATGCGCGGTGGTCGTCCGAGCAGTCACGACAGGTCGTTGGCGGCAGCGCTGGCACTCGCAGCTTGCGGCGCACTGACCAACGGCGAATCTGGCATGATGGGTTGGCAAACTGGCAGGGCAAAACGCGTTGATTTTAAAGACATTCCCGACAAAAAAATATTAACAATAGAAGATCAAAAACAGAATCTCGAGACACCCATAAACAATCCCAATTTGTAGGGAATGGTATACGACCACCCGTTCGATCAAAACCCAGGAGGAAAAACCATGCCGCTAGTCACCGCAAACGATGTTCTGATTCCCGCTCGAGCCGCCGGTTATGCCGTCGGCGCTTTCAACTGCATCAACCTCGAGTTTGTTGGCGCGTGTATTGCCGCCGCCGAACTCGAGAACAGCCCCGTAATGATCGCCACGACCACAGGCGCTTTAAAGTATGCCAGTTGGGTTGGTTTTCCAGCCGCGATTCGGGCGATGGCAGAGGCAAGTAGCGTGCCTGTCGTGTTACACCTCGATCACGGGCAGACGCTCGAGGAGGTCGAACGGGCGTTGAAGGCGGGTTTCTCGAGCATCATGATTGATGCCTCGCACTTGTCGTTTGAGGAAAACGTAAAACTGACCAAGCAAGCCGCCGATTTGGCGCATCAATACAACGTTAGCCTCGAGGCGGAAATTGGGCAGATTGGCGGTAAAGAGGACGATATTGTGGCGGATGAGGCATTGACCGACCCTGGCGCGGTGGCTGAATTTGTGCGTTTGACAGGGCTAGATATTCTCGCGCCCGCCTTCGGTTCGGCGCACCAAAAAACCCGTGGCGAGATCAGTTTGGATTTGCCGCGACTCGAGAAAATTGCTGCCGCCACGCCACTTCCACTGGTTTTGCACGGCGGTTCTGGCGTGCCGTTTGAAGCCATGCGCCAAGTGATCGCCAGGGGTGTGGCGAAAGTCAATTTGGGCACGGAATTGCAAAAGACTTTCTCTGGCAAATTACGCGAAACAATTCAGGCAGACCTGAACGAATGGGATGGACGCAAATTGTTTAAGCCCAGCATCGAAACGCTGACCAACGTGGTGCGTGACCGCATGAAAACCATCGGCTCGAGCGGTAGGGGCGCGGCATGAACGCCAGACTGAAGCGTTTAATGGGCAGTGACGGCAAGTGTTTTGACGTGGCAATTGACCACGGTTTTTTTGGCGAACTCGGTTTTTTGGCTGGCATCGAAAACATGGATGCTGCCGTGAAAGCCGTGGTCGCCGCCGCACCTGACGCGGTGCAACTGAGCCTCGGGCAAGCCAGACGATTGCAAGCCGTACCAGGCAAACAAAAACCGTCACTGGTTTTAAGAACCGATGTGGCGAACGTTTACGGCTCGAGTTTGCCGAGCACGCTTTTCAGTGAGTTGATCGAACAGCCGCTCGAGCAGGCACTGCGTCTTGATGCCGCTTGCATCGTGGTGAATTTGTTCATGCTGCCTGGTCAACCTGAAGTTTTCAGAGCCTGCATCCAGAACATCAACAAACTTAAACCGCAATGCGAACGTTACGGAATGCCACTCATGATTGAACCTCTGGTGATGCAAGCCAACAACAAAGCTGGCGGTTACTTGGTGGACGGTACGCTCGAGAAAATTTTGCCTTTGGTGCGGCAAGCCGTCGAATTGGGTGCGGACATCATCAAAGCCGACCCTTGCGACAACGCGCTCGAGTACCACAAAGTTATCGAAATTGCGGGCGATGTCCCAGTCCTGGTGCGCGGCGGTGGACGTGTTAGCGACCAGGAAATCCTCGAGCGAACCTTTGAATTGATGCAGCAGGGCGCGATGGGCATTGTCTACGGACGCAACGTGATTCAGCACGCCAAACCAACCTTGATGACCAAGGCATTAATGGCAATCGTTCATGAAAATGCGAAACCAGATCAAGCCCTCGCCATACTCGAGGGTGCGGTATGAGCCAGCAAGTCTTGCGTTTTGGCGTGATCGGTTGCGGTTTGATGGGACGCGAGTTTGCTTCGGCGGCGGCGCGTTGGGCGCATCTGCTCGAGATGGATGTCAAACCCAAAATTGTGGCGGTTTGTGACACCAACCCAAAATTGATGGAATGGTTTTTAAACAGTTTTGGCAGTGTGGCACAGTGCACCACCGATTATCAAGTTTTGCTCGAGAATCCAGAAGTGGACGCAATTTATTGCGCCGTGCCGCACAATCTTCACCAAGATTTATACCTGGCAATTATCAGGGCGGGCAAGCATTTGCTGGGCGAAAAACCTTTTGGCATGAATTTACAGCAGAACACTGCGATTCTCGAGGAGCTTCAAAACCATCCCGAATTAATTGTCCGATGCTCGAGCGAATTTCCGTTTTTTCCTGCCGCACAAAAAATTTTTAAGCTGGCGCTCGAGCAAAAATTTGGGCGGATTATTGAAGTTGAGGCAGGATTTCATCACTCGAGCGACCTTGACCCGAATAAGGCTATCAATTGGAAACGCATAGTTGCCGTGAACGGAGAGTACGGCGTGATGGGCGACTTGGGTTTTCACACGGTGCATATTCCGTTTCGCTTGGGTTGGAAGCCAGACAATGTTCGGGCTGTGCTTTCAAACATCATCACCGAACGACCCAATGGCACGGGCAATCTTGTGCCTTGCGAAACTTGGGACAATGCGCAACTCTTGACCAGCGTTTCGCACGACAGTTACGAATTCCCAATGAATCTATCCATGAAACGCATTGCACCAGGCGAGCAGAACACTTGGTTTATTCGGGTTGCTGGCACGCAACTCAGCGCCGAATTCAGCACCAAACGCCCGAAGACTTTACGCACCATGCCATACGTTAGCGGCGCAGCGCAGGCTTGGCATGAGCTAGACGTGGGCTATGACACAGCGTACCCGACCATTACGGGGAATATTTTTGAATTTGGACTGGGCGACGCGATTCTGCAAATGTGGGCAGCATTCTGCGACGAGGTTGCGGGCAACACCCCGCGCTTTCAGTGCGCCACAGCACTCGAGGCTGCCAGCAGCCACAAGTTATTCACCGCCGCCCTAAAGTCGCAAGCCTCGAGTTCGGTGGTTGCGTTAGACTGGGAATAATTATGACTTCAAACCCGCTCGAGGTGGTGTCCACAGGTATTTTCGTTGCCGATTGCGTGGCGCGTCCAGTCATTGGTACGCCCGCAAAAGGCAAGCTCGAGCTTGTGGATTCGATTGGTTTGTACTCGGGTGGTTCGGCTGCCAGTACAGGATATGGATTGGCTCGATTTGGGATTAAAACCGCTGTGATCGGGCGCATTGGCAATGATGGCTTTGGTGATTTTATGCTGAACGAAACAAGGCGTCACGGTGCTTTTCCCATGCTCGAGCGGGATGAAAGTGCTGGAACTTCCTCGACGCTGGTCACGGTGGACGAGGATGGCGAGCGTTCTTTTTTGCATTATATCGGCGCGAATGCAAACCTTCGACCCTCAAATATTTCACTCTTTGAATTAAAATCTCGAGGCACAAAAATTATTCATGTCGCCGGTTATTTCGCGCTGCCTGGAATGGAAGGCATTGACGGAAGCCCCACCAGAGGCATGTTCAAGGATGCTCGAGCCTTGGGAATTCAAACGTCCTTGGATAGCGTTTGGGATGCCAGGGGACGTTGGATGCAACTGATTGGCACGGTGCTGCCCGAAACCGATTATTTCTGCCCAAATCTTCACGAGGCTCGAGCCATCATGGGAATGCCCGAAACCGCCGCGCCGCTCGAGGTTGCCAAAGCCTTATTTGATGCTGGTGTGCGCGAAATCGTGGCGCTCAAAATGGGTGAAGAGGGTTCGTTCGTGATGGACAAAAAAGGGCTGCATCACACGGTTGGTATTGCGAATGTTCCAAGCATTGACGGCACAGGCTCGGGCGATGCGTTTATTGCTGGCTTCCTGGCGGCGCGTTTAAAAGGCTTAAATTTGCTCGAGGCGGCGAAGTGCGGCAACGCGGCTGGCGCGATGTGCGTGCGGGCTGTGGGCGCGATGACGGGCATTACCAACTGGACTGAGGTCAAACAAATTGCCGCAACCATTTCGGAGGTTTTATGAAACGCAGCCAAATCAATGCAATCATCAAAGACGGCGAAAACTTTGCGCTCGAGCATGGTTTCAAACTGCCACCATTTGCCTTTTGGACTCCTGAAGATTGGACTTCTCGAGGAAAAGAATCGCTCGAGATTACCCAAAACGGTTTGGGTTGGGATGTCACCGATTTTGGGCTGGGCGATTATGCCAACAAAGGCGTGTTGCTGTTTACCGTTCGCAATGGCAAACTCGAGAATTTAAAAACGGGACGCGGCAAAATTTACTGCGAAAAAATTCTGATCTGCAAACCCAACCAACTCGTTTTGCACCACTATCACAAATCCAAAACCGAAGACATTATTAACCGTGGTGGCGGCAGGCTCGAGATTGTGTTGCACTGGGCAAATAAACAAAACGAGTTTACCGACCAACCGATTACAGTTTCTTGCGACGGCATTCAGCGTACAGTTGCGGCTGGTGGAACGGTGATGCTCGAGGCTGGTGAAAGCATCACGCTCGAGCCGTACATGTACCATCAGTTTCGGGCTTTGGACAGCGCCGTACTGGTTGGTGAAGTCTCGACGGTTAACGACGACGCGAACGATAATTTCTTTCTCGAGCCTGTCGGACGGTTTCCAGAGATTGTTGAAGACGAAGCGCCGTACAGGTTATTGATGACCGAATACGGCAAGTTTTACAAACATTGAGGCTCGAGATGCTCTTGAGATCACTTAAACTCAGTTGCCCAAATGTGCGAACCTATCAATGAAAATACCGCGAGGGCATTTCCAGCAGAATCAATGGCAATTTGCGGTAAGGAAGTGACTTGTTGAGGGTTTGATTGCTGAACTCCTTTGGCAGTTCCCCAGCCCGTATCTGCAAGATAACGGTTATATTGCAAAGAAGTATTGTCAGTCAGCCAAAGGGCGATGGCATTGCCTGAAGGGTCAAGGGCAACTTGAAGCGAGTTCATCTTCTTATAAATTTGCAAGGGCGCGACTGCTATCGCTGTACCCCAACCTTTACCAAACTCAAAACGATTTGCCCAAACGTCATTGTAGGTTTGGTCGCCTGCGTTTTGTAACCAAATCGCAACTGCATTGCCTTTTGGGTCTAAAGCGACTCGAGCCGACCCAGAATAGGTGCTGTTGTCATTTGCGGTTGGTATTCGACCTGCCACGCCCCAGCCTGTTGAAGGCGTGTAGACGTTGACCCAAACATGCCAGTAACCAATGGTTTGATTTGGTGAAATCACTTTTTCTTCAATTTGATCCCAGACCACCATGACATTGCCACTCGAGTTGAACCCCAGGCTTGGATTGGCGGCGGCAGCAGTTTGGTTCTCCAGTGGAAAACCAACATCCCAACCAGTGCCAGGTCTGTAGAGGTTGCCCCAAATGCTGGGATTGATTGACCCAGCCCCCTGAATCCAGATCACGTGTGCTCTACCACTTGAATCAATTACAATTCTTGGAAAGTTGGCATTGCCCGTGTCATTGGTTTCGATCAGTTTTGGTGTTCCCCAACCTGTGCCTGCCGTGTATACATTCGCCCAAACGTTGGCTCGAGTCCCGTCGTTTTGCGCCCAGGCTGCGACTGTTTGACCACTCGAGTTCATGGCAATGACTGGATTTACAGCAGTGCGAACGTCTTCGGTTTCAACTGCTGCGGGCGTCGCCCAACCGCCCGCAGGGGTGTAATGACTTGCTACGATGTCATGACGACTTGCCACGGCATCTGATTGATCCCAAATAGCAATTGCATTGCCAAAGTCATCTACCCCAACCCCAAGGCTGGAACGGTACTTTAGTGGCTGAGTTTCGATTTGTTTTGGTGTTCCCCAGCCCGTGGCTGGTGTGTAGTGGCTTGCCCAGACAAAACTACTTGTTGCGTTTGAAGAAGTAACCCAAACCGCCATTGCACTGCCATCGGATGCCATTGCCATTTGTGAACCGTAACTTCCCAAGAGCGGGGCGTCAATTTGTAGGGAGTCGTGCCACACGCCGTCTCGAGTCGTAAAATTCCAAGCCATACCCGCAAAGGCGTTTCCCGCCAAGTCCTTGAGGCTGCTGCCCAGTGAGGCTTGATAGGTCGTTCGTAAGCTTAAAGCAGAATGCCCAACAGTGATGGTGTCCATGTTCAAACTTGGGTTGATGGAGACATTTTGATTATTACTGACTTGTTTCAGACTGACATTTGCACCAACCGTACTCGCGTCTAAGACTTCGCTTAAAGATGCCGTGATCGGGCTTTCTAAATCCACATTGTTTGCGTTGGCGGCGGGTAAAGTGGAAATCAGTGTTGGAGGGGTTTTGTCAACAGGATCAACAACAGGATTGTTATTGCCGTTACAGGCAATTAATACGCCAGCCAGGAAGCCAAGCAGCCCAACCATTCCCTTGTTCATCAAAACCTCCCGTAAAACTCGAGCTTAAAACGCTTCCAAATCCTTGATTCACGTTACTCTTTGAGCTTCAGGCTTTAAGATTGAAAATCGTTTCTGGCAACTCAAGCTTAATCGAGGCACGGTCATATGGCGGTCACAAAAGTGAAGTAACTCGCCATTGCTCGAATAGCGAAGGGTTTTCTGTCAGGCTCGAAATTGCCCTCCGAGAAGACTCGAGTATGTTGGCTCGAGTTCTGGTTTTTTGATGAATTATTGGGAGCGCGAAAATACGATGCTCGAGTTTAATTTCTTAAACCTTGCGCGAGGGCGTAGTACAAATCGTTTTGCCGCAATTCGGTTTTCAGTTCTCGCAAGCGGGTATCGACGTCAATTACCACAAGTTCGATGCCTGCAATCTCGGCAAAATTTTCCATGATTTCGCTGGTGATGCCGTAGCTGAAACCCGTGTGATGTGCGCCACCCGCGTAAATCCAGGCGGCGCAGGCGGTTTTAAAATCGGGTTTGCACTCCCAGACGGCTCGAGCCACGGGCAGTTTCGGGAGTTCTGGATGCGTGACCACTTGGACTTCGTTGACGATCAAGCGAAAACGGTTGCCCATATCCACCAGGCTGGCATTGATCGCATCTCCAGGGTGGGCGTTAAAGACCAAGCGCACGGGGTCGGCTTTACCACCAATGCCGAGCGGATGAATCTCGAGTTTTGGTTTGGCGTCGGCAATAGTTGGGCAAACCTCGAGCATGTGTGAACCAAGCACTTGATGACCGCTCGGGCTGAGGTGATAGGTGTAATCTTCCATAAAACTTGTGCCACCTGGCAAACCCGCATCCATGACTTTCATGGCGCGTAACAGGATTGTGGTTTTCCAATCGCCTTCACCCCCAAAGCCGTAACCGTCCGCCATAAGGCGTTGCACCGCCAATCCAGGCAATTGTTTTAAACCGTGCAGGTCTTCAAAGCTGGTGGTGAAGCCCTTAAAGCCGCCCTCCTCGAGAAACACCCGCAAGCCCAATTCGATTCGAGCACCATCCCGCAGTTCTTCGTGGCGAGCGCCACCGACTTTTAATTCTGGTGCGACCTCGTACAGACGCTCATACTCGGCGCACAAGGCATCCACAGCCGCCTCGGACACGGAATTGACCTTAGATACCAGATCGCCGACCCCGTAGCCGTTTACCGCCGCCCCAAAGCGCATTTCAAACCCGACCTTATCGCCCTCGGTCACGGCAACATTTCGCATGTTGTCACCAAAACGCGCAAATTTCGCGCCCTGCAAATCGTGCCAACCACGTACCGCTCGAGTCCAGGCGGCGAGACGGTCTTGCACTTCAAAGTCAGCCCAGTGACCGACCACGACCTTGCGCCCGAGTCGCATCCTCGAGTGCAAAAAACCCGCCTCACGATCACCGTGAGCGGCTTGATTCAAGTTCATGAAATCCATGTCAATGCTTTCCCACGGCAAATCACGGTTGAACTGAGTGTGAAGATGACAGAACGGTTTTTGCAAACTCGAGAGTCCCGCAATCCACATTTTGGACGGCGAGAACGTGTGCATCCAGAGGATCAAACCCGCGCAATTCGTATCAGCATTCGCCTCGAGCATCAATGCCCGAATCTCATCGGAGGTTGTGAGCAGTGCCTTAAAAATAATTTTGAGCGGGATTTTTTGGCTTCCATCAAGCCCAACCGCGATAGCTCGAGCATTTTGAGCCACCTGTTTCAACGCCTCTTCGCCGTAAAGATGCTGCGAGCCGCAGACAAACCAGATCTCAGGTGTGGCAAGATTAATCATATATTCCTTTTGAAACTCGAGTTTTACTGTCCGTAAACATTGCTGTAACGCTGATACAATTTGTCAATATCGGCTTGAGAAATCGGTTTGACATCACCGAGTTGTACCGCTAGAAACACGGTTCGTGCCACGTCCTCGCACATCACCGCCGCTTTGATCGCACTTTTGGCATTCTTACCCAGCGCGAAGACGCCGTGATTTTTTAGAATGATTGCTGGGCTGCGGTGTCCAGTTAAGACCCGCACAACCTCACGTCCAATTTCCTCGCCGCCAATCAAGGCAAAACCGCCGCACGGAATCGGACCGCCGAATTCATCCGCCATCGCCGTTACAACACACGGAATTTCTAGCGCGTTCGCCGCCCATGCCGTGGCATACGGGCTGTGGGTATGAACAATCGCACCGACTTCGGGCATGTGTCTGTAAATGTAAGCATGGGTTGCGGTGTCTGATGATGGTTTCAAGTTTCCTTCAACCACTGTCGCATTCAAATCCGTCACAACCATGTTCTCAGGACTCAGTTCTTCAAACAACAAACCGCTGGGCTTAATCACCATCTGACTCGAGTCAAAATCCCTGGCACTGAGATTCCCGCCCGTCCAAGTCACCAAATTGTTCTTTGGTAACTCGAGATGCCATTTTGCGACTTCGATGCGCAGTTGCTCGAGCATCACGGGTTATTTCTTGTGTTGGTTGACATTCTGTTTCTCCTTGAAAATTCAGATCGGGACTCGAGGCATGACAAGAGGCATGATAAGCAGGGCGCTGCAAGCAGCGCCCCTACATTTATTTTTTGCTTTGATTGCGAATGGCTTTCAACCGTTTCATGGCATCGTTTGCGCCGCGTCCAAAATAATCGTGCAAGGTCTTGTACTCGGCGTACAGAGCGTCGTAAATACGGGAATGCTCGAGGTTGGGTTTAAAAGCACTTTTGATGGACTTGCCCATGACCTTGGCGGCGGCGTAAATGTCGGTGTAAGCACCTGCGGCAACGGCGGCATGAATAGCACTGCCTAAAGCAGGACCTTGATGTGATGCGGCAACACTGAGTTCGCGTCCGGTCACATCGGCGTAAATTTGCAAGAGCATTTTATTTTTGATTAATCCTCCCGCGATCACCAGTTCTTTGACTGGAACGCCGGAGGCTTCAAAGGCTTCAATGATCGTGCGCGTGCCGTAAGCCGTGCTTTCGATCAGGGCGCGGTACATGTCTGGCGCTCGAGTGGCGAGGGTCATGCCGATCATCATGCCGCTCAGTTCGGTGTCCACGAGCACGCTGCGGTTGCCGTTCCACCAATCCAGTGCAATCAGACCGTGTTCGCCAGGAGATTGCATTTCGGCAAGGCTGGTCAAATAAGCGTGAATGTCCATGCCTGATTCTCGAGCCGCATTGTGACATTCGGGCGGAACACCGTTTTTGACAAACCAACCAAAAATATCTCCGACCCCGCTTTGACCCGCCTCGTAACCGAACATGCCTGGGCTGACGCCGCCGTCCACCACACCGCACATGCCCGGAACTTCGGCTAGCGTTTCACCGTTCATGATGTGGCAGGTGCTTGTGCCCATAATCAAGACCATCTGCCCTGGTTGGACGGCATTGGCGGCGGGCACGGCAACGTGTGCGTCCACGTTTGCCACCGCGACGGCAATGCCCTCCGTCAGTCCAGTCCAAGCAGCAGCCCGCGCCGTCAAACCTCCAACTCGAGAACCCAAAGCATCGAGTTTGCTCGAGAGTTTGGTACTTGCAAAATCTGCAAAGTCTGGGTTGAGTGCGCCCAAAAATTCGCGGCTTGGATACTGACCATCTTGAAAATTGGCTTTGTAACCGGCAGTGCAAGTATTGCAAGTCTCTTTGCCTGAAAGTTGCCAGATCACCCAATCGGCAGCCTCGAGAATTCGGTCTGCGGAGGCATAAACTTCTGGCGCTTCCTCGAGAATTTGTAGCGCTTTGGCGAGCATCCATTCGCTCGAGATTTTGCCGCCGTAACGCGGCATCCAGGTTTCATTTTGGGCATGAGCGAGGGCATTGATGCGGTCCGCGTGGGGTTGCGCGGCGTGGTGCTTCCAGAGTTTGACGTAAGCGTGCGGGTTATTGCGGTACTGCTCGAGAGAACACAGCGGCGTGCCATCTTTTTTGATGGGCAACACCGTGCAGGCGGTAAAATCAATTCCAATGCCAATCACGTCTCGAGCATCAATGCCACTGTTTTGTATGGCTTCGGGAATCTGCTTGAAAACCTCGAGGTAATCCTGCGGGTCTTGCAATGCCCATTCGGGGGGAAGTTTCACGCCGCTCGAGGACAGGATGTCGTCCATGACGGCATGAGGGTAATCGAACGTCGCATTGCCCAACTCTGCGCCGTCGCTGACGCGCACAATAACCGCACGACCCGAAAGTGTACCGAAATCTACACCAACCGTATAGCGTTCTCTCATTGAGACTCCCATAAAGGCATGACTTGATGTGCAACCCGATTTTCGGGCGCGGCAATCTTTAGATGCAGCACCTGAACACCGAAAGGCTCGAGTGTCATAAAACCGTCATCGGATGATTGATCGCTGTAGTTTACGCCTTTTGCGGGCACTCGAATGCACTGTGATTCAGAGGTGTGATTGAGCACAAACAAAAACCGTTCATCGTTGGTGCGGCGTTCAACCATTTCGACCCCTTTTGGAGCGGCAACCTGACGGCGCAACTCGAGTTGTTCTGCCAGCCAAGCCAGAATTTCGTGCTCGAGGTTTTCCCCCGCCGTGCCGAGCAGAATCACCTCGCCCAATCCCACACGGTTTCGGGTGATCGCGGCACAACCCGCGTAATGCCCTGTGGTGTAGCTCGCAAGAACTTGCGCCCCTTCAGGCTCGAGGACATCGCACCAGATTTCGTTGGGAAACAATTGCGTTTCTCGAGTGGGCAGGTTCATTTGGATTTGGCTTGGCGTTGCGCCGTAAAGCGAATCGTATTCGATGACTTTTGCCCCCACAAGCGAGCGCAGCAAACCTGGAAGGGGCGCATTGACGACGGCATTGTGCTCGTCTTTGACTCCGCTGCGGAAACTGAGCAGCAGCGTGCCGCCCGCCTCAACGTATCGCTCGAGGTTTGCGGTAATTTCGGGTGTGACCACGTGAAGCAGTGGCACGACAACCAATTTATAATTTTGCAGGTCGGTAGTTGGTGAAACCACATCCACACCAATGTTCTGGCTGTGAAAGTTCGAGTAGAGCCGTTTGAACAGTTGCGAGTAATGCAGGTTGGGGTTGTTTTGCTGAATCTGAAAGGCGAATCTCGAGTCGTATGACAGCACGAAAGCCACGTCTGCTTTGGGTTGCGTCTCGAGCATTTTTGTTCCCAACATTTGAAGCTCTGCCCCGAGCGCTTTGACTTCCTGGTAGCGCCGTCCTGGCGTTCCATCATGCTCGAGCAGTCCATGCCAGTATTGTTCTGCGCCGTGTCTGGCGGTACGAAAACGAAAGAAGATGATGCCGTTCGCTCCGTGCGCGATGGCTTGCAGCGCCCAGAGTCGAATCTCGCCAGGTTTAGGGTGCGGCACGACGTACTCCCAGCCGCCCGCGCCAGATTGCTGTTCCATCACCCAGAAAGCCTGGTTTTTCAGTCCGCGCATCGCGGCGTGACCGAGTGCCGCCCGAGCGGGTTCGTCGCCTTCAGAAATATTCCACCACATGCGCGGGTAATTGTCCCAGGTGACAAGATCGAGCTTGTTTGCCAGGTCGTAATAATTGATTTGATCGTAACCAAAACCCATCAAGTTATGGGTCATAAAATGATTTGGGCAGTATTGCCTCAAAATCTCGAGTTGCAAGTTCTGGTACTGAACGTAACTGTCCGATGAAAAACGGGCGAACTCGAGGCACAAACTTGGGTTGTGGGTTGCAGCCGTTTGCAGTGGTACGGGAATTTGTGACCAGGCAGTGTAGGTGTGACTCCAGAAAACAGTCCCCCAGGCGGTATTTAGCGCCTCGAGCGTAGAATACTTTTGTTCCAGCCAAGTTTGAAAGGCGTGTTGCGCGGCGGGGCTGTAATCGCGGTCACCAAACTCGTTGTCAATCTGCCAACCGATTACCGCAGGATGATTCGCGTAATGTTGCGCCATTGCCCTCACGATGCGGCTCGTGTGCTCGAGGTATTCGGGATGGCTTGGGCTGTAACCGCGCCGATGTCCGTAAGTTAAACGTCGTCCGTCTGGCAAGACGCGAAAAATTTCTGGATTGGCGGCGTACAACCAGGCGGGTGGACTGGCGGTTGGCGTGCCGAGCACAATCTCGAGTCCGTGATTTGCGAGCACAGTGATTGCACGGTCAAGCCAGGCAAAGTCAAACACGCCGCATTCTGGCTCGAGTTTTGCCCAGGCGAATTCGGCAAGGCGCACGGTGTTAAATCCCGCCTCCTGCATCAGTGAAGCGTCAATGTCCCAGCGCGTTTCATCCCATTGTTCGGGGTAGTAATCCACGCCGAAAGCGAATTTATGGTTGATTGTTTTTTGTGGCACGAAAAACCTCCGAACCGCAGATCACGGTTCAATGTTCATATTGTTTTATAGAAATTAACTGCGGGGCGGGGCGGTGCTGCCACGTAAAACCAAATTTGGGCTAATCATTCTGAGTTGGTCAATGTTGTCTTTTTTGTCCACCCGTGCAATCAATTGCTCGAGCGCACGGTGGGCGAGCTGACTAAAATCTTGGCGCACGGTGGTCAGCGCGGGTTCAAAGAATTCGGCATCTGGAATGTCGTCAAAACCAACCACCGACATGTCCCGTGGAAGCTCGAGATTGTGTTGATGCAGGGCATGAAGCGCCCCGAGTGCCATTTGGTCGTTGCCCACCAGCAAACCTGTGATCTCGAGTTTTTGCGCCAGCAATTCGCTGGTGGCACGGTATCCGCTGCGGGCACTCCAGTCGCCCTCAAATTCGGCGATAGGCTCGAGGTTGGCTTGATTGAGTGTGCTGAGCCAACCCTGGCGGCGCAAAATGCCCGAGTACCAATTGAGCGGTCCGTTGATAAACCCAATCCGCCGATGCCCAAGTGCCAGCAGGTGTTGTGCCGCCGCTCGAGTGCCGCTGATGTGATCCATGTTGGTGACATAACGCCCCGCGCCTGGTTCGGCATCGGTGATGACCACAGGTAAACCACCCGAGAGTTGTTCGATTTGGTCTGGTTCGATGCCCTGGGTCGGAATAAAAACAATAATGCCTTCGACTTGTTGTTGACGCAATTTTTGAATTGCGCTCGAGATTTCGCTTAAAGAAAATTCGACAATTTGCAACATGCTGATCGTATAGCCCAAATTGCGGGCGGCGGCATCCAAACTGGTCAGCATTTTGCCTGGTCCGTAGTGCGCCAGCCCCGAGGTCACCACGCCAATCAAACCAGATCGTTTTGCCGCCAACATTCGTGCCACGGCGCTGGGGTGATAATCGAGCACCTGTACCGCTTTTAGCACCCGCTCTCGAGTTATGGGCGAGACTGAAGGGTGTTCGTTGATGACCCTCGAGACTGTCTGATACGAGACACCCGCATGACGCGCCACATCGTTGATGGTGGTTGGCTGGAGTCTTGGTTTTGGATTTTTCATGGCGATCAAATTCATTATGCCCGACTCCAGTGGTGTGTGTTTGTGAACGTTCACAGAATAATTAGCAAGCTTCCATTTGTCAATAGATACAAAGAATTGCTTTTACGCAGAAGGTAATCATATCGTATTGACAAATTTTAAGAGCGGTGCTAATTTGTGAGCGTTCACATTGTTTGAGACAAAGAGGCAACCCAGGGGCGGGTGCAATTTCGTTGTCGTCAACATGGCAGCACCGACTTCTTCAAGCTGATTTTTAGCAGTCAGGGCGAAAAATCGGGTACAACACAAAGGAGAGCGTATGAAAAACCGTACCAAGCTGATCGTCACAACCACCCTGACCGCACTGGCGGCGGGAACGTTGTCATTCGTTTCTCAAGCCCAGAATGCAGCCAATACCGACATCAAGGGAGAAATCACGCTCTGGGCTTGGAAAGACCCAATCAATGCCCTGAAAGTTGTGGATGACGAATTCAGCAAAGCATTCCCAAACGTCAAAATCAAGTACGTCCAAAAATCGGCGGGCGATGTTTACACCCAACTCAAACTCGCCTTCTCGGCGGGAACGGGTGGACCAGACATTTCCCTGATCGAAGATTCTAATTTGGCACAGTACGCCTCCATTGGCGCACTCGCCGACATCAGCACCAAGGTCAAGCCCTACCTCAAAAAAATGAATGCCTACAAATGGACGGCGGCAACTTACAAGAATCGCTACTATTCGATGCCGTGGGACAGCGGTCCAGTCGCCATGTACTACCGCCGCGATGTATTCGCCAAAGCTGGCGTTGACCCAGCCAGCCTAAAAACCTGGGACGCCTACCTCAAAGCCGCCAAAACCATCAAAGACAAAACGGGCGTCAAAATGTTGCCGCTCTCCAAAGCCCGCAACGACGGACGCTTTTTTGAAACGCTGCTCTGGCAACAGGGCGCGGGTTACGTCAACAAAGCGGGTGCGGTAATCCTCGACAAGGATTCTCGAGCCAAACGCGCCCTGGATTTAATCGCCAACCTTTGGACGGGCGACCTCAACAACGACCTCGAGAATTGGACCGACCCTTGGTACAAAGCCATTGCCGAGGGCGAGGTCGCAACCCTGCCGATGGCAGTCTGGATGGGCGGCTTTATGAAAAGCTGGATCGCCCCCAAGACCAGCGGTCAATGGGGGGTGCTACCGCTGCCAACTTTCTCTGGTAGCCGTTCACGCGCCAGCAACGACGGTGGTTCACACCTGGCGATTCTCGAGCAAAGCCAGAACAAGGAAGCTGCCTGGGCGTACATTCAGTTCCATCTCGGACGTGCCGATTCGCAACTCGCCATGTTCAAAGCCAGCGACCTATTCCCAAGCTTGGAGAGCACCTACAGCGACCCGATTTTTAACGAAGCCGACCCGTACTTTGGTGGGCAAAAATACCGTCAAATTTTTGCCGATGCCGTCAAAACCGTGCCAGCCGCCACCGTCTACACCGAAGATTACGCCGAAATCAACAAACTCTTGTCGCTCGAGTTGCAAAAGTTGGCACTTGGTAAACAGGCGCTCAAAGATGTACTCTCGAATGCCGCCAAAGCCATTCGAGATCGTACCCGCCGTCCATAAGTGAACCAGGCTCGAGTTGGCACAATCTGTTCACTCGAGCCTCAAACGCTGATTCAGAGCACAACATTTCAGGAGCACGAACGATGACCGATACCGTTTCATATCGCAAGAGGACACAGCCAAAAAAAGGTGGTTCTTGGTCTGTTTATCCTTATCTGTTTATTGCTCCGTTTTTTGTCTTGTTTTGTGTCTTTGGAATTTACCCGATTTTGTTCTCGATCATTCTGAGTTTTCAAGAGTGGAACGGCGCTCCTGGCGCACAACAATTTGTTGGTTTGGACAATTACACTCAGTTACTCAAAGACAATTTGTTCTGGGAATCAATGTTCAACACCGTCACGATTTTTGTCATGCACTTTCCGGTCATGATGGTTGCTGGGCTGGGGCTTGCAGTCATCCTCAATCAAAATCTGTTGCGGTTTCAGGGCTTGTGGAGGGCTTTGATTTTTTTGCCACAACTGACTTCGATGGTCGCGGCAGGTATCACATTTCGTCTGATTTTTGAAGGACAATCGGGCATTGCCAACCGCCTGTTGGGTTATTTTGGAATCACCCCCGTTCCCTGGCTCGATGATGTCTGGTGGGCGCGGGTGGCAATATCGATCTTGCTGGTCTGGGCTTGGACGGGTTATCAGATGGTGCTATTCTTGGCAGCTTTGCAAAACATTCCACCAGAATTAAATGAAGCCGCAATGGTGGATGGCGCGAATCGCTGGCAAGTCTTTTGGAACATCACCCTGCCGTTCTTGCGCCCCGTCATGATTTTTATGCTGACCGTCTCGGTGATCGGCACGTTCGCGCTGTATACCGAACCAACCATTCTAACCGGCGGCGGACCGATTCACAGCACCACCACACCAACCATGGAAATTTCGGGGCAAGCCTTTGCCAACCTTAAATACGGTTACGCCGCATCGTTAAGTTACGCGTACTTTGCCGTTGTGGTGGTCGCCACCGTCATTCAAAATCGTCTAACCGCCCGGAGGCGCTCATGACCCAGGGCAAAATTTCGGGTGACAACAGCGTGGTGTCTCGAGCCAACAAACTGCTTTTGTACCTGATCGTAATTGGCTTTTGTGCTTTCACGACCTTTCCGTTTGTCTGGATGTTGCTGGCTTCGGTCAAACCCTTAGAAGAAATTTTTGGTCGAAATTTTTTACCGATCAACCCAACATTTGAAAATTTTAAAAACCTTTTCATCCAAATGAATGCTTTACGGGCTTTTTTCAACAGTGCCTTTATTGCGGTCACGTCCACAGTGCTGTCGGTTTTATTTTGTTCCTTGGGCGGTTTTGGATTTTCCAAATACAATTTTAAAGGCAAAACTTTTTTGTTTAGCCTCATGATCGGTACGATGACCATTCCGTTTGTGGTCGGGCTTGTGCCAACTTTTATCATGATGCGAAACTGGTTTCATTGGATTGACACGCCCCTACCCTTGATCGTGCCAGGGCTGGCGAACGCCTTCGGGATTTACTTCATGCGTCAGTACATGGACGGCGTGCCAAACGAACTGCTCGAGGCAGCCCGCATTGATGGTGCAGGTGAGATCACGATTTTCTGGCGCGTGGTCATACCCGTGGTTGTGCCCGCGATGGCGAGCCTCGGAATTATTTTCTTTATGGCATCGTGGAATAACTTTTTATTCCCCTCGATTGTGCTGCGCAGCCCCGATAATTTCACCCTACCGGTGATGATCGCATCGTTACAAGGCTCGGCTGGGCGCACGCCGTATGACCTGATGATGGCGGGTTCGGTACTCAGTGTGATCCCAATGCTGCTGGTCTTTTTTGGCTTACAACGTTACTTTTACGCGGGCATTACCGCCGGTGGCGTAAAAGGCTAAAACAACTCGAGACTACCCCCTTACGGTGGAGTCACATGGTCTTCATAAGGAGTTCCTGTGTTCAAAAAACTATTGATTGTTGGCGTAAGTCTGATGCTCACCGCTTGCGGTTCACCGCTCGTAACACCACAAGTAGCACAACCTCGAGCGGTTGGACAAAATTACTTTATTGATTGCTCGCTCGCCACCAATGGCAATGGTACGTTTGCCAGCCCCTGGAACAATTTTGCCACCATCAACACCACCACAATCATGCCAGGTGGCGGGGTTTTCTTAAAACGTGGCGCAAATTGCTTTAACA
The DNA here is from genome assembly GCA_043775825.1 of Deinococcales bacterium. GTDB lineage: Bacteria > Deinococcota > Deinococci > Deinococcales > JAAFIG01 > JANXTZ01. The sequence continues at coordinate 31,458 of JAYVRX010000007.1, forward strand.
AAGGCACATTGCATCCCAGAGGTTCTGGTACCGCCCTCAATCGCAATTACATTGGTGCGTATCCAGCCGATACCAACCCGCTCAATCGGGCTGTGATCGATTCTGAAAATGCCAATGCGATTGAGCTTTTCAACCAGAGCTACTGGGAAATCAGTGATCTTAAAGTTTCCTCGAGCACCGCAGGAATTCATGACGATGCCAACACCAAAAATCAGCAATGTGCAACCTGCCGTTCAGGTATTTTTATTGATTCCTCAAACCTGCAGCAATACATTCGGATCAACAATGTTGAAGCTACAGGCAACTGGACAGGTTTATTTATTGGTTCTTACCGAGCCGTAGATGCTGCCCGACCATTTTTAACGCCCCCAAATCAAGGTCGTCTGGTGGACGTAGAAATCAGTAACGTCTACACCCACGACAACCCAGGCAAGGGCTTATTTGTCGGTGGAAATTACGAAGCCATTTCCACCACAACCACGCCGATATTTCCTCGTAACGACAATATCCGCGTGCTTTACACCGTTGCCGAAAACAACGGCGAGGACGGGATTTTCATTAGCTCCTCGAACAATTCCAAAGTCGAGAACAGCGTCGCATCGTACAACGGTGCCAAAATGGACGCACGCTACGGCATCTGGTTTTTTAATTCGGACAATGTTGCCATGCGTTACAACGAAGCCCACCACAATCAAACTCGAGATGCTGTGCCAACGGCAACACCTCCAATTCTTGAGGGGACAAGCGATGGCGGCGGATTGGATTGCGACTTTCATGTTCGCAACTGCATTGTCGAATACAACTACACGCATGACAACGAAGGACCAGGCATTTTACTGATTGGCTTTGACAACAACGGCACGACCAGCACCCCAAAAGAACCGCTCGAGGGTTGTACCGTGCGTTACAACATCTCTCAGAACGACATCACCGATGATAAAAACAATTACGGCGCAATCACACTCTTTGGTGATGTCAACAATTGCAAGATTTACAACAACACCGTATACTTTGAAAATGCCCTCAACACCCAGGCTTACGCACTTTCGGGTGTAACCTATGACGTTCCAGCCACCAGCACCTCGGCTCGTTTTTACTGGGGGGTTGGTTCAAACAACACGGTTCGCAACAACATCTTTTATATTGCCAACAGTGCAAAAGCATTCAACATCACCTCGAGCCACATTGGACGCGGCAACACCTACGATTACGACCTGTTCTATGCCTCACAAAACGCAGGTTACGCCAACCTTCACTGGGGCGATAATTACAGCATCAACTGGTTTGGTGACGTGACAGGTTTATGCGCTGCCGCCGCCCAAGAATGCAATGGTCGTCAAGGCAATCCGTTGTTTCAAGCCGTCGGCACAGGCAAAAATGGCTATCAGATCGGCAATGCAGCCTCGCCAGCCGTTGATATGGGCGTCAATACCACTGCCGCACCCGCACCCGCTTTGGATTTCTTTAATGCAGCCGTAACCGCCCCTCGAGACATTGGCGCACACCAATCTGGCTTTACCGCAGCGCAATATGCACTCAATGGCAACGCGGAAACAGGTGTACTGACCCCCTGGGTCAAACTTAGTGGTACAAATTCTGGAGTCACCAACGTTGTAGGCAACGTCAAAACGGGTACATGGTCGCTGTTTGCCAGTGCCACCAATTCTATCGGTCAAGACATTGTTGACTTCACCGCTCAACGAACCTATAAGCTCAGTGCTTGGGTCAAAGCTTTCACAGCATCGGGAACACCACAAGGCTACATTGGCATTCAATCCACAGTCGGTACGACTTGGGATTGCAACACCCTAATATCGGCAACCACTTTCAGCAATATTTCAAAAAGCTGTGTTTCCCCAGCCGGTGTGACCGCCGCCAGGGTTTATATTTGGGCAAACTCGAGCAGTACCGTTTGGGCAGATGATATTTCAGTAAAATAATGACAAAACTTTGGATTACTCGAGGTGATAGAAACCTCGAGTAATTTTGTTTTGTCTTCTTCGATTGCCAGTGATGCCTGAATCAATTTGAGCAGATCAACCCAAAACAGCTTCACCCAGACCAAAGTTGTAAGCTGGGCAAAACAAAGCTCGAGTCTTATTCTTTGGAGGTTTTTGATGTCCAGCACCAATTACAAATCTGAACTGGTCGGCGTTTTCGGGCATCCCGTCGCCGAAAATCCGACCATTGTCATGCAAGAGGCAGGCTTTAGGGCGCTGGGTTTGAACTGGCGATATTTAAACATTGAAGTCTTACCCGAAGACCTCGAGCGAGCCGTGCTAGGCTTACGCGCCATGAATTTCGCGGGTATCAACTGCACCATTCCGCACAAGGTCGCGGTGCTCGAGTTTCTGGATGAGGTCGCGCCCGACGCGCTTTTGATGGGTGCGGTCAACACCATTCGACGCGAGGGCAACAAATTGATTGGCGAGAACACCGATGGCAAAGGTTTTATTCGAGCCTTAACCGAAGACGCAAGCCTCGAGGTACGGGGGAAAAAAGTGGTGGTACTGGGTGCGGGTGGTGCGGCTCGAGCGATAACGGTGGAACTGGCGTTAAATGGTGCGGCACATATTACTGTCGTCAACCGCAATCAGGCTCGAGGTGAATCGCTGGTCAAACTCTTGAATGAGAACACGCCAGTCAAAGCCGAATTTGTGCATTGGTTAAGTGCTTACGCCGTGCCAGAAGACACCGATATTCTGGCGAATGCCACCTCGATTGGTTTGTACCCCAACATTTCAGACCGTCCTAACCTCGAGTTTGATTCCATAAAACCGAACATAACTGTCTGCGATGTGATTCCAAATCCGCCATGCACAGTCTTTTTGCAAGAGGCACAAACTCGAGGCGCGAAGACCTTGGATGGTTTGGGAATGCTGGTTTACCAGGGCGCGATTGCCTTCAAAATGTGGACTGGTTTTGAGCCAGACGTGCTTGTGATGCGTGAGGCGCTCGAGCAAGTCTTTCAACCCGGCGCGTGATATTTGACTTCAGGCTCGAGTTTTTGTAAGTTTTCTAATTTCTCGAGCGTCAAATAAGCATTTTTTCGCCACGGACGGTACTCGCGTTTGCCGTCAATGATCGCGTAACCTCGAGCGCCAATTTCGATCCATTTGGCGCGGTTCTCGAGTAAATGGGCGCGAATATTTTCGAGCGCCAGTTTTAAATCCGTGTCGCCCATGACCCGAGCGGCACGAATGAGATTGGAATTCTCGAGCGGGAACAATTCTAAGGTTGAAGCCTCAAGCTCGAGCAATCTTTTGGCAAGATTAATTTCGAGCGGTTCAAAAAAAACGATGAAAGCATCCAGTTCCACACCACGACTCATGGGCGAAGCTTAAGGCTTAAGCGCAATTGCGGATGTCCCAAAGCATTTTTTGTGCCAGAATCTCGCATGGCTCGAGTTTCAGAACTGGCAACAACTTTGCTAGGCGCAGACGCTAAAAACATCGGTAAGCATTTTGCCCTAATGCCATTGCGCACCATTCTCGAGCTTCGGAAATACTTGCTGGCAACCGAGCAATATTCTTTGTTGATTGATAACTTGCTGGCAGGCTTAAAGCATCCCGAACCTCGAGTGCGTTACAACTGCGCCCTGGCAATGGATCATATTGCAGATGATCGTTGCGCCGAACCACTACGAGCGCTTCTCGAGGATTCTGTGCCCAGGGTCAGGGCTGCGGCGCTGCATTCTTTAAGCTGCGAGACTTGCAAGGTTAGCCCGCTGCCCGTGCCAGGTGATCTGATCGAAACTTTGATTGCCAAAGCCAACACCGATCCCAGCATTCGCGTGCGACGGGCAGCCGTTGGCAGCCTGATTGAAACTTGTAACAACCCTCGAGTTTTAAAAGCCTTACAAGACCTTAAAACTACGGACACCGATGCGGACATCAAGCGCCAACTCAAACGGGCATTCAAAACTCAAAGGGTGGCGTCATAAGCGTAAGGATCGAGTTTGCCCATCAGTTCGCGCAACTCGGTTTTGTTGCTGCGTTCGGTTTCAACAATCGTCTCGAGCAGCGCCACCATGTTGGGGTCGTCTTGCAGCAATGGGCGCAGTTCGTGATAGCTCTCAATATCGTGAGACTCGGCTTTGAGCGAGTTTGACAACGCCTCCCAGGTGTTCTCTGGGGGAACACTTGTCACCTTGGGCGGCGGTAGTGTGCCGTCAAACTAAACGACCATGCACTAAAAGTGCATGGGTTTGATAATGGACTGAAAGTCCTCTCAGTCTTCTAAAATAAACTTCTCCTCGTTCTGATTCGGC
>JAYVRX010000008.1:0-9159 GCA_043775825.1 Deinococcales bacterium
GACCAAGAATCTATTTTAAAGCTTGATTACTTCGAGTAGTTCGCTTGCGCCTTATCCCAGTTGACCACATTCCACCAAGCCTCAAGGTACTTCGGGCGCAAATTTTGGTATTTCAGGTAGTAGGCGTGCTCCCAGACGTCCACGCCCAACACGGCTGTCGCGCCCAACTCGAGCGGGGTGTCCTGATTTGCGGTGCTGACCACCTCGAGCTTGCCGCCCTTAACGACCAACCATGCCCAGCCCGAACCGAAACGACCCACGCCGGCGGCGTTGATTTTCTCTTTCAGGGCATCAAGTCCACCGAACGTCGCGGTGATGGCATCATTCAGGCTACCAACTGGGGTGCTCGAGCCGCCTGGGGTCATTAAATCCCAGAAGAAACTGTGATTCCAGTGTCCGCCGCCGTTGTTGCGCACCGCGCCGCGAATGTCTTCAGGAACGCTTGAGAGGTCCGCCAGCATACTCTCGAGCGACGCCGTGATCTCTGGGTGCTTCTCGAGGGCGGCATTGAGGTTGTTGACGTAAGCCTGATGGTGCTTGCCGTGATGGATTTGCATGGTTTGCTCGTCAATATGAGGTTCGAGCGCATTGTGAGCGTATGGCAGAGGTGCGAGTTCGTATTTCATGAAAGCCTCCTTGAAGTTCTTCCCGAGGTTACCCGAGAAGTGTCAACTTGAGATTCTACCCGTTCTTGAAGGTTTGCGTTTGTCACACTGAATAGATTTGAGTAATCCTTTAAACTACAGCCATGACCCAACCCAACGCCGATTCAACTTTTGCCAGTGCCCATACCGATATGAAAGACAAGTTCGATTACGGCTCGTACCTCAAACTCGAGCAACTGTTGTCCGCGCAGACCATGCTGACCGACACGCACGACGAACCGCTATTCATCATCATTCATCAGGTGTCCGAACTTTGGATGAAATTGATCGTTCACGAGTTGCAAAGTGCCATGAAATGCTTATTGGAGAACAACATCGAACCCGCCATGAAAATGCTGGCACGGGTTTCAAGGGCGCAAGAGCAAATGACGGGCGCTTGGGAGGTCTTAAAAACCATGACGCCCACAGATTATTTAACTTTTCGCTCGAGTTTCGGGCAGGCTTCGGGTTTTCAATCGCATCAGTACCGTTTGATCGAATTTTTGTTCGGCAACAAGCAAGCCTTTATGCTCAAACCCCACGCGCATCAGATTGAGCATTACGCGCTACTCGAGAATGCCTTGCGGCAGCCCAGCATTTACGATTTGGCAATTGGGTTATTGCATCAACACGGCTTAAAGATTCCAGAAGAATTGCTGACCAGGGATTTCACGGTTTCGCATCAAGCCAACGAGCACGTGATGCTCGCCTGGCTCGAGGTCTACCGCAACACCGAAAAGTACTGGGATTTATACGCGCTTGCCGAAAAATTGATTGATGTCGAAGACAATTTTAGACGATGGCGTTTTAACCATTTGACCACCGTCGAACGCGTGATCGGTTTCAAAGCGGGTTCGGGCGGCACGGCTGGCGTGCCCTACTTGCGCCGCGCCCTGGATATTGTCTTGTTCCCCGAACTCTGGCAGATCAGAACGGAGCTGTAATATGGATTTTGACCAAATGCGCAACCAGCAACTCGAGATTGCCCAAAAAGCCGTGTTTCAAGGTTCACTCGAGCATGTTCAGCGTTTTGTGGCGGTGGACATGAGCGCCAACTCCTTTTTGCAGGGCGACGATGCGCCACTTTTCGCGGCAGCAGTCTTGCTCGAGCGCGGCAACCCAAAACCGCTCAAAGTTGCCACCGCCACCATGAAGCCTGACATTCCGTACCGCACGGGTTTTCTGGCATTTCGTGAAGCCCCAGTCATTTTGGCGGCACTCGAGAAGTTAAAAGCTGACTTTGATTTGATCTGGTGCGACGGCAACGGTTTGATGCACCCGCGCCGCGCCGGAATCGCCACGCAATTGGGCGTACAACTCGAGAAACCATCCTTGGGCGTTGCCAAACAACCCCTGACTGGAAAGCACGAAGACGTGGCGCTCGAGGCTGGCGCACGAGAACCTGTGGTGTCTTTGAGCGGCGAAATTTTGGGATTTGCGCTGCGATCACGGCGCAACACCAAGCTGATTTACGTTTCGCCAGGGCATTTTTGCGACGCTGATAGCGCCCTCGAGTTCGTGCTCGAGCATCTTGACGGTTTTAGGATTCCGTACCCGACCCGTTTGGCGCACGTTGCCTCGAATGAAGCTCGAGTTGCAGGATCAGCATGAGGCTCGAGCAGTTCTCAAATGACTTTTCTTGGTATTGATCAAGTGCTACCATCATCTTATGAATCAGATACTACACATTACCATTCCCGAAAAAGTGTATTCGACCCTCGAACGTGCTGCTAAAACGACACAACAACCACTCGAGAAAGTGGCGGCAGATTGGTTAGAGCGGGCTGCACAAGCATCCGAAGACCCATTGATGGCGCTTATTGGTTCAATGTCAAGCGAACCTGATGTTCGTGATTGGGCAGATCAGCACGATAAATACCTCGGTGAAAACCTGGCTGAGTCCTTAAAAGGATGAGCATTTTTGCAGATACTTCTGGTTGGGCAAATCTATTGGATTCAAAACAACAGCATCACCAAACTGCTGTCTCAATTTTAAATTCTTTGCAGCAAAACAATCAGCAATTCGTTACGACAAATTATGTTTTAACCGAGTTGGTGGCGTTGCTAACCAGTCCGCTGCGCTTTCCACGCAAAAGGGTAATTCGCTTGATGAACGATATGAAAAACTCAAAGTTTGTTCGGGTGGTTCACATTGATGAAACGTTGGACACAGATTCCTGGGAACTGCTCTCAAAACGTTCAGACAAAACCTGGAGCTTGGTGGATTGCTCGAGCTTTGTCGTCATGCAACGCCAAAAATTAACTGAAGCACTCACGACCGATCATCACTTTACGCAGGCAGGATTTGTTTCTTTGCTCAAAATTCCCGAGTAAATTATGATGCCAGAATCCTCTAAATCCAGCATCATGACCCTCGCAGTCTTCCGAGTCTCGAGCCACAATCAAAGCGCTTTTATTGCGGCTTGGAACGCTTTATGCGTGGCATTTTTACGACTGCCGCAACCGCCCGCCACAACCATGACCTTGATTCAAAGCACCGAAAATCTCGAGATGTTTCAATCTTTGGGCACATGGCACAGCTTGGAAGACGTTCAAGCGATGCGGGTCAACCTCGAGATTGTGCCGTTAATGAACGCGATGGTGGCACTGACCGATCAGGCTCAACCTGGAATGTTTAATGTGCTTGGCGTTGTTCCTAAAGTTTAAAGCTCGAGCTTTTCCCACAACTCCCTGAACTCTCGAGCATTGGTCAACCCCTGCCCACGTGTGGTGTTCTCGAGGAAGACAAAAGCATTCTCGACTTTGGAAGCTTTTAGAGCTGTCACCCAAGGACTTAACTCGCTTGGCGTGTACAGGTAATCGTGACGCTCGGCGGCATCTTTGCCGTCAAACCAATTGGCACGGTTGCGCCCGTGCAAGCGTATGTACGCCAGCTTGTCACGGCGCAAGACGGCTGCGGGCAGTCCCTCGAGCGCGGGCAAGTCCACACTGACGGGATGCAAGCCAATGTCTGCCAGAAATTGATAAACAATGTCCTTGTCCCAACTGGCGTGACGAAATTCTACCGCCACGTCCACGCCCGCAAACCATTCGGCAAGCCGTGTCAGATAAGCTCGAGATTCGCTGGTGTTCTTAAAGGCAAACGGAAATTGAGCCAGCAACGGACCGAGTTTGCCCGCATCGAGCATCGGTTGCACCGTGAATTTGAAACGCTCGGCGGCGGCTTGATCGGCGGCAAGCTTGGGAATAAAAACGTCATGCGTGAACGAACGGTGCAATTTGGCGCAAAACATCAACCGCCCAGCGGACCGCTCGAGCATCGAAGCAAAAGTTTTCTGCCCTGGCACGGCATAAAACGTGCTGTTGATTTCCACGGCATTGAACTGATGGCTGTAAAACTCAAGCCACTGGGTTTTCTTGAGGCTTGGGTCGTAAAAAATGCCAACCCAATCATCGTTGGAAAATCCACCCGTGCCAAGATAAAGCGTTGTCATGTTGTCAGTCTAATCAATGGGTCGTAAAAGTATCTGTGAGCATGTCCGCATTGAAGAACACGACTTTGCCCTTGCCGCTTCGTTTGGCTTGGTACATGGCAACATCGGCACGGTGAACAATCTCATCACTGGTGATGCCGTCCTCCTCGAGCACCACACCAATGCTGGCGTTGACAAAAATTTCGTGATGCTCGAGTTTGAAGACGGGTTGAATCACAGAAATGATCCGTTCGGCAATCAACATGGCTTCGCTCATATTTTCGATTGGGTCAAGAAGCACCGTGAATTCATCGCCACCAATGCGTGCCAGCATGTCCGTTTCTCGCAGGCAAAACTGCATTCGTTGGCTGACTTGCACCAGCAAATCATCGCCAACATCGTGACCGTAAGTGTCGTTGACCTGCTTAAAACCATCCAAATCAATGAACAGCACTCCCAGCAACGACTCGGGCGGTAAGGCTCGAGCCAGTTCCGCCTCGAACAAACGGCGGTTGGGCAGGTCGGTCAAGGGATCGTGCAATGCTTGATAACGCAAACTCCGCTCGAGGTTCTTGCTGTTGGTCATGTCACGCACGTTGACGACCACGCCGCGCAATTCGGCAATGTGCAGTAAATTCGAGACTTGCAAAACCAAATCGCGCTCAATAAATGGAAATTCAAAAGGTTCACTCGAGCTTTGCAGGAGTCTTGCATCTTCGGGGTTTAAACCCAGCACATCCTGCCAAAAATCCTGCCCAAGCAGCGCTTCAGGTGAGAGGTTTAAGAGCTTCAAACTGGCGGCATTGGCGTAGCGAACAAGACCATTTTCCTCGAGCACCACAATCAAATCGCTGGCATGATGCACCAGTTTTTGAAACCAAGCCTGTGAGTTGGAATCAGACACGTCAACATTCTACTCGAGACACCTGCCCCACGCCTTAAGGACTACAGTAAAGGCATGAAGATTCTTGATCCCAAACTCGAGCCGATAGCCGCGAAAGTCATGGCGGGTGAACGCCTTAATTTTTCCGAGGGTATGGTCTTATACGATACGCACGACCTGAATACCCTCTCGAGACTGGCAAACCTGGTACGGATGCGCAAGAACGGCGATAAAACCTATTTTGTCCATTCGATGCGCCTCGAGTTCACCAACATTTGTTACGTCGGTTGCACGTTCTGCGCCTTTGCCGCCAACAAAAACGAGGCTCGAGCTTGGGATTACAGCGTTTCTGACGTGGTTGCAAAAGTTCGTGAAAAGTACGAACCAGGCTTGCAGGAACTCCACATGAGCAGTGGTCATCACCCGACCCGCCCTTGGAGTTATTACCCTGAAATGGTGCGGGCTTTAAACGCCGAATTTCCTGGTTTGCAAGTCAAAGCCTTCACCGCCGCCGAAATCGAGCACCTCAGCCACATCGCCAAAAAAACCACGCTCGAGGTTTTAACCGAATTAAAAGCCGCAGGACTTGCCGCCATGCCAGGCGGCGGCGCAGAAATTTTTGCGGATCGTGTGCGGCTCGAGATTGCCAAACGCAAAGTCAGTGCCGAGGACTGGTTAAAAATTCATAAGGAAGCCCACAGTTTAGGCATTCGCACCAATGCCACCATGCTTTACGGGCATATTGAAACCCTTCCAGAACGCCTAGACCACATTGATAGGCTGCGAACATTGCAAGACGAAACGGGTGGTTTTCACAGCTTTATTCCGCTCGCGTTCCAACCCGACGCCAACGCGCTTGCCTTCAACTTGGGCAAAACCGAATTCACGACAGGCATCGACGACCTGCGCAACCTTGCCGTCTCGAGGATTTACCTGGATAACTTTGATCACGTCAAAGGCTACTGGGTCATGATCTCGAGCGACCTGGTGCAAGTCGCGCTGGACTGGGGCGTCAGTGACATTGACGGAACGATTATTGAAGAGCACATTGCCCACGCCGCAGGGGCGGTTAGTCCGCTAGGGTTGACCACACAGAAGATGGTGGATTTGATTCAAAAAGCGGGGCGTGTGGCGGTGGAACGTAATGCGTATTACGACGAGTTGAAGGTTTATGATCTCGAGATGGCAGCGGATTAGGGATGCAGCTTTCGGAGGCGGAAAAATATTGCTCGAGGACTGGTGAATTTGGACTACTCAAAATAAATCTAATTTGTAACCAACCTCGTGTATCGTTGTCCGAAAACCAAGTTCTGTGTAAGCTGCAATTGTTGAATCGTAATCACCCCAAGAGTACATTTGAACGTGTTTACAACCTCTTTGTATTAAATCGTGTATGCCAGTAAGAACGAGCAGTTTATAAAGTTCTGGTGTGCGTTGTGTTGGCACAATTGCAGGTGAATCCACAGTACCCTGATCGTGTTCCAGTGTTACCCCAACACGACCAATGACTTGATCACTGTCATCAAATAACAAAAAGATGCTTTCTTGGCTTGTCTCGAGCATCTGGTTTGTAGTCTCATAAGTTGTGACTTTATGTCCAGGCAAATCAGCCCATCCTCGATTTGCAATATCAACTAAAACATTGATGTCATTGACCTCTTCGTAAATCCGAAGGCTGAAGCCAGACGGAAGCTCGTATAACTGCACAGCTTGAGTGTTGTCCAGCTCCATTGTACGAAAGCCACCATGACGCTTGAAATTTTGATTTTCCAAAATCAGTTGTAAGTGTTCATTTTTAGAACCAATAAGTGCGGAAATATAAGTTGCTCGCTGTTTTAGGGCTTCGTGTTTAATCGTGTTTAACAACTGTACTTCGAGGTTTTCTCGAGTAAAATCGGGATGAATCGCAAGGGTAAATTCGACATAAGGTGTATCAGATTGCTTGAATAAATTTCCGTAAGCAATCAGCAAGTTAACATCCTGTGGGTGCTGGATAATCCATTGCTGAAACCGTCCGTACTTTTCGTAAAGGGCAACTTGTTCTTGTTGTTCTGCTTCAGTTGTCATTGGTGTTGAATTGGTTTTAGCAATTTCGTTGAGCAACTCAGTTAAGGCTGGAAACCCTGTATTTGGATCAAATGCTCTTACCATAAAATACCGTAACACAAAACCTAATTTACTACTCGCTCAAACGGCAGCACTAAATCCGCTAATTTTATTTGTCTGACGCTTCAAAAGCTGTTCGCGAATTCCAACAGAATTGTAACGGGTTTCAACCTCAGCACGGACGGCTTCAGCTCGAGTTCGCCCATTTTCCAGGTAGGTATTCAATTGTTCTTGATGACGCAAATAATACCCAATCACTTCGTATACAGCGACCAACTCGAGCGCAGGATAACGCTGCACAATTTCTTCTGGCGTTGCGCCGTCCAGAAAACTCTCGAGCACTATGTCCAGCGTAACTCGAGTTCCTGCCACACGAAGTACACCATTTATTTCAATAACTGGAACAGGATTGGGTGTTAGCACTTCCATGTTGTTAGTCTAGCCGATTTTGGCAAGCAATTCATTCGAACGGCAGCACCAAATCCGTGTTTACAAATGACTGGCATAGATACTCGAGCGTCCATGCCAGTTTGCAACAATTTGGGTTTCAAGTAAGCTCTACGGTTTGCACGTTCCAGCGTCCATTTGACCACTGCTCGATTGACCGCAAGCATCGTTATTGTCTATGGCAATGGTATGGGCAACAGAATCTGCACCGTCGAGAATCTGTTGTGATTTCAAAGCCGATTTCACGCCGTCGGTCACAGCCAATAAACCCTCGAGCCGAATGGTCTGACCAACTTTGACTTGAATTTTATAATCCAATTTGTCCTTGCCTGTTACTTGGTCTTTTTGTCCCTCGCCAGGGTATCGTTTGAAGCCAAAAGCCAGGTCGCTGATGGCAACACCGTTAACGTAAGTTTCGCTTTGAGCGTTGTAGTACGCGCCTTGGGTGGCAGGATTGCCAAAACCGCCCATGGTGCGGTTAAGTGTCAGTGTGACTGGTGTGCCACGGGCAAGGGTTTTTGAGCGAATGGTGATGGTGTCTCCCCAAACGAGTTGAACGCGGGCTTCGGCGCTGCCAATTTGGTCTGTGACTTGGGCGATCATGGTTTCTGATTTGCGTAGGTTGCCAATGCGTAGGGTCTCGAGCCGATGTTCGGAAATCACGAAGTTACCATTTTCTTGTTCAACCCGAACGGCAGTACGTCCTTTGGCGGTCAGGATTTGTTTGGCATCGCTTAAGCCTGGAAAGGTTCGGAGCACTTGTGCGGGTATGGATTCTTGTTGTGTGCCAAGTCGAGCGTTGTTTTGGCGGGCATATCCAACGTAATGGTTTGCACCTTTGCAATTTGTTGCGCAGAGGGCAAAGTTTTTGCTTTGATTTCCCAGGGCAATCGTGCCAGAAAATGCGCTGGTCGCTGCGAATGATGACAGACTGACGACAACCAATACCGCTTTTTGCAGTTGATCTTTCATGTAACCCCCAATTTTTGAGTTGCTCAGAGAGATTACATTATTCTAATCGTTTAATTCTGAAGTTGCGACTACAATTCATTCAAACGGCAACACCAAATCCGTGTCCACATCCCCAGGCAATGGATGCTTGAGCACCCTTGCAAGCGCCAACAATTGCCCTTTGTGGTGAAACTCGTGGGTGATTGGGTGCAGCAACAACCAACGCTGCGTGACTTTTAACGGTCCTGAGCGGTGCGCAAACTCGAGTGGTTCGTCTGGGGCTGTGAATTTCTCGAGCGCCTCATTCACAATGCCGTCCACGAACTCAAAGCGTTCACGCATGGTTTTAGCATTGGTAATTTGGTCGTCTGGCACAATCAAATCCTCGCGTTTGTAACCCAGCGCCACGCCAGCCCAGTACAAATAACAACCTGCAACGTGAGCGTGAATGTTGCGAATGCTGCCGTAAGCAAAGTCTTTGTGCTCGAGAATATAAATATCGTTCGGCAGGCTTTCGGTAAACTCGAGCAGGACTTCTCGGGTGCGGCGAACGAGGTCGTACATTATTTTCAGGTCATCATTCATGCGCACAGCTTACGCTTTTGCGGTTTGATGTTTCTCGAGGACTTGCAGAACTTCGGTGGCGTGACTGAGTGGGTTGACAAATTTCCAGTGGTGCGCGAGCTTGCCGTTT
>JAYVRX010000009.1:0-35487 GCA_043775825.1 Deinococcales bacterium
GTGAAATGGAATTCAGTGGTAACGCCAGCGACGTGGTGAATGGTGTGGCTTGGGGCGACTCGCATCATTTTAAGAGCACCACCGCGCCGTTAACTTTAAACTCGAGTTGGGATTGGACTGAGGTGAACACGGGCGCTGCCTACAATTCATTGTTCACAGCCAACGATGCCGAGATGGGCATTGTCGGAACTCGAGTGATTGGTAAGCAAGATGCGGGTGGTTACGAAGGTTCGGATGGTTTGCGTGGCAGTACCAGCGCAGGTCATTTTTGTATCGGTGAGCAACACGCCATGCCTTGTTTGTTTCAATGGTCGTATCAGAGTGTGAATTACAGTTTTTCTGGCAACAATGATTCAACCAACAACAAACGCTTTGCTTGGGGCGCAGATTGGGGTTATTTGGGGCAAGCCACGTACAGCCCAATGAATAACAATTATGCTGCCACACCTGGTAGTTTGCCCAAACGCAGTTACAGCACTTGGATTGTGCTCGACCCAAGAACAGGGATCAGTTCGCCAACCCGTGACCTTTCAAACCAAGCCAAAACCATTGATGACACTGTGTTTACCGTGACTGGTGCAGCAACCAAAAGACTGAGCGGCGCAAAAGGGATTAGTGACACAAGCCTCGAGACTTACGCACCTGCGGGGTTTAATCATGTTTACAGCACTTGGGAAGCTGACCTGACAGGAACTGCTGCGGTTGTTCTAAATTGGCAAGTACCAGTCGGTCAAAGCTTGCTAGGCTCGAGTATTGTTCTCAATAATTACATCAGGGCAATCACTCCCAGCAGCCTGAGCCTAAACGGTACAGTTTTGGTTGCCAACCAAGATTATTTTGCCAGTGTTATTCCAAGCAGACAGCAACTTTGGATCACCCTGAAAAACAATCTTTCTGACTCGGCAAGCTTGACGATCACACCGTGAAAGCTCGAGATACATTTCAAAATGCTATCCGATAGAGGTGAATCTTCATCAGTACGGTGTTCGCCATGAAGAAGTAACATACGTTAAGTAGTGTATGTTATACTTAGTGCATATCCAGTATCATGCGTTTGTGAGCAAAGATTCTGATCGAAATCAAAATCCAAAAACGCCAAGGATGACTTTGTACATTCCCGAAGATGTGCAACGCTTACTTGAAGAACACCGAAAATCAACAGGAAAGTCAATTTCTGAAATCGCCCGAAGAGCCATTGTTCAATATCTCGAGCGTGGCTTTGACCTACCAGACAAAACGTATGAACAGTTAAAACAACATTCCAGCAGAATTGGAATGACCTACCAAGAATTTTTAGATGTAACTCTCGGCGGGATTTTAGATAGATATTCAATGACTTCTGAAGATTGGGTCACAGATGATTCAAGCCCAAATCCAGAAGTGATTCAAAATATTGCAGACATCTATGAAGGTCGGGAACACGATCTGCAAAGATTCAGTTTGCGAAAACTCCAACGTGAAATGACGCTCTATTCGGAAGCTGAAAAAATAATACGCCAACGAAAAATAGCGAATGAAAAACAATCAAAATGATTTTGAGTATTTGTACTTGGTCTTATTTTGAGTTAAGAAACTATTCAAGAAGGTAATTTCAAGGATTAAATGCCAACTATTTTTGATAATATCTCTGAAAAACTAGCCCCAATTCTTGTTCAAGCACTTCAACATACGCAACGTGCCGATTTTTGTGTCGGTTACTTTAACTTGCGTGGTTGGAAACTTCTGGCAGATGAGGTAGAACCCCTTGCAGGAACGACAGAATCTCGAGTTCGGTTACTTGTTGGAATGCAAACCCTTCCCGCTCGGGAACTGAAAGATTACTACCGTTTTGAACGTGCGCCTCAAGACTTAGACAATGCAACCGCCAAGCGTTGGCAAGTTGAGGTTGCAAAGCATTTTAAAGAACAATTGACCTACGGTGTACCAACGGCAAGCGAAGAGGCGGCATTGAAGCGCCTCAGTCAACAAATCAAAGACGGTAAAGTGGTTGTGAAGCTCTCGGTGCGTCAGGGACTTCACGCCAAACTGTACTTGCTGCATCGCCTTGACCCGTTTAACCCAATTATTGCTTACCTAGGCTCGAGCAACCTTACTCTTGCAGGGTTGCACCATCAGGGTGAATTAAATGTTGATGTCCTCGAGCGTGATGCTGCTCAAAAGCTTGCGGGTTGGTTTGAAGATCGCTGGAATGACCGTTGGAGCATTGACATCAGTCAAGAGCTTGTTGACATTATAGATTCGTCCTGGGCGGGTGAAACTGCAACACCGCACCAGATTTACATCAAAATGGCTTACGAACTTTCTCGAGAAGCGAGGGCGGGTTTAAGTGAATACAAGATTCCTAAAGACCTTCGCAAGGAATTGTTTGAATACCAAAGCGCAGCCGTTAGTATTGCCGCGCATCATTTAAACAAACGGGGTGGCGTGGTGCTGGGTGACGTGGTGGGTTTGGGTAAAACCCTGATGGCAACAACACTGGCTAAAATTTTTGAAGAAGATCATGGAACACAAACGTTGATTCTCTGCCCCAAGAACCTCGAGAAGATGTGGCGCGATTATGTCGAACGTTACCGTTTAAGTGGCGCTCGAGTCATGTCTACAAGCCGTGTCTTACAGGAGCTTCCAGAATTACGGATTTTTCAGGTGGTCGTGATTGATGAAAGTCACAACTTGCGTAACCCAGAAGGTAGCCGTTACCGCGTCATTCAGGAATACATTGAAAGGAACAGATCCAAGTGCATTTTGTTGTCAGCTACACCGTACAATAAAACCTATCTTGATTTATCGGCTCAGTTGGCATTGTTCCTAAAAGAAGATACAGACTTGGGAATTCGTCCCGAAACCCTGATACGGAATATGGGGGAACTCGAGTTTATGCGCTTACAAGCGCCACCGCGTTCATTAAAGGCATTCGAGAAGAGTGAATATCCTGATGACTGGCGCGAATTGATGCGCCTGTTTATGGTGCGTCGTACCCGTAGTTTTATTCAAAACAATTACACCAAAACCGATGACAACGGACGGACGTATCTGAATTTTTCAGACGGACGGCGTTCGTACTTTCCAACTCGAGTACCACGCACTGTTGGCTTTCAGATGAATGATGCTGACCCAAACGACCCTTATGCACGCCTGTACGCCCCCGAAGTTGTGAATACTGTGGAAAACTTAATTCTGCCACGCTACGGACTGGGCAATTACATTACCCAGAAACCCAAACAACCACCTTCACCACTCGAGCAAAAACAAATTCAAAACCTTGGACGGGCTGGAAAGCGATTGATCGGGTTTTGTCGCACCAATTTGTTTAAGCGTCTCGAGAGTGGTGGTACAACTTTTATCCAAAGTTTAGAGCGTCATGTCTTGCGTAATTATGTTTTCTTACACGCGCTCGAGAATGATTTACCCTTGCCGATTGGAACACAAAACGCAGAGCTTTTAGACCCGAGATTCAACGACGAAGACAGTGATGATGACACCCAAACTTTGCTTGAACTCACGCTGACAGACGAAACCGACACGCCAGAAGAGGATTTTGAGAACACTGCCTCGAATGATGTCGAACAGGAAGGAATTCTCACGGCGGTACAATTGGAACGTCGTTCGGCTGCCATTTACAACGATTACACCACCAAGTACGCGAAACGCTTCAAATGGTTGCGAAGTGGATTGTTTAATAAAGAATTGAAAAAGCACTTACAACTTGATTGCGACGCGATTCTTGGTATTCTGGCAAAGTGTGGCGTTTGGAATCCTGACAGGGACGCGAAACTGAATGCCTTACAAACACTGATTGCCAAAACTCATCCCAAACAAAAGGTTCTGGTCTTTACCCAGTTTGCGGACACCGTGCATTACCTCACCCGCAATCTTAAAGCCAGGGGTGTGACGAATCTCGAGGGTGCGGTAGGCTCGAGCAGTGACCCAACAGCCTTAGCGTGGCGCTTCTCGCCACGCAGCAATGACAAGAAAGTAACGGACGAATTGCGGGTTTTAATCGCCACCGATGTTTTAAGCGAAGGTCAGAACTTGCAAGACGCGCATATCGTGGTCAATTTCGATTTGCCTTGGGCAATTATCCGACTGATTCAACGCGCTGGGCGTGTAGACCGAATTGGACAACAAGCCGAAAGCATTCTGTGCTACAGCTTTTTGCCTGCCGATGGTGTCGAACGCATTATCAACTTGCGTAAGCGTGTCAATGACCGTTTGCGGCAAAATGCGGAAGTGGTCGGAACAGACGAACAATTTTTTGAAGACGAAGACCCAAACATTGTGATTGACGTGTACAACGAAAAAAGCGGATTGCTTGACGGCGAAGCGGACACTGAAATAGACCTTGCCAGTTACGCTTTTCAAATCTGGAAGAACGCCATCGAAAAGAATCCGAAACTCGAGACGACCATTAAAGATATGCCGAACGTTGTGTATGCCGCTCGAGGTCACACTGTTACGCTTGAGCAACCCAAAGGTGTTTTGGTCTACGCCCGAACCGCCCAAGGCAACGACGCGCTGGCTTGGATGGATGAAAACGGGAACAGTGTTTCACACTCGCAAAAACGAATTCTCGACATGGCAGCTTGCGAACCCAACACGAAAAACGTTCCTCGAGCCGCGAACCATCATGAACTTGTAGCAACTGGAATTGCCTTGATTAGCGAAGATGAAAAAACTGTTGGTGGTCAACTTGGGAAACCGAGCGGTGCGAGATTTAAGACTTATGAGCGCCTGAAAAATTATGCTGAACGCAGCAAAGGCAGCTTGTTTGAAAGCCAAGCTTTGTACGGTGTAATAGACGAAATTTACCGTTTTCCACTGCGTCAAACCGCCCTGGACACCCTCAACCGTCAACTCAAAAGCGGTATTTCTGACGAAGACCTCGAGCGGTTGGTGTTTGCCCTGCGCGAAGATGACCGTTTGTGTATCATCCAAGAAGATACCGCAAACAAAGAACCACAAATTATTTGCTCGCTGGGACTGGTGGGTTAAACATGGGCTTAAACATCAAAACACTGAGAACAAACTTGCAAGCATTTAAATTTGCCGACCTTTTTCGTGAAAATTTAGGCTGGAATAAACCACCGAGCAGCAAACCCACGCAAATAAAAGTCAAAGACACCGAGTACACCTACCGACAAATTGCTTTGCTTGGCGGGGTGCTGGTCTTTGAGGTTGAAAGTGTTGAAGCACTGACCAACAAAACCTTGCGCGAAAACATCCATAAAGAAATCAGTAAATTGGTGCTCGAGAATCTGATTATTTTTACGGACAAACTCGAGAAACCCAACCAAAGCCTGTGGTACTGGGTGAAACGAGACGGCAAAAAGAAATTACCGCGTGACCATTTGTTCGTCAAAGGTCAAACGGGTGATTTGTTCATCTCCAAAATTGCGGGAATGTTCGTGGACATATCCGAACTGGACGAGTACGGCAACATTCCCGTAATTGAAGCGGCAAGGCGGCTCGAGGGTGCGCTTGACGTTGAAATAGTTACAAAAAAGTTTTACAAAGAATTTAGTGAGGTCAGGCTCGAGTTCACACGGTTTATAGAAGGCATAAACGACGCAAAAGACAGAGCGCATTACGCCAGTGTTTTAATGCACCGTCTGATGTTCATATATTTTTTGCAAAAGAAAGGTTTTTTGAATGTTGAACAAGGTAACGAAGGCACTCAAACGTACTTGCAAGACAAACTAACAGAACATAACTCGAGCAATTTTTACCAGGATTTCTTGCAAGATTTGTTCTTTGAAGGATTCGCTAAACCCGAAGAAAACCGCAGCCAAGAAGTCAGAAATAAAATCGGTAAGATCAAATACTTAAACGGTGGTTTGTTCTTACGCCACCGCATTGAAAACACGAACAACAACATTCAAGTCAGCAACACCGCCTTCGAGAATCTTTTTGAACTATTCAGTGGTTACTCCTGGAATTTAGACGACACCCCAAGCGGTAAAGACGACGAAATTAACCCCGACGTACTGGGTTATATTTTCGAGAAGTACATCAACCAAAAAGCCTTCGGCGCGTACTACACCCGCCCCGAGATTACCGAATACTTGTGCAAGCAAACAATCGAAAAATTGATTCTCGAGAAAGTCAACGACGGGCGCGGCGTAACGGGTTTACCACAAAAAACTTTTAGCGATTACAACGCCATGCTGGTCACAGCCGATGCAAACTTGTGTCGTGAATTGCTCGATGACATTTTGCCCAAACTAGCACTTTTAGACCCCGCCTGTGGAAGCGGCGCGTTCTTGATTGCCGCCCTAAAAACCTTAATGGACACTTACGGCGCGGTACTCGGACGTATCGAAATTTTGAACGACCCGTACCTAACAAGCTGGAAAGCCAGATTGCAGGGAAATCGAACAACCATCAATTACGTTCTCAAACGCCGCATTGTCACCGACAACCTGTACGGCGTGGATTTAATGCCAGAAGCCACCGACATTGCCCGTTTACGCTTGTTTTTAGCAATGGTCTCGAGTGCGAACAATGTGCAAGAACTCGAGCCACTGCCGAACATTGATTTTAACGTTCTAAGCGGCAACAGTTTAATTGGTTTAATGCACGTAGACGAAACCGAATACAAACGTCTCAATCCGAACGCCAGTTTTTTCATGCCAGATTATCCAGACATTATCAAGCAACGCCTGATAGACTTAAACAGTTACCGTCATGCAAGTGAAACAGGCATTCAAGATTTGCAAGCCCTGCGTGACAACCTGCAAAATGGGCGTGAAGAGGCGTTAAAAGTCTTAAACCCAATGTTACTAAACGAATTTGGCAAACTTGGCATTAAGTTTGAACAAGCAACTTGGGATTCAGTAACCAATAAAGAAGGTAAAACCAAAAAACGAGCGCTCGAGCTTCAAGATATTCTGAGTCTCGAGCCGTTCCATTGGGGTTTTGAATTTTCTGAAGTCATGGACAGGGGCGGTTTTGACGCAATTATTGCCAATCCACCGTGGGATATTTTAAAACTAAACGATAAAGAATTCTTGCAAGACCATGATGACACCATCACGATCAACAAAATGGGCATTAAAGAACTCGAGGAAATCAAGCATAAACTCTTGAAAAAACCGAGTGTTTGCAAAGATTACGAGGCGTACCTCTCGAGATTCCCACATCAAAGCGCGTACTACCGTGCCGCGCCGCAATTTAGCAATCAAAGCAGTGTGGTGAACGGCAAGAAAACGGGTACGGACATCAATTTGTACAAATTGTTTCTCGAGCAATGCTTTAACCTTTTAAGCAAATCTGGGCATTGCGGCATTGTAATCCCAAGCGGTATTTACACCGATCTTGGCGCGAAAGGTTTGCGCGAAATGCTGTTCGAGCAAACTACGGTAACAGGTTTATTTGGTTTTGAGAACCGCAAAAACATTTTTGAAGGCGTGGACAGTCGTTTTAAGTTTGTGGTCTTGTCTTTCAGCAACCACGGCAGCACCACGCAATTCCCTGCCGCATTCATGCGCTTAAACGTCACTGACCTCGAGCAATTTCCTATGCACACAGGTTTAACCATGCAAGTCGAACTGGTTAAACGATTAAGCCCAGATTCGATGAGCATCATGGAATTTCAGTCAGAACAAGATGTGAAAATAGCTGAGAAAATGCTCGAGTTTCCGCTTTTGGGAGAGAAACTCGAGAACACTTGGAATTTGAAACTCACCAACGAATTTCACATGACCAACGACAGTCACCTTTTCAAAACCTCGAGCGGTGCGGGACGGTTGCCACTATTTGAAGGTAAAATGATTCACCAATTCACGCATACTTGGGGCGAACCAAAATACTGGCTAGACGAAAAAGAAGCTCGAGTAGATTTGATTGGAACGCGCAATGAAGATGTTGGACAAATTCTCGAGTATCAACAGTATCGTCTTGGATTCAGAGATATTGCCTCGAGTACCAACGAACGAACCATGATTATGACGGTCTTACCTCGAGATATTTTTTGCAACCATAAACTACCCACCGCCCACATATTGCTCGAAGACAAAACACCAGACTTTGAAACAGAACTCTACTTTTCAGCAGTAATGAACAGCTATATCATTGACTGGTCACTTCGTCAGCGAGTCACAACAAACCTCACATTCTTCTTCCTTTACCAACTTCCAGTCCCACGTCTCACATCTCGAGATTCCCAATTCAAACCCATCATCACTCGAGCCGCCAAACTGATTTGCACCACACCAGAATTCGACGACCTCGCCAAAAGTGCGGGCTTACGCGGTTCGATAGACGGAACGACCATACCAGCAGAACGAGCCAAACTACGGGCGGAACTAGACGGGCTTATCGCGCACTTGTACGGACTGACAGAACCCGAATTCGCGCATATTCTAAACACTTTCCCGCTCGTGACAGAAGGGGTACGACTTGCGGCACGGAACGCTTACCGCGATGTGGTGAATGGACTGGTGAAATGAAAAGGGCGACCCCTCCGTCTCTCGCTACGCTCGAGCCACCTCCCCTAAAATCAGGGGAGGACTAAAAGCAGGGGGCATGGGCGCTTGTTCGTAGGGGCAATTAAGAGCAGGGCAATTTTGTGCCTTGTATTTGGGGTTCTCGAGAAACAACAAAACCCAAACAAAACCGAAAAAACCACGCTTAAAGTCATCCCCTATGCAATAGGGGGTCGCCGCATAATAATTGACTGAAGGTAAACTCTATCGTCGAGAAAGCACCAGAAAACCGGCGGGGGGTGCTTTTTCGCACTGGATTGTTACCTGCAAGGCGGGGGTGCTTTTTCGCGCTGGATTGTCATCTACACGGCGAGGAATTGCCTTTGCGCTCAGTCTGGTCATCTCGAGCATCACGAAATTGGTAAGCTCTGTCATGAAAACCTATAACCGCGCCCTGATTCCTTTTGCGAAGCGAATGCGGCGCGAGATGACTCGAGCGGAGTTAAAACTTTGGTTGGATTTCTTGCGGGATCATGAACCTCGAGTTCGGCGGCAACGTCCTTTCGGGCGGTTTATCGTGGATTTTTATTGTGCGACTTGTAAGGTTGTGATCGAAGTGGATGGTTCGCAGCATTATTCGCCTGATGGTTTGGCTTATGACGCGGAACGAACGGTGTTTCTCGAGGGTCTAGGGTTGCGGGTGGTGCGGTTTTCTAATGCGGATGTAATTGATAATTTTGAGGGCGTTTGTACGCGGTTGCGTGAAGTGCTGTGTGAAGAGAGGGTAATTGAATGAGCAGTAAAAACCTAAAACTTGCGCTAAGTAGTGTGCGTGTTCATAATTTTAAGGCGATTCGGAATTCTAAAACCGTAAAATTTACGCCGCTTACAGTTTTTATTGGTGATAATGGTTCGGGCAAAAGCAGTTTGTTTGAAGCGCTCGAAACCATGCAAATCATGAGTGAAAAGGGTTTAGATGCTGCTATGAACCGTTGGCGAGGTTTTGAATTTATTTGGAATCAAACAGCAAAAGCGAATGCTAAAACGTATCAAGTTGCTGGTGGGCGCGAATTTTATCGTAATCCAATTTCTTTTGAAATTAATGGGTACATTCAAGGGAAAAAATATGATGCCACGACCAACATCAGCTTAGAGTTACGAAATAACACGACCAATATCTTGATTAGTCTCGAGGAAACGCATACTACCCGTTTGGTTATGGATCGTAATTTTTTAGGACATGTTGACGTATCTGAACTACAAGGCGATTTGCTTGTCCCAAGATTAGAGGCAACAAATTCAGATGATAAATCGGCGCTTCCTTTTGGACTTGGTAAACTCCTGGAAGAATGGCAATTCGTTCTTTTGTCCCCAGAAACAATGGGAACGCCCACACCACAAAAACGTGCTTCAGGCGCTGTTAGACTTGCTCGGGATGGCTCGAACATTGCCGATTACTTACGGGATATTCTGAGCATTGATGCCACTGCATTTGAAGGTATTATTGAAGCTTTCAAAGAAGTCGTACCATTCGCCAGGGATTTGCAAACGCAAGTCGCCCAAGAATTACAACGCACGGTATACCTCGAGATGACCGAAGGGAAGTTTAAGATTCCAGGTTGGATGCTTTCCACAGGTACAATTCGCGTCTTGGCGATTATTGCGTTGTTACGTCACCCAACACCGCCACCAATCATTTTTATTGAAGAACTCGAGAATGGACTTGACCCTCGAACGCTTAATTTGGTGGTTGAGGAAATCCGTCGGGCTGTCGAATTGGAACGCACTCAGGTCGTGATTACCACGCATTCACCGTACTTGTTAGATTTACTGTCTTTGTCTCAAATTGTGGTGGTCGAACGTGTGGACGGCGAACCTGTATTTACCCGTCCTGCCAATCACGAATCTCTTAAAGCTTGGCTCGAGAAATTCAGTCCAGGGCAGTTGTACACGATGGGGCGTTTGCGTGGAGTCAAGTCATGACGCAAGAATCGCGGCGCAAGCTTGGCTTGATTGTTGAATGTGGACCCGAAGGCGCGGACTTGAAAGTTTTTCGGCATGTGATTCGTCGGTTGGATTCCAATACGGACATTGAACCCAGTACGATGGACAATAAAAAGAAATTGGTTGCAGGTTGCGGCGAAACCACAAAGTTATTGCTGAACGAGGGCTGTGAACGTGTTTTGATTGCGTGGGATTTATTCCCTGCTTGGCGTGAAGATGGGCAAAAGCCTTGTCGTAAAGAAGACCGTGAAAACATTTTTGCGGCGCTCGAGGCGGCAGGCATTGCAAAACGAGATTTTGAATCTCCCGAAGCGGGGAAAAGGGATGCAAGGCGCGTGTTTTTGGTGTGCATTCAAGAAGAACTCGAGGCGTGGTTACTTGCGGATCATCAAGCTGTTGCAGATGTTCTTTCAAGACCAAGCCACCAAGCTAGAGTACGCCCCGAGAAAAAACCAGAAAAAACAAAAAATCCAAAGAAGCGTTTGGCAAAGATTTTTGAAGAAAAAGGCGGTATCGAATACAATGACCGTGTTCATGCAGAACGAGTGATTCAAGCCGTAACCGATTTTAGACGGATTGCTCGAGCCTGTCCGACTTTTTCGCGGTTTGTTTTACATGCGGCACAAAAAGTATTACCGTAATTCTCGAGCCTATACTTTGTCGTATTAAGCTTTTGCTGCATTGTATCCAAGCTTATAATTTGTCTAGCAGGTTGCTGGACAAACTATAAAGCAACAAGTAAAAATCGTGAATCCCGTACTTGACGTAAGGCTTTTACGGGATTAAATTGAGAATCATTCTCAGTGACACCCCGGAGGTTCTTAGAGATGTGGATTTCAACCAAAGCCCAATACGGTCTTCGCGCCCTGGTCGAGATTGCCGCCGCCAACGGCGAGGCGATGGCGTTAAAGCACGTTGCCGAAAAGCAAGACATCAGCCAGCATTATTTAGAGCAAATCGCCGCCAATCTGCGCCGCGCCGGATTTATTCGCAGCGTGCGCGGGGCGTTCGGTGGTTACAAACTCTCTCGAGCACCCGAAGAGATCAGTGCGCTGCAAGTCGTTGAAGCGCTCGAGGGCAGCCTTGCGCCCGTCAGTTGCATCGAAGACCCTGGCAGTTGCTCGCATGTGTCTGCCTGCGGCACTGAGAGCCTGTGGCGGCGGGTGGACGGTGCGATTCGGGATGTTCTGGGCAACACGAGTTTGGCAGATTTGATGAAAGAAGCCGAACTGGGCAATGCGGTGCTTCAAATGCGTGAACACGTGGCGGCGGGGCAACCCTTACCGATGGCGTAAAAAAACTCGAGCCAGCACATATCTGGCATAAACTGGTGCGCGGGGCGACCATGCCCGTCAGGTGCATCTTATGGTCAAGAAGCGACCATGCCCATGAGGTGCATTTTATGGTCAAGAAGCCCACCCTACCAATACCATGATGCGTGTTTACCTCGATTATGCTGCGACCACACCACTCGATTCCGAAGTCGAAGAGGTCATGCGTCCGTATCAATTCTTAATGGGCAACGCTTCAAGCGTTCACCGTGAGGGCAGCATCGCCAAAGAAGCACTCGAGGAAGCTCGAGAGCGTTTGGGGCGTGCTTTGGGTTGCTCGAGTCGAGAATTGGTTTTTACCTCTGGTGGGACTGAAGCCAACAATCAAGTCTTGTTTGGGTTGGGGTTGGCGCATGGTGGGCAGATTGTCACGACTGCGATTGAGCACAGCGCGGTGCTTGCTCCAGCACGGGCGCTCGAGTTATCTGGACGTTGTGAAGTGATCTATCTCGAGCCTAACGCGTTTGGTGTGATTCAACCTGAACAGGTGCTCGAGGCAATAACACCGCAAACAATTTTGGTCAGCATCATGCACGTGAATAACGAAATTGGCAGCCTTCAAGATGTACGGGCAATTTCTGAAATTTGTCGGGCAAAAGGGATTGTGTTACATGTCGATGCCGTCCAAAGTTTGGGTTGTGTGCCATTAAACGTGCTCGAGTTGGGTTGTGATTTGCTGACCGTCTCGGCGCACAAGTTTTACGGTCCTAAAGGGGTTGGTGCGTTGTTTGTACGGCGCGGTCTAGAATTGCCGCCGTTACTTTACGGCGGGCATCAGGAAAGTGGTTTGCGCGGCGGCACGCACAACGTTCCTGGGGCGGCTGGCATGGGTTTTGCCGCCGAAAAAGCGGTCAAGCTTCAACCACAAGAATCGGTCAGGCTGACGGCTTTACGCAATGCTTTTCAAACCCTGCTGCTCGAGAATGCAAACGTCAGTTTAAACGGTCACCCAACCCAGCGCAGTCCACGCCACGTCAACGTGACCGCTCGAGGTGTTGACGGCGAAGCCTTACTGATGAATCTGGACCTGGAAGGCATTGCCGCCAGTTCGGGCAGTGCGTGCAGCGCTGGGACGCTCGAGCCGAGTCATGTTTTGACCGCGCTTGGACGCAGCCCAGATGAGGCTCGAGCCAGCATTCGGTTTAGCCTTGGACGGGATACCACCCTCGAGCAACTCGAGTTTGCAGGGGTAGCTTTCCAGAGGGCACTGCAACGCTCGAGTTTGGATTAAAAAACTCGAGCATTTCTAGCTCGAGCTTTACAATTTTAAAATTGTCTATCTGACGCGACGCGCACCGAGGTAGCGGCTAACATAATACCGTTCGTTCAGACTCGAGACGATCACGCCCGTACTTGGGGTGCTGGCGTGAATCATGCGTCCGCCGCCGATGTAAACGCCGACGTGACCAACCACACCGCGAGTGCCAAGACTGAAAAACACCAGATCGCCCGCTTGTAGGTTACTGCGGGAAACGCTGCGACCCATGCGAAATTGGGCGCTCGAGGAGTGCGGCAAACTGACGCCGAATTGACGCATGACGTACATCGTAAAACCTGAGCAGTCAAACGCGCCAGGACGGCTTGCGCCCCAAACGTAACGCGCTCCTAGGTTTCGGTAGGCGGCTTGAACCACGCTCGAGTTGCCATTGCGGCTGGCGGTGGTTTGTTTGACTTTGCTGGTTTTGGTGGTGATGCGTACCGATTCGGGCAGGTTTAGACGTTGCCCTGGTTTGAGGTTGGTGGCAATGCCTTTGTTGAAAACCATCAATTGCGCCAGGCTGATGCCGTTTGATCGGGCAACCGAGTACAGGGTGTCACCTGATTGAACCACGTAAGTTTTTGCCAGTGCAGCGCCAAACAGTGTTGCGATGGTAAGGATGGTCAGGACAATAAGGCGCATTGCAGGAGTATAGGGGGCTTGGCACAGAACGCAAGTCAAAATCCCGCATTCATAGTTGTCCCCTTTTGGGTAACTTACATCAGGCAAGTATTTTCAAGCACTTTTAAACTCGAGTTTAGACTCAGAGCCTCATTCTTAAAGTTTGTACTTGCAAAACCAGAAAAACACTGTCTTTAACGCTGAAAACTGGCATTTTCGGGCAAGCCCATGATGTATGCCACCATCAGATCAATCACCGCCTGAATGTCAGCCGTATCCGCCATTTCCGACGGTGAGTGCATGTGGCGCACCGGAACACTCAATACCGCCGTTGGAATACCAGCTCGAGCCAGAATAATCTCGTCGGCATCTGTACCGCTCCAGTTGGCGCTGGAGGCTGTTGTCAGTGGCAAATTCTCTTTTTTGGCAATCTCTTGAATGTCGTTGTTCATGACTGGGTTGGTCATAGGTGAGATCGTTAAATTTGCCCCAGAACCAAAGGCGCTCTCGCCCGTTTTTTTGACGTTCGAGCCTGGTTGCGAGGTTTCAAAGGTCACATCCACGGCAATAGCCGCATGAGGCTCGAGTTTGAACGCCGCCATTCTCGCACCGTGCAAACCAATTTCTTCCTGGGTGCTGCCCACCGTAATCACGTGATGCTGGCAACCTTTTTCTTTCAAACCCCGCAGCACCTCGAGCACCACGAACGCCCCGATGCGGTTGTCCAAAGCTTTGGAGGCAATACGACCATTGCCGAATTCGACCACGGGTTGTTCAATCACGGCAACATCGCCGACGCGTACTTTGGCTTTGGTTTCTTCGGCGCTCAAGCCCACATCCAGCCAGATGTCCTCGAGTTTGGTGGCTTTGTTGCGGTCATCGGCTTCGATCAGGTGCGTGGGTTTTGTACCGATCACGCCGATCAAATCACCGTCTTTTGCCAGCAGGCGCAAACGTTGCCCGAGCAAAATGCTGGCTTGCCAACCACCAACGCCAGACAACCAAATAAAACCCTCTTTATCAATGTGCGTGACGATCAAACCAATCTCGTCCAAATGTCCAGAAAGCATGACTCGCAATTTCGCACCCGCGTTGATGCTGGCGTAAACATTGCCATAATGGTCTTTTTCAACACTTGCGAACTTGCTGGCTTCATCGCTGTAGACTTTTGCCACTCGAGCTTCAAAGCCGCTCGGTCCTGGGGTGGTCAGTAAGGTTTTTAGAAAATTTAAACGCTCAGGGGTCATGGTTCATTTTAACCTCGAGAGACTCATGAAAGAGTGTTTTGGCTCGAGATTCTGTGTCTGACGTGGGTTTTGAGATTTAAATCTTATAAAATCATCAAATGATCTTGATTGAGACAAGGAATTTCGGGTGACTTGGATTTTGAGATGGAACGGATTGTTTCATTCGCACAAACCTTAAAACCGATCAAATTTGGCTGTCTCGAGAGAGCTTGTTGATGCCATGAACGCAATTACTAAAAGCTTGTGAATCATTTGAGCCACACGAAATTAATCGAGAGATTGTGGCTTACATTCATCTGTCAAAAAGAGTAAAATCGATTTGTGTCAAGGTCGCAAATTCTATGATCCCAAACCTCACAGGCAAGCACCGTGTGTTGGTGATTGATGATGAACCTGGAATGCGCAGTTTAATGCGGCGCGGCTTGGGTTTGGCTGGCTTTGAAGTCCAAACCGCCGATAACGGCGAGTTGGGACTCGAGGTTGTTCAAACGTACCTGCCAGATTTGGTGATGTTGGACTTGATGATGCCTGGTTTGGATGGTTTTGAGACTTTGGAACGCCTTTGTGCGCTCGAGACGCGTCCTAAAATTATTGTGCTCTCGGGTCGGGACGAACCCGAGGACCGGGCACGGACGGTCAAAGCCGATGGTTTTTTGGTGAAACCCATTTCGTTTGATGCGTTGCTCGAGATGATTAACCTGAATTTGAGTGCGGGACAGAACACAACCAGTCCGCAGGCGAAGACGTGAAACAAAAACGTCTGGTATTGGAATCTGTGCAAACCTTGCCAGAGTTGGTTGCAACGACAAAAATTACGGCTCGAGCCTCAAATCGATCTGGCTTTGAAGCAATGCAGAATCTCAACAAGGAACTCGAGACCACCAAAGAAGAACTCGAGTCGAGCAATGAAAAGATGCGAACCATCAACGACGAACTGAGCAAACGCAACACGGAATTGCGGCGGTTAAACGAAGATCATTTAAATTTTCAGGCGAGTACCGAGTTGGGTATTGTGACCGTTGGCGCGGATTTAACCGTGCGGCGCTTTACCCCGCAAGCCGAAAAAACCTTGGGATTGCGGGCGAGCGATATTGGGCAACCGATCTGGCAGGTGCGTCATTCGCTCGAGACCGTCAACTTGCAAGCTTTAATTACCGATGTGATCGCCTCGGATGCCACCAGCGACCTTGAAGTGCAAGACCAAAATGGTTGCTGGTTTTTGCTGCGCATTCGTCCGTACCGCACGCTCGAGGATCGAACCGACGGTGCGGTGCTGGTGCTTTTTAGCATTGATAAAATCAAACATGCCGAACTCGAGCGTGCGCGATTACAGCACGAAACCGAGTCGATTTTTGAAAGCCTCAAAGAAGGACTGATTGCCTTAGATCGTGATTGGACTGTGACCTATGCCAATACGGCTGGCGCACGTTTATCTCTTTTGACTCGGGAAACAATGCTTGGACGTAACGTTTGGGAGTTATTTCCAGAGGCAAAAAATTCGGTCTTTGAAACCAATTACCGCAAAGCCCTTGAGGAACATGTCACCGTCGAATTTGAAGCCTATTCTGCTGTCTTAAAGACTCAATTCGAGATTAGCGTTGTGCCAGTTCAAGCCGGAATCACAATCTTTTTTCGTGATGTGACCGAACGTTACAACACCGAACTGGTGGTTGCCGAAGCTCAAGCAAAACTTCTGGTCCTCGCCGAAAGTCAACGCCGTTTTCTGGCAGATGCCGCCCACGAACTTCGCGCCCCGCTGGCGGTGATTCAAGGCAACCTCGAGGTGCTCGAGCGATTCCCAAACATGACGACTGAAGAGCGCAAAGATGCGATCAACGAAAGCGCCTGCGAATCCGTACGGCTCGGACGCTTGGCGAATGACCTGCTGGCATTGGCTCGCGGCGATGCGGGCGACGGCTTGCAGCTCAAGCGTCTGGAACTCGTGCCAATTATAGAGCAAACCCTGCGCGAGGCGGCACATCTTGCATCTGGGCGCAGCTTGGAGCATTCTATGCTCGAGCCGTGCACGATTCTGGGCGACGCGGATAAACTCAAACAACTGATCCTGATTTTGCTCGACAATGCTTTAAAATACGCACCCGAAGCTGGACGGGTCTGGCTCGAGTTAAAGCACGTAGACAACCATGCCGAAATCCGAATCTCGAACACGGGTCAAGGCATCAGTCAGGACGACCTGAAACGGGTTTTCGAGCGTTTTTACCGCACCGATACGTCGCGCTCGAGACAAACGGGCGGCACTGGACTGGGCTTATCGATTGCCCGTTGGATTGGTGAGCAACACGGCGGCACAGTCGAACTGGAAAGCGAATTGGGTGCGACAACCACCGCCATTGTTCGCCTGCCACTGGTGTAACTGCATCACAACTCGAGTTAAATCAAATTGTTTTGGGCGTCAAATTCACCGATGGCAGCAAGCTATGAAGCCGTGCGACAAGCTGTGCAAACGAGACGGGTTTTTCAAAATAATCTGCCGCACCGAGCGCCAAACCATCCAAGCTCGAGCCACCTCGACCCGTCAAAAAAATAATCGGCATGGTTGCACCCGCCGCCCGAATTTGGCGTAAAGTTTCAGGACCATCAAGACCTGGCATCATCCAGTCTAAAATCACCAAATTGGGTTGGGCTTCACCTGCAATTTTGACCGCCGCAATGCCCGAATCGGCTTCCATCACGTCGTAACCCTCGAGTTGCAAACCGCGCCGCAAGAAATGACGAACGCCTGGGTCGTCATCGGCGACCAAGATGTTGAACTCAGACATGGGTTTGACTGGCTTTCATAGACTCGAGTTTAAACTTTCATCCTGATGCAAAGCTGACGCCAAACCAAAGCCGTCGCAAACCTCACCGCGTTCCTCGAGCTTCCTTGACGGTGACCACACTTCTGCCAGACCGTCCAGAAAGTTTATTCGCACCGCGCTTATCGGTCAGATCAAAATATTCTCGGCGGTGCGCTTCGACGCAGTCGCACCACTGTTCGATCAAACGCTCGCCGCTTTCGACGGCTTGGGCGGGAATATTAGAAGTTGTACCCTCAAGAAATTCTTGTCGCGCCAGTTCTAAGTAAACCATAAAGCCTCCGATGTCTCATCTAAATTTAATTGAGGTTACATTTCAAAGCTGGCGTCAAGCTGAAGACCAACTTCATGACGGCTTAAGACAGGTTCTCGAGCCATAAAAAACCGCCACCAATGGCGACGGTTTCTCTCGAGCTTCAAGCAACTTTTTTAAAAGTTAACGATTCACGCCAGTCGAATTGCTACCCATCATGGTGTTGCTGGCACGTTCGTAATAGCGAGCATCGGACGTGTTCAAGACCTCGCGGACTTTCATGGCTTCAGTGGCATCTGCGGCATCAACCGCGACCATGTAGCCACCTTTTTGAACGGCAGCCCCGTAATAATCTGCCTCGTCTTTATCGTATCCAGCCTCGGCAAAAGCGCCCGCCAATGTACCCGTTACGCCACCAACCACTGCGCCCGCCGCCGCACCGCCACCAACTGCGCCCAGGGTCGAAGCCAGTACGCCTGCGGTAATAAACGGTCCAACACCAGGAATCAAGGCAGCCGCAATACCAAATACAACTCCGGCTGTCGCACCAACCGCCAAGCCTCGAGTGGCTCCGTTGGTCACATCTTTTTGCATCATTTCTTCAGCGCCGTTTATGGCTTCGCCGTGCGAACCCACAATCGAGAGTTTTGAATCGTCTATACCAGCCACGCGAAGTCTATCAACCGCAGCCTGTGCACGACCCTGATCTTCAAAAAGAGCTGTTACTCGTTCCATAAAAAAGCCTCCTATGTTCCGCATTTGAAAGTTTTACTGCGAGACTGGTTAAGTGTGCCAAACTAAATTTGGGCTGTCTTGACGTCAGGCTGAGGTCGGGCTGAAGACCATAATTGAAGTCAATAAATTAAAATAACGGCACTCGAGCTTGCTGGTTCATAAAATAAAAGATGGCAGAAAAATCTGCCATCTTTAAGGTGCATGGTTAAATTCTTGTCAATAAATTCATTTCAGGTACGGCTGCCATGCCCGATTTTTTCGGTATCGTCTACGAGCCGACCATCAACATTCGCATCGTTACCATAACTTCCACCAAAGCTCGCCAGACCCAGCACCAAGCCTGCAAGCAACAACCAAACCCAGGCTGCCTTGCCGGCAGTGCTTGCCGCATCTCGAGCGAGCTGTTGGGCTTGTTCGCTGGCAGCCTTGGCGGCTTGTTCGCCCTGAACGGTCAGGTCTTTAACTCGTTTTGAAATGACCGTTTCGACCTCTTTGGCTTGGGCTTGGCTCAGTCCGCGTTGACGCAAACGACTGACAAATTGCTCACCAGAGAGTGCTTTGCCAATAGCGGTCACGCGCATTGAAACAAAATTTGGCAACTCGCTGGGATTTTGCAGGGCAGTCCCGAAATCACGACTCGAGTTTTTGATGATGCCACGAATCAATCCTGTCGTCGCAGCGACTTGGGTTTGATTGAGTTCGGGTGAGGCATCGGCAATGATTTGATTCAGTTCCGCATCGTCTAAGCCCGATGTAACGGCTTGATAGGCATCTCCCAAACCGAGTGATTGCAACGTTCCAGCCAGACCGCCATTGTTGGATACCGCACCATTGGTGGCGACGGCTGCCTGACCTACAGCGCCAGCCGCCGCGCCGGCAATGTCTTTGACGGTTCCAGTCGCACTCGAGACGGCATTGGAAATGAGTCCTGCCGTAAACAAAGTCGAAATTATCAGCATTAACATTCCTGTGATTAATCCATTAAAACGCCCCTGGGCGGGTGTTAAGTATCCAGCGGCACGGGCGGCAGTCAACCCCCCTACGAATGCAGCGACAGCCCAAGAAATCGCCAACCAAATGCCTGCCGTTATTGCAATTGCCCCGAGGTTGTTGAGGTTATTCACAGAAACAAATCCAATTGCAAGTCCGAAGACCACCAGTGCAATTTGAATGATAAGTCCAGCAATCACACCAGTCAAAATTCCTGTCCAACTGATACGCGGCATGATTAAGCCCTCTCGAGCATTTTCCAAATGATTTGTGGTAGTCAACATTTCTTCTCCTTTTAAACTGTATGGCTCGAGGATTTGTGTTTTAGCGAAGTTTTTCGGCGAGACTGCGTTTATCATTTGAATTCTTTGGATCAACCGAATTCAAATCTGGATCGAGATCGGAACTTGCTTCGAGTGTCGCCACCCCGTACCCAACCATTCCCCCTGGCATCGGAACACCGCCAACCGCAAGAATTTTCTCGCCGCGTTCGGCAACTCGAGCGTAACCGTCCATACCGCCAACAGTTTGATCCGCATTTTCGGAATTAGGAACAGCATCAAGATTTCCACCAGAAGAGATCAAGGCATCTAGCTGCGTTAAATCATGCTCGAGCATGGCTTGCGGATCTTTGAACAACGTGGCAAAAAATTCACCGATTGCACCGAGCGGCGGGTTGTAATTGACATGAACCGTGACCTTAGAACCAGTGCCTTCGGGTTTGACACTGATAAAGCCGTCATTCTCGAGTGACCCTTCGATGGATTTCCAAGCCAGACGGCTGGGAACGTTCATTTCTGTGGTCGTGGCTTTCCAAGAGACTGGAATGCCGAGCGGTCCTGACATGTGCCATTCGCTTTGATTGGCATCGAGCATTTTGATCTCAACGACGTTGGACATGAATTTATCAAAATTTTTGTAGTTAGAAACATAAGCCCATGTGACATTTGAATCTGCTTGAACGATGACGCTTGCCTCTGCGTTGTACATAAAAACCTCCAAGATAATTTGCTTGCGAAGGGTCAAAAAAACATGGAGAACATAAGGCGCTTCTCCATGTTTTATCGTCACTATCAGCGCTGGTTTCAGTTGAGCCTTAGCGCAGCGCCCGTACCGAGCGCAGCAAGAAAATCAGAATCAATGCGCCCAGAACGCCCCAAAGAATACCGATCACCGAAAATGAACCCGCTGCGGTAGCCCCGCCGATATGAAGCACGCCACCAAAAAGCCAGCGTCCAAGCGATGCACCCACGATACCGATAACAATATTGGCAAGTGATCCTTGTTGTTCATCCGTTTTAGCGACCATGCTGGCGATCCAACCGATTAAAGCACCGACAATAATTGCAACAATCCAGTCCATGTTCTTCTCCCTTTGGGTATTGCGCCTCACGACCCGACTGATCGTTCAGGCACATCGATAAAGTAAAATTAGCAACACGAACTAAATCCGAATTGATTTGGAACTGAACTTTAACTGAACAGGCTTCATTGATCGCCCGAAGTCAACAAATAAAACAGTAAATACCAACCTGGAAATCTTGAACTTGAGCTTGGTGTGCGGGTGACTTGAGTTTTCCCTGAAGTTCAAGCGCTAGGCTCGAGGTTTTCCGCGTATGATGCGTCAAATGTCAGAACCAAAAAGAATCGTATCCGTCTCGCTCGGGTCATCAAAACGCAACGCCAGCGCCCAATACGACATGCTGGATCAAACTTTTTTGCTCGAGCGTATCGGCACGGATGGCAGCATGGAAAAAATGGCGGCACTCTTCCGCGAACTCGACGGCAAAGTGGCAGCGTTCGGTTTGGGCGGCACAGATTTAAACATTGTCGCAGGCGATAAAACCTACAGCTTTAAAGACATCAAAGCCTTGGTCGCCAATGCCAAAATCACGCCCGTTCTCGATGGTGGCGGTTTAAAGCATACTTTAGAGCGTGAAGCAATTAAGCAACTCGAGCCTCTGATTGGTTGGAATGAGCGTAAAACCCTGATGGTGTCTGCGGTGGATCGTTTTGGCATGGCAGAAGCCCTGAGTGAGGCTGGAGCAGATGTTTTATACGGTGATCTGATCTTCGGGTTGGGTTTACCAATTCCAATTCGTTCGATTGGCACACTGCGAACTTTCGCACACATTCTGCTGCCCGTGATTACGCAGTTACCCTTTAAATGGTTTTACCCAACTGGCGACAAGCAAGAAAAAATTGAGCGCGATGCTCGAGTCAAACATTACGAATGGGCGGATGTGATCGCGGGCGATTTCTTGTACATCAACCGTTACCGTCCCGAGAAGCTAACGGGCAAAACCATTCTGACCAACACCATCACACCCGCCGATGTCGAGGCTTTAAAAGCCGCAGGTACAAAACGCCTGATTGCTACCACGCCCAAATTGAACGGGCGTAATTTTGGTACAAACGTGATGGAAGCTTTTTTTGTTGCCGCAAGTGGTAAAAATCGTGTCTTAACCGCGCCAGAATTGACCGAATTTATCAAACTGGTTGGTTTTAAACCCGAAGTCTACGAACTGAATCCGTAAATTTACCCGAACATCTGTGGTTTTTAAAGAAATTCGGCAGGCGAAACTTTAAAATACGTTCCAAGCGCTTTGGCAATGCTTTTGCTGATTCCGCGTTCGCCTTTTAAAATCTTGGAAATCGTTGGTTGATCTGCAACACCAGCGCGTTCTAAATCTTTTTGTGTTGTGTTATGTTGATCCATCCAAAACTCGAGCACATCTTTTGGCACGCCCGCATCTGTAATCACTTCGTGTTCGTCTTCCCATAAACTTGCATAGTGCATCGCAAGGTCTAAGAGAGCACTATATGGGTTGTGCTCGAGGTCATCCACAGTTTCTGTAATTTGCTCGATTAACTCGAGCAAATTTCCGTACTCGAGTTTTGAAGTGGGTGGTGTGATGTTTAGTTGATTGGCATATTTTGCCCAAACGGTCATGGTTTTGGTTGTGTTTAGCATCACAAAAACCCCGTGGTCTAATTTTTACTTCTTAACACTCAGTCGCTGCGCCTCGAGCATTGATGCTTTCGCATCCGCCCCACCGATCAAACAGCGCTCGAGTTGCCCCTCGAGAATCGCCCGCCAGTCCTGAAAGTCAACCAAATGCGGTAGGTTGTAACTGCGATCCAGCGCCTCGAGTCCGGCTTTCATGACGGGATTGCTGGCAAAATCGCCCAGCAGTTTGACGGCACTTTTGCGCACAGGTAGGTAATAGCTTTGCTTGTCGAATTTCACCAGATTATCGGCTTTGGTCAGGTATTGCCAGAATTCAAACGCGCCCTTGTTTTGCTCAGTAGGGTTACTTTTAAACGTCACCAATTGGGTTTCGCCAGCAATGGTTTTGCCTGGCAGGGCAACCGCGCCCACTTGAAATGGGGCGCTTGAAGGCAGGAACGGGTAGGCGCTGGTTGGTACGACCACCATGAAAGCTTTGGTGCGCAAGAAGTCCACCACGGCAAAATTGGCTTGCCCAAAGGTACGAATAATCGCGTATTTGGGGGTTAAGTCTTTAATGAATTGCAGCGTGCTGATTGTGGTGGCTTCGTCAAAAGTTGGCAGGTTGTCCGAACCGAGCAAATTTCCACCTCGGCTCGAGACCATCGAACCAAAAATCCAGGCATCGGTAAAAAAGATTGCGCCTTTGCTGGTGCGGTTGGTTAAGGCTTTGGCAGCCGTTGCAAATTCGTCCCAGGTTTTGGGTGGGGTTAAACCTTTGGCTCGGAAGGCATCGACGTTGTAAAACAGCAACAGCGTACTAGACGCCCAGGGTAAGCCCAGACGTACACCAGCAACATTACCGTTGTCCCAGAAGGTTGGGAAAAAATCTTGGGTCGTGCCTTTGGGCAAACCTGCAATTTGCTCGTTCATGTTTTCGAGGACGCTGGGTTTGGTCAATGCCAGGGTGCTAAAAAAAGCGTTGTCCACCATTGCCATGCCGGGCAGTCCACCCGCCCGAAGTGCCGCCGTGACTTTGATTTGAATGGTTTTGAAATCGCCAATGTATTGCGGATCGATGGCGTACTTGGTCTGGGATTTATTGAAATCCCCAGCGAGTTGATCCAGAACGCTCGAGCCTGTTTCTTGACCCAAGTAATGCCAGAAGACGATTTTGGTCGGTGCTGCAAACGCAGTCCCAAAACCAAGCACAATGGGCGCAAGCATGGCGCAGGCAAAAGAGAAGAAAACTCGAGATTTCACAATTGTTACTATAGCCTGTCATTACTAAAAGCCTTGTGTGAAACACCCCAATGCTTGTTCAGCCCAAGTCAATCAAGGCTTTAATCTTGACATTAAAAATCCCGATTTTACAATCGGGATTTTTTGACTGAAACTGTTATTTAAGCGTCGTGCATGATTTTGTCGAGACGGTCAATCATGGTCTTAAATGTGGTGGCACGTTCAATAAGACGACCACGGTGTTTTTCCATGCTGGCTTTGGCTTTTTTGGATTCGTGCAAAACAACGCGAATATCATCGAGCGGCATGTCCACTTCGCGCAAAGACCGAATGCGTTCGGCGGTTGGAATTTGCTTTAAATCGTAATACCGATAACCAGTTTCGTTGTCTACGGTATTGGGTTGCAGCAAACCTTCCGCGTCGTACAGACGCAAAGCGCGAACAGAGAGTCCTGTGAGTTGAGAGAATCGACCTATGGGAACGAGATTCAAGAGTGCCTCCTTCTTTTTCTTAAAACACGTCTTCAAACCAAGGCTTAAACACGCATTGCGAGATTTAATCAGGCAAATGTGCCTCTTTGACAAGACATTCCAAAACGCAAATTCCCCAATCCGAATTTTGGTTTTACACATTATCACTGATTAAACGTTTCGAGTCTGAAGTATACCCTAACGTAAGGGTCAAGCAACAAAGAGTTTTGAAGAAGTTGGCTTGAACCTTAAAGTAACAATACTCTTCCTGGATAGATTTTGTGTGAAGATTGCACATTTTAGCGTCTGTGATTATGCTTTTGAGCTAACACAATTTCAAAAATATAATAATGCTCTCATTTGAGAACAATGGCGCTAGGGCTGAGTTTGACAAAGTATTCCCTTCTCTGAATGCTTTTAGATCACCTTCAAACCTTATACAAGATTAAGGACGACAACGTTTTGGGTCGTCATCCTTTTGGATTTAAGTTAAACTTCAAATAGCTTGGCAATCAATTCAAAATCTGTTTGCCCAATCTCGAGGTGTCCCCGAAAAAATGGATACCCCCAACGTTTGGGGTCT
Source organism: Deinococcales bacterium (assembly GCA_043775825.1). GTDB lineage: Bacteria > Deinococcota > Deinococci > Deinococcales > JAAFIG01 > JANXTZ01. Next base: position 24,921 of record JAYVRX010000009.1, read on the forward strand.
TTAATAAACTCGAGCTTTGTAATCAAGGGACGAATTGGGACAACATGTTCAGTCTCGAGAAACCTGACATCCCTTCGCCAAGGTTTGAAATCGCCCAGGTCAGCTTGATAAACTTCGCGGGTTAAAATCTGTCCAATGGCGCTAAAAGCTTGCAAGGTTATGCTGTCTGCGGCAAGTTGCTGACGCGGCGAATAGTAAATGATCCAGTCGTCTGCCTGCATTTTCTCGAGCGCAGGTTTCTTGCCGTGTCCAAGTTGACAAAATCCGCCCTTAACACCGTTCAGAACGTGATCGTAAGAGGCAACACCAATCCAGTAACGCATTTATTCCTCCAGTAAATCCCTCAAGTCTCGAGCGAAATTTTGTGGTTGCTCGAGTTGCGCGAAGAAATTTTTGTCTACCGTTTCAACTTTTTTGATGGCAACATTCACCAATGCTAGACCCGCCGCCGTCATTGTTAACAGTTTGGCTCGGGCGTCCGTTGGGTCTGTCTGCCGCTTCAGATAACCCTTGGCTTCGAGGGTTCTGACCACTTGCGAGGTCATCATGACATCGGTGTTGGCGTGCTGCGCCAGCAAGACTTGCGGAATGCTGGCTTCTTTTGTTGAAAGCCACGCCAGGCTTGCCAGTAGCACAAATTGCACATGGGTTAAATCCAAAGGCTCGAGGGTGGCACGAATTTGGCGTTGCCAAGCGTTTGTGACGCGCCACAGTAAAAAACCTGGGTTATCGTTGGGTTCACTAAATTCGGTTTGAAGTCGCATGACAGATGCTACCTGACTCTCGAGCAAACTGAGAATTTTCGGAAACGCACACGATTATTGCGCCAGCAATTCACTGATTTGCCGCTCGAGAATTTGTTTTAACTCGATGTTTGGGGCTTTGTTCTTGGCGCGTCGCAAAAACTCGAGGCTGCGCGGGTCGTTGTACTCGAGCATCAATTGACTGACTTTGTGTAAATGCTCGAAAGGTTCGGGGGCAGTTCTGGCAAGATGAAGGAGTTGTTGAAAAACGTGTTGGTCATGTTTCTTACGCCGGCATTCTAAACACTGTTGCAATATCGAATGCGCCGAAATAATTAAGGTTTCATATGCCCAACGTTGTTCTGCTTTGGTAGACGTAAAATCTTTTTGGCAGGTGTTGCATTTGATGTTGTAATCAAAATAAAAATACGGTGCGAGTCCCCAACCGCAGTTGATGATAAAAGCGTTCTCAAAATTGGCAACTTCCGCCTTGGCGCTCGAGAGACAAACATCGCAAGCCCACATCGCATAATTAAGTCGTTGTCTAAGCCAGATGTTGTCTTTTGAAAAGTATTGTTCAAACGTCAAGACAAATTTCATACGATCCGTGAAAAGCTGCGAAAATTGCTCCGTAAAACCATTGGTCAAATGCGGATATTTCTCGAGGTATATTTTCTTAAACAGCACTGTTGCGGTAAGTCGTTTGCGTTGAAGCTCGAGCAAAGACTTTTGATCAAGCGCTTGAACTTTGTTTAAACAACACGGGCAATGCACAAAATAGTCTTCTCGAGTGTGTGGCTGACTAGGTTCAAACGGTTGAAATTCGTTTTCAACGCTCGATTTGAGTGCTTCATGGTATTGCGTTCGCCACTCCTCAACCCAGCTTTTCTCGAGTAATTTGCGGTCTGATTTGGCTGCCATGACAGTAATTCTACCGAAGATAAAACGGGTTTATTGTTCTGCGGCAAGTTTCGCAAGGGCAGCAACTGTACTGGGCAAACGCTCGGCAATGCCAGCCCCGAGCGTATCAACATAACGTTCCCACGCCTCGCCCGTAATTTCGCAGTGGTGGGTGATGCGCGTGCCTTCAGAAGTTGACTCGAGCGTGTGGGTGAAGACCACACTTGCCCCTGGCAGTTGGGTACTGTCGGTAAATCCTTGGTTTGGTGTGACTTCAAGCAGGGTAAACGGCATTGGGGCTGGTGCGCCGACGGGATGCAACGTGCCGATGCTGCCCGCCTCAAACGCGCCTTGTAGCGTTGTGGCGATCAGGTGGGTGTCCCAGCGTTTCCAGTTTGCAAAGTCGGCATACAGGGCAAAAATGGCTTCAGGCGTGGCGCTCGAGGTGCTGCTGGCTTGGGTTGACCACATAAAATCCTCCTGGCTCGAGGTTGCTCGAGCAGTAGTGTTGGTTGATGGCTTGAGCTTGAGAAGCGCGTTTGATTCTGTTGTTACATAATAAGCGCACTTAGTAATATTTGTCAAGCAATCATTTCAATTTCAAAATTAGACTCGACTTGAGGCTTTACCGTACACTGCATTGCATGACCACGCTTGAGACATGCTCTGGCTGCCAAGCGCTACTGCCAACGCTTGACGGGGCGACCCACCGTTACATGACCTCATCGGCGGCGTGCTGGGCAATCTTTAACACCTTAACTCTAGAACTACCGCTCGCGCCTGCGGCGTTCAACAACTTAATCGTCGATGCTTACGCCGTGCAACACCCAGGCACGCCATCGGATCAAACCATCAATTCTGTCGCCATTCACTCGCTGGTGCTTTACGGGATTCTGACGCGCGATTTTAAACCAGACCAAGCCTTGTGGTTGCGCCAACGTCCAGGACGAATCAAAAGCACCGACAAACACTCGAGGTTTCATTGGTTAACTCCACCCTCGTTTGACTCGAGTTTGACTGTTGCGGATGTGGCGGCGGGCAAAACGCCGAATGAACGCTCAGAGCTGGTCGAGCGTTGGATCAAAGACGTTTGGTCGCGCTGGTCTGAGTTGCATCAAAATCAAATTGGGATTTGGTTTGAACGTTTTGTGATCGCAGAACGCATTTAAAGTCTAAGTTGCGCTGAACACATCAAAAACCTTCGCCTAGCCTTAACCTCAAAACATGATCGACGCGTTCATCGGCAACACTCCAATTCTTAAACTTGAGCGCGTGACCAATCCCGACATGGGCGAGGTTTGGGTCAAACTCGAGGGGCAAAACCCTGGCGGCAGCATCAAAGACCGCACGGCATTAAGCATGATTCTGGACGCCGAAGAACGCGGGGTGTTAAAGCCTGGCGGTTTGATTGTCGAACCGACTTCGGGCAACACGGGCATTGGTTTGGCGCAAGTCGCGGCGGCGAGGGGCTATAAACTGATTTTGACCCTGCCCGCGCAAATGTCCACTGAGCGCCAACGCACCTTGCGGGCTTACGGCGCAGAGCTGGTGCTGACTGACCCAGAGCGGCGGATGCTTGCGGCAATCGAAGAAGCCGAACGCATCCGGGATGCGACAGGCGCGTGGATGCCGAACCAATTCGAGAATCCCGCCAACCCGCGCATTCATTACCAAACCACAGGTCCAGAAATCTGGCGGCAGATGAACGGCAAAATTGATGCTTTTGTTTACGGCTCGGGGACTGGCGGCACGATCAGCGGCGTTGGGCAGTATTTGAAAGAACAAGACCCAAAAATAAAAGTCATTGCCGTCGAACCCAAACGCTCGAACGTGCTTTCGGGCGGCGTTCGGGGCGAACACGGTTTTCAGGGCATGGGACCTGGTTTTATTCCCAAAAACTTCAACCTTGATCTGCTGGACGACATCAAAACCGTGCTCGAGGAAGACGCGTTTCCGTTTGCCCGGCAACTTGCCAAACGGGAGGGCTTATTTGTCGGCATGAGCGGCGGTGGCATGATTTACACCGCGCTCGAGGTGGCAAAAACCTTGGGCGCAGGTAAACGCGTGGTAACGATAGCTTGCGATACTGGGGCGCGATACTTGAGCACCGCACTGTTTGCCGAAGATGCCGTCTTTGAAGCCTCGAGCCATCATATTTGAGGTTTTTTGCATATTTAGATTATTTTTTTTGTTTTCAACGTAAAATAATGTGCTATTGACCCTACAAGTTGTCACACACAACGATTTTTGTGCTAAGGTCTTCAGAAGTGATTCGGGGAAGCAAGAAATTTCAATTGCCTTCACGGGAAACCGTTCTGTACGGAATCCTGACTTTGGTCATTGCCCTGGGTTTATTACAAATCAGTGCGCTCCTGGGGTTAACCCTGTTCAGGCAACTCGAGATGAACGCCAACATCCGCAGCGAACAAAACCATGTGACCAAACTGCAAGAAGACGTTAAAAACCTGAAAACGCGCTTTCAGGAAGCCAAAACCGATCCTGTGTACCTCGAGTTTGCAGCCAGGAATTTAGGGTTTATTAAAAAAGGCGAGCGGGTTGTGATTCCAACCAACAAACCAAACCTAATCCTGACACCCAAACCAAAATGAAACTCGAGCTTCCAAAAAACCTACCCGACACGCTTGGGGTACACGCTTTTATTGAGGTTCTCGAGCAAGCCGAAATGAACCTGACCTTGAGTTTAGGCAAAATTTGCGGTTCTAAAGTCGCGGCGGTAGCACTGGGCGATTCGCTCGAGGTGTACAGCGTGACGCTAGAGCCTCATGAGCTTGAAAACGTCGGTGTTGCGAGGGACAAGGCATTGGCATTTGTAGCACAATTACAGGCGTACAACCTCGAGAGGGTTTAAAGGTTTTTCGGGTCAGTTGTCACGCTTGCAATTAAAAGCACAAGCTATGATGAAGTTCAGCGCTCGAGTTTCCTCAACCCGCGCTCTCGAGGTTTTATATGTTCAGACTGATTGCTGACCTGGTATCCAAACGCCCAGCCTGGGTATTAATCTTTTGGGCTGTTCTCCTGGTCGTCTCCGCGCCGTTCGCTGCCCTTGCCCCCAAACGACTGGTGGGCGGTGCAAGCAATGCCAAAAACAGCGAAGCTCAAATGGTCAACAACCTCTTTGAAACCAAATTTGATCAGCGTCAAATTGACCGCACCATTTTGGTCTCTGAAAGCAACCTCGCTAGCGACGACCCAAATTTTAAAAACCAGTACAAGGCTTTAACCACTCAACTTGCCAAACTCGATGGCGTCTCGAGCATCACACGTTATTACGACGACAGTCCCCTCAAACTTCGCAGCAAAGATGCCGAGTTTGAAGGCAAAACCATCACCGCCACCATCCTTGAAACACGTCTGAACAAACCCGAACCTGTACTTGAAAGCATTCGAGCAACCGTCAAAGCCAGCAACATTGCTCAAACAAAATTTTACGTCACTGGAGCGACAGCCGTCACCCAAGATTTTTTAACCTTGAGCGAATCCGACACCAAACGCAGCGAATTTTCGGCACTGCCGCTGATTGCCTTGATTCTGGTACTGGCATTCGGTGCTCTGGTCGCCGCAGGCATTCCGCTGATTGTCGGCATGGTTTCGATTACCATTGCAATGGCAGCCGTCTTTGTGGTGACACAATTTCTGGACGTCTCGAGCTTCGCGCAAAGTGTCGTCACCATGCTCGGTCTGGGCGCTGGCATTGATTACGCACTGCTGCTGGTCAACCGTTTCCGCGAGGAACTTTCTAACGGCATTGACCCGCGCCAAGCCGCCGCCAACACCAGCCGCACCGCTGGTCGCGCCGTCGCTTTTTCTGGGTTGACCGTGGCAATTGCGATGGCAGCCTTACTTGTACCAGACTTGCTGTTCGTTCGCAGCATGGGCATTGCGGGGGTCATCGTCGTCATTCTGACCGTACTCTCGAGCATCACCGCCGTACCAGCCATGATGGCGCTCTTGGGTGATCGGGTCAACAGCCCGCGCAAACTGCAATTCAAATTCACCTCGAGCAGCCAAAGCAACGGTTTTTGGCACTCTTGGGCGGGACGGGTCATGCACCGCCCTTGGCTCTCGAGCCTGCTGATTATTGGATTTTTACTGTTGCTCGCCAGTCCAGCCTTGCAAATGCAGCTCGGTTACACGGGCGCATTTGGGCTTTCCAACAACGTCGAATCCCGCAAAGGACTGGCACTGATTCAACCCCTCGAGCTTGGTGGTGCAATGGACTCGTTTGAAATCATCCTCGACCTTGGCAAACCAGGTGGTTTTGATAGCGATGCGCGGCGCAACTGGCGCAACCTCGACAAAGCCCTTGTTGCCATGCCCGACGTGCGCGTCGTGATCTCACCATTTTTGGTCGGGCGCTCAGACGCTAGCGGCGGTAGTGGCAATGGTTTTGGAGCGCTAGACACCTTGACCAAACGCAGCATCTCGAGCGACAGGCAATACTTGCACATGAGCGTGATCCCCAAAAACGCGATTCATCCCCCCGAAATTCCAGGTTGGATTACCCGCATCAGAACCACCATTACCAACGCTGGTTTTTCAAAACACTTGCTTGGCGGTTCACCCGTTGGCGCTCAAGAATTTACGAACTCCATGATTAACGCCATGCCAATATCAATCGCCACCGTTTTTATCGCCACGTTTATTTTAATGGCAATTGCCTTCAGAAGCCTTTTAATTCCATTAAAAAGCATCATCATGAACACCTTAACCGTTGGGGCAAGTTACGGCATTATTACCCTGGTGTTTCAAAAAGGTTTTCTTGCCAGCTTCTTCAACGTCCCCACCGACGTTGGCGCAATCGACTCGAGCCTACCGCTTTTGATGTTCGCCGTGACGTTTGGTCTTAGCATGGATTACGAAATCTTCCTGCTCTCGAGGGTGCAAGAGGCACATTTAAGCGGCATGAACAACACCGACAGCGTCAAAAGTGCGCTCGAGAAAACGGCAGGTGTGATTACCAGCGCCGCACTGATTATGCTGGTGGTTTTTTCCGCTTTTATTCAAGGTGATGTGGTCGCCAACAAAACCATCGGTTTGGGCTTGGCGGTTGCCGTGGCGCTCGACGCGACACTGGTGCGCTTAATTCTTGTACCAGCCGTGCTGCAACTTGCGGGTGAATGGAATTGGTGGTTGCCGAGCGGGTTGAAGCGTTTGATGCCGAAAGTCAGTCTCGAGCATTAAAAGTAGAAAGTAGAGTGAAGTGATTTAGTATTTTGAGGGCGTCTTACAGAGGGCAAAACTCAAATAACCCGAAAAAAATAAAAGAACGAAGTAAGCTTACTTCGTTCTTCTGCATTGCCCTTTCGGTTGGCAGACCGAAAGGGTTTAAATTTTGCGAAGCAAATGAACTATGTAAACCATTGTTCCAAGAATTACTGCGCCCATCACGAAGGCTTTCCTTATTTCGCCTAGTCCCGATTCAACTTTTTTCAAATCATTGTTTGTCATCTTGAGACCTCCTTTCCGTAAATTTTTAACTCGAGTACGATTATACTAAAATTCTAATGCAATGTCAAAAATATAATCAGAATAGTAGCAATAGGTATAGATTTGAAAACCCCGTGCTCATAAGGTAATTTACAAATAGGTCAAAAAAAAGTATGATTATACTAATATGAACGAACATCCGAAACCAGCCGAAATCGGACAAACCATCCAAGCTTTACGGCAACGCGCCAACATGAGTCAGAAGGACTTGGCAACACAAGCAAATCTGTCCCAGGCACAAGTTTCACAAATGGAACGTGGGAATGCTAATCCATCACTCGATACCCTAAATTCAGTAGCTCGAGCTTTGAATGTTCCAACTTGGATTTTACTTGCAGGACTTGCATTGTTAGCAGTTGGTGCAGCTTCAGTGATTGTCAATCAATCAACTAAAAATACAAAAACATAATTTGGATACCTCGGGTTTTCCTTAATTTGACTTCGAGTGCGCTCGAAGGTTTAAGCTTCCCCTGTGAGCGCCCACACCCTCAACATTCAACAAGCCGCAACCGCCAGCAAGGTCAGTGCACACACCTTGCGTTACTACGAGCGCATTGGTTTGCTGCCCGCCATCGCTCGAGACTCCAATGGCTACAGACAGTATTGCGAATACGATCTTGGTGCAGTCAATATTTTGTTGCGCCTTCGTGACACTGGAATGCCAATTCAGGGCATGAAACGTTTCGCTGCACTCTTACAAGATGACAATGCCATTCCCGAGCGTTTGTTGCTGCTCGAGCAACATCAGAAAGCCGTGCAAGAAAGGATTCTTGAGTTGCAAACCAACCTTGAAGCGATTGAAACAAAAATTCAGATTTACCGTAAAACCAAGAACGGATTCTCGAGTTGCAAACCAACCTTGAAATGATTGAAACAAAAATATTTGCCGTAAAACCACGCTTATTCCAGACTCGAAATCAAGCTCGAGACAGCAACTTGGAGGTTCAGTATGAAACAGGTTTCGCTTGGCAGTCAAGGTTTGAAAATGTCCCAAATGGGTTTGGGCTGCATGGGCATGAGCGACTTTTACGGCGCTTTTGACGACAACGAATCGCGTGGTGTGATTCATTTCGCGCTTGAGCAAGGTTTGAATTTTCTGGATACCGCCGATATGTACGGCGTGGGGCGCAACGAAGAATTGATTGGCAAAGCCATTAAAGGCAAGCGCGATCAGGTGGTGATTGCCACCAAGTTTGGCAACATGCGCGACCCGCAAACGGGCGCATTCTTGGGCGTGAACGGCAAACCAGAATACGTTCGGGCAGCTTGCGAGGCTTCACTGGGGCGGCTCGAGGTGGATCATATTGACTTGTACTATCAGCACCGTGTTGACCCGAACGTGCCGATTGAAGAAACCGTTGGCGCAATGGCGCAACTCGTGAAAGAGGGTCTGGTACGCTATCTCGGGCTGTCTGAAGCCGCACCTGCCACAATCCGTCGGGCGCAAGCGGTGCATCCGATCAGTGCGTTGCAAACCGAGTACAGCCTGTGGTCCCGAGAACCCGAAGACGAGATTCTGCCCGTCTGCCGCGAGCTTGGCATTGGTTTTGTACCGTACAGCCCATTGGGTCGCGGTTTTTTGACGGGTCAGATCAAAAGCGTTGAAGATTTTGCTGCCGACGATTTCCGCCGTCACAATCCGCGTTTTCAAGGCGAGAACTTTCACAAGAACCTCGAGTTGGTCAGTAAAGCTCAGGCACTTGCCGAACAGAAAAAATGCACTCCAGGACAACTGGCGTTGGCATGGTTGTACAGCCAAGGTGATGATATTGTGCCGATTCCTGGAACAAAACGCGTCAAGTATCTCGAGGAAAACATTGGGGCGTTAAACGTGCAATTGAGTGCCCAAGACCTCGCTCAACTCGAGAGTATTGCGCCAAAAGGCGTGGCGCTCGGTGATCGTTATGCGAACATGGCAGGCGTCAACCGCTAAAAATCTCCTAACGCTTGTCTCGCTCGGTTCAACAGGACTATCATGTACGGGTTTGACTCATCCTCGAGCGCAGACAGTGCTCGAGTTTTATTGGAGGACTCATGAAAACCCCCGTTCGTGTTGCTGTGACTGGCGCTGCTGGTCAAATTGGCTACAGTTTGTTGTTTCGTATTGCTAGTGGTGCAATGCTCGGCGCTGACCAACCCGTGATCCTGCATTTGCTCGAGATTACCCCAGCTTTAAAAGCCTTAAATGGTGTGGTCATGGAACTTGAAGACTGCGCGTTTCCACTGCTGGCTGGTGTGGTGCAAACTGATGACCCGAATGTGGCGTTTAAGGACGTGAATTATGCGCTGCTGGTTGGTTCGATGCCGCGCAAGCAAGGCATGGAACGTGGCGATTTGCTGGCGGCGAACGGTGGGATTTTCCGCCCTCAAGGCGCAGCACTTTCAGAACACGCCGCTCGAGATGTCAAGATTTTAGTGGTTGGCAACCCCGCCAACACCAACGCGCTTATTGCCATGAACAACGCACCAAAACTCGATAACAAGCAATTCACTGCCATGACTCGCCTCGACCACAACCGCGCCCTCTCGCAACTGGCAGCCAAAACGGGCAAACCAGTCGCTAGCCTTTCCAAAATGACGATCTGGGGCAACCACTCGAGCACCCAATACCCAGATTTATTCCATGCCGAAATTGATGGTCAGCCTGCTGCAGCAAGCATCAACGATCAGGCTTGGCTCGAAGGAACTTTTATTCCAACCGTTGCCAAACGTGGTGCGGCAATCATTGAAGCTAGGGGACTCTCGAGTGCTGCGAGTGCGGCAAACGCCGCGATTGACCACATGCGCGATTGGGCATTGGGTACAAAAGATGGTGACTGGGTCAGCATGGGGATTCCAAGCGATGGTAGTTACGGCATTCCAGCAGGACTGATGTACAGCTTCCCAGTGAGTTGCAAAGACGGTCAGTACAGCATTGTGCAAGGACTCGAGATTGATGCGTTCAGCCGTGCGAAAATGGATGCTACCGCCGCCGAATTGATTGAAGAGCGCGATGCGGTCAAAGAACTTGGTTTGATTTAAAAAACTCGAGAAACACTTGGCTGGAGGGGGTTTCCCTTCCGGCTTTTTTGATGGCTCGAGTGGCAAAATTCTTCTTGTGTTTAGAAATTGGGATGTTCAATACTTGAGTTTCATTGGATATTTTCAGATGTTGCGTAAGGTCCTAGAAACCGTTCACCATTAAAGTGAATCAAATGCGAGGGAGCATTTGCAACCCAAACTTCGGTTTCCCAGGCAATTTCAGGTAAGTACCGTGACATTAAATTTCGATTTGGAAAAGCAGTCACGTACACCAAACCCGCAGATGAATTCTGAAATAATCGAGCCAATTCTGCATGACGTTTGCCATCAACAGGACCGTGACTGGTCACAGATTCAATTAAGACCAACCAGTGACGTTTTGAACAGTACAAGAT
>JAYVRX010000010.1:0-2719 GCA_043775825.1 Deinococcales bacterium
TGGGCGGTCAGGTCATACGTGCTTCTCAGGTAGATTCCGCAACTGGTTTGTGTATCGACGCAAGGATTGCCGTTCGTGCTGCTCCAACCCACGAAATGATACCCAGGATTTTCGAGGACTTGAAGCGTAATTGGCGCTCCGCTGGTGTAATTTCCGCAAACCACAGGACCGACGTTGTTACACTCTGGTTTTGGGTTGACCTCGAAATGACCCGCATCAGACGGGAGTGCTCTGACGGTGAGCGATTTCTCTTTCGTACCGAAAATGGCATCGAGTTTGAACGTGGCGCGAACCTCACCGCTGACCCCAGAAGGAATATCGCAAGCGAGTTCTGTGCATGAATACAGATCCTTCACACTCCAGTTATCCAACACTGAATTTGCATCTGGAACCGCCAGCAACTTGATGCCTTGGTTGCCGAGCAAAGAGGTGTCGCAGGTCGGCGGGCAATTGATCGCGCCCTCTGGCGCGAGACTGAAAATTCGTCCACCTGCGGCACCCGTGACACCAGCCGTACTGACCGAGATACGGTTGTTGGGGTTAAGCGAGGTAAAATCAGCGCTCAGGTTGATAAACTCGTTTAACGTGAAATCGCAGACTGCCCCAGAGTTCAGGCACGGATTGGTGTCAGTGCTGCTCCAGCCGAGAAAGGGATGATCTCCGTCCCATTCAGCTTGCAAACGCACCAAAGTGCCTTTGGGCAGGGTTTGCAGGCAGTTGCTCGAGTCTTTGACGCAAGCGACACTCGGGCTACCGATTGACGGAAACGAGATGATGACCTTGCGAGCGCCAGTCCCAACCGACACGTTCAGTTTTGCGATTGCGGGGTCAAAGGTGGCAGTCACAGTCTGCTCAGCGTTCGAGAGGGTCAATGTGCAATCCTCGAAGCCTGAACACGCCCCGCTCCACATCGGAACTCTGGGGACAATCCCGGCAGCGGATTCGGCGTGCAATTTCAGTTTGGTTCCAGTTGGGACCTGCACCGAACAACTCGAGCTGCAATCCACTGCGCCAGGTGGGATGCTTGTCACCTTGCCCGTACCAATGCCGTTCATCACGATCTTCACCGTGCCATTGTTACCCTGAGCTTGAATGCTAAAAGTTGCCAAGACAAGCATCAAGAATAAGCCAACAACATTCTTTTGAGGTTTCATACTGTTCCTCCTCGAGATTCCGCTCGAACAACACCGCTTTGTTTAGATTCGCAATCCTACCTAAACGCTCGAGAGTGACTACCTTCGGCTGTACAACGCCCTAAAATCGCTGCCCGAACTGGGACAGATCAGAAACTGCCACTCGGAGCGTTCCTCGGGCGTGCCAGAACACCGAATCTCAAAGACTTCCTCGTTGTTGACAGTCCGACCCAGGCTGACGTAAAAAAACTGTTGCTCGAGCGGCAAGGCTCGTTGCTGGCTGCCATCGTCCGTACCGCAGTTGCTCAGGCTCCCGATCAATGTGTTGACTTCGGGTTGAAGCACCAAGTAGTCGCCATAAGTCGCTTTGGTGAAGGTAAACAACCCGCGTTCGTAAACCATGGCGCTTTTCTTGCAACCAGAACCAGGCACGACATTGGCGTTGAATCCAGTCAACTCAAAATGCCCATCGGCTGATAATTTCAACCAGGAAACGCTCGAGCTTGGCGGGTTGAAAGCGCCAGTGCTTGGGTTGTAAAAATCCAGTGGCGCAGTCGCAGGGGATGACCAAGTGGCAACGAGTGCTGGTGAAAGGGGATCGTTTCCCAAGACAGCATCGGCAGGAAACCGTGGCGCGGTTGAGGGCAACACAGCACCGTCAACACGATCAAAAACCAGTGGAAAATCATGCGAATCTGGTGGACTGAACGTCAAGCTGGGTGTGGCATATCCAAACAGCGTGACTTTGCTCGAGATGTTCCAAACGTAACTTGTGGACGGCAGGCTGATTGCTTTGTTCGAATAGTTTTTTGAAGAATCACAATTGGTTGATGTTTCAAGCGCTTGCCCTGGTGTCAAGATGATCTCAGTGCCGTTGGTCGTGGCTGCCCCAGATCTTCTGGTCAAAAACGAAACACGACAATTGCCGATCAAACCCTCGAGATACTGCTCGAACTCGTAATGACCGTCGCTACGAAGTTTGATCTGCCCATACCAACCACTCAAACCCGTGAACGCGCCAGTGGCAGCGTTGACGTACTGGACAGGGACATCAATGCCTTTCCAGATGCCGACCAGTTCGGGCGGGATCGAACCTGGCGGTGGCGGGTTGTTGCCAGCTTGGGTGGTGGCGCTCGTTTCAACTCCGCTGCTCGAGTTTGCACCAATCACGGTTTTGACGCGGAAGGTGTACGGGCTGTTGGGGATCAGACTGGTGATTTGCACCCCTGCGTTCGTGACCGTTCCCAGTGTTTGAAAGGCGGTTCCGACTTTCTCTTCGACCAAGTAACCCGTGGCACTGGGGACAGCGTTCCAGGCAAGGTCAATTTCGGTGCTCGAGAGCACCGTGGGTTTGAGATTCGTGGGGTTTGGAACAGTGTTGCCCGCAGCCCCAACATTGATTGTGATTTTAGCAGACCGAGCTAGTCCACCAATTGTCGTCTTAAACGTCAGATCATAAGAACCTGCCGAAACGCTCGAGCCGACAAGAAATGGGAATATAGCATGGGTGTCATCAATGTTTGTAAGCGCACCCACTTGAATGTGGGCATCATCCGTGCCGTAAATTGTCCCATCAACCGAAACCG
>JAYVRX010000011.1:0-9033 GCA_043775825.1 Deinococcales bacterium
GCCTGAATTGTGGCTCGAGGAGAACCTGAGGAGGTTCGTATGAAGCGAAAGTTGTTAATGGGACTCGTGGGGCTGGGCATGGCTGCCGGTTTGGCTGGCGTCGTGGCGCAAAGTGGAACAGGCAAATTGGTGTACAACTCGGACGCGTCCGATCCAGCCCCAAAAGCCTACGATCAAAAGATTGTCGCACAGTTTAAAGCCAAGTACCCAGGCATCGACATGACGCATAACACCGTCGATCACGAAAGTTTTAAGCAAGCCATTCGTACTTACCTTGCCAGTGACAATCCACCAGATGTTCTGACTTGGTTCGCAGGAAACCGTATGCGTTTCTTCTCAAGCAAAGACCTGGCTGCCGATATTGGTTCAGTCTGGAAAGACAACGGCTGGGAAAAGACTTTTCCAAAGGGCTTCCAAGCACTGAGCCAGGACAAAGGTAAGTATGTCTTCTTGCCAACCAGCTATTACTGGTGGGCAATGTATTACCGCAAGGATATCTTCCAAAAATTGGGCTTGAAAGAAGCCAAAACCTGGAACGAATTCCTTGGCTTGTGTCGTTCGCTCAACAAGAATGGCATTACGCCAATCATGACCGGCTCGAAGTTCTTGTGGCCACTCGGCGGTTGGTTTGACTTCCTGGACATGCGCGTCAACGGTCCACAATTCCATGTTGACTTGACCGACGGTAAAATCAAGTACACCGACAGCCGCGTGCGCAAAGTCTTTAGCTACTGGAAGCAACTCTTGGACAACAAATGCTTCCTCGAGAACAGCGCCAGTTATGACTGGCAAGATGCAGCGCAACTGATGACCCAAGGTAAAGGCGCAATGTACCTGATGGGTGATTTCATCCGCGATCAATGGAAAGACGGACTCGAGGCAACCCAACTTGACTTCTTCCGTTTCCCAATTATCAATGCCAAACTGCCAGTTGGTGAAGAAGCCCCAACCGATGGTTTCTTCGTTCCAGCCAAAGCACCGAATATTGCCAACGCTAAAATCTTCATGGGTTACTTGGGCAGCAAAGAAGCCATGGAACAAGGCGCGAAAGAACTTGGTCGTTTGGTTCCGCGCAGCGACGTGGACAAAGGCTTGTACGCCTCCAAGCCACAAATTGCCAAAGCCCAAGCCACGATCATCGAACCAGCCGATTACATCGCGCAATTCTATGACCGCGACACCGACCCAGAAATGGCGAACATCGGCATGAAAGGCTTCCAACAATTCATGCAAAATCCAAGCGAACTCTCGAGCATTTTAAAGAACCTCGAAGCCACCCGCGAACGCATTTACGGTAAAATCACGAAGTAACGCATTGCGGGAATCCCGCTCGGGTTTGAACTCGAGCGGGATTTTATTTTCAAAAAAGATCGCGGACTGAAAATCTGGTTATTTTGCGGTACCGAGAGTAGACTTGAAAAATACAAATTGAGAAAAATTTGTTGAAAACTGCAACCTCGAGAAATTAAATATCACACGATGACACTCGAGTTAAAGGAGGTTTTATGGCTCTGGCAAGCAGGCGCACCCGAAGCGCAAATTATCAGACTTTGGCGCTCAACCGCTTCCTGGTGATTTTCTCGTTTTTAGGCATTCCGTTGGGACTTTATCTGGTCTGGGTTTTATGGCCAACCTTGTACACTTTTTATCTGTCATTGACAAATTGGGATTCTTTTACGCCACCAGTTTTTGTTGGATTTCAAAATTATCAATACTTAATTGCAGACCCTGAATTTCAACACGCAGTGATCAACAATGCCTTGTGGATTTTGGTGTTTATTACCGTGCCCACAGCCGCAGGTTTGGCACTGGCAACGGTCTTAAATAACAATTTGCGATTTGATCGATTCCTAAAAGTTGCCTATTTCTTACCAATGGTGATCGCGCCAGTTATTATTGCCTTGATCTGGAGTTGGATTTATCTACCACAGCAAGGTCTTTTGAACTCTTTCATCAACCAGGTTCTTAGACTACTGCAAGCCATAGGATTTAATGTTGATCCCAAATCTGCCTACAGCATAGGCTGGCTCGGCGATCCAAATCTGGCATTGATTGCGGTTATGGCTCCAGCGGTTTGGCGTCAAACAGGTTATGTCATGATTCTGTATTTGGCTGGTTTAAAAACGGTTGATGCCGAAGTGGTCGAAGCTGCCAAAGTGGACGGTGCGACAGGCTGGACAATGTTTCGTTACGTGATCTTTCCAATGCTTTCACCAGTCACCACCATTGTCGTGGTGGTTTCGATCATTGACTCCCTGCGTTCGTTTGACATCGTTAACGTCATGACCAAAGGCGGTCCTGTCAGCGCCACCGAGGTTTTGGCAAATTATATGTATGTCAAATCCTTTGACGACAACCGACTCGGTTACGGCGCTGCGATTGCCGTTGTGTTGTTTGGATTTGCCTTAATTTTCGTCATGATGTACTTGCGCCAAGTCATGGCGCAGGAAGACGAGGGAACAGCATGAGCCTAGCCCAACCTGCACAAGTCAACAAAGTCATTAAAGAGAAACGGTTTCGCAAAGGTGTTCACCCAGCCATTATCGTGATTGTTTGGTTCTTTGCGCTTTTGTGGCTCGTGCCAATTGTCGGCGCATTTCTGACCGCCTTTCGCACGTTTGACGACCTAAACGAATTTGGTCTGTTCAGCATCCCAAGGGTGTTCACACTCGATAATTTCACGCGTGCTTGGAATACCGCCAACCTTGGACAGTTCATGCTCAACAGTTTTATCATCACCATACCGTCATTGACTGCCTGCGTTTTACTCTCGAGCATGTGCGCCTACGCCTTGGTGCGTTTCCGCTTTGCGCTGTCGCGCCCGTTGTACATGATGTTTGTGGCAGGTTTGATGCTGCCATTTCAAATGTTGTTGCTGCCCGTTTTCAAGCTTTCCGACGATTTGGGAATTTACAACACGTACTGGTCATTAATCCTGATTCACACCGCGTTTCAATTGGGTTTTTGCAGCTTCGTGCTGCGCAATTTTATGCGCACCGTGCCACCAAGTTTGTTTGAATCCGCCGTGATCGACGGCGCAACCGAATGGGTGATTTTCCGCCGTATCGCCTTCCCACTGATGCTGCCAGGACTGGCTGCATTGGCGACCCTCGAGTTCACCTGGATTTTTAACGACTTCTTGTGGGCGTTGGTGCTGATTCAAGACACGCACCTCAAGCCAGTCACCACAGGTCTGGCAAACTTGCGTGGGCAATTTACCACCGATTACCCATTGATTGTCGCTGGAAGCCTTGTGGCGACCATTCCAACATTGATCGTGTTCTTCGGTTTGCAACGTTACTTTATTCAAGGTTTAACGGTTGGTGCAACCAAAGGTTAAAGCTCAAAGATCAAAAAAATAATCTCGAGCTTTGACGTTCAAGGCTCGAGATTTTCTTTGGAGCGGGAGAAGAGGCTCGAACTCTCGACATTCAGCTTGGGAAGCTGACGCTCTACCGACTGAGCTACTCCCGCATCAGTCCGAGTTTAGCGACTTAAACGGTTTCGTGCAAGTCCAAAAAAGAATCTCGAGCGCAAAAACGCTCGAGAAACTTGGTGGGCAGGGATGGATTCGAACCATCGTACGCTATGCGAACGGATTTACAGTCCGTCTCCTTTAACCACTCGGACACCTACCCAAGGTGCTCTTGCAAACCACAAACTTACTTTTGGAGCCACCCATCGGAATCGAACCGACAACCTTCCGATTACAAATCGGGTGCTCTACCGGATTGAGCTAGAGTGGCAAAAAACTGTTAAAACCCGAACAGTTTCCCGCTCGGTCTGAGACTTTAACACCGTGGTTCGCACGTGTCAAGCATTTTTAATTGACGATTGGGAAAATCACTGATACACTCGGACGCACTCGAGTTTCGGGTGTGTTCGGAGAGGTGTCCGAGTGGTTTAAGGAGCACGCCTGGAAAGTGTGTGTACGGGAAACTGTACCGAGAGTTCGAATCTCTCTCTCTCCGCCAAAAGAAAGCCCTCGAGTTTAAAGTTCGAGGGCTTTTTAATTACTTAAACTGACCGCAGAATTTAAAAAAGCTGTGTCGCCCAGTTGCTCGAGGCAAAAATGGGCGACGTCGGCTCGAGCGATGGTTTTGCTGACTGAACCAGCCAAGGTTTTTCCTGCGTGGTAGCTGTGAGACGCTGGTTTGTTGGTCAAGCCCGATGGTCTGGCAATCACATACTCGAGCGTGCTCTCTGTGATGTATTTTTCTTGTAATTCTTTGTCGGCGAATTCGGCTTTGAGCAGTAAAGGCACGAGAATTTTCTCAAAAAAGAAGCCAGCTTGTCCCCTCGAGTTACCGATACCCAGCGAGGTCACGGCAATCATGCGTTTGATGCCAAGTTGTTTCATGCCAGCCAAAATATTTTTAGTGCCCTCCGCGCAAGGGCGCTGGTTTTGTCCTGGCTTGCCGCCCAAGGCAACCATTGCCACATCATTTCCTGTGAGCACTTTGAGGACTTGATTTGGGTTTAAGACATCACCTTGGATCAATTGTAGGTTCGCAAAACTGACATCGAGTTTGCTTAGGTCACGTACCAATGCCGTGACCTGATGCCCGCGTTCGATGCCTTGCAACAAAATTTCCTTACCGACCCCTCGAGTTGCACCAAACAGGGCAATGTTCATTTCAAGAACTCCTCGGCAAGTTGGTTAAAGCGCTTGAAATCTTCATCATAAGGAATGGCTCGAGCGTTTAAGACCTCAAACCTCACGTCTTTTCGAGCCTCGAGCATGGGGGTTGAGAAACGAATCGGCGTAAAAATATCATCTTTTCCCCAAACCAGCAAGGTTGGTTGCGTGGCTTTTGCCCACAGTTCCACCACGGGTTGCTCGAGAAACCCGGCAAAGAACGAAAACGGCGCGAATTTTTTGTTCGCTCCTTGCAGGTTCTCGCGGTAAATGTTGGTCAGATCATCGGTCACGCGACGCCAGTCAAGATAGACGTAGTTGTACAAGAAAAAATTGAGTCCAGCAGGGCTTTGAAGCGTGGTGAAAATAATATCGCCCAAAAATGTGTTGGCAAATTGATCGTACAATCCCTGATTGCGGGCGCTGGTGGTGCTTAAAAGCGTGCGACCCTCTTTGTTTGCGGGTTTGTTGAGGTCGTAACCGCTTGGGTTTGAGAGCAGCATCTTTGAGATCAGTTCAGGGTTTTCGACTGCGACCCGAATGGTGTAATCTGCCCCCAAGCTGCCCGCAACCACCATCGCGGGTGCTTTCACCACGTCACGAATAAATTCTTTTAAGACATTGGTGTACAAATCGTTGGTGTACTGAATCGCTCGAGCGCCAGAACGGGCAAAACCAGGGAAGTCAAAAGCATAAACGCGGTGGTTTTTGGCAAGTTGCGCGGTGTTTTCGCGCCACAAATGGCTCGAGTTGCCGGCGCCAATGCCGTGAACCATCACGACTGGTGAGCCTTGACCACCAACCTCAAAATAAACGCGTTCGCCAGCTAAGAAAGCAAATTCACTCTTTTGCATTCCAGGCAAACGCGGCGTGGGGGTGATTTCTGTCACTGACGGCGCATTTGGCGAAGTTGCCGGCGCACACGAGGCGAAAAAAACCATCAACACGGCAATCAAGCCAAAACGATTTCTCGAATGGGGAAATTTTAGATTCATGCCTCGAGACTCGCACAATTGAGTTTGCGAGATTTGGTTCTTTGATTCAATCTCGAGTTGATTTGGTCGTCGCAAGGGTTGGAGTTAAGAATACGAAGACTAAAGTTTCAGTGTTTTGAAGACCTCAGCCGTAAAATCGGCTTGTGTTTTTGAACCGTGCCGTTATTGAGCCAGGATTCTCGAGGGTTGGGAATGAATTGAGGGTTGGTCGTGAAACCGTCCTCGAGCGCCCTTTGAGAGCCGTACAACTTGCGTGCCAGCATTCTTTGAAGCTCGAGCCTCAAACCAAAACTTGGTTGCGTGAGGTTGCTGGCGATCAAATTATCCTGCAAGATTTCACTGCAATTATCAACTCGAACTTCGCTGCTCGAGGGATTCAACTGATGGCAGACACGGGTTTGCTCGAGAAATTTATTCTAGAACTCGAGGCGTGTCGCGGGGTGGAACAGTTCGGCGGTTTTCATCATTTGGACGTCCTGGATCACAGCATCGAAGCGCTCTCGAGACTGGTCGGTACATTCCCAGATTCAAGCCTCGAGACTCGGTTGGCAACTTTGTTTCACGACATCGGCAAACACGCCGCCAAAACTTGGGATGTGGTGCGCGAACGCTGGAGTTTTTTTGCCCACGATCAAATCGGCGCAAAAGTCACTCGAGGGTTGTTAACCCGAATTGGGTTTGATGCCATTGTGATTGAACATGTCTCGAGCATGGTAGACCGCCACATGATTCGACTGCCAGCCGACGCAGCCAGCGCTGCCAGATTCGTGCGGCGCAATCAAAAAATCTTGCCAGAATTATTGCAAGTCATGATCGCAGACCGTGAAGCCGCTCGAGGTCCTGCCAGCAACGAGCACGCCAGACTCGCCTATCAGCATCAAATCGACATGGTGCTCGAAGCCATGACACAACACTCGAGCGCCAAAATCTTAATGACCGGCGAGGACATCATGGCGTTCTTAAACCTCAAGCCTGGGAAAGCGGTGGGGCTTGCACTCGGGTTTGTGAAAACCCTGCAAGAATCTGGTGAAATCACAAATCTCGAGCAAGCCAAGAAAGTGTTGCTCGAATGGTCGAAAATACAACTCGGTTGAGCAAACCCTTCAGATAATTTCAATACATTTGCGCAATGTTCAGCGTGTTTAGCAATGGTTTTTGCTCGAGGTACAGTCGCAAATTCTGAGAGAACAATTCGACGATGCGCTGATTTTCGCGGTCATTGGTGCTGGCAGAATGATGGTAAATCGAGACGTTCGGCATGTCCCACAGTGGGCTGGCTGGCGGCAACGGCTCGCTGGCGACCACATCGAGGGCGGCATGAGCCAACCTGCCAGATTTGAGCGCCGCAATCATGGCAGCCTCGACCACCACCGCGCCTCGAGCGATGTTGATCAGGGTCGCGCCTGGTTTAAGCGCCTGAAATGCCACCTCGTCCATCAGGTTTTCGGTTTCGGGCGTGTGCGGCGTGGCAAGGCAGACGAAATCGGCTTGTGCCAACATGGCGTGCAAATCCGTCCAAGGGTAAAGCGCGTCAACGCCCAAGCTCGAGGCATCCAGCCCTTCAGTCTGGCGTTTGCTGGCAATCACAAGCATGTCAAAGGCTTTGGCGAGCTTGGCAACCTCGAGTCCAATTTTGCCCAGTCCAATAATTGCCAGGGTTTTTCCAGACAATTCGACGGTGCTAAAGCGCTGCCAACGGTGCTCGAGTTGCTGCCTGCGGGCAAGCTCGCGTTGTTTGACGACCTCGAGCATGCTCATGATCGTGTACTCGGCGAGGGGGCGGGCATGAACCCCGCTCGAGGTGGTGAACACGGCGTTCATTCGGGCGTAATTTTGCCGCTGAATAAACTGTCCAATGCCCGCGCTGCTGGCTTGAATCCAGCGCACGTGTGGCGCTCGTTCGGGCAGTTCTTTGACCCCTGTGTAATCAAAATCGAACAAGACTTCGGCTTGTCCCAGCAACCTAAGCCAACGCGCTTGGTTGGCTGGACTGCGCTCGAGTTGCGCCCCCACATGATCGGCTTGATAACGAGGTTTGGGCAGCAAATCTGGGTAATATTCGACCTTCAATCGCGCATCAATGCCACGAATCTGTTCAACCAGTTCAGGCTCGAGGTACGAGCAGATTAAGACGTTTACCATTGTTCTCCCTAAGGTTCGCGGATGCCTTTGGACAGGCGTTCTGCCGCCTCGAGCACCTGTGTTGCCAATTTATTTAAACGCTCGTCGGTCATGCGGCTCGAAGGACCACTGATGCCCAGCGCCGATATCACCAAACCAGATGAGCCACGCACAGGCGCGGCGATGCAACGCACGCCAGACTCGAGTTCTTCATCATCTACGGCGTAACCGCGTTTGCGAATGTTTTTCAGGTCGCGCTCGAGTTTGACGCGGTTGGTGATGGTTCTCTCGGTGAAACGCTCGAGGTTTGAGTGTTCTAGCGCATCGGTCAGCATTTGCGGGCTAAAATCTGCCAGAAAGACTTTGCCCATTGCGCTGGCGTGAAGTGGCGCGGCGCTGCCGAGCGCGTGATGAATTCGTACCATGCTCGGGCTTTCGACCTGATTCAGATAAATCGCGCTCGTGCCGTACAACGATGCAAGATTCGCGGTTTCGCCGCTCACCTCGACCAAACCCTCCAGATACGGTTTGGCGCGACTCGAGAGGTCATGGCGCAACAACAATGCCCGCCCAATCTCGCTGATGGTGCGTCCAACGCCGTAGCGTTTGGTTTGTGGGTACTGCAAAACATAACCTTGCGCCACCAGGGTTTGCAACAACCTGTGAATGGTACTCGGTGCAAACTCGAGCAGCTTTGAAAGGTCGGTGATGCTCAAAGGCGAACGCGATTTGGCAATCAGTTCGACCAGTTGCAGGGCGCGTTCAACCGCCCGCACGCTGCCTGCGGCATCGAGCGAATTGGAATCGGCTGGCTCAAGGATTTTAGCCATTTAAGCCTCAAACATCCGCAGGCTCGAGGGCGTGTGCATTTGACCGTAAAGGTACTGGATGAAATCTTTACGGTTTTCGGGTTTGGTACGTTCGCGCACCTCACGCACGGCTTCGTCACCAAACCAGTACGAGGCGATGAACGCTCCCCGGAACGGATGTGCCGCAAACCGCAAGCGCCCCTCGCGCCAGGCGGGTTGAGGAAACGCGGTGTCTTGCAAGAAATCGCGGACCTTCTCGAGCGTCCAAAATTCAGCCATCTGATACCAGGCGGCGCTGGTGGCGGCGGCGGAACGCAGGCGCCTGAGCGCCATAAAAATCGCATCGTCCTGAGATTCGATCCAATCAATCAGATGAATTCCCTGGTCGCCAATGCCCTCCTGAATCGTGCCGACCACGGTATTTGCAGTGCAAAGCAAGACATCCGGCGTGCTCGAGCCTTGTTGTGCG
>JAYVRX010000012.1:0-2713 GCA_043775825.1 Deinococcales bacterium
CGTTGTAGGCAATCAAAACCGATTCGTCCGATAGGATTTTTCCACTGTCCCAAAGATCACCTCGGTCTGACTCGAGATGTTGGAGCGTGCTCGAGGCAAGAATTTGATAGGCGGTCTGCCGCACCGACCGCCTTGTCGCCTCGAGCGCCCAACTCAATCGTGGGCGGGTTTGGTCGATGCCGAGCGGGTTTTCGAGGTGCTCGCAACGCAATCGGGTGGGCATGAGGGCAGAGGTCATGTGGGTACACTCCTGGTGTCTCGAGAACGGTTTTTGTGGGCGGGTGAACACCAATTGATGCCCAAACGAAATAATTTCTTGAGTCTTGACAAACCTGGTGTTGACAATGATAATACGGCATCTGAACGTTCAGATCAAGTGCTTTGAGAGCAAATTTGCTCTCAACGACGTGTTTATTATAATTCTGAACGTTCAGAATTATAATTTGGCTGAACGGCTGTGATTGCCAGAAAGAGGTTGGGATTGAAACCAAGAGCGACCATGCGCCAAGTTGCCTTTCAGGCTGGGGTCTCTCACCAGACTGTTTCTGAAGTCGTGAATGGCAGCAACAAAGTCGCGCCTGCCACCCAGGCTCGGGTCTTGGCAGCAATGGCAAAACTCGACTATCACCCCAACCATGCCGCCCGTTCGATGCGGCTCTCGAGGTCATTCAATGTCGCTTACGTGGTCGAAAAACCCACCGAACTTGCCGACGATGCAATGTCACTGATCTTGGTCAGCCTGCTCGAGACACTCCAGCAGGCAGGCTACAACCTGGTGATTCGCACAATTTCGATTGATCGAAAAGATCAACTCGACGAATTGCGAAGTGCATTGGTACAAGGACGAATTGACGGCGTGATCTTTGGTGGAATTGCATTAAACCCAGCCGTGCAAGCCATGGCAGCCTGGGCGCACCCACTTGTGTTTTTCGATCAACCCACAATAGGTGAAGGCATAGCAACCATCTGGGTGCAATACCGTGACGGTATCAAACAAGCAGTCGAACACCTTGCCTCCCGAGGACGCAAACGCATCGCGTTTATTGGTGGTCCCGCCGAAAAAGAACTAAAAATCTTTCACAACACCGAACGTTACGACGGATACCGTGATGGTCTCGAGGTGACTGGTCAGAAATACAACAAGAATCTGGTGGTTGCGTCTGACTACACCATCAATGGTGGTCGTGTTGCTGCCAGAAACCTACTGAAACTTAAGCAACGCCCCGATGCCATTGTTGCCGCCAGTGACCGCCTGGCTTTTGGTGCAATGCTCGAGATCAAAGCCTCTGGACTCGAGATTCCAAACGACATCGCTGTGACTGGATTTGATGATTTCGAGTTGTCACAAAGCGCTGATCCACCACTCACCACCATTCATTACCCAGTGGATCAATTGGCGGTACAAGCTGCCCGTTTGTTGCTCGAACGTATCGAAGGCAAAACGTCAACAAAATCGCAAATCCCAATCAAAGTCAAGCTCGTTATTCGAGGCTCGAGTTAAATCACTTCACCAAAGAATTCAAAAAAGGAGGGAATCAGAACTGAGGCACACAAAGGGCATGTCTGAAAGTTCATCACGCCAAAAACAGCAATGATGAAGGGGACGAAATGCCAAACCATCGGCAGCGTTAGGTCAGTCAGCACTGACACGTAAAGGAGATGTTATGAAATCAAAGCGGACAAAAGCAACCTCGCTCAGGTGGCTACTCGCCTGCGGAGTCGTCAGCGTTGGAACGATTCTGGCATTCAATGCCGGAATCCAAGCCCAAGATGATTTGTCTGGAACCATCAACATCAACATCAAGGGTGAAAACCAAGATGTCTGGGAGAAGATGGCAAAAGAGTACATGAAGATTCACCCCAAGGTGAAAGTCAATGTGTCCCTCAAACCACAACAAGGCTACGCGGATTACATCAACGCCGGATTTGCAGCCGGCGAACCATCGTTTGATATTGTGCTGGTCAACGAAAACGCCGCGCTGTTAAATGAAGGCAAATTCTTAGACTTCGCGCCTTACCTCAATCAACCAGACCCGTACATTGGCGGCAAGCCGTGGCGCGATGCGATTGATCTCAAAGCGATGCAAGCCATCAATGCCAACGCCAAGGTTTACGCGCTGAATCTCGAGAATGTCCAGATTTTGTGGTTTTACAACAAGACCCTCTTTAGCAAAGCTGGGGTCAAAGGCATTCCCAAAACCTGGAACGAATTGCTGGCTGCCTGTGAGAAAATCAAGAAGGCAGGCATCATTCCTTTTGCGCTCTCGGGCAATTACGATTCGCTCTGGGCTTCCAACGGTGGCTGGATGTTCCGCATGTACGCCGACCAGTACACCCGCAGCTTAATTGAAGATCAGCGCTCAAAAGCTGGCGATTACACTTTTGACAACACCATTGACCCACTCTTTAAGTTTGACCCGACCGACCCGTACAACGACGATTCGGACAAGGTGACGATCAATCCACTGCGCCGCTTTGCCGCCATTAAGAATTCGTTTACCGACCCCAACGCCAAGATGAACCGCTGGCGCGTGGACAGCGCACCGCTCAAGGCGCTGCACCAAAACCTGCACGACCTGTTAAGCAAGTACACCCCACCAGGCTGGTTTGGCATAGATCAAAATGCGGCGTATTCCTTGTTCTTGCAGCAAAAAGCTGCCATCTTGCTCGATGGTGGTTGGCGCTTGACGGGCTTTGAAAAAGACCTGGCTGG
>JAYVRX010000013.1:0-2696 GCA_043775825.1 Deinococcales bacterium
AATTTTTCAGAGTTTAAACCTCGAGCGGGTGCTGTTGGTTGGCGACCCGAAACAAAGCATTTACGCCTTTAGAGATGCCGATGTGAACGCCTTTTTGGACGTCTACCAACGCGCCAAAACCCTCGCGCCACTGACCACCACGTATAGGCACGGCGTATCCCTGAGTGCGTTTTACTCGAGTCTGGCTGCAAATCTCTTCCCAGAATTTTCTGAAATCGGTTTGCCCAGCGAGGTTAAACCAGGACGCATCAAACCCGAAGATGGATTTGAACCCCGAGCCGAATTGCACGTTTTTCAAGCCACAAGTCTCGAGACTGGACGCCACGCCGAAGCCGCTTTTTTGGCGCGAAGATTGCGCGAACTCAACCAGTCTGGCGTACCTTGGCATGACATGGCGGTACTCGTGCGCTCGAGGACTTCACTGCCGCCACTCGAGCTTGCACTGGCGCTCGAGCATGTCCCGATGCTGATGGTGGCTGGACAAAAATATTATGACCGCCGTGAAATTCGTGACGCGATCACGTTGCTGCGGGTACGCCTTGTCGCCCCTGACGCCCCAGAATTTGCGTTCGCCCTGGCGGCACTCTCGAGGATTCCTGGTATTGATTTGCCGCTTCAGCACCTCGAGGAAATTTTACGGAACGAAAATGACATTCGGGTTGGTCTTCGCAAATCAACCGCTCCCGAAACCTTGCGCCTGCGCGAACTGCTCGAGATTGTCCGTGACGCCAAAGATGCGGTCACGCTGCTCGAGGATGCCTGGGTTTTTCTGGGTTACAGCGTGCTCGCTGTTAACCGTCAAGCCACCGCCAACCTTGACGGGCTGCTCTACCAACTCGCAGCGCGAGGCTTGCGCGACCCTCGCGCCGCCCTCAGTTTTCTCGAGCGTGCCAGGTTGAGTGAAGCCGAAAGTGACGAACCGCTCGAGGCGGGCGATGCCGTGCGACTGCTGACCGTGCATTCCAGCAAAGGACTCGAGTTTCCGGTGACCGCCGATTTTGATCTGGCTCGAGGTGAGAACCCGCAACGCCCCGATTTGGTCGTGCATCCCGACGGCGAAGTTGCCCTCAAACCAAATGCTCGAGCCAAAAAAGGCTTGACCACCACCCGCTACACCAGTATTTTTGAGCACCTGAAACGCCGTTCGGAAGGAGAAAGTTACAGGCTGTTGTACGTTGCCCTAACCCGCGCCAAAGACAGATTAATTCTGACCGGATCAACCACCAACAAACCTCGAGCTTGGCTGGACACATTATTGAACAAATTGCAATTGCTCGAGAAACCTGACGCCATGCCAGGAATTGTGGTGGAACGCCATGAGGTCAAACTATTCGAGACACCCGAAATGCCCGCAACCGTGAGGCTCGAGCCTCGGTTTAGTGCCGATGTCGATCTTGCCAAAGCCAGATTTGCCAGACCTGCCCGCCGCGTTCGCGCCCCAAGCAAAGCCCCAGAAGCCAGTGGCACATTTGAACAGCCAGAACTTGCCGACATCAGTGAACTCGACAGCGAAATTCCAGACGAAATTCCAAACACGGCGCTCGAGACCGAATTTATGGGCATCCCTGAATCAGACCGTGTGATCGGTACACTGACCCATTACGCCATCGCCGAAAACCTCGAGCCTGACAAGCCTCAACATCAGCAAGTCTTGTCGGCTCAATACCTCCTGCACCCGTACTCCGACCAGGAGCGTCAAACCATGCTCGAGCGTGCCTGGTGGTTGGTAACGCGCTATCACGCGCTCTACCCAGACCGAAATGAGCGACTGCAAGACTTCGCGGAATTACCTTTTGCTTTCACCCGAAACGGTACAACCTGGCAAGGCTTGATTGATCGTTTGTATCAAGAACAGGGCGGGCGTTGGATTCTCGAGGATTTTAAAACCGATGATGTTCCAGACGAGGCGCTACCGCAACGCGTTAGGGCGTATCACCGTCAACTTGCCTTATACCGCGAAGCCATCAAACTTGCCCGACCAAACTTGCTGCCTGAAGTTCGGATCACGTTTTTGGTACACGGCGTGATTATAAAACTCGAAGAACACGAGTTGAAAGCGGCATTGCAAGGGGTTTGAAAAAACTTCTTACCTTGAAACTCGAGTTTTACTACATTGACTAAGTTAACTAAGTCAATTACAATTTTCCAGAGGTGAGATCATGCGCCAAGTCAACGTTCACGAAGCCAAAACACATTTTTCAAAACTGCTCGAACAAATCGAACACGGCGAAGAAATCATTGTCGCTCGAGCCGGAAAGCCTGTCATGAAAATGATTCGCTACGTTCCAGATAAACCACCGAATCGTAAACCAGGACGTTTAAAAGGCAAAATCGTGATTCATTCTAGCTTTTTTGATGACACCGAAATTGCAAATGAATTCCTGAACGGCGAACTTTTTCCCAAATGAAATACCTTCTCGATACGCATATTTTATTGTGGTGGCAAACCAACGATAAAGCCTTACCAAAGGCGGCTCGAGCATTGATTGGCGATTCTGAAAACGAAATTTTTATTTCAACCCTCACACTCTGGGAAATCATCATCAAAACCGCCAAAGGCAAACTGACCGCAGACATTCTCGAGATTCGTCAAGCCATTCAAGACGACGGTTTTCAAGTTCTGCCCTTCACCGAACAACACACGCTCGAGGTGCGAAATTTGCCCTTGATTCACCAAGACCCTTTTGATCGTGGAC
>JAYVRX010000014.1:0-34885 GCA_043775825.1 Deinococcales bacterium
AATGGCGGCGAATCGGCGTTGTTCGAGTTGTTGTTTGGTGAGTTTCGGAGGAATCCAGGGCATGACTTATATTAAGCTAAAATTGCAGGGGTCAGTATCAACTGACATCATTGAGGAATCGGTTTGAGCCACTCGAAATCTTTTACAAAGAACCGTAAACCAAAACTGCTCGAGAAAGCTGAACGAGAATCGTTCATTTTTTTAATTGTCAAGTCTTGACAATCGAACTTCTAGGGATTAAGGTTTTCGTAAGCGTTTACGAAAATATTATTTCTCGAGCCAAATTCTCGAGAGGTATGCAGTTTGGGCGAACATTGGGTTCGTACAAACAGCGCTTGTGCCCTTCGGGGCAAGGAGGAAGTATGAAGCAGACTAAAGCAATTCTTGCCGTGACCTTGGTCACAGCCAGCCTCGCCACACTCGCTCTGGCACAGTCAACCAAAACCATCAACATTTTTGGTGCATTCAGTGGTGCTGAAGCTACAAAATTCCAAGCGGTGATTGATGCCTTTGAAGCCAAAAACCCGAGCATCAAAGTCAATTACGGCAGCAGCGCCGATTTCAATACGGTTTTGAACGTGCGCGTTCAAAGCGGTGACTACCCAGATATTGCCGCAATTCCGCAACCGGGCGTCATGAAAGACCTCGCTTCCAAAGGTGCACTCGTTCCAGTTGCATCGTCTACCGCAGCCCTGATCAAAAGCAATTACTCGCCAGCTTGGGGCGAACTTGGTCGCGGTGATGATCGTAAACTGTATGGCGTGTTCCACCGCGTCAACGTCAAAGGTTTAGTGTTCTACAACAAAGCCGCCTTCGAGGGTGCCGGTTACAAGGTGCCTAAAACTTGGGTTGAATTACAAGCCCTGACCAAATCGATGGAAAGCTCCAAAGCCGCGCCTTGGTGCGTCGGTATGGAATCGGGCGGTGCAACCGGTTGGGTCGCCACCGACTGGATCGAAAACATCATGCTGCGCACCCAAACCACCAAAGTCTATGACAACTGGATTACCGGCAAAGTCAACTTCAACTCCGAACAAGTTCGCAACGCCTTCAAAATTTTAGACAGCATCTGGGGCAACCCGAAAGCAGTCTACGGCGGGCGTGGTTCAATCGCCGCCACCAGCTTCCTCGATTCGGCAAAGGGCTTGTTCACCAAAGCACCACAGTGCTGGTTGCACATGCAGGGCAGCTTCGCCACCGATTTCTTGCAAGACGACATCAAAAAAGATCTCGACAACAAAGTTGGCGTGTTTGTACTGCCAATGATCAACACCAAATTGCCACAAACTTTAGAAGTTGGCGGCGACCAATTCGTGATGTTTAAAGGCAAGAACCGTCCTGAAGTTCAAAAATTCATGTCCTTCCTTGCCACGGGCGCTTCGGCTGACGCTTGGTCAAAACTCGGCGGCGGTCTGTTCCCACACAAAGACCAAAACCTTGATGCCTATAAGAACAAGATCGAGCGTAGCTTTGCCGAGATCATCTTGTCCGCCAAATCGGCACGCTTTGACGCCTCCGACGCCATGCCATCGGCTGTTAACCAAGCCTTCTGGAAGGGCACAACCGATTGGGTTACCGGCGGCGGTACGCTCGATTCAGTCTTGAACGACATTGACGCCGCTTACAAGAAGTAAATTACTGTAAACTCGAGGGGCGAGGGTTCAATCCCTCGCCCCATTTGTATCGGAGGAAGCCATGGTTAAGGCAAACTCGAGTCCAGCCGCCCCGTCCAGAACACCCGTGATGCTCGGTTTGATCACGGCATTGGTTGTCACGCTTTTTGTCTATTACCAAGTGTTCTTGTTTTTGCGCGAAGGCACAGCCAACCCCTGGATTATTTTTATCGTTTCCTTACTTTGGGGTATTGGTGGTATTTGGTTGTTGTTCGTGCTGGTCACTTCAATTGTTGATTTGCTGCCTGGCAAATACCGTCAAGGCATCATGCCGTGGGTGTTCGCCACCCCTGCGCTGGCGATGGTGTTTTACTATCTGTTGATTCCAACTTTTCGCACCTTTTGGCTCAGTTTGCTCGATTCGGATTCGATTAAATTTGTTGGCTTACAGAACTATGTTTATGCTTTCACCAGCCCTGCCATGCTCGAGAGTTTTAAAAACAATTTAATCTGGATCATTTTCGGCGGTGGTTTAAGCGTGGTGCTCGGTTTGTTGATCGCCGCGTTGTCGGATCGTACCCGACCAAGTTTTGAAGTCAGCGTCAAAACCCTAGTGTTTTTGCCCATGGCGATCAGCATGGTTGGCGCAGCCGTGATTTGGAAACTGGTCTACCAGTATGCACCCGCAGGGGCGAACCAGATCGGTTTGCTCAACTCCATTGGCGGGGTTTTTGGCGCAGACCCTGTTGCCTTCATGATCTCTCGAGGCATCAACACGTACCTGTTGGTGGTCATTTTGATTTGGATGCAAACCGGTTTTGCCCTGGTGGTTTTTGCCGCCGCGATCAAAGGTTTGCCCTCCGAGCTGCTCGAGGCGGCACGCATTGACGGCGCGACAGAATTGGAATCGTTTTTTAAGATCACCATTCCCTACATTCAGGTCACGATCATTTCGGTCACGACCACAATTGTGATTTCGACCTTGAAAGTTTTTGACATTGTCTTTGGTATGACCGGCGGTAACTTCGGTACGCAAGTCATTGCGAATGAACAGTACACCCAAATGTTCCGAAGTTTTAATTACGGACGCGGCGCGGCAGTGGCAATCGTGCTTCTGATCGCGGTTTTGCCCGTGGTGTATTTCAACGTTCGGGATTTTGGTAAGGAAGCCAAAGGCTTTTAAACTCGAGCCAGAAAGTGAGGAAGCCAATGTCTGTCGCAAAACGACCCACTCCAGTCAAACGTAAATCACTGAACGTCAGCGAACTCAGTCCAACATCAAAATTCTTCGTCTACGGCATTCTCGTTTTGATAGCCTTGGTCTGGACGATTCCAACCTTGGGATTGTTGATCACTTCAATTCGTTTACCCGATGACGCTTCGAACAGCGGCTGGTGGACGGTCTTTACTGGCAATACCAATTTTACCTTGCAGAACTATGTTGCAGTCCTTGGCACCGGTGGCGGTGAGGCGAGCAATACGGCAGGCACGATTAACCTCAATCAAGCCATTGTCAACACCATCATCATGGCAGTCCCTTCGACGGTGATTCCGATTTTCTTGGCGGCAATCGCAGCCTATGCTTTTGCCTGGATGACCTTTCCAGGACGCAAAATCTTGTTTATGATTCTTGTAGCCCTGCTGGTTGTGCCTTTGCAAATGTCCCTGATCCCAATTTTGCGCGATTACCGCATACTGGGTTTAAACGGTACGTTCCTTGGGGTTTGGCTTGCCAACACCGGTTTTGGTTTACCGCTGGCAACCTACCTGCTGTACAACTATATCGTGACCCTACCCAGGGAAGTCTTCGAGTCTGCCGTAATCGACGGTGCATCGCACCCAGTCATGTTCAGCAAATTGGTTGTGCCCCTGAGCATTCCCGCCTTTGCGTCATTTGCCATCTTTCAATTCTTATGGGTTTGGAACGGCGTGCTGATTCCATTGGTGTTCTTGGGTGACAAACAAAACGTGACTGTACTGCCGCAACGAATTCTGAATATGATTGGTATTTACGGCGCGAACTGGACACTTTTAACGGCTGGCGCGTTCGTTTCGATGGCGATTCCAATGGCAGTCTTTATCGGTTTCCAACGTTATTTTGTACGTGGAATGCTGGCGGGCAGCGTCAAGGGTTAGGCTCGAGCGTTAAATTTGAACTTCAAGCTCGAGAGTAAAATCTCGAGTTTTTTTGTGGCTCAAGTTTTAAAAGCTCGAGTTCAACTCCCAAATCTGAGCGGTCACCTCAACCGTGCCACCAACTGCATAAACCTCGAGTCCGTCACTGTCAAAACTTGGGTAAATCAAATCGGTCAAGACCGTGCGACCATTTTGCGCAAAAACCTCGAGAGAAGATTGATCTATAAAAATATGTAACTGCAATTCGCCAGCCTCGAGTTTGACGGCTGCGCTGTGTTTCCCTGCGAAACGTTCACTGAAATCAATCTTGCCAGATTGCGTGCGGTCAATGAACAATTCTTGGCGCTCGAGGTTGTAACCCACCGTTGTAAATTCATTTGCACCAACCCGAACTTTCAAGCCAAATTCCGATGCGGTTTCAGCTTTAAATGTCATCATCATCTCGAGTTTTGTGCCTCGAGCGTCAAGCACTGTACTGCCCTCGGCAAACGATGTTGCTGGCAGGCTGTACAACCGCCCGCGAAGTGCCTCGAGTTCACTGACGGGTTGTTGCACCAAACGCAAGCTTCCCGCGACCTCCTCGAGCTTTAGGCTGCGAGGAATGGTCATTGCGCCGCGCCAAGGATGTGTTGGAGTTTCGCGGGCGTAATTCCAATTGCTCATCCAACCCAACCAAATTCTGCGCCCGTCGGGAACGTCTGACCAGGAAATGGCGGCGTAAAAATCCTGCCCAAAATCCACCCAGTTCGGTTCAAGCTCGAGATTATCTGGCACAAACTGCACACCGTCGAACTGATCGACAAAATACCGTCCCGCAACGCGCCCCAAAGGATCGGTTTCAAAGGCGTCAACTTTTAAAACCCAGCGATGCTCGCTCGAGTTTGCAATGTTTAACTCGAACAATTCAGGAACTTCCCAGAGTTTATCGGTGTTATTTTCGGGCGCAAAATCGCTCTGATGCGTCCAGGTTTTTAGGTCGTGCGAAGCGTAAAAACTGACTTTCAGTTGATCGGCGAGCACCACGATCATGACCCATTTTTGGCTTCCTTCGTGCCACAACACCTTCGGGTCACGAAATTCGCTCGAGCCGATGTCGAGCACAGGGTTGCCATCAAAAAAAGTCCAGGTGCGATCACGGTCATTGCTGTAAACAAGGCGCTGATCTTGATTACGGGGTGTTGCCTCGCGGTGTCTGGTGTAAACAATGACCAGTGGCGGCTGACCATTTACACCAAAGCCGCTCGAGTTGTGCCAATCCACCACCGCGCAACCCGAGAACGCCATGATGCCGTCTTTTTCTGGTACGGCAACAGCCAAGTGCTCCCAATGCACCAAGTCGGTGCTGATGGCATGACCCCAACTCATGTGACCCCAAACGTTACCGAACGGGTTGAACTGAAAAAACAAATGGTATTCGCCCTCAAAAAACACCAAGCCGTTTGGGTCGTTGATCCAATTTTGCGGCGGTGTGAAATGAAAACCAGGACGGTACGGATCGAGCGAAGTGGTCATAAAAGATTTATACCAGTTTGGTATTGCACAAAGTCTATGAGGCGACTCTCATCGGCGGTGCTCGAGAATCAATTCAAACAAAATTCTTGAGGTGGAGAGATGCTCAACGAAGAAGAAAAAGCCCGCATTCGAGCCGAAGAAGAGGCTCGAGCCAAAGAAAAACTTGAGGCGCAAAAGGAACGTG
This sequence comes from Deinococcales bacterium, assembly GCA_043775825.1. Lineage (GTDB taxonomy): Bacteria > Deinococcota > Deinococci > Deinococcales > JAAFIG01 > JANXTZ01. The sequence continues at coordinate 5,446 of JAYVRX010000014.1, forward strand.
AGAAAGCCCTAGCCGCGCTCGAGTTTAGGGTATCGGTCAAGGCAGAATTGAACCCCAAACGCGTATTTCGTTGGTGGATTCCGATGCTGGTTTTGGTGCTGGCAACGGCGGCGGGTGCGGGTTGGTGGATCACACGACCCAAGCCGCCTGAAATCTCGAGCGCACCGATTCAAGGCGGGATTGAAGACAGCGAATTGATTGGCAAATGCCAAACCGAAGTGCAAAACCAACTTGGATTCTCGAGCACTGCCGAATTCGGTTTGGACGGTGACGCGGCAAGTCAGGTTTTTTTGAGCGCTGACGGTAAAACCTGGGATTCTTGGGTGCGTTATCAAGACCCCAAAATTGGTTTGATGCGCCGCAATTTTTCGTGTTCGTTTACGACAGCCGATTGCATTTTTAACGTGCGATTTTTAGACAAGGAGTAAGTTATGAAAAAACTGATTTTGAGTGTGCTGGCTGCTGGACTGGGGTTCTCGAGCGCGAAAGCCGAAACGGTCAACGTGCCGCAAAACAAGATCGAACTCGGTTGTAAGGACAGTAAATTCAATCTTGAGCGATTTAATTTTTTACTGCTCGACGAGACGTATCAAACTTGCACGTTGCGCTTGCCGCTGGCGTTAAAAGAACGTTGGGGCGGACGTCGTAGTTTTTATTTTCTGCCGCGCATCAGCGTCGCATTGTTCTCGCAAGACAAAGACAGCAAAAATGGGCGTTGGACGCCGCTTGGCAGTTTTGGCAACCCAGAAGACGACTTGCTGCACAGGGTGATCTCGAGCAAAAAGTACAAACGCGCCGAACTGTTCGGCAATCTCGAGAAACCCTTGCAAGACTGGGCGGGTGTGGACCGAATTCCCAAAGTGCTCGGGGTTGAAGGGCGCATGAGTGTTTGCGTTGCTCCGGTTTATGCGGGCGAAGCGCCGTGCGTGACGTTTAACATCAATGCTCGGTACAATATTTACAAGCGTTAACTCATGTACGATGGGTCATGAATCAAATTCAGGATTTGACGGATTTTCCAGAAGTGCGATCTCGAGTGCATGAGGGCATGAAGGCATTTCAAGTGCCTGGGCTGGCACTGGGCATCATTCAAGATGGGCAATGGTTTGCCGAGGGCTTTGGTGTCACCAGCATCGCCAACCCGCTTTCAGTCACCACCGACACCACATTTCAAATTGGTTCGACCAGCAAAACCGTAACCGCCACCGTCATCATGATGCTGGCAGAGCAGGGCAAACTCGAGCTTGATGCAAAAGTCAAAACGTATTTACCAAACCTCGAGTTAGCTGATTCGGATGTGGCGGCTCGAGTCACGGTGCGGCATTTGTTGAACCACACGGCAGGTTGGGCTGGTGATTTGTTCGTGAACACGGGTGACGGTGATGATGCGCTCGAGTTGTACGTGCAAAAAATGCGTGACCTGCCGCAGTTGACGCCGCTGGGCGAGGTTTGGCATTACAACAACGCGGCGTTTGGTTTGGCGGGGCGTGTGGTCGAGGCTGTGACTGGCAGAACCTTTGAATCTGTGGCAACGGAGCTGATCCTCGAGCCGCTCGAGATGACGCACAGTTCGTATTTCCCGAGCGAGGCAATGCTCGAGCGGTTTGCGGTGGGGCATTTTGTGGACGAGCACGATGTCGTCCAGGTTTCCCGCCCTTGGGCGTTGGCACGAAACACCGCCAGCGTGGGGCGAATTAACTCGAGTGTGATTGACCAACTGAAATACGCGCAATTTCATTTGGGTGATGGCACATTAGCCAACGGCAAGAGGTTGCTCTCGAACGAAGCGATGATTGAAATGCAGACGCCCACCGTGAACGGTGCGAACGGTGCAATGCACGCGGTGGCTTGGTTTGTGCACGATCTTGCGGGGACAAAATTGGTGCGTCACGGCGGGGCGACCAACGGGCAGATGTCAGAGTTTTACCTTGTGCCAGAACGAAATTTTGCTTGGACGATTTTAACCAACGCCGAAAAGGGACGCGCTCTGAACGCCGAAATGATTGGTTTTATCCATCACCATATCCTTGGCTTACAAGATTCAGAACCCGAGCATTTGACGCTGAGTGCCGCAGCACTCGAGCCATTTTTGGGGTCCTACCGCGACACCAACTTTGGCACGATCATCGAATTTAAACTCGAGGGTGAAAACCTGATACGGCACGTGATTCCTGGCAATTATTCGGGTGTGACCAGCATTGTCACGCCGCCGCCACCCGATGCCAAATGCACTTTTATTCCCGATGAACGCATTTTGGTACTCGAGGGGGACGGCAAAGGGAACAAGCTCGAGTTTTTGCGTGACCAGGGCGGTACAATACGCTACTTGCGCTCTGGTGGACGCCTTTACTTTAGGGTTTAAGCTTCAACATCCAAAGCTGCGACTTTCAACGTACTACCAAATATGATGGGTCGTCTGGTGTCACCAAATCGTCCTCGCCCGACCAGGGGCGTCTCGAGTGCAATGCCCAGGACGGCTGTGTATACTTCAAACCAAGTGATGAATGATTTAGATTGTACGGAATTAAGCAACGAACTGTTGATGCTCGAGGTGGCGGCTTGTTCCGAAGTTGCCCTAAAAGAATTGTACCAGCGTTTTTCCAAACAAATTTACAGTCTGGCACGGCGCATGTTGCGCGAGGAGAGCGCCGCCGAGGATGTCACCCAAGATGTGTTCGTGAAAATCTGGCAAAAAGCCCTGGATTACTCGAGCCTAAAAGGTGCAGTCAGCACTTGGGTCATGACGATAGCGCATCACAGCACCGTCGATGCGATCAGACGCCGCGCCACGCAAGAAACCGTGATTCTAGAAGACGGCGAACTCGAGCGTTACCCAGTTGAACACGATGATGACCGTTTGGAACAAGTCACGGTGTCCAGGGCGCTCGAATCCCTCGAGCCTGGGGAGCGCGGCTTGATTGAACTGGCGTACTTTGAAGGCTTGTCACATTCTCAGCTTGCTACCCGCACTGGAATTCCACTCGGTACGATCAAAACCCGTTTGCGTCTTGGGTTACAAAAATTAAAAGTCGCGTTAGGAGAGTGGTCCGAATGATAGCCCCGATGCCCATAAATGAAACCGCCCGTCTTGCCGCCCTCGAGCGTTACGCCGTGCTTGATACGCCTCCAGAGGTAATTTTCGATCAATTTGCTGGTTTGACCGCCGGACTTTTAAACGTACCGATTGCGATGGTTGGTTTGATTGACCAGGAACGTCACTGGTTTAAAGCGGCGGTTGGTGCAGATTTTGGGTACAACATGCGCGAAAACTCTTTTTGTCAGTACACGATTCTGGGCGATAGTGTGCTTTGCATTCCTGACACCCAACTCGATGATCGCGTCAACGATATTTTGCCTGTGAGTTTGCTGGGCATTCGTTTTTATGCGGGTATGCCACTGACCACGCCCGACGGTTTCAACATCGGTACGGTTTGCATCTTTGATTATCAACCACGCACCCTCGAGCCATCTGATTTAAACACCCTAGCGTTGCTGGCAAAACGCGTGATGGAGGCTTTGAATGACCGTCTCGAACATGGCGTCAGAACCGATTCCAGGGATGTGATTTTGGCTTCGGTACTCGAGTCGCTTGGTTTGGAATCAGCACCGTTATTTGGGCAAGCGTTCAGTGAACCCGAAGAGGTTCTGGAAGATGCTGATGTGATCGCTCGGGTTTCACAAGCCGTACCGCAAAAAACCTTAGCTGCAAGGCTCGAGCAAGCCATTTTTGAACGCATCAAGACCCTGCCAGCCAAACCCGCCTTGGCTCGAGTGGTGCATTACGACTCAGAAATTTTGCTGACTCACGCCTTTGGAAATGCAGCCGACGGTTTCGTTTGGCAAGCTTGGGCATTCCTCGAGTGTGATCCTCAAGCCGTACCGCTCGAGGCGTTTATTGCCAGCGCCAGTTTTATTGGACTGCCCGAAAACACCCGCATGATTGGTTTAAGCCAAGAGACTCGAGGCGCGGAACATCTCATCCCCAGCCGATTGTTGGCGCTCGGTAGAATTTAAAACGTCATCAAATCGCAACGCTTGTCCCCTAAACTCGAGTCATGAACATTGAAACCTTGAACGCGGTGTTGCTCGAGAATTTTGACGAATCCCTGAACGCCAAATCTGGTGAAGGTTGGTTTGATGGTTTAAACCCAACCCTGGCGCAAATTGATGCCCTCACAGCCTCAAAGCTGCCTGCGCCTGGTCGCTCGAGCATTGCCGCGCACTGCGAGCACTTGCGGTACGTGCTTGAGATTGTCAACGCCTGGACCAAACTCGAGAAACCGCAACCCGATTGGGGTCACGCATGGAAAACCTCGAATGTTGATGCGGCGCAGTGGGAGGCTTTAAAAGCTGGGATTCAAACCCAATGCGAAACGCTCAAAACCTTGATCGCAAGCAGTACCGAATGGAATCCGAAATCACTGAATTTACTGATTAGCAACACCTCGCACGTTGCCTATCATGTTGGCGCGATCAGACAAATTTGGATGCTGGTGCGCGAAGATCAAACCAGTGTCCCGCTCGGTGAACGTTAAACAATATTTTCGCGCAACCATATTGTGAAAACTGTCAATCCAATCAATTCCAATTGATTTAAGAATTCCTCGAGACTCAAACTTGGATGTTTAAGGTTCGCGTGCTGCATTTTCGCGGCTTTGATGACCAGCAAGGGATTGATTTGGGCTAAGTGCATCACAAAATCATTGGGATTAATGGCAATAATCACTTCGAGTACAAGCCAAGTTCTTGGGCTTGAGTTGTTAATTCTGCCATCGCTGCTAGGCTGTCTTGATGTTGTTGGTCTTGGTATTTGAGCACATCGGCAAGCCGAACCCTGTGATGCGTACCAACCATATGAAACAGTATTTTGCCTTGCTCGAGCAGTTTTTTAACAAATGGTCGTGAAACCCCGAGCAGGTCGGCGGCTTCAAAAGTGCTTAATTCTGAATCGAGCGCCAAAACCAGTACGGCTCGTTCGTTGGAGAGTTGCTCAAGCACTTCTTGAAAAACGGGAATGACTTCGCTGGGAATACTAAAAGTTTGACCTTGGCTGGTCTGAAACTCGAGTTTGCCATTTTGAACCTTTGCCAAATGCTGACTGGCGGTTCGGGCGGCGTGTGCGGCGGCTGGATTTAGGGTGGTGGGTTGCATGACCAGATTCTAGCACAAGTGAAATAAGTGAAATGACAATCTTTATGTTAGCCTCGAGCGTCATGCCGAAGGTTTTAAATCCGCAAATCGTTGACCTTAAAGAACGCAACGCCCCCGTTGACCCAGTGCGCCTGCTCGAGACGTTCGTGCCACCGCCACGTTTTACTGGGGTGCGGTTCTCGAATTACCAGCCCAATCCTGCATTTGCTTCGCAACAAAACGCCAAAGAACGGTTGACGCGTTTTGTGCTCACAGAAACCCCGCGCAAGGGTTTTGATTTGTTTAAAAAACCCAAAATCAGTCCCAGCCTGTATTTGGATGGCGGCTTTGGTGTAGGCAAAACCCACTTGCTGGCAGCAACCTGGTTTGAATCCAAACTCGAGAAAGTCTTTCTGAGTTTTGCCGAGTTGGTGTACACCATCGGGGCGCTAGGCATGGAAAAAGCGGTGGCGGCATTTTCAAAATACAAACTGATTTGCCTCGACGAATTCGAGCTTGACGATGTTGGAAATACCTTAATGGTCGCCATGTTCTTTGGGCGTTTGATCGAAGGCGGAACTCGAGTGGTCACAACCTCGAACACGCTGCCAAATCAACTGGGCGAGGGACGCTTCAACGCGGACGATTTCAAACGTGAGATTCAAAGCATCGCCAACAGGTTCGAGGGCTTAAAGGTTGACGGTCCAGATTACCGTCACCGTGAGGGCTTAAGCGCACCGCATTCGTTAACTGACACGCAACTCGAGCAGCAATTTCAAGCTTTTGATGGCGTCAAAACCCTGGCATCGTTCAGCGAATTAAACGCCCACCTCGAGCAACTTCATCCGATTCGTTACGTCGGTTTGCTCGAGGGTTTAGAAGGCGTGTTTGTGAAAGGTTTAAGCCCAATCAACAAGCAAGACGACGCGCTCAGGTTCGTGCATTTTGTTGATAAACTTTATGACCGCGAAATTCGTTTTAGCGCCAGCGGTTGCGAGATTTCCGAATTGTTTCTTGAAACTTACAAACACGGTGGGTACGCCAAAAAATACGCTCGGTGCGTCTCGAGGTTGGGCGAATTGCTGCGTGAGGGTACACCCTCATAAATTTTTGGATTACCTGCTAAACTCCTGAAGTCACCAATCGGTGCGATAGGAGTTCCATGAACATTCAAAAAGACAAAGTGGTTGCCCTCGAGTACAAGTTGCGGGTCGAAGGCGACGTGATTGACGAAAGCCTCGGCGAACCGCTCTCTTACCTTCACGGACACGGCAACATCGTAGTCGGACTCGAAAATGCCTTAAATGGTTTAAGCGTCGGCGATAGTAAAACCGTCAAAGTCGAACCTCACGAAGGTTACGGCGAGTTTGATGAAGAGGGAATGCAGAACATTCCAATGTCGAGCTTTGACACCGACCTCGAGATAGGGCAGAACTACTCGGGCGAAGATAGTGAGGGCAGCCCGATCAGCTTTAACGTACTCGCCATCGAAGGCGATCAAGTGCTGGTTGATTTCAACCACCCGCTCGCAGGGCAGGAACTCGAGTTTGAAGTAAAAGTCGTTGGAATCCGCGATGCCACGGCGGATGAACTCGAGCATGGGCATTCGCACGACGGGCATCATCACCATGATTGAAGTGTTTTTGCCTGAATTACCTAAGAAATCAAGTATTTGCAAACCTACCTCGAGTGTTTTGAAAGTTGTGGTGCGGGACGGCAACCGAATCGTTGGGGCTTCGAGCGCCTTGCCACTGATTGCCGAAACCAGTGAGGTTCAACAACCGTTTCTCGAGCATGGTTTTGATCCCAAGACCGTATTTTATTTGGCGCAAAGCGTGTTGTTGCCAGCTTACCGAGGGCATGGCTTGGGTCATCGGTTTTTTGAGGCTCGAGAGATTCATGCCTAAAAAAGTTCCCGTCAAGCCGAAGTCTGACGGGATTTTCCTTGCGAGCCGCGAGTTTTATTTGAATAGCACGTAGGTTTTGATTTCGTCCCAGACTTTGGGTCCAATACCTTTGACTTTGGCTTGCAGGTCTTTTGAATTTTTAAAAGGACGGTTTTTGATGATCTCGGCTGCAATTTTTGGTCCAACGCCAGGCAGTGTCTGGAGGGTTTTGAGGTTGGCGCTGTTGATGTGCACTGGGGTAATCTTGGCGGTCATTTTGCTGGTTTTGCTGATGGTACTTGGGGTTTTGACTGACATGCTGCTGACAGTTTTTTGGGCGTTGGCGACCAACATTCCTGTTCCGAGCAAGAGGCTTGTGGCGGCAACAATCATACTTTTGGCAATTTTCATAAATACTCCTTTGGTCTTTTGGCTACCGATAGGTAACTCGAGAGGACGAAAAGACAAAAACCGATTGACTTAACAAGGATGATTTCAAAATACGGGTCGTTTTAGTCTTTTAAAAACAAGTTTATCTGTATTTTTAGTCTGTTTGTAGCTTTAAAAATTAAATTAATCTTGTTATTGAGATGTAAAACTCTTATGAGGTCGTTTTCATCTTTTTTGCTTCATCTTCGAGTTAAAGTGTGCTCTTAAGGTATGAAATCGATATGAAACGCCGAGTTAGGCTCTACGGGTTTATGATGTTTTCATGCGTGTACTGATTACCGAAGACGACAGCACCATTCGCCGTAGTTTGGTGCAGAGTCTCAGAGAGCACAATTATGCGGTGGACGAAGCTTGCAATGCCTCTGATGCCAGAGGTTTGCTCGAGAATTACAAGTTTGACGCCGTGATTATGGATGTGCGTCTGCCCGAAGGGGGCAACGCGGGCTTTGAACTGGTCGCCAGTTTGCGCGAGGCGGGTCTAGTCAGTCCAGTCTTGTTCCTGACAGCCAGGGACAGCTTGGCAGACCGTGTAGCGGGTTTAGACGCGGGTGGTGACGATTATTTGGTCAAACCCTTCGAGCTTGAGGAGTTACACGCGCGTTTACGGGCGTTGTTGCGCCGCTCCAGACCAAGTGTTGCCAAAGTGCTCGAGGTTGGTGATTTTAAACTCGATTGGCAGTCGCACTTGGTCACAAAAGCGGGGCAGGCGGTGCATTTGACCGCCAAAGAATTTGGCATTCTCGAGGTGCTGGCATCCAACCCTGGACGGGTTTTTTCACGTGAAGAAATTGCAGATCGTGTCTGGGGATCAGACTTTGAAGCCGAAACCAACGTGGTTGATGTTTACGTCAAAAACTTGCGACGTAAACTTGGGTCTTGGGTGGTCGAAACCGTGGTCGCTATGGGCTACCGTTTCCCCAAGGTTTGAAATGCCAAGTGATTTCAAAGGCACACTATGAGTCTCCGAATTCGTTTGGCACTACTCTCGAGCGTCATTACTTTGCTGGCATTGATTGGCTTGTCAGTGGTTACTGGCGTGTTTTTACAGCGCAGCCTGATTCGTGATCTTGACGAAGAACTCGAGGTTCAAGCCAGGCAAATTCTTGACGAGGCAAAAGTTGAAAAACCCATTCAAATCTCAGTCGATTTGGAAAACACCTTGGTGACAGCGACGGGTTCGACCACCGCATTTTTGTATTTTCACTCAAAATTGCAAGCTGGCGCGGGTAAGTTTGACGCGCCAAGTGAACCGCTCGATCCCATTTTTTTTCAAAACACCCAAACAGTTCGGTACAGCGACGTTAACGATTGGCGGATTGTCAGCTTGCGTTTGGGTGATTTTATGGTTCAGGTCGGACGTCCACTTTCGATCATCACTCGGAACATGACACGCTATGTCAATGTGGTGCTGATTGTCAGTCTGGGCGCGACGGGCTTGGCAGGATTGTTGATTGCTTTCGTTGTTGCCAAAACTGTACAACCCCTCGAGAAACTCGCGTACCGCGTCAAAAACCTCGAGTCTGGTGAAATCATTCCAGGGGTTGATTTACCCAACGAGATTGGGATTTTGGCTCGAGCGCTAGAAGCCAGTTTGACCCAATTGCAAGCGTCCAGGGAGCGGCAAAATCGTTTTGTTACCGATGCCGCCCATGAGCTTCGCACGCCAGTCACGGCATTGCTCGCCGATTTGGAAACCCACCGCGCAAGGCAGCGCAATGAGCGCGAAAATCGGGCGGTGCTCGAGCGTTTCTGGCGCAATGCCCAACACTTGCGGCGGCTGATTAACAACCTTTTAACATTGTCGCAAACCGAACGCGATTTGAAATTGCAGGCGCTCGATTTGCTCGAGCTTGCCTCCGATGTGACAGACCGTTTAATGCCGCTCGCCGCCAGCAAAAACCTCGAGTTGAGCATTGACGGGCAAGCTGCCAAAGTTTTAGGTGATCGTTTGATGCTCGAGCGGGTACTGGAAAATATTTTGGGCAACGCCCTGAAATTCACCAGCGCCGGTGAGGTGCGGGTGCTGGTTGGAATACAAGATCAAAAAGTAATTTTGTGCGTGACTGACACGGGTATTGGCATGAATGATACCGACCTTGAGTTGGTGTTTGAAGCCTTTTACCGTGGAAATTCGATGACTGAGGGTTCAGGACTTGGTTTGGCGGTGGTGAAAGCCGTGATGGAAGCCCATCACGGTCAGGTTCAAATAACAAGCGAACCAAGCGTTGGAACAACAGTGCGTCTCGAGTTTCCAGCCTTGAGCAAAGCTTGACCCTCCAATACCCAGAGCGCGGTATGCTAGCGAATATGCCAATCATGGACATTGTTTTTCCGTTGTTAACAGGCTTGATCGCGGGTGGTTTGGGCGCACTGCTGGGTTTGGGTGGCGGCGTGGTGGTCGTGCCCACCCTCGAGATTCTAGGTCCCAAGTTCATGAGCCACTGCGTGCCACTGCAAAACATTATTGCCGCCTCGCAGATTGGGGTCTTGTCGGTGGCGGTTGCCTCGAGTGCTGGGTACTTGCGCCAAGGTGGTCTGGTGAGGATCAAGACCGCCTACAGCCTCAGTCCGTTCACGGTTTTGGGTGGCGTGATTGGGTCACTATTGTTGATTGTGCTCGCACCCAAAATTGTTGCCAGCGTTTTCGTGGTTTTACTGCTTTACACCGGTTTTGAAATGCTGCGCGGCATGAATCGCCTCGAGACTGAACGCAGTGCCCCCTCTATTTGGGCGCGTCCCGCCGTGGCATTTGGAGGTTTGATGAGCGGCTTGCTTGGCGTTGGTGGCGGCACGGTGCAAGTGCCAGTGCTTAACTTGCTGGTTGGATTGCCGTTTCGCACCGCCATCGCCACCAGCACCTTTATGATGGGTTTAACCGCCATTGCCAATGCCTTGGTGCAAAGCGCCAGTGGCAAACTCGATCCAACCCTGGCGGGTCCAATTGCGCTTGGGATTTTGATTGGCGCGAGGGTCATGAGCAATTTTGCTAAACGCGTTCCCGTCAAAACCCTCAAGTCCTTATTTGCCTTGCTGGTGTTTTATTCTGCGTTTGATCTTTTGAACAAATACTGGCATATTCTGGGCACAGCCACCAAAGGCGGGTGCTAATTATGGAAGCCCGACTCTCGAGGGTTTACGGTTTAAGCCTGACGGGTGGTCTGGTGTTTTTAGCCATTGGCTTAATCGTTCATCCCGTGCTGTGGCTTGGTATTGGCATTCTGGTACTCGCGCCCTTAACCAGTGCCGTCATGGTGGCGCTCGAGGCGAGGGAGCAAGACAAAAGCACTTTCGTTTCGATTTTGCTGTCGGGTTGCGGTTTGATCTTGGCGGTGTTGGTCAGTTTATTTTTGTTGCGAAAGTAGTATTTGATGTTTTAAGGAGCGAAGCCCAAATTTGGGCTTCGCTCCTTTTTGGTAAGGACAGGCATTAATTCTTATTTCGAGATTCAAGCGCGAAATAGTAACCTGCTACAGAAGAAACCAACGTCACAATGAGTGGAAATGGTCCACCATAAAACCTAAACATTGCTTCCTCGCTGATACTCTTTACTGCGGCTAGACCAAGTGGTAATAATGCCATGACAACAAGCAAACTTACAATTGAAACCACCAGAATTGTACGAACAGAATTATCGTGTTGCTGTCGTATGAATTCTGGGTTTCGAGGTTGACCAGTCCCTCGAGGTTTTTCTGGATCGTCAAATGGAATCGGTGTAAGTTCATTCCATTCCTCAGTTTTGGAATCCGATGCAGTGCTAGATTTCTGTTCTTGTTCTGCCATTCCTCACCCCAGTCTTAGGTTAATTCACAAAGACAAGTGTTTGTATCTCATTCTTATTCTTAATCAATACATCTGCACCCTTATCCCGTTCTTCTGAGATCCGTTTGTTAATTTTGACGCTGCTGCGGATGGTTTGACTCAGTGACATACCTAGAAGAGCTGCTAAATCTTCAAGTTGTTTCGCTTCGTCTGCTGACATGGTGATTGTGAGGGTACGTGGACGTGCTCTTGAGACTCCGGTTTTCTCTGGCATTTTCTTCTCCTTTAGTTTGATTCACACGTTGTTTTGAAAATGCGTGTGATATCCGCTTTGGTATTCCAACATTTGAATACCAAACTTATACTAGCATATTTGCCTGTAAAAATATAAGCAAATATGCTAGTATAAATACCATGTCAGAGTTAACCTATCTGGTAATGACTGAGACAACCTCGAGCACCGAAGCTCGTCAGGTTGCCTCTGGCTTCAAAGAATTGCTTACCAAAGCGCGAGATTATGTCGAGCCGTTTAATAGTAACTTAGGTTATGACGATATTGTAGGAGATATTTTCACTGGTTTAGAGCATGTTGGCGATTTTGAACGGATAATTGATTACTACGACCAATTGCCTGAAGTGATCGAGTGCGATGAGTTTAACGAAAATTTTTTGTTGGCTGATTTTATCGTATCAGATGATCTTTTGGAAATGTTTAAAACTGCGGTTGAATTCGTGAAGCAGAAAAGCTTCAACTGCTTAAGATTCAAAAAGGAGATGTTGGTGGCACATTTTAAAAAATGTTTAGAAAATACTTACAACACGATGTTTAAACAGGTTGAAAAAATTTTACATTCACTACAGCTTTTAGCTCACGAGCGCAATTTAAATTTTAACTGAACCCGTGAAAATCAGATTGGATTTGTCGCCATTGATTTGGTTGTTTTAAACCTCAGCGGATTTGCAAGCCACCACGCTCGAGCTTCATAACTATGGGCGTATTTTTGCCAATTTGCCCAACCCGAAGCTCGGCTTTTGCCAGCGCGGTTTCTTTGTAGCAAACCCGAATATTGGTATCGCACAGGTAAAAATCAACCTCGAGTTTGAGCGGATAAATTCCGGCTTTGGCGGTTTTTGGAACACTAATTTTAAATTCTAAGGGTTTGATGCTCGAGTAATACACTTCAGGATCAACGGCGTCTTTCACGCCTTCGGGCAGACCCAAAGAAATGGCTTTTCCAAACGGATTGCTGAGTTTAAACGTGGTGATGCCTTTGCGGTTAAACAGCACGTTCTTCGCGTTTTGAACCTCGAGTTTTACAGTTGCCAGCGAATTTGGTTTGGCATAAACAACCCCAGCGTTGCTGCTCGAGAGCGCCAACACTATTCCGAGGCTCGAGAGCAATCCAGCCATAACCACTTTAAAGAACATCTTCACCCTTTCACAATAGCCGAAATTTTGAATTATTGTGCTTTTTCGGTCAGTAACTTTTTAATATCGGCTTCTAAACCAGGAATCGCGTTCGGATAACGGCTCGAGATTTCTCCGGCGTGCGTGCTGCGAATCGTGCCGTTGCGATCAATAATGTAAAAGGCGGGCCAATATTGATTGTTGTAAGCCTTCCAAGTGGCTTCATTGTTGTCTTGCATGACTGGCCAGGTTACGCCGTCTTCTTTGAGGCTGGCGGCGGTTTGCGCCAGGTTTTTGTCAGATTCAAACTCTGGGGTGTGAACACCGACAATCTCCAAACCCTGGTCTTTGTATTTTTTGTACCAATCGCGCAAAGTTGGCAGGCTGTTGTGACAATTGATGCACGAATGCACCCAAATATTGACAATCACCACTTTGCCACGAAGTTGTTTGATCGAAAGCGGTTTGGAATTGAGCCATTCGCCGCCCACAATAAAATCTGGCGCAAGCTTTTTCTGCTCGAGCGTCACACTCGGTTTTGTGCTGCCAGAGTTTTTCACTGCGGCGCTTACGCCCAAAGTTGCCAATGCCAGTCCTGCCACGATCAAGATTCCAATTTTCATGCTCACCTCGAGATTAAGTACGCAACCCATTCAATCTGGGTTCAATATCAAGTTAATCCTTCAGAACCAGTAAACTGTCAGCATGAAAATTTATACGAAAACAGGCGATGCGGGCGAAACAGGTTTATACGGCGGCGAACGGGTCAAAAAATTCTCGAAACGTGTCTCGAGTTACGGCACGGTGGACGAAGCCAACAGCGCGATTGGTCTTGCCCGTGCCAACTCGAGCGACGTCGAAATTGACGGCGTGCTGACGCAGATTCAAAACGCTTTGTTTGATGTCGGGGCTGACCTTGCCACGCCGAGCGGTTCAAAATACGAGAAAAACCTGGTGCGCATCGACGCTGCGGACATTGAAAACCTCGAGCACCTGATTGACCGTTTTCAAGAGGAATGCCCGCCGTGGTCAAACTTTATTCATCCTGGCGGTACGGCTGCGGCAGGTGCGCTGCATCTTGCCAGGTCGATCACGCGCCGCGCCGAACGTGATGTGCTCGAACTTGAGACGCTCGAGGAAAGCAACCATGCTGTTGCAGTGTACTTAAACCGCCTTTCGGATTTCTTGTTTATTCTGGCTCGGGTGGTTAACGCTCGAGCGGGCGTCAGTGAAGCGGGTTGGCATGTGAAGGGACGCAGATAAAAGCTCGGGTTTTGCTTTTTCAAAGACTTTGATACACTGCGCTAGAGGTGACATGATGACCTGGCAGGAAATCGTCAGCAACAAAGACTTAGCCAATTTGCCGTTCAAGATTGAAACCAACGAATTCGGACAGGTGGTCATGAGTCCTACAAAGTACATTCACGGCATTTATCAGGCTCGCCTGGTCGAACTGATCAAGCAATTTTTGACGAACGGCATCACCAGCACCGAAACCGCCATCGCAACCCGCAAAGGCGTTAAAGTACCTGATGTTGCCTGGTCATCTTATGCGTTTTTTAATTTGCACCGCGATGAACTCGATTTGTCCGAAGCGCCAGAACTCTGTGCTGAAATCATTTCGCCAAGCAACACCCAAAAAGAGATTGCTGGTAAACGCAAATTGTATTTTGAACGTGGGGCGCTCGAGGTTTGGACTTGTGATTTGACTGGGAACATGTGCTTTTATGATGTGAACCGCGAACTCGAGGTTTCAAAACTTGCGCCCGAATTTCCAAAATCGATTGAAATTCAAATTCCCGAATCTTAATGTACAGCACGGTATGCGCGAGTTAGCGCTTCAAAGCCGCGAATCCACCGTTCGGATAGAGTTTGTCCATCAGGTCGGCGTAACGGTTGAGTAACGCGCCGTCAACGCCTTCTAAACGCATTTTGGGAATGGCTTTAAAACTCCAGGTTGCAAAGTTTTCAACGGTGGGGTTCGTACCGCGTAGCGTGCCTGGTTGATAATCTTTCCAACACAAACGGCGTTGACTCCAACCGCACCAACCATCACCGCCAGCCCCATCAATTCTTTGCCAGTCGGCTTCTGGGTAGTTTTCACTTTTTTCCAACCAAGTCTCGAGGTAGGCGTTGATGACGGCATTTCGGGTGGTATCTGCAATGCCTTGCCATCTGCCACTTTTACCTTCACTCCAGATATCGAGCGGTGAGGCATCACGAAAATTCCAGCCTTTGTCCACATCGGTCACAGCGATACCGTTCGCCATTTCTTGCGTGCCCTTAACAATGTAAATCAAACCCCTGGCGGGTTCTTTGCGTCCACTGGCACGCTCGAGGTCTTTCATTAAGCCGTAAGCGTATTGCCAGTCGGTGGGCAAATGAACGGTGTGATCGCCCGAACCTGGGTTGATCAGCAGTTGCAAGTAATACCAGGCGTTGGCAAAATACGTTCTGGTCGTGTTGCCACCGAAAATATTGGTGTTCTCTGGGATTTTTAAAATGTGCGGTGAGACATCAAAAACAAAGCGCCATTGCCCACACCAACTGCGGGGTTCGACCTTGCCAGCAACCAATGCCGAATTCTTTGTGATCCGAAGTTTGTAAGCTTTGGGGCAGGCTTGCTCGAGGTTGAACTCTTGGGCGAGTTCCCAATTTTTGACCAGTAACCACTGTGCGGTGCTGTAAATTGCGGTTTGATCCTCGAGTTTGGTTCGGTCAATTGGGATTGCTGGTTTCCAACGTTCGCCCCACTCGACGCCCCAATAGTACACGTCCGTCCAGAAGTCGTCATTCTGTCCAAGGACGTAAGCTTCGCCTTTGGTTTTCAGGCGATCACGCAGCACAACATTGTCCGAACCCGTTCCCTCGCCCGCGTAACGCTTATTTAGGTTGCTGTTGACAAAATAATCCCCCCAAGCGTCTTTGGGATGTACCCTGGGCAGCCAGCGCTTCCAGTCGGGCAGTTGAAACCCCACCGGAATTTCTCGAGCGTTCAACAGTCCAGTGCTGCTGATGCTGGTTTTGTTGATACCGTTTGGAAAAATTGATTTCAGGCTGTCGGTATCATTCTCGAGCACCGCGTCCAGTCCTGCGCCGCAAGTCCAATCTTTCGCAGCATCCAAACCCGCGCCTGGTTGATAGGGTGGATTCCAGGGGCGGCAACGGTCGCTGGGCGTACCCAGGGTTTGGCTTAAACTGCGAATATAGCTGGCAATTTGCTCGCCTTGGGTTTGGTTTAAACCATGAAATTTAGAGCGCTCAACAATTGAATAATTCGAGTAATTAAATTGTTGCAAATCGCGTCCGTCTTGGGTGTGACATTCCGAGCAATGCGCCCGAATGTTGGGCGCATTGGTTTTGTATGAAGCCTTGAGGTTGGAGTTTGACCACAACGTTTTACCCGCCGCAATGTCTTGAGGCGTGTCAAGCACAGGCAACCAGGTCTTCGGGTCGGTTTTCTTAAAAGCTGTCTCGGGCAGTAATTTGTTTGCCTTGTCATCTAAAAAATTAATTTCTAAAACCCTAAACCCAATGCTGAAACCATCAGATTGATTAAATCGAAAACGCAAAGTGTTCGTGCCGTCCACCACTTCAGTGACTGGAATACTGAGTTTTAAACTGCTGTAACCGCCCCCAATGCCGCCGTAAGCTTTGCCTGCCGCCTCGATCTGGGCAGTGTCATTGCGCAAGTCAAACCACGCGCCATCATTGACTTGGACGCTGGCTTTATCCTCATAAGACAAGTTATTAATCTGCAACCACAAACGCGTTGCACTCGAGCCTTTGGGAACGTCTATTTTGGTACTGACCGTGTAACCCTCAGCGCCCAGCACCTCGAGCGGCAATTCGTTTAATGAGGTCACAGCGATTGGCGAAGTTGATGAGTTGTTACAAGCCATTATGAAGATTGGAATCAAAAGCTTATACAAGAGGCTTCGCATGATCGCAGTGTAATGGAACGAACTGTTTTTTCCTGTGAAACATCTGAGGAGAATTATAAAAAAGTGTGCAGCACTACGTTTTGCAAGCTGACTTTGAGCTGCAACCCGAAATTTTCACACGACATCGACGCAGGTGGCGACCTTGGCAACTCGAGCACAAATTCAAGAACTCGTCTTGTTTCACGTCTCAGACAGGTATTCTAAACTCGAGATTGGTGTTTTGCTTCAAGAGGCGCAAGCCATTTTTCCCAATACACGATTCCCGACGCATTGGTGATGTGTCCGTCGCTGCTCGAGTCAATTAGGTTTTAGGCTTGTCGTTGTCTTGAATTGCACTCGAGAGTTCTTCTTTGGCTTCAGACATTCCTGTTTTGAATTGCTTGATGCCTTGTCCCAAATTTTTACCAAGTTGCGGCAAACGACTCGCGCCAAAAAGCACAATGCCCAATACGATCAATCCAATAATTTCTGGTGCGCCCATTAAAGACCTCCTTCGATAACCTGCAAAAACAGGGTGACTCGAGTATACGCGCTCGAGTCACCCGAAATTGTGCTAAATGTAAATGCCCTCAGCGCCAGTCTTAATGACGATGCTTGGTAAAGCGGCAGGGGCGATACCGTTGATCGGCGCACAGTTGGAATCCATGTTGTACGTCGCACCATGATCTTGACAGGTTAAAACGTGCGGGTTGGCAGTGTTTGGATTGTTGGTAATGATCGTGCCCGCGTGGGTACATTTGCGACTGTACGCCACGTAAAATGCGCCAGCGTTTGCAACGCCTCCAGCTTGGGCTGTTGCCGCACGGTAGAGAATACATTTGATACCACTGGTTGGGTGCGTAAAATTAACGTAAGAACCCGCCGTGGCAAGCGCAGTGTACGGTGCAATCAAAGTACCAGTGGTCACTGCAATGTTCACGGTGACGGTGGCAGCCGCGCTGGTGGCTGTAGTGCCATCGCTGGCGGTGACGGTAGCCGTATAAGTGTGCGCTCCGTTGTTGGCGCTGGTGTATGCGGCAGCATAGGTGTAAGGTGCAGCCGTTTTCGTACCAAGCAAGGTCGTACCTTCATAAAAATCCACTTTGGCAATTGTGCCAGTCCCAGCCGTGACCGTCGCCGTTAAAGTGCTCGAGCCTGCGGCGGTAACACTGGTCGGATTGGCTGCCAAGTTAATCATGGGTGGAGTGCTTGCAATGTTGACCATCACGCTGACGGTGGGGCTTGTGCCCACATTGCCGGCTTTGTCGGTGGCTTTGGCAGAATACACTTTAGTCCCGTTGTCGCTGAGGGTCAGCATTCGTGCCCAGGTAAATGGTGCGGCGGTTTTTACGCCCAACGATGTTGTACCGTCGAACAACTCGAGGCTGGCAATTCCACTGCCGCCTGCGTTGTCTGTAGCGCCTGCCGTCAGGGTGATCGAACCTGCTGCGTTCACATTCAAACTCGAGCTTGAAAGGGTCACAACGGGCGCGGTGGTGTCGGTTGGTGGTGTTCCTGGAATGTTGACGACCACGCTGACAGAAGGGGTGCTTGAGGCAAAATTGCCAGCTTTGTCATAGGCTTTGGCAATGTAATTGTGCGTGCCGTTGTTGGTTTGCGTAAAGGCAATATCAAAGGCAAAAGGTGCGGTTGTGGCACTAGCCAGCACGGTTGCACCCTCGAGAAATTCGACTTTGGCAATACCCGAACCGCCCGTTTCGTCGGTGGCGCTGGCGGTTAAAGTGATTTTGCCGTCATTCAGTACGTTGTTGCTCGAGCTTGTTAAACTGACCATTGGTGGTGTGGTGTCGGTTGTTCCTGGGGTGCAGGTTTTGTCAACTTTGACCCTGATTTTGTCGGTGGTCTGAACTTTGCCGCTTTTGTAAAAAACCTTGGCGTAATAACCGCATTTGTCTTCGTCTTCTGGTTTGCCGTCGTCTTCGTACTTGACCAAATTGTCTGGTGTGATGTCAATTTTGAGCGTGTAAGGCGCAGTGGTGATCGTCCCGAGCAAAACCTTGCCACGGTAAAATTCGACTTTTAAGACCGCGTATTTTTGCTGTTCTTCTGTGCTTTCGCCCTTTTTGACTTTGACCGTCAAACTAATGCTGCCTGGGCAGGTGGTGACTTGATCTTGGGTCGAAAGGGCGGCAAGGGCAGTGTTGTCTGTAATGTTGGGTGTGGCAACATTACAACCAACCAATAATGTTGCACTGCCAAGTCCAAGGGATTGTAAAACCACGCGTCTGTTGATGTCTGGAATCATTTTAGCCTCCAAATTTTGTTGCTCGAGATTCCTGATTCTTGAGGCACTTCGTGATTGCACACGGCTTTTACCAAAGCTGTGACAAAATCGGAGGACGCCCCATGACCTGGGGTGCTTGGGGGTGTCGCGGGGTTTGCTGTCCGGCGTTCCCGCGCCGCTCTCAAATAGAACAACCTCCTTTTTAAATTTTCATACAATCACGTTTAACCAAGTCTTGACGCTCGAGAAAAACGTGGCTTGATGACGGTTTTGGTGTTGCTCGAGTTTCAAATGAGAATCATTTACTTCATAAAAGTGAAGTATAAAATGCAAAAGAAACAAAGGCTTTAACCTTTAAACTCGAGCATCAAAACAATGCTGAAGTGCAAGAGAAAATACTCTTGCACTTCGAGAAAAGAATTAAATGTAAATACCATCAGTGCCAACCTTAATTGCAATGGTTGGCAATGCACTAGGCGCTATACCATTGATCGGAGCACAGTTAGAATCCATATTGTAAGTTGCACCGTGATCTTGACAAGTCAAAACGTGCGGGTTGGCGGTGTTTGGATTTTGAGTGATGATTGTGCCCGCGTGGGTGCATTTGCGACTGTATGCAACGTAAAATGCGCCAGCATTGGTCACGCCACCCGTTTGGGTGCTAGGCGCACGGTAAAGAATACATTTGATACCGCTGGTTGGGTGATTGAAGTTCACGTAAGAGCCAGCCGCAGCGAGCGCTGTATAAAGTGCAATACGTGTACCAGCAGTGACTACAATATTGACCGTGACAGTAGCAGCAGTGCTGGTGGCGGTGCTACCATCACTGGCAGTCACTTTAGCCGTGTAAGTATGCGTTCCGTTGTTGGCGCTGGTGTACGCTGGTGCAAACGTGTAGGGTGTAGCCGTTTTGGTGCTCAACAAAGTTGTACCCTCGAAAAATTCAACTTTGGTAATTGTGCCACTACCAGGTGTTACAGCAGCAGTCAAAGTGCTCGAGCCTACTGCTGTAACACTGGTTGGACTGGCTGACAAGGCAATTGTGGGTGGCGTGGTGACAGTGGCAATATTTACAGTGACGCTCACACTTGCACTGGTGACGACGCTTCCATCACTGGCGGTTACGGTTGCTGTGTATGTGTGTATTTTGTTGTTCGTACTGGTGAAGGCAATTGGAAAAGTATACGGAGAAGCTGCACTCGAACTTGTACCAAGCAAAGTTGTTCCCTCAAAAAATTCGACTTTGCTGATTGTTCCAGTTCCAGTCGTCACTGCTGCGGATAACGTAATCGAACCTGCTGCGGTGATATTGCTGCTCGAGGCTGCCAAAATAATTGTTGGTGGTGTGGCTGCAATGTTCACAACCACAGCCACAACTGGTGAACTGGTGGCACTGTTGTTGCTCGAGTCCGTGGCTTTTGCCGTGTAATTGTGCGTGCCGTTGTTGGTGGCGGTGAAACTTGGTTTGAATTCCCAGGGGGCAGCCGTGATGGTACTGACTGGAATCGTAGGGGTTGGGCTGGCAGTATCAAAAAATTCGACTTTGGCAATCGTACCTGTTTTAGCGGCTGGAACGGCGGTTAATGTAATGCCGCCATTGGCTGTGACCGAAAGGCTCGAGCTTCCCAAAGTAATGGTTGGGGCTTGATTTCCAATGTTGACGTTCACGTTGACCGCAGTGCTATCAACGGTTCTGCCATCGGCAACAGTGCCTTTTGCCGTGTAATTGTGTGTTTGGGCTGGCGAAGTTGCCGTGAAAGGAATCGTTTTGGTGTACGAAGTGCCAGCGACCACACCCATACCGAGCGAGGTTACACCATCAAAAAATTCAACTTGAGTGAATGAACCACCAGCAATGGCTGCCGTGAGTATGACATTGCCCGCCGTCGTCACTGTGGTCTTCGAAGCACTCAGGGTGATTGTTGGCAGTGCAGTTGGAATGTTGACCGTAACAGCAACGACTGGTGTGCTGGTTGCACTGTTACCGCTCGAGTCTGTGACTTTTGCCGTGTAATTGTGTACGCCATTGTTGGCTGCGGTGAAGGCTATTGGTGTAAACGTGTAAGGCGCAACGTTTGCGATTCCAATCAGTCCTGCGTCCTCAAAAAATTCCACTTTGCTGATTGCGTCACCAGTAACAGCCGCCGTAAGCGTGATTGTACCAGCCGCCATGACCGAATTGCTCGAGCTACTCAGGGTCACGGTTGGCAAAACGGGTGGTTGAGCGATGCCAATATTGACTTTGACCACAATCGGGTTGCTCAGGGCATCTTTGCCAGTTAGACTGGTAATTTTGCCGTAGTACGTGTGAATGCCATTGTTGGTTGCGGTGAAGGCAATTGCACTTGTGACTTGGGTCAATGAGGCGGCGCTTAAATTGGCAACCATAACGTCACCCGAGGACGTGGTTTCATAAATTTCGATGGTTTGTGCCATACCAGCCCCCACTGTTGCGGTCAGCATGACCGAACCTGAGGCTGTGACTTCGCTCGCGTCGGCTTTGAGGCTTAACTTGAGCGGTGAAAGGTCATCGTTACAGCCGACCAGAACGCCGGTCATGCCCACGCCCATGACGCCAAGCACAGAACGACGACTAATACTCTCGAGTGGGTTTTTTACTTTTGAAACGGTTGCTTTCATACATTTCCTCCGTTGAAGATTCAAACGCCTCGGCGTTGTTGAACTTATGTTTTCTCGAGGCGTTGAAGCTCGAGCGGGTTATTTAAGGCTGAAAAAATTGCTTTGGTTGGCGTGACAGTACGAACAGAACTGGTTGGGCAGCGTGGCGGCAAAAGCGCTGGTGTCGTTGGGGTCTTTCGCCAGTTTTTGTTGCGCGTGAACAAAAGTTTTGGCTTGCCCCAGGGCTTGCAGTGTTATTTGCGTGCCGCCTCGGTGGCAGGTGGTACATGTTCCAACGCCTGCGGCACTGACCAAATCGGGGTGGTTGCTGGTAAAGTCTGCGCCGTGACTGGCTGGCACGTGACATTGGTTGCAACTGGCATTGTCTTTTTTGCCGAACGCGGCAAAAATTGTGACGTTCAATTTTGGTGTCCCCTCGGCGGCTTGGGCGGCTTTGGTGTTGCCGTTGTGACAGCCCGAACAAAACCGTCCCGTCGAGGTTACCGCGTGAGGCTCGAGGTCAACGCTTGGCGCTTTGCTTTCAATTGGTTCGCCTTTGGCTAGACCCTTTTCGTCGGCGTGACAGGCAATGCAGTTCTTGCCGCCCAAAGCCCCAAAGTGTCGTTCGTGACTGAAATTCACGCGTCCCGCCGTCGTGGTGTAACGCTTTTCAATGTCGCTCGGTGATCGCCACTGCTCGAGGGCTTTGACCACCGAACCCGTGATTTCGACAAATTGTCCAGGCTCGAGGTTGTCGTTGTTGGTGAACATGCTGCCGTTGGAAAGGCGGTACGTGCTGTTGGTCGGGTCAAATAGCACCCATGCCAAGGATTTAGAGCCTGCGGCGAACGCACCGAACAGCGCCGCAAAAAACACAATGGTCAGGAAACGAACTGGGGTCATGGAATTCCTAATGGGTGCTCGAGATGAGAAATTTACTTTGTGCTGGCTTCGGCGCTGATGGTGACAGGAATTTCGTCGGCAACTGTGAATCCCAGAATGCTCGGGCGAACCATTTTGTAATCGGTGACTTTGAGGGTGATTGCGCCCGTAAACGAAACTTTTGCGCCGTCGTCTTTGGCAGTGCCCGACAATTTAATTGGTAGGGTCACGCCGTGCATGGTTAACTTACCGCCAATCGTGACTTTTCCTGCCTTGACATCACCCTCGAGCGAATCTGGCGCAAAGCAGGCGGTTGGAAATTTTTCGACCTCGAACATGTCGCGGGTGTGACCGTCGCGGATGCCCTCGCCGCTGTTCCAGGCTTTGGTGGCAATGCAGACGCTGCCATCAATTTTGCCCGAGGTGCGGTCGTACATTAATTTCCCGGACAAGGCTTTGTTCGTACCTTTCCATTTGCCGATAGGACCGGCTGCCTCGTAGGTAATCACGCCCGTCGGGGTGAATTCTGCTGGGGCTGCCAGTACAACGCCGACCATCAGGGATACTGCCAAAAAGACTGTCTTTTTCATGGTGATGCTCCTTGTTTCTCGAGTTTGAGTTTGCGAACGAACGCCTGGCTTAATTGCAAGGGGAAATGAAGGTGATGGGAACTGTGTAACCGCTGTCCACAAATCGCACGGTTGGCGTCGGTGGGTTGACGCCAATAAACGACCACTGGGAAATACTCAGCGCGGCTTTGAATTGACTGGGGTTAAAGATCAGGGCGCTCACCTCGAGCGCAATCAAAAACCCGCCCGTACCGTAACTGAGCTTGCCCGTCAGGGCGTAATTGCTGCGGTAGGTCACGTCAGTGATGTCAAAACCCAAGCCAACCGTCAAGCGTCCCTCGAGCGGCAGGCTGTAACTGATGCCTCCACTGACACCAATTATTTTGGCGGTGTTGATCGTGCCTGCCAGCGCAACCTCGAGCATTCCATCACTGTTGTAAATCGCTTCGACCCGAACGTAACCAGGCGTGTTGGAGTAGGTGATGCTCGCGCCCAAGCGCAATTCGCTTAAGAATCCCAGATCAAAAAGGCGTCCCTCGAGGTAAATGTTGGGGTTGCTGGCGTTGTAATCCCACCGAATGCCAAAATTTTCGCTGTCGGCTTTGCCTGCGGTTGTAAAGTTCGTACCGTCATAACCCGCCTTGGCTTTGACCAGCACCCAACCCAGACCGTCTAGCAGGCTAAAACCGCGCACTTCGGCAGAGCCTCGAGCTTCGCTGGCGCTGGCATTAAAATACCAGTCGGCGTTCTGGTACTCGAGTCCGAAACCCCATTTTTCGCCTGCATTCGGGCGGTAACTGAGGCTGGCTCGAGCGCCCGACGCGCCCGCCTGAACCGCAAAGATTGGGTCGCTAAAATTGATATCCGTGCTGATTTGCCCGCAAGCGTATTCGCCGCGCCAACCCGCGCCAACCCGCACGGTTTGACCGAACGGAACAGCAACGCCGAGGCTGAACTGTCCAAATGGCAAACCCAAGCCTTGCGCAAAGTACAAACCGCGTCCAACATCGCCTGCGGGATGATTTTGAGCGCCAGAATCATCGCTAAGTTGCAACCTGGAATCCTCGTATTGCAATAACAGATTGCCGTCTGGGTTGAGCGCGGCATCGAGTCGAACGTTGCCGTCAACCCGCAAAGCGCCCCACCCACCGTGGACATCCACCGAAGCCTTGCCGTCATAGGCGGGCGTCGCGCTTGGGTCACGCGAGCCAGCCGCATTCACAACCACGCTAAAACCCGTGTCGCCAACCGCGCTGACCTCGAGTTTCCATTTGGCATCGTCGCCCTGATCGTTCTGGGCATTGATGGTAAAAATGCAGTTTGAACGTCCTTTGGGTGCAATAAAAATGACGGTGGCAAGCGGCAGTGTAATGGTTTTGGCGCTCAATTGCACTGGACAGGTCGCGTCTGTTACGCTCAAACTCAAATCTCCAGTGCCAGCAAAATAAATTGGAAGCTCGAGGTGATCGTTTCCCCAGTTTGGCGCTCCAAGCGTTGGTGCGGTTATGGTTTGCGCTTCTGCACGTAAAAATCCGCTTGAAAGAACAAAAATCAATGTCAGGAAAAAGTATTTCATTGGGTCAGTTCCTTGCATGTGCAGATTTTGGGCAATAAAAAGCCAGTTCAAGTGTTTGCACTTGATGCCTTATTTGGTGCTGAGCGTTGGCTGACATTCCCCAAAACATCAGTTGCAACCGCAGCCAGCACGGTGTTGAATGGATTCACAAAACATGAAGTTGCTTTGCGAATGGAGTTACAATCTCATACGAACCTGAACCGAATCTGAAGAGTATTTCAATGAGGAATCTTAAAGAAATAGATGTCAACCACACTCAGAAAGCTCAGGCAGCCACAAAAACCGATATTTGAAAGAGGTCAACCATGATTCCAACCACGCGGCATCTCGAGCAACACTTCACAGGGTCAGCCACCGTTGGCGACATCGTGATCGGCATGAGCGACGGTCTGACCGTACCGTTCGCGCTGGCGGCGGGTTTATCGGGCGCGGTGGCACAAACCCACCTGGTGCTGGTGGCTGGCGTGGCAGAAATGGCGGCGGGCAGCATTGCGATGGGTTTGGGCGGCTTTTTGGCAGCCAGAAGCGAATTCGAGCATTACCAATCCGAACGAAGGCGCGAAATCCAAGAAGTCAAAGATGTGCCCGAAAAAGAACGCCAAGAAATCCGCGAGATTTTTGCGAGTTACGGCTTAACTGGCGATACCCTCGAGGGGGCGGTCAAAGCCGTCACCAACAACCAAGACAAATGGGTGGATTTTATGATGCGCCAAGAACTTGGACTCGAGCAACCCGACCCAAAACGTGCCCTGACTAGCGCTTTAACCATTGGTAGTGCGTATATTTTTGGTGGTCTGATTCCGCTTGCGCCCTATGTTTTTCCAATTCAGGTCGAGCAAGCCCTGCTGATTTCGGTGGTGGTCACCCTGATCGCGCTACTGATTTTCGGGGCGGTCAAAGCCAAATTCACTGGCGTCTCGATCTGGCGCGGCGCATTGCAAACCGCGCTGGTTGGCGGGCTGGCGGCAGGTTTTGCCTTCTTGATTGCACGGCTGGTTTCGGGTTTTGGTGGTCATGCTTAAATCAGTTTCTCGAGATCAGTAAAGCCAGTTGCATCAATTATCGTCGTTATCTCGAGCTTCTTGCCCTACAATCCTGGGGTCTGCCAGACAGTAAACTAAACCTGTGAGTCTCGAGCCTGCCCTCCATCCCAAACCCGCCATTGTCCTGGTCAGCCCCAAAGGTCCTGATAACGTCGGTAGCGTCGCTCGAGCCATGAAAAATTTTGGTCTGACCGATTTACGGATTGTGCAGCCGCGTTGCAACCTCGAGCAGGCGCACACGATGGCGGTCCATGCGGTGGATGTGATCGAGAACGCGGGTATTTTTGAATCGTTACTGGACGCGGTGGCGGGTTGTGATTTGATCGCGGCGACCACCGCGCGGGTGCGGCGCGATCACAGCTTGCCGATCACCCCGCGTGAAGCCGCGCCAAGGTTTGCGCATGCCATCTCGAGCGCAGTGGTCTTTGGACGAGAGGAGCACGGCTTGTTTAACGAAGAACTCGATCTGTGCCACGTCCATATTCGCATTCCTACCGATGCCAATTACGTCAGCATGAACCTGGCGCAGGCGGTTCAAGTGATTGTCTACGAACTGATGCTGGGGCGCACGAACCTCGAGCCGATGCCCAAACAATTTCAAAACGAACCCGCCAATCGCGTCACGCTCGAGGGGATGTACGCGCATTTGCTGGAGTTTATGCTCGAGGTTGGCTATACGGACGCTGACCGTCAGGCGCACACCTTGAGACGTTTTAGGATGATGCTTGACCGTGCGGTCTTGACCAAACACGATGTCTCGTTTGTGCGTGGGTTGCTCTCGCAAGGCTTGTGGGCGTCGCGTAAAGCCAGGGGTTTAGGGATTCCTGGCACAGTACCGTACCCTCGTGTTGCTGAAGAACTGACAGGGGAGACCGAATGACCCCGAGTCGCCGCAGTTTCTCGCCGCTCGAGGTGATAAGGCGCGGTTTGGATTTGTTGCGCCCGAACGCCGAACCTGGCGCGTTGTACAGACGGGTGCGGTTGTTGCAAGCGTTTTTGCCGATACTGATTATTCTGGTCGTGATCGGTTATCAAATGTTGGTGGTGCGGCTCGACCCAGCACACACAACGTTTTGGCTCGAGATGCTGTTCTACGGCATTCTTGGTCCGCTGGCGACATTTTTTTCAATCGGTTGGATCAGTTCCGAGGTGCAGGTGCGTGAACGTGCCGAAGAGGATTTGCGCGATTTGTACCTCGAGCTTTCAGAATCGCACCGTCGGCTCGCCGAGATTCAAAAAGTCACCCGCAGCGTTTCCGAGGCGCAAGACATTGGCGCGGTGCTCGAGGCAGCCATTCAGGGTCTTGTCAATGCCGTTGGTGCGAGCGCTGGGGCAATCATGCTCGAGGGTGGTGTGGTGCGTTCAGTCGGACTTGAGCCGTTACCCTCAGAAGTAAATGACCTCGAACCCGTGCGCAACAGTTGGGACACCCTCGAGCGTCCTTCTGGTTGGGCTGGCGCAACCAACCGATTAAGTTTGCCACTGCGTTGGGGCGAACGTTTTCTGGGCGCGACACATTTGTACTTTGCTGGAATGCCGAGTGCCGAATCCAAAGAGTTGCTCGAGATTCTGGTCGGTGAACTCTCGGTTGCCATCGAAGCCGCCCAAGCCCGTACCCGTGATTTGCTGACCTTGTTCGAGGTGGATCGCAGCATTCGTGCCGAATCGAACCTCGAGCGGCTTCTCGAGGCGGTTTTGGTGCGCATCAGAGACCGCGTTAGTGCCCAGGCGACGGCGGTTTACTTAACCGATGACGAGAACCACCTGACCTTGGCGTGGGGGCGTGACTCTGCGGGGCAGGTGGTTCGGGCAGGATTCGAGCATGGTTACGTGGTCGGTAAACTCGCGCAGGCGGTCAGTGTGGGACGCTCGAGTTTGCTGGTCAATGACTTGGAGCATTCTGAGATGTTTGACCTGGAAGACAGCGTGCTGACCCATTCCAAAGCCGCGATTGGCTTGCCGCTGCTGGCGGATTCCGAACTGGTCGGTGTGATCGTGCTGGGGCATGACAAAGCCAATGCCTTTGACGCTCGGGAGTTGCCGCTTCTTGGGCTTCTTGCCAACCAGGTAACCTTGGCAGTCCGAAATGCAAAAGCGTACTTGTACTCTGAAGAACTGGCGATTTTTGACGAACGCAACCGTATCGCCCGCGAAATTCACGACGGTATCGCGCAATCCCTGGCGTTTACCGCCATGAAACTGGATTTGGCAAGCCGTTTGCTCGAGCGCGACCCAACGCGGGTGCAATCTGAACTCGAGACAGCGAAAAATACCTTGCGTGAGCAAATTAAAGAAGTCAGGCGCAGCATTTTTGCCCTTCGCCCGATTGACCTCGAGCGGCTGGGGTTTCTGGAGACGATCAAAGGTTACGTCAAAGATTTTGGCGAACAAAACCGTGTTCAAGCCACGCTCGAGATTCTCGGCGAACCGCAACTTTCCCCCACCAACGAAGCCGTGATGTTCCGCATTTTACAAGAGGCGCTCAACAACATCGCCAAGCACTCCAAAGCCAAAACCGTCAACGTCAGCTTAAACGTGGACTCGAGTGGCACGCGCCTCAGCATCAGCGATGACGGTATGGGTTTTGACCCGCAAGCTTTGACGGGTGTCGTCTCGAGCGTCGGCGGTCTTGGCTTGCAACAAATGCGTGAACGCGTTCAAGCCAGGGGTGGCATGTTCGAGTTTCGCTCGAGTGTCGGGGCTGGAACTCGGGTGACAGCGGTACTGCCTTAAGGTTTATTTGATTGGAAACGTAAAATCGTTGCTTTCGCCGTCAGTATGACAGGTGATGCACATTGAAATTTTCCCGCGCTGGATTTCACCTTGCGGGTTTTTGATGATCGTTCCAGTTTTAGGCTCGAGCATGAGCCATTCCCAATTGCCAGCGTTGGGGCTAAAACCTTTGGCGCGTTTGACCATTGCGGTTGTCACACCAACAAGTGACCCATCTGCCAAGCGTGATTGTTTGGCAATGATTGTGCCGACAGGATATTGACCGTCGGATTTACGTTTGGCATTGTCTTTTACAAAAATATAGCGCGTCACCGCAGGATTTTTGGCATCGTGCGCCATGTCCAGTTGATCGCTCGCACCTGTGGTTGTACCCATCAAAGCCCATTTTTCGTAACCTGCAAAATCGCCATTTTGAGCATCAAAATCGCTCGGTTCGCCACCACCAAATAAGGCACAAGAACCTAAACTCAAGCTGGCAGCAATACCAACCAATATAATCTGAATGTCGTTGAAATTGTTCATCCTTTGCTCCTCTTTTTTACTTTGGGTCAATTGATTTTATACCCAACCAAGTCGGCTTTGTTTTCATTCAATTCATTTACGAAAAAATCTGGTTTTGGGTTCAAACGCTCGAGACTCCTAATCTGCCAGTGTAAACTAAATCCATGAATGTACGGCGCAACACCAGACAACGCGAAATGATTCTTGAGGTGATTCAACACGCCAACGGACCACTCGGCGTCCCTGAGATTCTCGAGCGTTCCCGAACCGAGATTCCTGGTTTGGGACTTGCCACGGTCTACCGCACTTTGGCGTTGTTAAAAGAGGGCGGGCAGGTGCTCGAGGTGAATTTACCAGGCGAGGAATCGCGTTTTGAACCTGGCACGCGGCATCATCATCACCATCATTTTGTTTGCCAGACTTGCCATAAAGTCTTTGAACTCGAGACTTGCCCCGTTGGCATTCCAGCGGGCAGTGTCTTGCCTGGCGGTTTTCGCGTGGCAGATCATCATTTAACCCTGTACGGTTTTTGTCCGCAGTGCGATGTCAGGAAGGCAGCATGAAATTATTACGTGTTTTGTTGGTGTTGATGTTATTTTTTGGCTTAAGTCTGGCGCAAACCGACCCCAATCAAGTTCAAGGCGTTGACCCAAGCCAGTCCGAAGTTACGCCCGAAATTCCTGGCGTCAAAGGTACAGTCGCGGCACTCATTCCTA
>JAYVRX010000015.1:0-8951 GCA_043775825.1 Deinococcales bacterium
CGAAGCTCACTTCAAGTTCATTTGACTCTCGAGTGCATGATTATGCGTGAGAAACTGCGTTCAGGACGATACCCTGCATAACTGCAAGAAATGAGATAACTGTTTCAAAGTGACTTCTCTGAACAACGGATGGGTGAAATTTTCGCCATCTAAAATCCCGAATTGCTCAAGTTCAATGCGAGCAGTTTTGAGTTCAGCCTCCGATAACCCTGCCGCCACAGCCAACAACGAACTCGAGTGTTCCATTTTTTCTGACAGTACCGCCCAAGCATCCAACGCCGCTCGAGTTTGAGGATTTGGCAAACCATTCAGAACCTGTTCAATCAAGGCTTCGATGGTATTTGGAATCAAAACTTTCTCTGGGTTTTGCCATTGGCAATGATTATCCTGCCAGGACAAGAATCCGTGTCGTTGTAAATCGCGTAAGTATTCAATCGAAAATAATGGATTGCCTTCAGACCGTGCAAAAATCCAATCTACAACAACTTCAGGCAGCGAGCATCCAATGGTTTGCTCGAGCAACACTTTCGTATCTGAGATTGAAAGTGTCTCGAGTTGCAAGACTTTGAACACTTCGGGTAAGGCATTGCGACTGGTGACAATCAAAGCCGTGTTTTTTGAAACACCTCGAGCCAGCAAAACCAGGCGTTCAAGTTGAGCATCATTGGCTTCGTGTGCGTCTTCGATTAGCAAAGCAAAAGGCGCGAATGCCTGCATCAATGTGAGGCAAACTTGCGATACCGCTTCAGCTTTTAAGGCTTCAGAGGCGTTCAAGCGCTCAAGTAAACCCATCACCCAACTGGGCAACGAAACAGACTGACTTTGTAATACCTCAAGCCAAGCTCGAGCCACCGTTGTATCTGAAGCGTCGGCTTGAATTTTCAAATGCGGTAATTTTAAAGCTTTTAGGGCTTCTCGAGCTGCGTGGCTCTTACCGATTCCTGGAGCGCCAACCAATCCAATCGCTACGCCACTGCGTTTTAACTCGAGGTTGGAAAGACGTTTTTGCAATGCTTCTCGGTGCGACATTACTGATATCATACGGATTGTGAATGACCTGATAATGAATCAAGACCACATAAATAAAAGCCCCACCTCGAGTCTTGAGGTGGGGCTTTTGCTATTTGCTAACCGCTAATTGCTTTCTTACGCAAAATCCTGCATCAATTCCTCGAGGCTCTCACGGCTCGGACGCAATAAACTTTCTGGAAGGTGTGCAATCGCCATCTCGTGAACGTCTTCGGTGTCAATGATGGTTTCCCTGGATTCGTTGATGTAGACGATGCCCGTCACAAGTTCGCCGCTGTGTTGACCATCATCGAGCAACTTTAAGGCGCTCATGCGGTTGGTTGGATCGTGGTCTTTGCTGAGCTTGCGAAGTTGCACGGCTGGACCGTCATGCAGTTTGATGCTGACGACTTCACCTGGCGCGTAATCGACCACAATTTCGGCGTATTCTGGAACGAAATTGATCTCGTGAATGGCGACTTCGTGTTCTTTGCCGTAAGCGTAGGATTTGGTGCTCTCGTCGCTATTGTTAAAGGTCACACAAGGGCTGATGATATCGAGAAATGCCACACCCTTAAAGCTCATGGCGGCTTTCAGGAGTTCGGTGACTTGTTTGGCATCGCCCGCAAAGCTGCGTGCCACAAAACCCGCACCCGCCAAAATTGCTTCGGCGCACAGGTCCAGCGGTGGGAGTTCGTTTGTGCCGGCGTACTTCAGGGTTTGACCCTCGTCGGCGGTGGCGCTGAATTGCCCTTTGGTCAAACCGTAAACGCCGTTGTTTTCGACAATATAAACCATTGGCACGTTGCGGCGCACCAAGTGTTTGAACTGACCAAAACCGATGCTGCCCGTATCACCGTCGCCAGAAACACCGATAGCCAGTTGATGGCGGTTGGCGAGCATCGCGCCCGTTGCCACCGATGGCATCCGTCCGTGAACCGTGTTGATGCCGTGCGCACCGTTCAAAAAGTAGGCGGGTGATTTGCTCGAGCAACCAATGCCAGAAAGCTTGATGACCTCGTGCGGTTTGATGCCGAGTTGATACGCTGCATCAATGATTCGTGCCGAGATCGAATCGTGACCGCAACCTGGGCAGAGGGTGCTGGGCAAACCTTTGTAATCGGATTTCTCGAGACCGATGCTGTTACGGTTTTCCAAAACGGCAGTCATAATTTTGCTCCTAACGTCGCAATCATAATTATTTCACTCCTTTGGTGACTCGAGCCGCCACGAACGCGCCAGTCAGTGGCAGTCCGTCGCAGTGGGCGATGCTGCGGATTTTGGTGGCAAATTCTGGGTATTCGGTGCGCAACAAAATAGCCAGTTGACCATGTTGGTTTAACTCGACGACTTGAATGTTCTCGTGCGCTGCAATGAAATCGCGGATTTCGGTAGCAAATGGCAAAGCGCGGACGCGCAGGTAATCGACTTTCAAACCGTCGTCTCCCAGCATCGCTTGGGCTTCGACCATCGCTGGGTCAGAACTGCCGAAGCCGACAATGCCGACTTTGTTGCCATTACCATGAATCACTGGTTTTGGCAGAATAGTGCGTGCGTACTCGTGCTTGCGGTCAAGACGCTCGAGGTTCTTCATCCAGTCGTCAGGACGCTCACTGTAGGTTGCCACGTCGGTGTGACCAGTGCCACGGGTGAAATAGGCTGCGCCCATCGCGTCCGTGCCTGGGTAGGTGCGAGGTCCGACGCCAGTGCCGTCTTCGTCTTTGTAACGGGCGAATTGATTGCCCAGCGCTTTGACATCCTCGGCGCTTAAAACCTTACCGCGTTGGATCGGTTGGTTCGGGTAATCGAATTTTTCGGTCATCCAAAGGTTCATGCCCAAGTCAAGATCGGACATGACAAAAATCGGTTGTTGCAAGATTTCGGCAAAATCGAGCGATGTCCAACCGAATTCAAAGCATTCTTTGACCGTGCCTGGCAGCATCAAAACGTGCTTGGTGTCGCCGTGCGAAAGGTAATAGGTGGACAGCAAATCGCCCTGAGAAACCCTGGTTGGCAGTCCCGTGCTTGGACCCATGCGTTGCACGTTCCAGATCACGGCTGGGATTTCGGCAAAATAACCGTAACCCGCAAATTCGCCCATCAGGGAAATGCCAGGACCGCTCGTGCTGGTGACGGCTCGAGCGCCGCCCCATCCCGCGCCGAGCAACATGCCAATCGCGGCAAGTTCGTCTTCGGCTTGAACGATGGCGAAGGTGGCTTTGCCAGTTTCTTTATCGGTGCGCAATTTAGGCAGGTATTCGGTCATGGCGTCGGCAAGGCTGGTGGCTGGCGTGATCGGATACCAGGCGAGTACGCCCACGCCGCCGTAAACCGCGCCGATACCGCCGGCGGTGTTACCGTCAATCAAGATCATGCCTTCGGTTTTGTTCATGCGTTCGACCTTGTACGGGTCGGCTTTGGTCAGGTTTTGCTGGCAATGCTCGAAAGCGCTTTTGGCGATATTCAAGTTGGAATCAACAACTTTTTGCTTGCCGCCGAACATTTTAAGAAGGTAGGCGTTGATGGCTTCCATCTCGAGACCGATCAGTTGCGCCAACGCCCCGACGTAAACCATGTTGATCATGCGGTCACGGAATTTAGGATCAACCGCGTGCTCTTTCATGATCGCGTTGGCTGGCAACGAGTAATACGTCACGTCATTGCGGTTTTGCTCGAGCTTCAGGTGATCTGGGTAGAGAATCACACCGCCGACTGGAAGTTCTGCCAGGTCGGCTTGAATGGTCTTGGCGTTGAACGCCACCAGAATCTCTGATCGTTCGCGCCGAGCGGTAAAACCGTCTTTGCTTGCCCGAATCAAATACCAGGTTGGCAAGCCTTTAATGTTCGACGGGAACAAGTTCTTGGCGTTGACTGGAATACCCATGCGAAACAGCGCATTCACGATTGTGGCGTTCGCGGTTTGTGAACCCGAACCGTTCACGGTGGCGACATTGATCGTGAAGTCATTGATCACCAGAGGACTTGTATTTGTAGGTCGTTCAGCCAATTGAGTCATTCAAACCCTTCTTTCAACGCGGGGAGCGCTCTTTCTCGTGCGACTGTGCACCAGCAATCCCGCAAACTTAGTCCTCGAGAAAAAATCTCCGAAGGCACAAACCTAAACAGTTTAGCAAGTTCTGACGGGATTGAAAGGCATTCGGGCGCACCGTTTCCCATGCAGTGACAGAATCGTGCATCAGCACAGCTTCGGGGCGAGCCTGCAAACGGCGTAAAACCGTGTCGAATTCCAAGTTTGAGCTTCTTTTAAACCCACCAAACCCGAAAAACCTCGAGCTTTTCGAGGTTCAACATCCAAACTTGCGGCAAGAAACGTATGACTTCTTAAGGGCACAAGCTCGAGTTGGATTACCACTGAATTTGACCTCCGTAGATTTACGGGGGGCTTGTGTGTTTTTACACTTTACCGATCAGTGTTTTTTCAAAAGTAACGTTTTCGTAAGAATTGAATGTGTATTCTCCAGACATGATGCTTGCGCCGCCCATTAAACCCAACCTTGTTTGGCGCGATTTTAATCCGTACAAACGTTTTTTGCTTGGGCTAAGCCTTTGCATCAGCCTCAGCGTTTTGATGATCGTCTTGGTGGTCAACAGCCTGATCGGACGTTTTTTGATCTCGAGCACCGCCCAAGTGACCGAGGACGCAATCGTGCGCCATGTGCGTTTAATTCTGCCAACCATTTTTGATGTTTCATTGGCAACGGGCAGCGATTCCCCAACCGCGCACGACATGAGCACGATGGTTGACCCGTATACAGGGCAGAGCATGGGCGCAATGAACGAAGGCTCAATGAATTTAACAGTGCGTTTGCATTTAAATTTGTACAACATCACCGACGCCACGTTTTTTGCCCCAAACGGTAAAATTGCCTTTGCATACAAACGCGAACGCATTGGGCAAAACGCCAACGCGCTCGAAAAAATTCAGCTCTCCGAACTCGAGAAGCTTGGACCGAGCCTGAATGCCGCCAATCAAAAAATTCAGGTTTGGTTGCCCGTTCGTAAAAGCCAGAACGACCCTGGTGTGATCGGTTTTGTCTCTCTCGAGCGTGACATGCGTGCCGAGTGGGCACAGGTGCGCCAAATTGAATGGAGCGTGGCGGGCGTTGGTGTCATTGCAGCACTTGGCTTGTTTTTTGTCTTGCGGCGCGTGTTCATCGGTTCGACCACCGAAATTGCCAGCAAAAACACCGCCTTAACGGGTTTAACCAATGACCTCGAGGCGTCTTATAACAGTTTGTTGCGGGCTTTATCGAGCGCGATGGATTCCAGAGATCACGAAACCGCCGATCACACCAACAGGGTCACACGCTACGCAGTGCGACTAGGACAAGAAATGAACCTCTCGAGTGAGCAACTGCTTGACCTCGAACGCGGGGCATTGCTGCATGACATTGGAAAAATTGGTGTGCCTGACGAAATTTTACTAAAACCTGGTCGTCTGGACGCCAATGAAATGCGCCTGATGCGAGCGCATGTCGAACACGGCGACGCGATGTTGCGCGAGATTTCGTTTTTGGGCGCAGCACGTTTTGTGGTTCGGCATCACCATGAACGTTTTGACGGGCGCGGTTATCCTGCCAGTCTGGCTGGACACGAAATTCCACTGCTGGCAAGGATTTTTAGCCTTTGCGACACTTACGATGCGATCACCTCGCAGCGACCTTACAAAAAAGCCCGCACTGACAGCGAAGCCAGAGAAATTATTCGCCAAGAGAGTGGTCAGCAATTTGATCCAGAGGTGGTAGAAGCTTTTGACCGCATTGCCGTCCTCGAGTGGCAAATGAGTGGGCAAACCAGCGATTCGGACATGGGTCAAACCGAAATTTACCAAAGTATTTACAGCAAACAAAGCGCCCTGGCTCAAGCATCAGCACCCGTTTCTTCAATCACGGAGGCACAGTAATTATGGAGGTACAGTGAACCTTAACCGCAGGCATTTTATGCAATTGCTGGCACTCGGCGGCGCGAATCTGGGTTTAAACTCGAGCGTTCAAGCCAGCGCTGAAACCGATCTCGAGATTGTCAGCCTGGCAATCGTCGCCGAACAGCTCGCGGTTGAAGCCTACACCAAAGCGGTAGCATCCAAACAATTCACTGGCATTTTGGGATCGTATTTTCGGTCTGCGCTGCGCCAAGAAGCCGAGCATTTGAGGGCATTGACCAAAGTTGCCAAAAGCTTGGGCGGCACAGTCACAAATACCAATTTTGTTTTTGAACCAGGGGTTTTTGAAAGCCCAATCGAGATGCTGCGCCTGATGAACGCGCTCGAGAATGCTTTTGTTGGCGCGTACTTGGGTGCATTGCCGTTAATTAAAGACAAAAAAATTCTCAGTGCCGCAGGTGCAATTTTGGGCGTCGAGGCTGGACACCGCGTGATCTTGCGCGAGGCGCGACTCAATTTTCGTGACCCTGGCATTACGGGCGCTCGAGTTCCCAATGACCGCACTTATGAAAGCGCCTTGACTCCCACCGAGGCGGCAGCGGCACTGAAACCTTTCAGGCGTTAGATTTCATGCTGGAATGTCCCTGGTTCGCCAGCGCCACAACGCAACCGCAAAACCGAGCACTCCAAGTCCCGTCCAGAGGGCAACCGTTCCCCACGGCACGCCGTCGTTCATCACACTTTCGGGCGTGTAATTGGTCCAGATGCTGAGGTTTCCAAGCCAACC
Source organism: Deinococcales bacterium (assembly GCA_043775825.1). Lineage (GTDB taxonomy): Bacteria > Deinococcota > Deinococci > Deinococcales > JAAFIG01 > JANXTZ01. The sequence continues at coordinate 6,699 of JAYVRX010000015.1, forward strand.
CGCGCCCGAAATCGTGCTGGCGAGCGTGGCAAGTAAAAATTGTAAGCCGAACAGACCAAACACCACACCCGTCACCAGAGCGCGATCTCGAGCGAAGGCGGCGAGGGCGTAAGCGATGCCGAGCCATAAAATTCCAAACGCTAAACCGAGCATCATGAACCGCCACCACTCGGCGGGAACGGCAATGGACAATACGGCGAAAGTCACCAGCATTAACAAAACCAAGCCCAATACTCCTGCCAGAATGCGGCTTTGATACCACCGCTTTCTCGAGACGGGCAGACTGAGTTCAAAATGAATCGTGCCGCGCTCGAGCATCGAACTGATGCCGCCCGCGCTGCCCGCCGCAAACGCGATCACCACGATGGGCCACAGCAAACTCAGACCTCGGGCGCACATGTAACCGATTGGACTGCTGAAACTCGAGAGGTTGATTTTAAACATGGCAAGGACAGCGGGGGGTAAACCCTCAATGATCTTTCCCAGTGCCGCGCTTTGATCTTGCATCGCACTTTGTCCCAGTGTGCCAGAAAATATTGGCAGCATGACCGCAAGCGCGTACCAGAGTAAACCAATGCGCCCAAGCCGAAAGGCATTCTCAAAAACCTTAGCATTCATCGTGCCACCTCCCGCGTGTGATTCTGTTCGAGCAAATGCTCTAAACTCATGCCGCCAAATTCGGCGCGTTCAATGCCAAATGCCATCAGTTTCGGCAGGGCATTCTCGAGCAAACCCTCACCCTCGAGCGTGGCGTGCGTGCTCGAAATCAGTTTGGGTTTCCAAGGCTCGAGCTGTGAAGTGTTGATTGGCTGTTGCGTCCAGACGTTGAGGGTGTGCGTGTCGCCCGTCAACGCGTTGAGTGTGCCCATCTTTAAGACTTGTCCTCGGTCAATGACCGCCACGCGGTCACACAGCGTTTGAACCTCACTCAGGCTGTGCGAGGAGAAAAACACGGTTGCGCCCGCTTTGGCACGTTCGCGCAATACCAGCAACAAACGTTCTTGCGCGACAGGATCAAGTCCACTGGTCGGTTCGTCGAGCACCAATAATTTGGCGTCTTTGGCAATCAGAAGTCGCAGCAACGCCACCTTTTGACGGTTGCCCTTGGAAAGCGTTCGCATCGGACGGTTTAACGGTACTTCCCATTCGCTTGCCAGCGCTGGGATCAAAGCTTGGTCAAGCTTGGCGACGCTGGTTTGATAGCTCAGCCACTCGAGTCCAGAGAGCGCATCGGGTAGTCGAACATCGCCAGGCAACCAAGCGATTGACGAGTGCAACGCGGAGGCGTCCGTCCAGGGATCAAGCCCAAGCACGGTTGCACTGCCGCTCGAGGCTTGAATAAAACCCATGATGATCGAAAGCGTCGTGGTTTTACCCGCACCGTTGACGCCGACCAGCCCGAACAACTCGCCTGGTTCAACCGCCAACTCGAGTCCGTCGAGCGCCTTGGTGACACCGTATTGCTTGGTGATGTTTCGCAGAACAATCGCTTGGGTCATAACTTTCCTTTCAAAGATTTTGAAGGCTGCCTGGATTCCTCAAACGTGTAATTGTCAAAAAAATCTTGCATCGCCGCAACCATCGCGGCGTAAAGATGCTCCAAACGCTCGAGTTTTTGTCGCGTGACACCCGATACATCCTCGAGTTGCGATGCCCGCTGAATCAATTTCCCCAAGCGTACCGAACCCGACATGCTGGTTTTCAGGTATTCAAGCGCATTTGAAACCGCACGGTAGTAGTCTTTTCGATCACCTGGAACCGTAACTTTTTCAACCAACGTGAACGCCTGCAACTGCCGCACCGTGATGCTGACACTGGCTTTGGAAATACCCAGTTGCTCTGCCATTTGATCGAGTCCCAACATTGGTTCATCTGCGATCATCAATAAGCCGTAAATGCGTCCAAGAATGCGCGACATCCCGTACTGCTCGAAGTACATTCCAAAATCTTCAATCAACTGATCCCTGGGTTTCAGCATTTTTGTAATTTAGTACGTTCAGTTCATTCAGTCAATACTGAATTTTTTGAACAACCAAAAACCCGATTTGCACCACAAACTCGAGCCTCAAAGGTTTATTTAAAAAATGCAGTTTAACTCGAGCGCCACCCTCATCCGTCAGCTTCTTATCCCAAGATGCAGGGCAACCGCAAAGTTATAATTCAATGAACAAACCGTGATTTGATGTCTTCCCGCCTCAAGGGTGAACACAAGCGACCATGCCCGTAAGGTGCATCTTATGGTCAAGAAGGTTC
>JAYVRX010000016.1:0-8924 GCA_043775825.1 Deinococcales bacterium
CTTGCCTCATCAAACTTGAGTTTGTCGAGTTCGAGGTCGAGTGACTGCACTTTTAGCAGTTGCTCGAGAACGTTGCTGCTGTTGCTCGGCTGGCTCATCACGCGCATGATACCGCATTGAAGCGCCCTAGGGTGCAAATATCAAGCTTAGGCTTTGACAAGGCTTAAACGGGCATAACCTGCGGCTTTGTCCAACAAACCCATTTTGCTGTAACAATGCTCTAAAGCTTGGGCAAACACGGCGGTCATTCCAGAATCGCTGGCACTCTGCACGCTGGCAAGGCAATGCAGGTAATTTTGAACCGCAACATGATACATGCCGCTTTGCTCGGCTTGAATCGCACGGTGATGCTCGAGTTTGAATTCTATGATCGTAATCATTTTTGGCTCCGCGAGGTGAAAACCATTCCTCTTGACTCAGTTTAGAGGAGTGATATGAATGCGGAAGTGAATTTTAGGCATGGAAGTCTTCTGTTTGTACTCAAGTTCTATTCATCTGAATTTAGGCGGCGTTTTCGTCACTGACATCACGCTCGAGTTTGGTATTTTTCTTGTACCGAGACGTTTCTGGTAAATGCCCCGCACGCCAACCGCGCTGGCAAGTATGACACCAATACGCCTGATCGCCGTCTCGGAGGTCAACCAGCTCCATTCGTGCCGCACAGGACGGACATGCCAGCACCAAGTTGTAACTCGAGATACCAGTTAAAGGTTGATAAAAACGAGACTTCATATTCTGATTTTAACAGAATAACTACAAAACTGACAAGTCAATTTGCGTTGATCTCGAGATTTGATTTTGTTAGAGGTTAAAAACTAACCTTCCCTCGCTAGGTCATTAAAACGCACGTGCTGCGAATGAAATTGTAACTCGCAAGTCCCAACAGGACCGTTGCGTTGTTTACCAATGATAATCTCGGCAATTCCTTGCTTTTCACTGTCTTTATGGTAATATTCATCACGGTAAATAAAAGCAACCAAGTCTGCATCCTGCTCAATCGCACCTGAATTATGACTAACAATGTCATTGGCAATCCAAGCACTGGTTTCTGGAACAGTTAAATCAAAAACCTCCATCATTCCAAGTGGTGTGATGCTGACCAATTCATCCCAGAAAATGTCACTTGAGGCAAAATCCTGCAATTTCTCGCTCTTCAAAACCTCGGCATAAGAAGCCAGCGTTGCTCGAGATGGCGCAAATTGAAAGTGTGATGACCCGCCGTATGATGTACCACGTGCCATTGCCATCGCACGTTGCGAAATACCTCGCTGTTTCATCTCGAGTTTAACCTCATCAAAAATTTCGATTGGCATGGTGTCAACGTTGGTATTTGCAGTTTTGTCTTGCAAGGCAGCACGCAATAATGCGGCTTGAGGTTGACGCGGACCAAAAGCGCCCACTTCATTAATGAATTTAAGTTGATCTTCGATGCCAGAAATATTGACGGTAAACATTGGACGGTAACTGTCTTGCTGCACGATACGAATTCGAGCAATAATATCAAACCTTAAGAGCAAAGCCGCCACATCAAACGCCAAACGCTCAGAGTTGGTTGCAAAATTGACGGCATGAGAACCTCGAGTACCAGCTTTGCGTACTGAAATTGTGCCATCGGTTGCCCATAAGTGCCGTAACAACGTGGCGATGGAAATATTGTCGAGCGTGAAAATACTTTCGGGAAGATGTTTTTGATGCGAACGCTGCCCATAAATTCCAAGTTCACGCAACCACTTGTTAACCCCCGCAGGATGCCAACGGTTGCCATTGCCCGACAAAACCAACTGATGCCAATTCCCGCGCCCAGCATGACGATTGACTTTCACGCCAAACTCGAGTTCTGCCGCTTGCGTGACGATTTGACTGTTCTCTTCCGAAGCCGTCGTGTAACGAAGTGGTTGATGTGACAAGAAACTGCCATCACCAATTAAATGCCCCAACAATGCCAAACGGTGTTCGTTCCAAGCTGGTGCGTTCTGTGGCTCGGGCGTTCGGCGCGTGATCGCAATTCGGTCACCAACTTTGAATTGCTTGAGTTCCAACCAACCTTTCGCCGCTAACAAGCGATGATTCGCAGTTGCTTTAATCGTCCTGCCGCTCGAGGTTTTTAATTCAAACACGGGTTTTTGACCCGCCCCCCAGACCAAATCTGATGCTGTCTCGAGCAAGCGCCCTTTGAGCGTCATGCTTTGGACTTGGGGTGTTGTGCCAACAAGGCTTTGAATAGGTACGCGTCGTCCGTCTGCCAGCAAAACCAAAGTGTCGCCAGTCACGCATTCACGAAGATCAGACAACATTGGACGGTGATTTGGGCGTGCTTCGACAGCCCGAGACAACTGCGACAACACAAGCACTGGAATATTGAGTTCTCGAGCCAATGATTTTAATCCCCTCGAGATCACCGAGATTTCTTGCTGACGGTTATCACCGCCATTGCCTTTTCCTGGTGAACCAGACATAAGCTGCATGTAATCAATCACAATCATTTGCAAATCGCGCTCTGCCATAAGCTTACGCGACTTGGAACGCAATTCAGTAATGTTTAAATCGCTGGCATCATCAATAAAAAGTGGTGCTTCGGCAAGTTTGCCCGCAGCATTGACCAGTCTTTCAAAGTCTTTATCGTTTAAAGCGCCACTGCGCACTCGGTTCATGTCTACTCGAGCTTCGGCGCACAACATACGCAAGACCAATTGTGATGCGGGCATCTCGAGACTGAAGACTGCTACCGTTTTGTTTTGTCTAATCGCAATATTTTGCGCGATAGACAGCGCGAATGCAGTTTTCCCCATGCTTGGCCGTGCAGCCAAGACATTTAACGACCCTGGTTGCAAACCTGTGGTCATCTCGTCAAGATCACGAAACCCTGTTGGAACGCCCGTACTAAAATTTGGGTTGGTTGATAGAGTCGAAATGTACTCGAAAGTTTCAGTCACCAACTCGTGCATTCCCAAAAAAGTTTGCTGTTTTTTCTGGGTCGAAACCTCAAAAATCAGTTTCTCCGCGCGGTCCATCAACTCGCCCACGGGCGCGGATTCGTCGTAAGCCAACTGCATGATCTTGCTCGAGGCACTGATTAAATTGCGCAAGCCCGCTTTTTCGACCACGATGCCCGCGTAAAATTTAGAGTACACGCTGGTCGGCACGCTGTCGGACAAACCGACCAAATACGCCACGCCGCCGACTTCATCAATCTGGTTTTTGGTGCGCAGTTCTTCGACAATCGTGACCGTATCTACTGGCGAACCGCGTTGAATCAGGTTTTCCATCGCCATGAAAATCTTGCGGTTGGCTTCTTTGTAAAACATTTCACTGCGCAGCATTCCCTCGAGACTCGAGTAGGCTTCATTGTCCAAGAGAATAGAGCCAAGCACGCTGGCTTCGGCGTCAAGGTTGCTTGGGGGTACACGGGTGGGGTTGTGATCGTCCATAAAAACTTAAAACCTCGAGTAACAAAACTGATTCTGTCTGGCTCGAGAGGATACCAGATTTTTGATTTGGAAATCGGTTTGGTTAAATGCCTAAACTGGTTTTGGTAAAGAGCGCCGCAGGTTCAAAACCGGCTGCGCGAATGTTGGCGTCGCTGCCCTGTTCGCGGTCAACCACATAAACAATTTTTTCGATGCTCGCGCCCAAATCTTTCAGAATGTTCGCCGCCCGAATCGCTTGCCCTGCCGTGGTCAGCACATCCTCGACCAAAGCCAGTTTTGCGCCGTCAGGAAGCACACCCTCGAGCAACTTTGCCGTGCCGTAATCTTTTGCGCCTTTGCGCACGATCACAAATGGCAAACCAGTCTCGAGCGAGAGTGCAGTCACGAGCGGGACAGCGCCCAATTCCACGCCTGCCAGAACCGTCAGACCACTGGGTAACAATGCCGCTAGACCTTCAGCAATTGGTTTTAAAAGCTTCGGGTGCGTCGAAAAGCGGTATTTATCCAAGTAATACTTGCTGCGTTGACCGCTCGAGAGTAAGAAATCCCCCTCGAGGTACGCGGCTTTAACAATGTCTTTTCCAAGTTGGGTTAAGTCTGGCACTTGGTGATTCTAACCTGAGACTCGAACCGTTAAAAGGGTTAAGGACTGGGCGGGATAAACAATTTGAGATCGTCAACCCCGCGAAAGTCATTGCGATCCGCACTTAAGAGCATTAGTCCAGCACTCATGGCAGACGCAGCAATCCAGGCATCGCCTGTTGAAATTGGAAAGCCATTGTTTCGAGCGCTGGTCACTGCTACAACCCAAGCCCGGGTTACGGCAGGTGTATGCGGCAGGACTCCAAACCGTGCAAGCACCCAACGCTCGAGTTTGATTCGTTTTGTTTCTGACCACGGTGCAGACCACGCCAACAACTCTGCAAGTGTTTGAAATGAAATCAAACGCCGCCGAGACTCGAGTGCAAGCTTAAACGGTTCTGCCAAAGGATCAGCAGGGTATAAATAACTGACAACATTTGTATCAACCACAACGGCTTGCGGTGTCACGCTTGATGCTCGAGCAGAGATCGTCTAAATTCTGAACGCCACTCGTTTTTCAGAACTGCAAAATCTGGCACGGTGTTATCGGTATCTTCGAGCAAATCGCCAAGCACAATTTTGGGCGCGGCATCAATCGCTGCCACTATGGTTGCGTCGGGTTCAAAACTGGCGCTGATTGGCATGGGATCGGTTGGAATGTACATGCCAACCACGCGTCCGAACTCGAGGATTTCAAGAGGTTCTCGGTTCGAGTTGTATTCGGCGAAATGCGCGATAAAATCAGGCGCGTTGACTTGAGTAATTTTGGACATAGCAAACCCCTTTTGATTGAAGATTATTGTAGCAAAGCTCGTGTGATTTCCAAACCTCAGTTGATTTCAATTTGATTCACATTGTCGCTCGAGCGGAACTGAAGATCGTATAAGTCCTTGTAAAGCCCACCTTGGTTCATCAATGCCTCGTGCGTGCCAACCTCAGTCACCGTCCCATTCTCGAGCACCACAATGCGGTTGGCATTGCGCACGGTACTCAGGCGGTGCGCAATCACGAAGGTCGTGCGCGATTGCATCAGTCGCTCGAGGGCTTCTTGCACCAAGGATTCGGATTCGGAATCCAGAGCACTGGTGGCTTCGTCCAGAATGAGAATCCGAGGGTTTTTGAGGATTGCTCGAGCGATTGCTACACGTTGCCGTTGCCCACCCGAAAGCTTGACGCCGCGCTCGCCGACCAGCGTTTCGTAACCATCTTGAAAGCTCGAGATGAAATCGTGGGCGTTGGCGGCTTTGGCAGCCTCTTTGACCTCGAATTCGCTGGCGTCGGGCTTGCCGTATCGAATGTTCTCAAAAATTGTTCCCGAAAACAACTGGGTTTCTTGTGGCACAATGCCGATGCTGGAACGCAAGTCGTGCAGACTAAAATCGCGCACATCAATGCCGTCAATCATAATTTTGCCGCTCGAGACATCGTAAAACCTCGGAATGAGTGTCACCAGCGTACTCTTGCCAGCGCCGCTCGGTCCGACCAAGGCAATGACCTCGCCAGGTTGTGCCTCGAGTGAAACGTTATCCAGCACTTTACCCTCGCCGCGATCACCGTAATTGAAATTGACATGCTCAAAACTGACGCGCCCTTGAACCCGCTCGAGTTTGACGGGGTTTACAGCTTCGACCAGTTCAGATTTTTCGTCGAGCAGTTCAAAAATGCGGCTTGACGCACCCAAGGCTTCCTGAATTTGACTGAACAAACCCGCCAGTCCGCCTATCGCGCCCGCAATCGAAATGGTGTAAAACAAAAATGAGGTCAGTTGCCCTGGCGAAATCTCGCCCTGAATCACCAAACGACCACCGAACCAAAGCACCACACTGATTGCGCCGAACATGGCAAAGAACACGCTGGGGGTAAAAAAAGCGTTCAACTTGGCGCGGCGCATGGCAACCGCAAACGAGGCGTTGATGGCTTGGCTGTAGCGGCTGACCTCGAGCGCTTCGGCGGTGAAGCTTTGCACCACCCGAATGCCCGATATGGCTTCATCGGCGTGACCGTTGGCTTCGGCGACACGATCTTGAAACTCTTTGGAGATTTTACGGATGCGGCGTCCGAACCAGATGGCGGCAACCACAATTATGGGCACGATGGACAGCATCACCAGGCTAAGTTTGGTGTTGGTAATCAGCAAAATGATCAAACTGCCGACCAAGGAGATGCTCTGCGAGACGAGGTTTGAAATCACCGTCGAAACAATGCCCTGAATCGTGCCAGCGTCAGAGGTCAACCTCGAGGTGATTTCGCCCGTTTTGCGATTCTCGAAAAAGGTAATTGACATGTTTGCCAGGTGCGCATACACGGCTTTGCGCAAATCCGAAACCACACTGGCAGCCACGAAGGACAAGGAATAATTTTGGACGATGCCAAACAAAAATTGCGTGCCAAAAACCGCGAACAGCATCAATACCGTGCCGTCGAGGCTCGAGGTGTCATTGGAGCCAATTTTTAAGAAACTGGCGTCAATCAATTTGCCGATCACCTGTGGAAACACCAGTCCCAAGCCGCTCGAGACCAGGGTTGCGGCAATTGCCAAAGCCAGACGCCAACGGTAGGGTTTGGTGAACATCAACAGCCGTTTAAATTGATTGAAATCTTTAACCGTAGGCGGTTTCCGATTTTGTGCAGCGCGACCAGGAGGGGCAAACATATTCACAGATTACCCTCATCTGTTTGAACGCGGCGTGAATTGGGTTGCCTTTTAAGGCTCGAGTCGCTAAAACCTTGTATAACACGTCTCATTTGCCCGATTCGTTTCTCAGGTTGCACGGTGCTAGCCTCAAAAAATGCGAATTCAAATTTTGATTCTTGCAATGTGCTGTGTGGCATGTGCGGAAAATTCCGCGCAGATTTCTACGCCGCCAACTTTGGAACTCTCAACTTCGCAAATTACGCGCCCAAGTTTGGTGAAATTGGTCGCTCGAGTTTCCAAAGACACGACCAAAGTCGAATTTTTCAAGGATGGTGGGTCACTTGGCATTGATGCCAGCGCACCGTTTGAAACCGAATTTGCACAAACCAAAGCCGAGCAAGTCACGCATCAGTTCACGCTCAAAGCCTTCAGTTCATCGGGAAAAGCAGTCTCGAGCGAGGTGGCAAAACTCGAGGTCAAAATTGCTGGTAAGGTTCGTTTTGTTTCAAGCTCAGGCTCGAGCAGCAACGACGGTTTGTCCGAAGCAAAACCACTGCTTACCATGCAGAGCGCCGCAGACCTCAGCGACCCTGGTGACACGATTTTGGTCATGAACGGGACATACTCGAGTTCCAATCCGCAGGAAGGTATTGTCAACCTCAATCGTTCTGGAACTGCCAGTGCCTGGATTGCATTGATGGCATACCCTGGTCAGACTCCAAAGTTACAATCACGCAACTGGGCGGCGATTGGTGTGCAAGCCTCGTACATTTTGGTTCAAGGGTTTGAAATTACAGGCAACCGCGACGAGATCACGCTCGAGACGGCAATCAAAGAAAAGGACAATCTGAGCAATCCTCTGACCAGCGGAAACTGCATTGGTATTACTGCCAATGGCTCGAGTTTGCCGCATCATGTGGTGATTCGTAAAAACGTTGTTTCAAAATGCCCTGGCGGCGGGATTTACACTTACAATGCCGATTACGTGACCATCGAAGACAACACCGTTTGGGGCAACGCCTATTATGCACCGTATGCAAACTCTGGTATCTCAATTTATCAAAGTTGGAACAGCGACAACACGACGGGTTACAAAATGATTGTCCGCCGCAATATTGTTTACGGAAATCAGAATAAAATCCCGTTCTTCGCCAGTAACCCAGACCCCGCCAAACGCGTGATCACCGACGGCAACGGCATTATTATAGACGACTCGAGGAACACCCAGAATAATTCTAAACTGGGCGTTTACAAAGGTCGCACGTTGGTCGAGAACAACATAGTTTTTGAAAATGGTGCTCGAGGGTTGCACGTTTTTGAGAGCGACCACGTGGATATTGTCAACAACACCTCGTATCACAATTCTTTTCAGCCCGAGACGCCCGAAGGTGAGGTTTCAGCGATCTTTGCCAGCGATGTGCGGGTGTTCAATAACATTCTAGTGCCAAGGTCTGATCGGGTCAGCATCACGCGGTACTCGAGCGATGCAGCCGAAAAGGTGACGCAAGTCTTTGAACAAAACATGGTCTTTGGAGGACTTGGTTTTGATGCCGATAAGACCAAGAACCTGATTGGCGTTGATCCGAAATTTGTGGATTTGACCATCAAGAATTTCCGCCTTCAAAATGACAGCCCCGCCATCAATGCTGGAAGCTCGAGCCTGGCTGCCAAAGACGATATTGAAGGCAAAGTCCGACCGCTCGGGGCGGGCATTGATTTGGGCGCGTATGAAGTGCGGTAAAGCTCGAGTAATCTAAGCCATGCGTTTGCACATCATCACCGTTGGAGAACCCAAACAGTCGTATGCGAAAATTGGTTGTGGCTTGTACTTAAAACGCCTCGAGCGCTATCACAAGCTCAAAATCACGCGGGTTAAAGATTCGAGGCGTTCTGGCGAAACCGCCATGCTCGAGGAGGGCGTGGCACTGCTCGAGGCGGCAGGTAAGGCGTACACGATAGCGCTCGACCCCAGGGGCAAACAATTCAGCACCGAAGCCTTGACCGCCCAAATTGCCAGCCTGGGCGTCAACGGCGAGGGCGAACTGGCGTTTCTGGTCGGCGGCGACGAAGGACTTTCAGACGAGGTACGCAGCAGTGTCAAAATGATGTGGTCACTCTCGAGTTTGACCATGCCGCACGATCTGGCGCAACTGGTGATGCTCGAGGCATTGTACCGTGCCGCGACTTTGGAGCGTGGCGAGCCGTATCACAAGTGATAGAGCAGCAGAGAGCTATATAAATGACCTTCACCGAGGACGCGATTGGGGCGGATTTTTGTT
>JAYVRX010000017.1:0-34580 GCA_043775825.1 Deinococcales bacterium
GTGGGGTGTTTTGGAGCGGGAACGGTTTGAACTCGAGCCGTTTTTACGAAAGGCAATGCAAGATTATGCGTCTGGTACATAAACGCAAGAAATGAGATAAGCCAAATTATGCTCTTGCTTGGAGCTTGGAGCTTGGAGCTTGGAGCTTGGAGCTTAGAGCCTAAAACACAACCAGACCTTGTCATTTTTTTGTGAACAGATTTCATAAACACCCTTTAAGACTTCAAATACTCGAGCACCAATTTTGCCGTATCAACAAGCGCATCGGTGTGCGTGCGCTCATAGGCGTGACTGGCGTCCACGCCAGGTCCAAGCAACGCCACTCGAGCCTCCAAGCCAGCCCCGAGTGCCGCGCTGCCGTCCGAGCCGTAAAACGGGTAAATATCAATTTTCAGATCAATCCCAGCCTTGCTCGCCAAGCCGCGCAGATTGTTCGAGAAGCCATGATCGTAAGGTCCGCTCGAGTCTTTGACGCACAAAGTGCAATGATGCTCGCTCGAGGTTTGTCCCTCACCCATTGCCGCCATGTCAATCACTAACAGCTCGTGAACATCGGCAGGAATGCCCGCCGCCGCGCCGTGACCGACCTCTTCAAAATTTGAGATAAAACAATGCGTGTCCGCACCAACCGCCACTTTATCCTCGAGCACCAATTTCGTGACCGCCAGAAGCACAGCAACGGCGGCTTTATTGTCCAAATGCCGCGACTTGATATAACCGTTCGCCAGGACTTGGGTGCGAGAATCCCAAGAGACAAAATCCCCAACCTCGATGCCCAGCGCCCGCACGTCAGCCTCGCTCGAGAGTCCATGACCGTCTACCGTGGCATCTAAGCGCACCTCAACGGTGCTGGCAGACCGTTTTTGCTCCCCGACCTCCGCACCCCAAACGTGGGTGCTTTGTTTGGTCGTGACCACCGTCCCAGAAACGCTCGAGCCGCCTTGGGTATGCACCAGACAATACTCGCCAACAATCGTTGACCAGTCGTAACCACCCACGCGACTTAAATGCACCCGACCATCTATGTTTAATTCTTTGACCATCGCGCCAAGCGTGTCCACATGTGCCGCTATCGCCCTGGGGTTGCCAGCACCACCAGGAATCGTCCAGAGCAACGCACCTTTTTTTGAGCGCCTGCTCGAGACTCCCAAAGCCTGCAATTCGTTTTCGATCCAAGCCAGCGCCGTATCCGTAAAACCAGTCGGAGAGGGAATATTCAGCAGTTCCTCGAGTTTGGAGACCATAAAATGAGTGTTGAGCGGCATACGTTCATTCTGGCATGAAATTGCTTTCTGATAAGCTTGAACGCATGGAACTTCGTTACCATCATGTTTCAAGAAGCACCGGCAACCTCAAGGCAATCTTAAAGTTCTACACGGTTTTGGGTTGTACCCTTCAAAAACATGTCAAAGACGACGTGCAAAACCTCGAGCGAGCCGTTTTAAGCCTGCCAGGGTCGGATGCTTACCTGCAATTTATTATGCGCAAAGATGGTCTTGTCACGCCGCCAGGTTTGGACTGGACAGACCATCTGGCGTTTCATACCAGCCATTTTGAAACCGATCTCGAGATTATGGTGTCGGCAGGTGGAACGCTCGAGCGACCCGCTTACAAAACGCCAAGCGGCAGTTTGGTAGCGTTCGTGTTCGACCCAGACGGGCATAGGATCGAACTGGTGGCTAAGTGATTTTGGACGCAATGCCCTTGCTGGAGCAACTGAAAGCCATTGCCATGCTTGGTCTGCATTTCAGCAAAAACGTTTATGACCAAGAACGTTACGAACAATTGCTCAAACTCGTCGAGGAATATTATGGTCATGCGCTACGGACGCCACCCGCAGACGTTCACGCGCAATTCCGAAATCAACTCAGCCAACTCTCAATCACCCCCAGAATTGGTTCAGACGCCGCCATCTTTGACTCGAGTGGCAAGATTTTACTGCTCAAACGCAGTGACGATGCAAAATGGTGTCTGCCTTGCGGTTTGGTAGATGCAGGCGAAAGCCCAGAGCAAGCCGCCATTCGAGAAGCCAAAGAGGAAACAGGACTTGAAGTCAAAATTCTCGAGTTGGTCGGCATTTACACGCGCTTGCCCAGCATTGAATGGGGTTTGTTCACCATTGTCAGCACCGTGTACCTCTGCAAAGTGATTGGCGGCACGCTGCAAAATTCGCACGAGGATTTAGGTTTGCAATACTGGGAAATTGAAGAAGTCCCCGTTTGGCATGGCAATCAAGAGCAACAAGCTCGAGATGCGCAGGCAAAATATACGGCATTGGACTTCGGGCATAAGTCCATCTTGCAGAAATTTTAGCCAGGGTGATGACAAGCATCACCCCTACACAACACGCCTTTTCGTAGGGGTGAACCTTGTGTTCACCCAAATCTTGGCTCATTTTATGACTGAGGTCTATTGATGACAAGATGAAGTTCACAAGAATTTAACAAGTGGTAAAAATCTGTAGGGTGTATCAAAAAATCACGTAGCGGTGCTGGGTACAGCACACTGGCATCGAGCACTGCAATCAGCATCAATAACCAAGCCCAAGTTTTTGGGCTTCGGCACTGAGTTCACGCAGCGTCTCGAGTCGCGCGGTTTTGCGGCGTTCTTTGTAAGCTTGCACATCTGAAAGTTGAATTCGGCGGTGCGATCCAACTTTAAAATACTTGATTTCACCGCGCTCGAGCAAACCAATGAAATGTGGTCTTGAAACATCCAAGAGTTTTGCTGCTTAATGGGTGGTCAAAATGGTTTCAGTCTCAAAGATTTGAACTTTTCTCCCGTGCTCAAAGGCATCCAGAATTTGACCAAGTAGTTTCTTGGCTTCGTTCGGAATCACTTGACGCTCGTTGGCGGTATGAACCTCGAGCTTGGCAGTTTTTTGCTTGAGCAAGAGCTGGGCAGATTGAATTGGGCTTTGACTGGTTGTTAACATAGCTGTATTTTAGACACCAAATGCAATAAGTGTAAATTTAACCTTACCCAAAAATCTCGAGCGCCGCCCTGACCGTGTTCGCGTGGGCTTCAATCGTCACCTTCGGATCGCGGTTGTAACCGCCCGACATCAAACTGACCACTGGAACACTCGTATTTTTACACCACGAAAAAACACTGGCATCTCGAGCTTTCGCGCCCTGAACACTTAAACTAAACCGTCCAAATCGGTCTTTGGCGAGCACATCCACGCCAGCCAGGTAAAACACCAATTCTGGTTTGAAAACCTCGAGTGCGGGGAAAACTCGAGATTCTAAAACGGCAAAATAATCATTGTCGGTGATCCAATCGCTCAGCCCAATGTCCAAACTCGAGCGTTCTTTGTGAAATGGGTAATTGCGTTCACCGTGCACGGAGAGCGTGAAGACTCGAGGGTCAGATTCAAAAATGCTGGCTGTGCCGTTGCCTTGATGGACGTCCAAATCGAGCACCATAATTCGGGTTAAGGCTCGAGTCTGAAATAAATCCTGAATCGTGATTGCCACATCGTTAAGCGTACAAAACCCTTCGCCGTGATCTGGGTAGGCGTGGTGTGTGCCACCTGCCAGGTTGATGCCCAAACCAGTTTTGATCGCATCGTTGGCGGCAGACAGTGTGCCGCCCGTGGCGCGAAGGGCGCGTTCGACCAGGTTCGGACTCCAGGGCAACCCGAGCAAGCGTAATTCTTTAGGCTCGAGTGTACCAAAATTCAGTTTTCTCAAGTACGCCATGTCATGAACGCGTTCGACCTGCTCCCAACTTGGGCGCGGTGGATCAAACACCTCGAGTTGCAAATCGTTTGTCACAATTTCTCGGACGCTGGCGTACTTGTACATTGGAAAACGATGACCCTCGGGCAGCGCGATGGTGTAGGCGCTGCCCGAGTAGGCTCGGAATTTTGAAGTTAACGAATTCAAAGTGCTTTCAGGTTAACGCCTCGGCTTCAAAAACACATGCTCGAGGCTTACGGTCACAATCTCAAATAACAAAACTGCGGTAGGCTTTTGAGATGGAATTGCACCTGATCCGTCATGCCGCCGCCGAAATCCCGCACCTTGACTTGCACGACAACGAGCGAAAATTAACGTTTAAAGGCAAAGACCAAGCCAAAGTCTTACGCAAAACCTTGCAAACGCTCGAGGTGAATTACGACCTGGTGCTGTGCAGCCCTTGGCGTCGCGCCCGAGAAACCGCCAGTTTGCTCGAGCCTGTGGCGGATAAGCTCGAGCCTTGCGAGTTGCTGGCTCGAGCGCCTAGCAGCGAATTGCAGCAGTTGATCGAGGACTTGGCAGGCAAGCACAAGACCGTGGCGATGGTGGGTCATCAACCCTGGATTTCGGAATTGACGGCGCTGTTGTTGCTGAACGACGTTGGCTTGGGCGATAAATTCGAGTTTAGAAAATCCAGCCTTTACGCGCTCGAGTGGACGCCGCATCAATCATTCTTGCGTTTTATCTTACCGCCAGGGGTGCTGCGCCGACTGCGGTAATCCAAATCCTCGGCGTAAAGCTCGAGCTTGCGGTCAAAGGCTTTCTCGAACAAACCCGCCTGTTTGCTGGCTTCGACCAATTCCACCCTTGGAACTTGGTTGGCAATCAATTTGATTTTCACCGTGTCTTTGGCAACCTCAATCTCGAGGTCGGTCACGCGCCCCGCCCTCGCCCGCTCGAGGTATTCCGCCAGCCGTAAACAGGCGCTCAACCGCAACAAACGCTTGTCATCATCAGGCTCGAGAATGTTTTTAAACTCGCCCAGTTTCGGGTCGCCCTTGCGGTGATACTGGGTTAATAAAGCCAACAGCACATGCTCGCGGTGAGAAAGCCCGGGCATTTGCGAGTTCAGAATCAAATATGCGCTGTGCTTGTGATGGTCAAAATAATTGACCGCCATGCCAATGTCATGCAAGTACGCCGCCGCATCCAACAATAATGCCTCGCTCGAGCCGTAACGGTGTAGGGCTTCGAGTCCGTCAAAGAGTTTGCGGGCTAGTTTGCGCACGTTGTCGGTGTGCGCCTCGGGTTGCGGGTACTGCGCGAACAAATTCCGTACCGCCATCGAACGCACCTCAGGCATCAAATGTGGTTCGGGCAAAAAATGCCTGTAAAACGCACCCTCACGCACACCCTGCCCCGAAATGTGCACGCCCTCGAGATGCGCCTCACGCAAAACCGTGCGGTACACCAGCGCCCCCGCCAGAATCACATCGGCACGGTCAGGATGAACTCCAGGCAGTGAACGCTCGCCCTTCTCGAGCTTCAGAAGTTTTTCAATCACTTCCTCGAGCGCCTCGCGTTTCAAGAAATACCCGTGGATCATGTCAAACGGGTAATTGCCAGCTTTTTGTACCGCCCGAGCCAAATTTCGGATCGTGCCACCCATCGCCACCAACGGCGCTTTTTCTTGCCTCACCCGCTCGAGTTGCGATCCCATCTGGTTTTTGACGTGTTTCTCGAGCGCCGTGATTTCTTTGGTATTGGCTTTATCGCCCCTTAAAAACTGTTCGGTTAAACGCACCCCACCGAGCGGAAACGCCTGCCCGCGCACAAACCAGCGATTCTCGAGTTTTGAGAGTTGCGCACTGCCGCCACCCAAATCCATGACCCAACAATTTGGGAAGACAAAACTGTTCGCCACCGCCAGCGCCCCGTACCGCGCCTCATCCTCACCGGACAGCACTTTAAACTCGAGGTTTAAACCTGCTGTGCGCGACAAGAAATCCTGACTGTTTGCCGCCTCGCGCACCGCACTGGTCGCAATCACCTCGAGCCGCCCGAGTTTGGTCGCGCCAGCGTAATCGGCGTAGAGTTTTAAAGCATCCAGCGCCCGTTCAATCGCGTTTTTGTCCAATTCGCCGCTCGAGGCAAACCCCTCACCCAAGCGCACGGGTTCGCGGATTTCGTCGGTCAGTTTAAACCAACGCCCTGGTTCGTACTGGTAGACCACCAACCGCGCCGTTCCCGAACCCATGTCCACAATCCCGATGCGTTCCGTCATGGTTTTATCGTACCGTGTAAAGCCGCAGGGTTCACGTCCCTCGAGCCGTAGGGTTCACGTCCCTTGAATAATATTTGTGCTGTTAGAATTCAATGATGGCAAAAGACAAATACCACAATGCAGTTAGAAACGCACTTGAGAAATCAGGTTGGCTTGTAACCCACGATCCACTCTTAATTTTGTTAGGACGAAGCAACATTCAAATCGATTTGGGCGCAGAACGCCTGATTGCAGCCCAAAATGGTTTTGAGCAAATCGCAGTCGAGGTTAAGGTTTTTGGTCAAGCATCATTTACGACAGCCTTTCATCAAGCTCTAGGGCAATTCTTGAATTACCGTTTGCAACTTGGAAAACGCGAACCCGAACGAACCCTTTACTTGGCGGTTCCCATTGATACTTTCGACCTGTATTTTGATTCTGAACTTGCACTGGATGCCATTGCACATTATCAAGTCAACTTAATTGTTTACAATCCAGAAATCGAGGTGATTGAACAATGGATCAAGCCTTAACGAACGCACAAATAATCTTGAAGGTACTCGAGCCTTTCAAATCTTGGCGCACTCCGTATGCCAACGTGAATTACGAAGTCCTGACCGACCCAATGCAGCAGCATTTCCAAGTAGTGGTCAGCGGATGGGATGGCAAAAAGCGAGTTCACACCATGCTGGTTCATATTGCTATTCGTGACAATTTAGTTTGGCTCGAGGAAGATTTAACCGATGCCGAAATTGCCGAGCAACTAATTGAACAGGGCATTGCAAGAGATCATATTGTTCTGGGGTTTCAAGCACCTTACAAACGCGGATTGTATGGGTTTGCAACTGGGGAAGTATAAAATTCTCGAGCCAGACAAACAACCTAAAACTTGGTAGCAACACAATCAAAGCTCGAGATTGAAACGCTGAAAAGAAAAACCAGCAACAAACGAAACTCGAGATCAAAAATTCACCCAGTCTTTGGCTGGGTGACGCTCAAACGATCACTGACTTTATGAATCTTGCTGAGAACCCGAAACCCGGTGATGCCAGTAATCCTGATCTTGCCTGTTGTGGGCAATGGCATAAATAAAAATGGCATCAGGATCAACCATGTAATACACGATGTACGGGAAATCCTCAAGGTGAATTCGACGCACACCAAACTTCACAACTTTAAAAGCCTCTGGAAACAACCGAATGTTCTCAAAACAAACCTCGAGCACCGCCTGAAAACGCAAGACCAGATCAGGTGATTTGTCACGGTAGTATTCAGAGATTTTGATCAACTCTACCCGAGCCTCGAGTTCAAAGATGATCTTTAAGTTCATTCATCACATCCTCGAGCGGAACGCCTTGGGTTTCACCAGAGCGCAACCTTGCCGCACGTGTCAGAACAATTTCTGACCATTTTTCGTCAAATGCGGCATCCACAGGACGATTGATTTCGTTGATGAACGCGCCCAAAGCGACTTGATCGGCTTGTGGCAGTTCAAGAACTTGTTTTTTGATTTCGGTCAGGTTCATGGGATTATTTTGCGCCTTTTGGGAAATTAGTCAAGTTTTAAAAAATCATTTCGGGCAGTGAAGCTCGAGATTGAAAAACTGAAAATAAAAACCAGCAATAATCGAAACTCGAGATTTAAAAACTTGGGCAAACTGAGAATAAAAAGTCACCCCGTTTTGCCTTGGGCAATTGCAACGGCGTATACTCGAGCGTGTCTTTACAACTCGTGCGGCAATACCAGCAAAAACTCGAGCGTCTTGTGCAGTACGGCGGTAGCCGCAACGAAACCAGCGTTCGGGCGGCGTTTCAAGACTTGCTGCGGTCTTGAGCCGCAGGGTTCGCGTACCTCGAGCCAAAGGGTTTTTCGATGTAAACTGTGGCTCAATGACCTCCATCGAGCCTTATCTTCGTGCGATAAAATCCACGCAAGCCACAGACCTTGCTACCCCTGAAAATTCGTATCTCGAGCATTTGAAACCCTTGCTGGAAGCTGCGCTTGAAGGCTTGGGGTTGAGTGTCATTGTTCATCCCAAAAATCAAGATGGAAGTGGTTTGGCTGACTTGGGTTTGTTTGAAACTGAGTCAAAAAATCTTGTGGCAGTGGTTGAAGCCGAAGCACCAAGCACCGATATATCTGATCCAAACAGTACCAATGCTAAAAGTAAAGAAGCCTGGCGACAAGCAAAAACCTATTCCAAAGGTAAAGGCGCAACGTTGTTAACCAATTTCCACGAATTTATACTGGTGGAAAATGAACTTGAAGTGCGCCGTGTTTCGCTTGGTGGTTGGCAAACAGTGTTGACGACAAACACAACGAAATTGGCAAAAAATTATGAACAGGCGCTGACAGACTTACTGCGTGATTGGGCAAGCCGCCGTGCTGCAATTACCGACCCTGAATTTTTAGCTGAACGTCTTGCTGATTACGCTCGAGAAGCCCTAAAGCGACTCGAGAACATCCCATACGCCAATCTTAATCCGTTGCGTAAGGCAATGGAGGAAGCACTGGGAATTCAATTTGAAGCCGAAAAAGGTGAGCATTTTTTTCGTTCAAGTTTGGTGCAAGCGCTGTTTTATGGATTATTTAGTGCTTGGGTTGTAGCAGCCGAACGAGGTACATCTGAGACTTTTGATCTCAGTCAAGCCAGTCAGAATTTGCGCGTACCACTGGTTACAGCCCTTTTTGACGAGGTGGCTCGTCCACGACGATTAAAGGATTTAAACCTTCGTGCCCCAGTAAATTGGGCGCTCGAGGCACTACGACGGGTTGTGCCTGAGAAATTTATTGGTTCGTTTGAAGCGGGTAAAGCCGTGCAGTATTTTTACGAACCGTTTCTGGCAAAATTTGACCCTGAACTCCGCGAAGACCTTGGTGTTTGGTATACCCCGCACGAAATTGTGCGTTACCAAATTGAACGTACCCATGAGCTTTTACAAACTGAACTTGGTATTGCCAAAGGCTTACTGGACGACAACGTGACCCTGCTTGACCCTGCCGTTGGTACAGGCAGTTACCTGGTCGAAGTCGCACGATTCATGCTCGAGAAACTGGGCAACGACCCGTTAAAAGGCTTGAAATTAAAAAAAGCTTTAACCACACGGGTATACGGCTTTGAAATTCTTCCTGCGCCTTTTGTGATTGCCCATTTGCAATTGGGTTTGCTGCTTGATGAAAACAATGCCAGTTTAGATGAAGACGAGCGTGTGGGTGTGTACCTGACCAATAGCCTATTAAATTGGACTCCGAACAGTGGCATTACCGACATCCCAATTTTCCCAGAATTTGCCAAAGAACAAGAAGCTGCCGAGCGCGTTAAACAGCAGCAGAAAATTCTTGTTTTTATTGGCAACCCACCGTATAGCCGTTTTTCTGGCACGACTGAAAATGAAGAAGCAACCTTACTCGAGCCGTACAAGCGTTGTTTGTTGCAATCATGGGGCATTCGTAAACAGACATTGGACGATCTTTATATTCGCTTTATTCGTTTGGCAGAGTGGCGTATTGCCGAGCATGGCGGACGCGGTTTAATCAATTTTATTACCAATCGTTCTTTCCTGACTGGTATTTCGCATCCTGTCATGCGTCATCATTTGCTGCAAGCTTTCCATAGCATTTACATAGACGACTTGCACGGTTCACAACGCGCTAACCGAGATAACGATGGAAGTGTTTTTACAACCGAAACCGCCGCCGGAATTCGTGTTGGTGTGACCATTACGCAATTAGTACGCAAAGCCACAGCACCCGTTGGTATTGCCGATGTCTACTACCGAGAATTTTTTGGCAGTAGCCAAAGCAAGCGCCAAGCCCTGCTCGAGCAAAATAAGCTGTATAGTCCAGCGTTTAAGCCCAAGCGTGAGCATCGGTATTTGCTAAAGCCACTTGAAGGAGCAGATAAATACTGGACTTGGACAGCCTTGCCAGATTTATTTCCAGTTCGGTTTGTTGGTGTCCATACAGGCAAGGATGAATTGCTGATTTCTAGTTCTAATGATTCTAGTGCGCTGCTCGATCAATTTAAGAATTACTATGACCCCAATGTTTCTGATGCCCAAATTCTTGAGCAAATACCACGTCTAATGACGGTTGCTAATCGCTTTGAACCAGTGGAAATTCGTAAGAAGCTCATTGGGCATTTTGAAGCAAGTAAACTGATGCGCTATCAATATCGACCTTTTGATTTGCGCTGGATTTGGTACGAAACCGAAACAAAACTAATTCAAGAAAAAAATACTCGTTTTGGACAATAAGTTTTTTCTGGTAATGCTTTTCTTAGTTCTACCCAAACCATGCGGCGTGGCTATGACGGGGCTTTGTTTGGACAAACCTTGACCGATTTACATGTTTTTGACCCTGACGCAGACGCTTTTCCGTGGCGATTACGGTATCAACTTGATACCCTGTTCAGCACCACAACTGACTGGCAATTTCTGCCGAACTCGCCCGATTTTTACACTGAATTGGTTAACACCAAACTCCTAAAATTACCTAAAACAATTGATGGTTGCGAACCTATGCCTCGTCCAGAACCAATTCTCGAGCGGTATTGTGTGCCAAAAGATGCAAACGGTAAACCCACTCCAGAAGCATTTAGCTGCACGCAACAACTTTTGCATCATGCGCTGGCAATCATGAACACGCCAGCGTATCGGCTCGAGTTTGGCGAATACCTGGCTGAAGATTGGGCGCGGATTCCATTGCCGCAAAACGCTGCATTGCTCGAGTCAAGCGCAGCACTTGGCGCACGGGTGGCGGCGTTGCTCGATTCGTGTTCGGTCATTGAAAATTTGCCAACCAACATTGCAAAATTACACAAAATTGACGGTACGCCTTTACAAGAAAACGATTTGTTGATTGGGCAGCGCTACGAACATGCTCTTGATGTGTTAAGGCTTTCAGATTTGCTCGAGGTTCGTGGTGTCAGCAAAAAAGTTTGGGAATTTACGATAGGTGGTTATCCTGTCGTCAAAAAATGGCTTGATTACCGCAAAGGACGTTTTCTGACCTTAGATGAGGCGACTTGGTTATCAGAAATGATTCAACGTATTCATACGCTACTCGAGATGGGCGATGAACTAGATACGAGTTATGCCAAAGTTGCTTGAATAAATTTACGACGCTCGAGTTTTAACCACAAACCCTAACGCTCGAGTTCATCACTTTTGGATTGGTTAACGCTCGAGACTTGAGAACACTAGTTTTGCCTGCTCGAGTGTTTATCTAAATTATTTTGGTAACACTTCAGGTAATAACTTTGCGCCATGTTGCACAACCAAAATATGCACTTCTTGCTCGAGTATTCGGTAAGGCGTTTGAATCACTTCACGCACATCGTCTCGGGCGTACTCTAGAACAACACGTCCAGATTTAGGGAAGTCCTCGAGTCGTAAAACCGCTCGAAGAATACGTTGCGTTATCAAATGCGCGTATTCTTCGGAACTTCGAGCCGCAAAATCAAAAATAGCATCTACGTCTTTTAACGCTCGGGAGGTCCAAAAGATTTGTGTCATCTCGAGAATCGTGCAACAACTTCCTGATGCGGGACAAGATCACGAGCTTCAGATTGCATCAAACCCTCCTCGAGTTTCGCCATGAACACAAGATGCTCGATAATGTCGTCGAGTGTGGCATCGTCGGGGAGTTTCTTCAACGATTCAAGCACAGTATCACGAGTGGCGAGGTGCAACATGCGGAAAGTGTAGCATAAGATTTTATCAAAAAACTCTCAAAGGTTGCTTTCAAAAACGACACGGACTGATCCACGGTATTCTGAGTGTCTGTAAAGTGTTTACAGTGATTTCCGTTTTGGTTGATAAACGAAGTTTATCAACCAAAACGCGAGCTATGCGAGAAGAAACGACCATGCCCGTAAGGGTTCCCGCCCGTGAGCGACCATGCCCGCAAGGTGCGTTTTATGGTCAAGAAGGTGCGTCTTGGGAACAAGAAGGTGCGTTTTATGGTCAAGAAGCGACCATGCCCGTAAGGTGCGTTTTATGGTCAAGAAGCGTAGCTTTTCTATCAATGAATACCCAAACCACTGTAATTACTCGAACAAAACGAAAACACCGCGCTCGAGATTAAACTTGTGGGTCGGTCTCAATTTAAAACCTGGAAATCAAACACCGTCTCGCAATCATCCGCAAACACGCACCGCGCCTCGAGTTGCTCACCTGCCAGCACCCGCGCCAACCAGTACCGCGCGTCGTCCCACATCCACTCGAGCGGCAGCGCATTAATTTCAAACCAGGCGGGGTTCATTTCAGCAGTCTCGAGCGCTTCACCCGTCCAATTTTGGGTGATAAAAACATGCACCAACTGATCCCAAGTTGGTTTGGCGGGGAACAAAAACTCTACGGTTCCCATGAACACCAAATCAATCTCGAGCACGTTTAAACCAACTTCCTCGAGCGATTCTCGTTTTGCGGCTTGAGTTGGGGTTTCGCCAATTTCAATGCCACCACCAAAGCCCGTGGTTTTTCCAGCCCCAAAACCATGCTTTTTAAAACCCAGCAAGACTCGAGCGTTTCTTATTGGAAAGCACAAGGTCACTTCACGCATAATTTGATTAAAGCACGTTGGGGCATTTGAAAATCTCGAGCGAAATTGGGTTAATCTGGCAGGCGCAACCGTTAAAATCAAAACCAGAAATCATGATTGGAGTGTTATGAAATCAAGCATTGGTGTCGCCATTCTTGGCGCTGGACGTATGGGGCAAGAACACGCCCGAAACTTGCTGGGCATTGCGAACGCTCGAGTCGTTGCCATTGCCGACCCGATTCAGGCGGCTCGAGATGCGGCGCAAGTCTTAACCCGAGCCGAGAAAACTTATGCCGAACCGAGCGATGCCGTGAATGATCCGAACGTTGACGCGATTATTATTGTCACGCCAACCAACACCCACGCTGACCTGATCGAACTGGCAGCGGGTGCGGGCAAAGCGATTTTTTGCGAGAAGCCTGTGGCGCTCGATTTAAGCCGTACTGTCAAAGCGCTCGAGGTGGTGCACAAAGCGGGTGTGCCATTTCAGATTGGCTTTAACCGTCGGTTTGACCCGCCGTACATGCTCGCCAAACAAAAACTCGAGGCTGGGGAATTGGGGACAATCGAACAGTTTATTTCAGTCATGCGTGACCCTGCACCGCCGCCGCTCGAGTACCTGAAAATTTCGGGCGGCATGTTTTTGGATCAGTCCATTCACGAACTCGATTGTGCACGGTTTTTGGTCGGCGAGGTCGAAGAAATTTCGGCGTGGGGGCATGTTTTCGTTGACCCCGCGATAGGCGAAATTGGCGATGTGGACACGGGCATGATTAACTTGCGTTTCAAAAACGGGGCGCTGGGTGTGATTCAAAACTCTAGGCGCAGCGCTTACGGTTACGATGTGCGCACCGAAGTTTTTGGTGCGAAAGGCAAACTGGTCATGGATGCCACGCCCAAAACGCCGCTGACCCAGTACGGCTCGAACGGCACAGGTGCGGGCAAGCTCGAGCGAGATCATTTTCACTTTTTTATGGATCGATTCCGCGAGGCGTACAAGCTCGAGCTTGAAGCGTTCTTTAAGTGCTTGGTTTCGGGGACGCAAACCACGCCAGGCGCAACGGATGCGCTCGAGAGTCTGCGTTTGGGTGTGGCGGCAACCATCAGTTTGCGCGAGAAGCGAACTGTCAAAATTGCTGATGTGCTCAGTTGAAACTCGAGGTAAGCTCAAGTTTTACGCGCTGAACTGGCAATCAAAATTCAACGATTTTGACATCTCGAGCCTGACTGAATAGCTAAGCTCGAGATGGGTTGAATTTGATTCTTGAACCTAAAGAATGAAGATTTAAAAGTTAGCGACTTGGTGGGACAACGGGTGTTGGACTTATTACTGGGTCAAGCTTCCCAGAGTTGTTTGGAAAACTTTTAACCAACTCCACGCGGTAACGCAAATTAAAATCCTTGCTCGTGTCAGCATCGCCATTACGTGCTGATGGATCATTGTGTGATCCAATCCCAAAATTGTTCGCCCCAACAAAATCCTGCTCGAGAATGCCAATGCTGTCATTGCCGTTCAATTCGCATTTGAGATCGCTCAGACTGGCTTTCCAAAGTTTGATGTTGGAATCTTTATTGCGAAAATTGCTATCGCAATCATCTTCCCAACCACTTGTTTGAATCTCGAGTTTGCCATTGTCAGGCACGATAACGTTAACGCTTTTGTTGATTCGTATGGTTTCGCCGTTGTCCACATCACCCAAACCTGTGACTTCAAACCATTCACCATTTGTTCGTACCCACAAACGCCATTCGCCAGAAAAAGCGGGGTCGTGATCGGTATTAATTTTGATCGAATCGAATGTGACTTTTAAAAGCCGATATCCTGGCGCGATCACCTGAGCAATGTTACTTTGCCAAGCGGTTGCAATAATCGCGCCAAAACGACGGGTGTTAAAAGGGTCGCTTTGGTTGGCAAGTGGGTATGTGACATGAAGTTTTGCTGGATTTGAGTTTTCGACCAATTTAAGTGTTGGACTTGGACCACCAAAGGGCAAGCCGAGAATCGCTGTTTTAAGAGAGCTAAAGCGGACTGGTTTCGATGGCAGGATAATATCAAATTCGTAATTGCGACCTATCACAGGCGTTTTGTAGTACCCTCCGCGACCATGAATATAAACATAAGTCACGTTGCTGTTTGATGGACGCTGATCGCCGGCAAAAATCACTGGCTCGAGACGTGTAAAAGCCACGGCTTTTGGTGGATGAATCTCGCTGCGGTAAGGATTGGGATGTCCGCAATCAAAAATCCAACGTCCAAGCATCCAGGCACGGTCACCAGGGGCAGCCCAGAAACGTGGTGGGAAGAAAGAGGTTTCCCATTCGATTTCCAGTCGGCGTTCACCATTTTTGATAGGGTTGCCGTCGCTGTTTAAACCGTTGTAAGCCGCATCAAGGACAATATCGGCATTCCAGTCGTGGCTCACGTGAAAGGCGGGATTGTCGTTGGTGGCGGTGTGGCTTTCACGTATGACACCTTCGGCAACTTTTGGTGCATCATTGGGTTCGACGCTGACCCAAGATGGATTGATGCGATTGATTCCGAACGCTCCGCCATCTCGACAACCGCGATTTTTCGCAGTGCCCTGCGGAATTGTGGGCGCAATGAATGTGGCTGTTACGGGCTGCTCTGCATATCCTCGAGATAAACAAAGCGCGATGACCAATGAACTGGCGATTATCGTTCCAAACGTACCTGCTACGGTTGTCCTGATTTTCATACCAAACCCACCTTTCATAACCAATAAAGCTCGAGTTTCTTGACTTCGGATTCCTAAAAAATTTAGTCAGTGATTACTTTTGAGCTTTTAAGTATCATAGAAAAAGCTTGGTCATAGCGTGGTCACAAGATTCAATCAGATTCTGGGGTACGGCAGAAATCAGAACTTAGACTTTGATCGAAGCCATCATTTTGATTTGTAATCTCGGGTTTTTCGATTCAACTCAGGATTGCCACATTCGAGCACAACGAGAGTGTGAGATACTGAGTTTAAACGATTGATTCCAAGGAGACACGCATGGCATTTAACGAGCATCGGTTTTCATTCGCGGGTAAAAAAGTCAAAGACTTTACAGGCGAAGCCCTTCCCGATCTGGCACAATTTGCAATTCGCGTCAAGCTCGAGTACGACGAGGGTAAAACCTGGGCTGAAAAATTTCAAGCGTTTCTCGAGCTGCCCAACGCAAAGGATTTAACGGCTTTGGTGATTGGCGCTTGGGCTGACGATGGCGTGTTCGATTCAGGTTCTGAACCTGTGGTTGAGGCGCTGGTGGCGGTTCGAGATCAATTGCCAAACTTAAACGCGATTTTCCTGGGCGATATTGTTGGTGAAGAATGCGAAGTCTCCTGGATTCATCAGTCTGATTTGTCGCCGATTTTTAACGCCTACCCGAAACTCGAGTTTTTTGCGGTACGCAGTGGGGAAGACTTGTCGTTGGGGGTTTTGAAAAGCGAGTATTTGAAGCATTTGGTGATTCAAACGGGTGGCTTGGATGTCAGCGTGGTACGTGAAGTTTTCAATGCCGACCTGCCCAACCTCGAGCATTTAGAATTGTATTTGGGGACTGATAATTACGGCGCGAACACCCAAATTGATGACCTTGCGCCACTTTTGCGCGGCGAGTTGTTCCCGAAATTGAGCTATTTGGGTTTGCGCAACAGCGACTTGTCGGATGTACTCGCGGGTGTTCTGGTGAATGCCCCGATTCTCGAGCGTTTAAAAACCCTGGACTTGTCGTTGGGCACGCTCTCAGACGAGGGGGCAAAAATCTTTAGCAGTGCCGAAAAACTAGGATCACTCGAGAAACTCGATATTCATTACCATTTTATAACCGAGGAGGTATTGGGATTGTTAAAGGCGCATTTGCGAAAACTCAAGATCAAAATTGATGCCTCTGATGCCCAAGACCCCAATGATGAATGGCGCAGCATACAAACTGGCGAATGAAGTGCTGGATTTGCTGGTGGTTGCCCCAACGGAAAGTCGCCGCGTTCGCGCCTTGCAAAACAGTTTACAGATGCGTGGCTTACCAGCCGCCCGAGTCTTGTCATGGCTTCAGATTATGAACGGCGAGCCGCTCGAGAAGCACGTGACAGGCGATACGATCATCAAGCTCGATTCGCCAAGTGAAGATTGGGAAACCGATAAAAAAATGCTCGAGCTTGGATATTGGCTTCCAGACCCAGACCGCGAATACGCTCGGGTTTGTACCCAAAATCTCGAGTTTGACCTTGGTGAAATCCTGGCAAGCAGGCAGTGGTATTTGGGATTCTCGAGTGCGCTTGAAAACGTCAAAATGCAGCTTGCGGCACTGGGGAAAACCGCCATGAATCACCCAAGCGATATTGCGGTTATGTTCGATAAACGCGCCACCCATGCAAAACTCGAGAAGGCTGGAATTCTTGTGCCGCCAGCCTTGCCAGCCGTTCACAATTTTGATGAATTGTTTGAACAGATGAAAGGGCGCAGTTGGAATCGGGTTTTTGTGAAACTCGCGCATGGTTCTGGGGCGGCGGGTGTGATTGCGCTCGAGACGCACCGTGGTCAGTGGCAAGCGATCAGCACCGTCGAGATGGCAGACAACGGAAACTTGTACAACACCAAACGACTTTGGAAGTACCGTAACGTTGAGCAGATTGTTTCTTTGGTCAATGCGGTTTGCTCACAACGGGTGCATGTTGAAAAATGGTTACCAAAAGCCAATTTTGAAAACAAAAATTTTGATTTGCGGGTCGTGGTGATCGCTGGTCTTGCCAAGCATGTGCTGGTGCGCTCGAGCAGTGGCACAATCACCAATTTGCATTTGGGCAACGAACGCGGCAATTGGGATGGTGTGCGCGAACGGTTAGAGGAGAGGTGGACTGAGATTACCAGAACCTGCGAGCAAAGCCTGAAACTTTTTCCGAATAGCTTGTACGCTGGTGTGGACGTGCTGGTACAAACCGATTGGCAGCATCATGCGATTCTCGAGCTGAATGCGTTCGGTGATTACCACCGCAATGTCTTGGTGGACGGTTTGGACACCTATCAAAGTCAATTGCAAGCCTTGGGCGTGATGGCATGATTAACGCAAAAGCCCTGATTGGCACGCATGATGTGCTGTTCATCACCTTTGACAGTTTGCGGTTTGATGTGGCTCAAGCGGCACTCGAGCGTGGTCTAACCCCAAATTTGACTCGAGTGTTGCCGGGTTTAGGGTGGGAGGCGCGGCACACGCCAGGGAATTTTACGTTTGCGGCGCATCAAGCTTTTTTTGCTGGGTTTTTACCGACACCCGTTTTACCAGGACGACATGCGCGGTTGTTTGCGGCAAAATTTCAGGGTTCTGAAAGCACTGCGCCCCAAACTTTTGTGTTTGAAGAGGCATCACTGCCTCAAGCGCTTGTGGCAAAAGGTTATCACACGGTTTGTGTTGGTGGTGTGGGGTTTTTCAATAAGCTTACGGCGTTAAGTCGCAGCTTGACGGATTTGTTCGAGCATTCATTTTGGAATCCAGGGTACGGCGTTAAAAGTCAGCGTTCGACCCAAATGCAAATTTTAAGGTGCGTCAGTGTGCTTTCAGAATTTTCCGAGACAGACCGCGTGTTCTTATTTATCAACATCAGTGCGACCCACAAACCAACCCGCATTTTTAATGGCGCAAAAGAAGAATCGTTTGACTCTCAACTCGCAGCGTTGAAATACGCCGATTCGCAGCTCGAGCCGTTGTTTGAAAAACTCAAATCTCGGGGTTCTAGCCTGGTGATTTTATGCGGCGATCACGGCGAGGCGTTTGGTGAAGATGGGTACTTTGGGCATCGGATCAATCATCCTGTGGTCACCACTGTGCCGTATGCTGAATTTATCCTGGAGTCCGAATGATCTTTGAGCCATCACCGTATCAGTCTTACACTTACGCATACCCACACAAGACCGCGTATCGCAGCCTCGAGCCTGCGGTGCGGCTGAAAGACTTATGGAAGTTGGAGGCTCGAGATGCGCTGTTTTTGTACATTCACATTCCTTTTTGTGAAATGCGTTGCGGGTTTTGTAATTTGTTCACCACCGTCAACGCGCCCCAAAGTTTGGAACGGTCATACTTGCAAACCCTCGAGCGTCAGGCTTTAAGGGTGCGTGAGGCTCTGGGTGATGCAAAGTTTGCGCGGTTTGCGATAGGTGGCGGCACGCCGACGTATCTCGAGCCTGCCGATTTGGAGCGTTTGTTTGTGATTGCTCAAAAAATATACGGCATTGATTTGGCAAGTACGCCAACATCGGTGGAAACCTCGCCAGCCACAGCCACAGCAGATCGGCTCGAGATTCTGAAAAATTACGGGGTGAACCGGGTCAGCATTGGCGTGCAAAGTTTTATCGAATCCGAGGTGCATTCGGTTGGGCGCACGCAACAAAATGGGCAAGTGTTTGAGGCTCTCAAAACCATTCGCAACGCTGGCATTCCGATTCTCAACATTGATTTGATTTACGGGCTGGCTTTTCAGACCCCCGCATCGTGGCTACAAAGCCTTCAGACGGCGCTCGAGTGGCAACCAGAGGAATTGTTCTTGTATCCGCTTTACGTGCGCCCCAAAACGGGTTTGGGCAACAGCAAGCGCAGTTGGGACGATGCGCGGCTCGAGTTGTACCAATTGGGCAGGGATTTTTTAGCTTCTAACGGTTACGAACAAGTTTCGATGCGCATGTTCCGCCGCAATACCGCGCCGCAAAACCCGAGCGGTATCAATTACGATTGCCAAAATGATGGCATGGTTGGACTGGGTTGCGGGGCGCGTTCTTACAGCCAGAGCCTGCATTACTCGAGCGAGTACGCGGTGGGTCAAACGGGCGTGCGCGAAATTCTGCACGATTTCGTAGGGCGTCCAGACAGCAGTTTTGATCTCGCCTCGCACGGTTTTAAACTTGACCGACTCGAGCAGCAACGGCGTTTTGTGATTCAAGGTTTGTTGCAAGTTTCGGGACTTGATCTGCATTTTTACCGCGTCAAATTTGATTCAGATGTTTTTATGGATTTAGCCCAGTTGCTCGAGTTGATACCGTTGGGTTTCGCCACACGTCACGAGGATTCTTTGAAACTGACGGCGAGCGGTTTAGAGCGTTCAGACGCGATAGGACCATGGTTGTACTCGAGTCACGCCCAACATTTGATGCAGGGTTACGAACTTAGATGAAACTCTCGATCTTGTACCGAGGGTCGTTATCATCTTGCAATTATGCCTGCGCCTATTGCCCGTTCGCCAAGCACCAAGAATCTCGAGCCGAACATGCCCGTGACACCCTAGCGTTGCAACGATTTGTGGCTTGGGTTTCATTACAAACCAACCTCGAGATCGAGGTGTTTTTTACGCCTTACGGCGAGGCGTTGGTGCGAAAACGCTATCAAAAGGCAATGGTGGTTTTAAGTCAGCTCGAGCACGTGCGAAAAGTGGTGATTCAAACCAATCTTTCGGGCAATCTTGGGTGGCTCGAGCGTGCGAATCTGGCAAAAATTGCCTTGTGGTGCACGTACCATCCGACTCAGGTTTCCCGAGCCAAATTTTTAAAACGCACGTCTGAGCTTCTCAACCGTGGGGTGCGATTCAGTGTCGGCGCAGTTGCCATGACTGAGCAAATAAACCAACTCGAGCAACTGCGCCGTGAATTGCCGCAAAGCGTTTACTTGTGGTTGAACGCCTTTGACCGTCGAGGTCAGAATTATTACAGTCAGGACAATCTCGAGCGATTGAGGGCAATTGATCCATTGTTTGAATTAAATACCAAACGTTACCGCTCCAAAGGGCAGGCTTGCCAAGCTGGTGAGACTGTCATCACCGTTGACGAACACGGTACGGTGCGGCGATGTCACTTTATTGATGAGGTACTTGGGAATTTGTACGATCCCGATTTTTTAAAAATGCTGAAAGCTCGAGCCTGTACCCGAGCTTTTTGTGATTGCCATATCGGTTATGTTCACATGCCTAAATTGGGTTTGTACGACGTGTTTGAAGCTGGGATTTTTGAGCGAATTCCAGCAATCTGGAATTAATCTACACCGAACGGTAATGTCTGGTGGGTTTATTTTTTGCGCGACGCGATTCGTTTTGTTCCGATTCAATTTCTTGCTCCAAACTGAGCGCATCAATCCAGTCGCTCAAGGTTTTAATACCTTGTTCAACGGCTTGAATTGGGGATTTGCAATTTGTGCCCTCTAAAAATCGTTTGGTGGCTCGAACCAAATATGCTGTTTTTTTCATGTGCGCTCCCTGTGTGACAGTGAAATAAAATCATGACCAAGGCATTACCTCGAGATGGTGGAAACACTCGAGATCAAGCTTTGTCTCTTTTCCCAATACGCGATCTTTGAGAAAAAGTTCCGACGGTTAAGTTTCTTTGATTGGGGCGTAATCGTCAGCGTTGTCAAAACCTGCAATCCAAGCTGCGGCTTGCCTGCACGTTTTCATGCTTGGTGGTACGCGCAACACGTAATTTCGGTCTGTGCTGGGACAGATCACCCAAATCGCCACGAGTGCTTCATCATCCTCGAGATTAACCTGTAAAAGCTTACGCACCCCGCCAGTGTCGTGATCTTGGTCGAGCACTTCGGCGTTGACTTCGAGTAAAAATTTTTCATGGCTCATGCGCTCGAGCATTACGCGGCGAAGTTCGGTGTTGGTGGTTGCCAGGACTTCTTGGGCGGTGATGGTTTCTGGGGCAAACACAATGCGGCTTTCAACTTGCACGCCGCGCCAACGCAAAGGAGTACGGAGGGGAGGCAGTATTTGCGTATCAGCATCAACCAAACCAGAATCTGCCAAATCGAGCCATGAACTGATGCGCAAATTGGCGGGCAAATGCGTAATGCGTTCGCAACCAGAAATATCGAGTTGCGCGATGTTATTAAGCCATTCGGGTAACTCGAGCAGACGATGGCAGCCTTTGGCGATCAAATGCCCAACTTGAATAGACCCTCGGGTTGGGAAACGCGTGAGTTGGCTACAACCTGAAATGTCTAAAAAGTACACGTCAATGCCTTCTGGTAGAGCCTCGAGCGATGTGCAGTCGTTTAAGAGCAACGAACCTGCCTTAAAATTTTCGGGCAACGTTTGCAAACTGGTGCAACCCGAAAAATCGGCGCGGTACTTGATTTTGATTTGCCCTTTAACCCAACTGATATTAAGGTCACGGGCGATCAAATCGTTGCACTCGAGCACTTCGGGAAGCTCGAGCAGGTTAGTGCAATTGCTGATGTTAAGGCTGGTGCAGTGCAGTATTTTGGGCAAACGCAATAGCTTTTGATTGTCACTTAAATCCAAAGCGCCAGTAACATATATTTCATTTGGGGACAGTTGGGCTTCGATCAACATTTTGGCTTCACTGGCAGTAAAAATCTGATTTACTTCGGGTCGCTCGAGCAGCGCTGGCATTAATCCCTCACCTGGACAATCGCGGCTGGGGTGTACTCGCGTTGCATCCAGACGCGGTAAATGCCTTGTGGTAATTCGATGGGTTTATGCTCTTCGTGTACCAGTGTTGCAATGCTGGCGTTCACTTCAAGGAAAGTCTCGAGCTTAAACTCATATAACTGCGCCGCGCCAATCTCTTGGACACGGTGGCTGTGACCTGTAATTTCGCCTCTGGCGAGGATTGTGCCACTGCGTTTTGTG
This sequence comes from Deinococcales bacterium, assembly GCA_043775825.1. Classification (GTDB taxonomy): domain Bacteria; phylum Deinococcota; class Deinococci; order Deinococcales; family JAAFIG01; genus JANXTZ01. Next base: position 22,125 of record JAYVRX010000017.1, read on the forward strand.
GCTTGGCTGGGAAGGCTTGGAACGCTGGCGATCAGTACGTCTCCGTGGCGATAAAGCATCATGTCATCTTCCTTTCAGGCGGTGGTGCAATTTCTGGTTCGAGGCTTAAATCTCGAGCAAATTATGTTATCAACAAAATATATGGAAGTCAATACCGATTCTAAGTATCTCCCGACTCCATTCTTACATTCTGCCAAACCCAGTAGAATTCCAGAATTCCGCGTGAGATACGCTTTCCACACTCGCATAGCTCGCCCTAATTTTTACGATAGAACTGTAAAAATTAAGTTGGACGTACTTAATTTTAAATCCTCGGCGCAAAACTTTTCACAGTTTTGAGCATTCCCAAATGCGTAAAGTCCATAAACAAGGGTGTGATCGAAATAAAACCCGCCTCAAGCGCCGAAAAATCCGAATCGGGTTCGGTATCACCAGTGGGCTTGCCCGCAATCCAGTAATACGCCCGTCCGTCGGGGTCAACCCGCTCGAGCAACGAATCTTCGTAGTGATGCGTGCCTTGACGGGTTACGCGCACGCCTTTGGGTTTGCCCGTCGGAAAATTAACGTTTAAAACCGTTTTGGCTGGCAAGCCATTTTTTAAAACCTCGAGTGCCAAATTGGGCGCATAAGTTGCGCCTTCAGCGAAATCCATCTCGTCGGAAAATTGTAAACTAAACGCAATGCTCGGAATCCCCAAATGAGTCCCCTCGAGTGCCGCCGCGAACGTGCCAGAATGGGTTAAATCGTTGCCCAAATTTGGACCGTGATTGATGCCGCTGACCACCAAATCGGGACGCCCGAGCTTGTGAACGCCCAAGACCACACAATCGGCTGGAGTTCCGTCAACTCGGTACGCCGTGACCCCCTCTAAACCTGGCACGTTGGTTTTGCGAAAACGCAACGGGCGACGCACGGTAATTCCGTGACCCACCGCCGACTGTTCGACATCGGGCGCGACCACGACAATCTCGGCAATGCCCTGCATGGCTTTGGCGAGCGCTCGGATTCCTGGGGCGTAAATGCCATCGTCGTTGGAGATCAAAATTTTCGGCATCAGGTACGGATTGTACTCCGAATTTCACGGTAGGCTAAAAATCATGAACGACTGGCAGCAACTCGAGGATGAAGACAACCTCGAGTATCACCGCGCAATTCTTGAAGGGTATTTGGTGTTCTTGCGCCAAGAGCCAGCTTCAGATTCTTATGCCGCCCGAAAGCAACAAAAAAAGAAACACAAAGACGCTGGGGCGTGGTTTATTCACATCCTCATGCCGCCAGAAGAGCGCCAAAAGTATTACCTGGCAGGTCCAGGCTTCCAGTACGGCACAGATTTACAAACCGCCAAAAGCGTCGCGCTCGAGTTGGTCAAACGCGGACGCGGACTGCTGATGCGCGATGAAGGTCGTGAGCCTCGAGCGGCAAGCAAAGATAAACCCAGCAAAAATCATAAGAAACGTAAATCATGACGTGCTAATCTCAAAAACATGATCGAGATTGATAACCAAACCTACCCCAGCGAAGTTCGTCAAAGCCAACCCGTGCAACTCGAGACGCAAGAGATTCCCGCAGGCTCGAGCGAATTTCCTGGTTTGAGTGAAGAAATTCCGAGCGGACGCAAAATCATTGCGGGTGCGGTGATCCAAACAGACAATGGTTTAAAAGATTTGGACACCCTAAAAGCCAAAGCCGTGTCGGGTTTGCCACACCACATCAACGAGGGTGAAACCTACGATGGAAACCTTGCCAACCCCGCAGGCTCAGGTGTGCCGCTCGAGCGACCTGAAGATACCAAAATTGTTCTGCTCGAAGAAGACCATGCCCTGCAAACTGGGGAAATAGATGCCGCCCGTGAAATGCTGCTCGAGATGAAAGACCTTTATCCAAACGCTCGAGTTTTAAGGTTTGTGCGTTACCCACTTGAGAAACGCATTGTTTTACTGTTCACTGATGGCAGTGACACGCTGAGTTTGCAACGTTCGTACTGAAAACGCAGGGCGCAGCAAGCAGCGCCCCTACAAAAATACAGGGCGCGAAAAAAGCGTCTCACGGAGATTCATGACCCAAGCAGTCCGTTATTTACGTCCCAACGAATTTAAATACCCAGACACCCTGACGCGGTTGTACCCAAACGGTTCTCAATTGCTGCACCTCGAGGTTGGTTTTGGTGATGGCAGGTTTTGGGCAGAGCATCATACACTCGAGCCAGACGTGAATTATTTGGGTGTCGAGGTTTCTGGGGTCAGTGTGCAAAAAGCCCTCGCCAGATACCGTGCTAAAGCCGTACAAAATGCGATTGTGGTTCGGACGCAAGCCGAATTTATGGTGCGCAATGTCCTGCGCCAGAACAGTCTCTCGAGGGTGTACGTCAATTTCCCCGACCCTTGGCCCAAAACCCGCCATGAAGACGCCAGGTTTTTGCGCCCACAGGTTTTTGAACTCTTATCCACAAGGCTTGTGGATAACTCTGAAATCTGGTTGACCACCGACCATCCTGGTTATTTTGAGTTCGCGCAGATGAGTGCTGACAGCACAGGTTTGTTCGAGGTTTCCAAACCCGTCCCGCCCGCCGCCGCCCTGCAAACCAAGTACGCCATGAAATGGCAGGGCATGAAGCTCGAGATTTTTCATGCCAGATTTTTAAAACGTGCCGTCAGCCAGAAATCCTTTTTACCTTTAATGATCGGAGAAACCATGCCTCACAGTCAATTGCGCGGTGAAATTCCTGCGCCACCAAATGAAAAAATCGTTTTTAAAGGCTCAAACTATACCGTGATCGTGCTCGAGGGTTTTGCGCACGATTCAAAACTGGCGCTGTTAACCCGAATAGAGGAGATTGATTTCACCCAAGAAATTTTGGTCACGGTTGCCAAGCACGACGATGGACGCGTGGTGGCGGGTTTAGAGAGTTTCGGTGCGCCCTTAATTACGCCTGGGGTCAAGGCGGCGGTGGGCGTGGTCACGGACTGGCTCGAGAAACAAGGTTTGAGTGTGCTACAACGCTCATATTGAGCCAAACTCAAACTTTTGAGACAGACTCGAGTGACGCATAAATTTGAACTAATTTTTCTGTAAATAACAAAATTTAAGAATAGGATTTACGCTTCAATGTAATTTTTAGCCTCAAGGTAGACTGTTCGCCTACTTCGTATCACACCATCCCAAACGCCAGCAACGAATCACGCCCCTTAACCCACACCCCACCAGCCGAGGTCGCCATGCGCAACGATCAACTGCCACTCTTTGAACTCCCAGAATTTCAAACCCCCAAACCACTTCATCCCCTCGAGCGACAAAAAGTTTCAACCCGCCTTGATTTAACCGACGGCTTGCGAATTGCCGCCCAAGACATGATTAACCGCATTCCAGACCTGCAACACATCAAACTCGAGCGAGTTCACTTTGCCGTGTTTTTCACCCGCAAAGCCAGCCGCACGCTGACCTATGCCCGTTGTTACCCGCTGACCCGCGAGGTTAAAACCAAGGGACGGCGCAGTTTTAAACTCAGCAAAGTCCTGACCAACAGCAACCTCGAGGCGCGATACCTGCTGGCATTCGCCTGGGAACGCTACTGGGAAATGACCCCCAGAGACCGTCTCGAGACACTGGTGCACGAGCTTTACCACATTGGACCAAAGTTTGACGGTGAGGCTCGAGCCTTTGCGACGGGCGGTTGGCACGGTCAGGGACGGGTTTGGTTTGACAACATCATTCATGGTTTGTGCGAAAAGTATTGCCCGCACGGTCTGGAATTTAAACATGAGGTTCTGGGATTGGTGCTCGACCCAGAACTCGAGGTGCAATTCGATAAATTGCGCCTGCCGCGCTGGGAATTAACGGTTGGCAAATAAGTTGCTCAACAGCCAGGACAAGCTCAAAGATTGTATTTTTTGAAATACGCAGAAAAGCATGTTGATTCTCGAGAAGTAAACGAAACCGTTTCAAAATCCCAAACCTTGTAGGGTGCGCTGTGCGCACTAGGAGCACGTGCCCAACGGTGCGCGAGGCACACCCTACCCAAGCTTCAACATCGTTAAGATTTAGACCAAATTGGTAATAAAGTGATGCCAACCGCTCGAGGCTTCGGGCAGTGCATCGCGTTCCTCTTCGGGCTGCATGATGCCCTCGCTATAGGCTCGCACCGCCAACTGATGCGAACCCGCTTTGGGCGTCCACGGGCTGCGCCACTGCTGCCAGGCGAGGCTCGAGCGACGCGGTAGCAATTCGGCTTCTTTCCAGTTTGTGCCGCCGTCGGTGCTGATTTCGACTTTGGTAATGGTTTTTTTGCCAGCGAAGGCAATGCCACGAATTTCCGTAAGGGTGCTTGCCTTCAAGTTGACCGCCAGTTCGTCTGGGCTATCAATGCGGCTCATGGTTTGAGCGTAGGCGCTGTGGCTCCAACCGCGCTGCACCCAGTAACCCGTGGTTTCTTTGTCTGAAAGTTCAATCTCGGTGATCCAACGGGGTTGTTTCATGCCCAAACGACCAGGAATCAAAACCCGTAACGGAAAACCATGCTTTTGCGATAAGGCTTCGTTGTTCATGCCGTAGACCAGTAGCACATCATCCTCGAGCGCCTGCGCCAAAGGCAGTGATTCGGTGTAACCATCGGCGGCTTTCCAATTGATAAACCGTGCCGTTGGTTCAATCCCGACCTCTTGCAGCAGGTCGCGCAGGCGAAAACCATTCCAGATGGCATTGCCGATCAAACCGCCACCAACCGCGTTGGAAATGCAAACCATTGTCGCCTCGAGATCGTTGCGCGGTTTGGCTTTAAGCTCGCTCAGCGTGTATTGACGCGGGGTTTTGACCAAACCAGAGACTTTTAACTGCCATTTGTCGGCACTCAGCTTGGGATCGAACGCCTCAAGGTTTTTGGAGATGCTGTAAAAGTCGGATTGTGCCGTGATGCCCGAAGGTAATTTTTGACCGCTTTTCAAGGCGGTTGTTGCTGTGCCGCTCGAGCCAAAGGTGTAACGCAGCAGCGCTGTTGCCCCGCCGCCAACCATTAACCCAGAACCCAGCGTCAACCATCCAAGGGCATTACGCCTGTCCAAACGCATCGAATCGCCCAATCGCGGCGACTCGAGCGCGTAACGCACCAGAAAATAGACCAGGGCTGTCCCGAGGGCAACCGTAACTGGCACAAGTAAAACGCAAGCTAAAAACACCAAAACGCTCGCTGGCAACGGGCGAAACCAACCGAACAGGCTTAAAACCACCAGCCACAAGCCAAAGCTGCCCGCAAAAGCAAAGACCTTACCAGCCACGCCGTAACCAAGAATGCGGTGCACCATCTGGAACATGGCGGGCGTGCCCATGAACTGCGATAAGTGATTGAACAACTCTTGCGGTGGGTAAGGTATCTCGAGCAACAAACGCAACAATAAACCCAAGGCACTGATAACCACCAGTGCGACAAAACCTCGCATCAAACCAGATAATCTCATACTTGGTTATACGCAGCCAAAGCCTCGAGTGGATGTTTAGATTGGCTGGAACGGTGTTTCTCGAGTTTTTAGAATGCAAAAACACCCTCCAAGATTGTTTTGGAGGGTGTCTCTCGAGTGAAATCTTTAAAACTTATTTGTAACCCATTGAGCCTTTAACGATTTTGTCTTCGTTCGGGCTGACTTTGAACATGGCGGCGTCTTTGCCGTCCAACAGACCGAAAGCGAACAGGCTGTACGACTTACCACCAGCCACGCTGATGCCCTTCAGGTTGTAAACCACTGGGGTCATTGCGCCTGCTGGCACAATGTTGAGGTTCACACCCATTGGGCTGACTTTGATCGTGGTGCTTTTGCGGTACGCCAAATTACCGACGACTTTGGCATTGTTCAAATCGATTGCCAGCGCATCAACGTTGGGCGATTTGTACGAGAGGTGATAAACCGTAATTTGGGCTTTGTCCTTGTTGCGGTTTGGGGTTGGGTCTTTGAAAACCTCTAAAGCGCGATCCGCAGCCATGTTGACGGCGGCAACGGTAGTGTACGTGTTGGCTTTGACTTCAAAGCTCGGCACGCTAAACAACACAGCTTTTTTGTCATTGTGAACGGTGACGGTCACCTCGTACTTGCCTGCTGGAACATCGCCGTATGGGGTGACGCCAGTGTACGGCGCACCGTCAACGGTTTTGATTTCCATGCCTTTTGAATCTTTCAAAAAGACGTCAACGGCTGGAGCGTCGCTGATGGCATGAACCACGCGAACATAGCCGCTGCGAACCATTGTTTGTGCCGAAGTGATCGAAAGGGCTGCCAAACCGAGTGCGCCAATAAGAAATACTTTTTTCATAAAATCCTCCGAAACTGTTGAGTGTCTTGAACCTGCCACTCTGAAAATAGATACGAACCAGAATTGATTTTTGGATGTTCGTTCGGTCTTTCCAGTTTGGATGACATACGCCGTTAACACGCTCGAATAGACTTGAGGTCATGAAGCTTGAGGTTTTGCATTCCCAATTGCTGACTTGGTTCGACGCCCACCAGCGCGATTTGCCGTGGCGTCAAACCAAAGACCCGTACCAAATTCTGCTGTCCGAGGTGTTATTGCAGCAAACTCAGGTTGCTCGAGGTTTGGTGTTCTTTGAGCGTTTCCTGAGAGCATTTCCAACCGTTGAAGATTTGGCGGCAGCGCCCTTGGAGGCGGTCTTAAAAGCCTGGGAGGGCGCTGGGTATTACGCTCGGGCGCGAAATTTGCACAAGGCAGCACAGGTGATTGCAGAACATGGAATGCCAACAACGCTGGAGGGCTTGCTCGAGTTGCCTGGTGTTGGGCGTTACACGGCTGGCGCGGTTGCCAGCATTGCCTTTGGTTTGCCCGTGCCAGTGGTTGACGGCAACGTGCGGCGCGTTTTGGCGCGTTGGTTGTGCGAGGCAACGCCCGCCGACAATTGGTTATGGGCTTACAGTGAAGGCTTCCTCGAGAAAACCCGTTCTGGCGATTGGAATCAAGCCATCATGGAACTTGGGGCAACCGTTTGCACGCCCAAAAGCCCAGCTTGCGGCAGTTGTCCAGTCTCGAGTCAGTGTTGCGCGTTTTTGCGGGGACGGGTTGCCAGTATTCCAGCGCCGAAAACCAGGGCAGCAGTCAAACAAATCAAAGCGGTGTCCTTGGTGATTGGCAACAACGGACGTTATGTTCTCGAGCAACGCCCAAAAAAAGGCTTGCTGGGCGGCTTGTACGGTTTCCCACTGCTCGAGGTTGTTTCAGATCAGGCTGCAACACTCGAGGAACTTTTGAGGCATTACCAGATTAAAACCCCAGCCCGTTTTGTCGGGGTGGTCAATCACACCATGACGCACCGTCAATTTCAGATTCAGGTCTTTGAACTGACATCAAGGCTCGAGCACCTCGAGCAACCTGAGCACGTCGCGCTCTCAAAATTGGATCAGAAAATCTTGGCGCTTTTTGGGCATCAACCATTGTTCGATTAACTTGGCTCGAGTTGAAATTGCGCTCAGAACAAATTTTTCGCTTTTTTGGTAAGCGTCAATTGCCGTCATACGCTCATGTGACGCCCAAATGACGCCACCTGAATATATTGACCTCAATCAAACCGCCTCGAGCGAATCTCGAGAGACAGCGAGGACACCATGCTCTCAAGTGCCGAATACCAAGTGAATCATACACGCGCCGTCTGGGGATCAATGATGAACCAATTCGTTGGCACGCTCGACCTGACAGGCGCAGAGATCGAATACGCTGGACACCGCATGAACGTGACCACGGGAAAGCTCGGGCATTTTGACCCGAACACCCGCGAGGTGCGCGGCAGACTGAGCGTCAGCAGTGCAATCCGCCCTAACGTTTGGACATCAGACATTCGCATCCGTTGGCAAAACCACGAATTTGAAGTGATGATGATGTCCGTTCAGGACATGAACGATTCTGGCGAGTTGAAATTAAAGTTTATTGCCCGTTGGATTCCACCGGTACGTGCTTAAACCCGCGCTTGCCTAAAATTGCCCCGTCCTTCGCGCTTGGTGTTGACCGAGTGCGCTTCCCCAGCAACGCCGGGACCTCCCGCTCGGCGTTGCCTTTTTGATGCCCCAAAGTGCTGTAAGCTCGAGCATCACAATCTTTTTCTCGAGGTGAGCGCATGTATTTAGCCAACGACAATCGTTACGACACCATGAAATACAATCACTCTGGGCGCAGAGCGGCTGGCTCGGTTGGGTTTTTAAAACCCGATCAAATCGAGGATGCGGTGGGTTTGCTCGAGAAACCAAACTTTGGTAGCGACGAATTGCAATTGATCGAAAGTATTTTGGCAACCTAAACTTGATTTGAACCTCGAGCCTGGTTTGTGCGTAGACTCTCTATGAAGGGCGTTAAGCTCGAGATATATTCAGGAGGAAATCATGAAGAAATTGATGATCGGTTTGGCAGGAATTCTGGCGGTTTCGATGGTGGCATTCGCGCAAACCACCAAGCAGGACACCATGACCAAAAGCCCGAGTTATGTTGATTACGTCGCCAAAGATTTTCAAGCCAATACGACCAGTAAACGTGTTTTGTTTTTTGCGGCTGGTTGGTGTCCAACCTGCCGTGGTGCGGATGCAGAATTCAAAGCCAAACTGACTGAGATTCCAAAAGACGTGGTGATTTACAAAACCGATTACGACACCGAAACCGCGCTAAAGCAAAAGTACGGCGTTACCCGTCAGCATACGTTTGTGTACGTCAATGCCAAAGCCGAAGCGGTCAAAAAATGGTCCGGTGGGGCTATCGCCGAAATTGTTGCCAACACCAAAACCATAAAGTAATCGCAACCCTAAACCCTGAACGGCAACAGTAAACCACTGGTTGTTCAGGGTTTTGTTATTCTTGAGGAACATATATGTTGGTAACGATTTTTTTCGCGTTTTTATCGGGTGTGGTCACGGTGGCTTCGCCCTGCGTGCTGCCCGTGCTGCCATTTCTACTCTCTGGCACAATTGGCGGTAAGTCACGCCCGTATGGCATTATCCTTGGCTTTATTGCCTCATTTTCGGCTTTTACCCTGGCACTCTCGGGTTTGGTCAGCGCTCTTGGCATCTCGAGCGATGCGTTGCGCTGGTTTTCGGTGGCAATGCTGTTCGGGTTTGGTCTAACCTTGCTGATTCCGGCTTTGCATACAGCTTTCGAGCGTTTCAGTTCGCAGTCCGTTAGCGGTGTCAAGCAAGCTCGAGGTGATGGTTTTTGGGGTGGTATCGCGGTGGGTGCAACGCTTGGGATTTTATGGTCGCCTTGCGTTGGTCCGATCATGTCAAGCGTCATTACTTTGGCGCTCAGTGGCAATGTCAACTCGCAGGCGGTGTTTGTTACACTTGCATTTTCGATTGGCACGGCAATTCCAATGTTGCTGGTGATGTTGGGCGGACGCAGTTTCTTAAACCGCTTGCCGTGGTTGTTGCAAAACCTGGCGCAGATTCAACGCGGGTTTGGCGTGGTGCTGGTGGTTTTTGCGCTGGGGATTGGTTTTAATCTTGACCGCAAGTTGCAAAGCTGGTTTTTGGATACTTTTCCAACCTATAGTGACATCCTCACAGGTTTTGAGAATAACGTACCGCTTGATCCAGCCTTAAAAAGCAAGTAAAACTTTTGGTGTTCTCGAGTATTTCAATCCATGTGGGCTGTGATCCAGACTTAGGATATACAAGATGTTGATTTTAAAATCCTTGTATCACTACATATCGCACATCTCTTAAATGAGAGAAATCTCACCCAATTCGTTCCTCACGCAAAAATCAAGATTTGCGTTAGAATGAAGCTGTGACCGCCCCAAACTTTCAACCTGCCACGCCTCAACCTTCGATTTCGATTACAGGATCAAGCCAGATTCCTAGGCTGGTGGCTCGAGGTTTGCAAAAACGTTACGGCAAGCGTGAAGTCGTGCAGGGCGTTGATCTCGAGTTAAAACGTGGCGAGATCGTAGCGCTTTTTGGACCGAACGGCGCGGGTAAAACCACCACGTTTTATATGATGGTCGGTTTTGTCAAACCCAACGCCGGTACGATTCACCTTTCAAACACCGAAATCACGCGTTTGCCGATGCACGAACGCGCCCGCATGGGTTTGGGTTATTTGCCACAAGAAGCCAGCGCCTTCAGGCGCATGACCGCCAAAGACAATTTGCTAGCGATTCTCGAGTTTCAACCGCTCTCAGACGCCCAGCGTCATCAAAAAGCCGCCGAACTGCTCGAGGAGTTCAGCCTCTCGCACCTGGCAAACAAACAAGCCTTTACACTCTCTGGTGGCGAACGCCGCCGCCTCGAGATTGCCAGAAGTTTAACCACCAACCCAGATTTTATTTTGCTCGACGAACCGTTCACGGGTGTTGATCCAAAAAGCGTGCGCGAAATTCAGCGCCTGATTCGTGATTTGCGCGAACGGCGCGGCTTGGGCGTGTTCATTACCGATCATGCCGTGCGCGAAACGGTTGCCCTAACTGACCGCGTTTATTTGATGTACGACGGGAAAGTGGTCTTTCAGGGTACGCCAGATGCCTTCAGCAAAGATTCTGGTGCAAGAGACTATTACTTGGGTGATGAATTCGAGCTTTAAGCTTTTTGAGTTTTAAGCGCTGTGAAAGGGTGAATTGTGTTCTGGATTTTGGTGCTGTTCAGCGTTGCTTTTTTAGGCGGTCTTATCGCCTATCTGGGTGATGTTGTCGGGCGCAAAGTCGGACGCAAACACATGCGCCTGTTTGGTTTACGCCCCAAAACCACAGGTTTGGTCGTGGCGGTGGGTTCAGGCGTGCTGGTCGCTTTGGTCACCGTTGGCGCGGTGGGATTACTGGCACAGAGCACCGTGAACAATGCGTTTCGCGCCAACGAAATCAATCAAGAATACAAAACTGCCAAGCTTCAATTGGCTTCGGTTGAAGAAGAATACGCCCTCAGCCGCGAAGATTTAAACAAAGCCAAAGCCGCCCAAAAACGCTTGGAACAAGACCTGCTCTCGGGCAAAGCCGAACTGCTTTCAGGTCGTGCCGAACTCGAGCGCAAAGACCTCGAATTGACCGCACAAGTTGATTTGATCACCAAATTCACCATCAAAGCCCAAACCCTCGAGGATGAACGTATCAGTCTTGGGCGGCAAATCAAAGACAAAACCAAATTGCTGAACAGCAAAAATGCTGAACTCGAGCGGCGCAATGCCCAAATTACAGCTTTGGGGCGCGAAACCAACACTAAAATCAAAAATTTAGATATTGAGATTCAAGCTTTGAACGCTCAACGCAATCAATTGCGCGATAGCCTGAGCAAGCTCGATGTCAGACGATCTGCACTCGAGAATACGATTACAGGTCTGCGCAACGACAAAATAGACCTCGAAAAACGTTACGCCAGTGCCAAAGCCCAACTCGAGCCTCAAAAGGCACGGCTGGCAAAGCTCGAGAATGATGTGCGCACACTGGCGGCGCAACGTGAAACGTTGAACACAGACGTGACCGAACTGACGCAGCAACGCCTGGATTTGCAGCAAAGCCTTGCCACACTCGAGACGCAAAACAATGATTTGCAAACCCAACTGGGTGACACCAAACGCAGCTTGCAACAAACTCAAGATGCGCTGATTCAGGCGACCAGCGGCAATTTCTTGTACCGTCAAGGCGAACTGATTTTGCAAATTGTGATCCCGAACGGCTCTGTTGACGAAACCCGAACCCGAATGCAAAACCTCTTAAAATCTGCCTCGCAAATCGCCGAGGGGCGCGGCGGAACCAAAGGGCGTTCGGTCAACCTCAAACCCAACGCCGACCTTGAGACGTTCGTGCAACAAGCCATCAAAACCAACGCCCCAGATTTGATTTTGGTACGCTCGAGCAAAAACCTGCCACGCGTCAGCGAACCGCAAATCCCAGTCACGCTCGAGGTTAAACCCAACACGGTTTTGTTCAGCACGGGTCAACCCATAAAATCCAGGGAAATCGCGGTTGGCACAGGTGATAAACGCCCAGTCTTATCGATGAAAACCACGCTGGGAAACCTCAACCGCGAAGTCAGCAACGAACTGCGTGCTCGCGGTGTGCCGCTCGAGAATATTCCAACCGATATTGTGACCGATGCCGATATTGCCGATTTTGTCGAGCGCCTGAAAAAACTCGAGGGAAATACCTCGGTTGGGATTGCTGCCAGTCAAGACGTGCTGCCTAGCGGTCCAATGAAGTTTTACCTGATGATCTTGCGCTAAGTCTCGAGTACAAAAGCCCAAACAAGCCAATTATCTTCAATGAATTAGCACTCATACCAAATCATCGAGATCACTTACTTATGAGCTTACTTTGGTGAGAAATCAAACACTGTCTGGAATGGTGTTTGCAAACATCATGTGGTATTTTTAAAATCGGTTTTCACGTTTACTTGGTATCATACTGACCCCTGCAATTTTAGCTTAATATAAGTCATGCCCTGGATTCCTCCGAAACTCACCAAACAACAACTCGAACAACGCCGATTCGCCGCCATT
>JAYVRX010000018.1:0-110262 GCA_043775825.1 Deinococcales bacterium
GGTTCACACACTGAATTTACCAGCTTTGTGGAATTGAGTAGCAACTAAAGTCTTGCACTAAAGTGCATGGCTTCGACCAGCGTCCTGATACAGTGAATCCAATTACATGCGTCGCGCCCAAGCAGAATTTCTCGAGGGAACAGGTGTTAAAACCCCTTTTGAAGCGGTTCAACGCGGAGTGCGAATAATCGAGCAATGGTGTGATTGCGTTGAAGCCCATCGCCGAGATTATCTCGAGAAAGCAAACCGTCCTGCAATCAATAAGCTTTCGATTCCACGTTATTCAGAAAAACATCTTGTATAAATCTAAACATAAAGGAGAAACATCATGGATTGGGTATTTGTCGTTTTGGTTGGTGCGCTTATTGGATGGCTGGCAAGTATTGTTGCCAAGACTGAAAACCAACAAGGCGCAGTTGCCAATATTGTTATTGGCATTGCGGGTGCAGCTATTGGGCGTTGGTTGTTCAGCAGTGTACTGCATATTGGAAGCGCCAGCAATACAGGCTCTTTTTCGCTCTACGGTATTGTCTGGGGCGTTCTGGGTGCTTTAATGGTGATTTTCTTGCTGCGCTCGTTGCGTTTTATTCGTTAATCGTAAACCAAGTGAAATACCCAGTAAAAATATTGTCGCCACTCGAGGTTTCGCAAGTTAGCCAAAATCGAATTGACCTGAGCATCAGAATTGAGGATTTTATGGATTGGATCGTTGTCATTATTGCAGGCGCTTTAATTGGTTGGTTGGCAAGTATCTTTATGAAAACCGATGCCCAACAAGGTTTAATCACCAACATTATTATTGGTATTGGCGGCGCAGCACTTGGACGTTGGTTATTGGGTGACGTGATCGGCTTAGGCGGAGCGCAGGTCGCTGGTGCTTTTTCAATTGCAGGAGTTTTTTGGGGCGTGGTCGGTGCAGCCATTTTGATTGGTCTGCTGCGGGCGCTTCGGATGGTTCGTTAATTTGATTTTGAACAACATCTTATTTTGTGCGCGTCACCAATGATGGTTTTATCCGACTTGAAAGATAGGGATGATGACCATCATTGTTTTTTGCCACCAATTTTCGAGTTTACAAAAGACAACCAAACTCGAGATTTTTCAATCTTTGAGGTTAGTGATTGGCAGGCTAACAATTGCAGTTGTACCGCTTCCCAAATTACTCTCGAGCCAGACCGAACCACCGTGGGCTTCGGCAATCAGTTTGGCAATCGACAATCCCAAACCTGTTCCACCCGGGTCGCTGCCTGGGGTGCGTGACTGGTCTACACGGTAAAAGCGTTCAAACACGCGGTTGAGGTCTTCAGGGGCAATACCCAAGCCATGATCGGTAATTTTTAAGATGGCTGTTTGATGCTCGATTTGCAGTGATACTCGAATCACTTTGCCTTGCCCAGAATATTTGATGGCATTCTCGAGCAGCACCAGCACCAATTGTTTTAATCGGTCATTGTTACCCATGACCATCACTTGGGGCAATTGATCGCATTCAAGTTGGTGATGCGTCACAAGATGCTGAGTCACCCTTAGGCTTTCGGCAATCAGTTTATCCAGGCGCAGCGGCGCAAATTCTGTGTGTTGTGCGGCATCACCGCGTGCCACCGCCAGCAAGTCGGTGATTAAACGAGACAACCGTGCCGCCTCTCGTTCGGCGTCACCGAGCATCTCGAGGCGTTCTTGATCGGAAATATTGGGGTAACGCAATAACAACTCGAGGTTGCCGCGAATGGCGGTTAAGGGCGCACGAAGTTCGTGGGCGGCGTCTGAAACAAAACGCTTTTGGGCTTCGTTGAGCGTGGTTAATTTTAAGTCTCGTGCCAGTAAAAGGCTTGTCAATCTGACACGTTCAACATCTGACCAAGTACGTTCGGCTGTATCGGAAACAATCGCTATTTCATCCGTCGTCCAAACTCGAGGGTTTGATTCTTGAACGCCCAAAATGGCTTCGAGTTTGCCATTTTTGATGATTGGCACACTAATGTATGCCCAAACACCAAACTCGAGATAGGCTTGACGTTGAACTTGGTCAAAGCGTGGATTGGTTTGAACATTTTCGATGACAATAATCTTTCCTGATAGCAATTCGTTGATGACCGATCCAAGAAAATTTCCCAATTTATAGCGTCCAGCCACCTTGGGATTAATTCGTCCATCGTCGCGGTGTATGACCGCATGTTCGCCGTCGCTTTCAACTTCGGCGTAAATAACACGGTCAACATTTAAATGCGTTGTCAGCAGTTGGGCAGCTTGAATTTGTACCGCCTTTGGGTCATCAAGATCGCGTAGGGTATCGGCAAGCTTTAGGCGGTATTCGTCTCTGTGGGCTGCCTGTAATAAAGTTGCTTCGATTCGGCGGCGTTCGGTAATCTCGGTAAAAATCAAGGCAACTTGAGAATTTTGCACACTACCAATTCGTACTGCCTCGACCTCAAACATTCGACCCATGGCAATTGATCCCAGTTCAAAGCGCCGCGTTTCACCAGTTTTTGCCACTTTTTCATAGGTATCGACCCAATGTTGCTCTAAATCTGGCACGAGTTCGCGGGCTGTTTTGCCAATGGCATTGCGTAATCCAGTGTGTCCCTCGAAAGCTTGGTTAACCTCGAGAAAGCGGTAATCGACTGCATTACCAACATTGTTATAAATCATTTCAAAAATACAAAACCCTTGTTCGGTGCTTTTAAAAAGTATGCGGTAATAGGCTTCGGAATGTCGGCGCAAGGTGATCTCTTCGATGATGACGGCAACCTGTATCACCTGCGAGGATTGATCAAAAATGGCTTGCAAATGCTCGAGCCAAACCCGTCCTCGGTCTGATCCAAAACCTTCAACCTCGAGATTCTGAATGGGCTGACCAGTTTTAAACACCTCAAGAATTGCTGGCTCGAGCACATCGGCAAGGGCTGGCACAAGTTCGCGCACGGTTTTGCCAATAAAGCTTGAAGGATCGCTGCCGTTCATGGCGGCAAGTCCAGCATTGCAATAAACGTATTTTAAATCTTGGTCGATGACAGCAACACCGTTGGGTGTCGAAAGCAGAGCCTCGAGCAGTTGTGTTTCAGAAAATTTCATCTCAGCCTTAGAATTGACAAATCAGCGAATGTTTTTTTCACTGGTTTAAATTCTACAGGAAATTAAAGCTTAGACTTCAAGCTATATTAAGCTTTTGATTCAATCTGGAGGCTCGAATCGGTTGATTCGTCATTGTCGGGGGGCGCAATTTTAAGCCGCACAATTGCCAGAGTACCAATATTTGGTGCACTCTCGAGACGAATTTCGCCGCCGTGCTGAGCGACAATCCATTTGGCTATCGGTAAACCCAAGCCAGTGCCACCAGGGTCGGTTCCTCTCGGGCGTCCCTTGTCAACGCGGTAGAAACGCTCGAATACCTTTTCTAAGTGTTCTGAAGAAATGCCGATGCCGCTGTCTTGAACCCGAATTTCAGCCCATTCAGGGTCGCAATCGAGCGAAACCCGAATAAAACCGCCGTCTGGCGTGTACTTGATGGCATTCTCGAGCAAGATCAGCATCAGTTGTTGCAACCTATCATGGTCGGCTTCGACGGTACAGTGATTAAGGCTCAGCAGTTCAAATCGGTGGTTTTTAGTCAAGTGTTGGGCATTGCGTAAGCTTTCACCCACCAGCTCATGAAGCAAAATCGGCTCGAGCCTCAAATCTTCGCCAGCATCGCCCCGAGCCAATGCCAGCAGGTCGTTGACCAAGCGTCCCAGGCGTGCCGCCTCGCGGTAGGCGTCTTCGGTGGTCTCAAAGCGGTCAACAGCAGGCATGTTCGGGTAGCGGCGCAGCAACTCGAGGTTGCCTTGAATGCTGGTCAGGGGTGCGCGAAGTTCGTGGGCGGCATCGCCAACAAACCGTTTTTGGGCGTCAAGGATGCGGCGCAGGGTTAATTCAGACATTTTACGTTCGGTAATGTCTTGGGTGACACTGTTAATGTCAGTCACCGTGCCTTTGGCGTTTACTCTTGCTTTGCCGTGTTCTTCGACCCAAATATGGGCGTGGATGGTTTGATTCCAAATTCTAAAACTGGTTTGGTACGCCTCTTTGTTTTGCTGAGCGCGGGAAATCACTTCAAGGTAGGCTTTTAAGTCTTCCTGGTGAATGTCTTTTTGACGCATTGGAAAACTGGTCCAAGTTGCATTGACGCCCAGCACCTCGAGCGCATTGTCGGACATGGTTAAACTGTCGTCTGACAAACGCCAATTCCAAGACACCATTCGGGCGGCATGAAGCGCCAGACTAGAACTGATCTCGAGTTGTTGTCTGCTCTGCTCGAGTTTGAGTAACATTTCGGCGCGTTCGATGGCATAATTGAGTGCTCGTACAATGTCGTCGCCCGTGCCTTGACCTTTGACCAGAAAGTCTTGCGCCCCGTTTTGTAATGCCATGACCGCCGTTTCGCGGTCGCTGATACCACTCAGCACCACAATCGGATGATGTGGCGCTAGTTCTCTGGCTTTATGAACAGTCTCGAGTCCTTGGGTATCAGGCAGGGACAAATCGAGCAAAATGGCGTCAATGTTGTTCTTTTGAAGCACAGCAATCGAATCTTGAAGACTGGTCTTGTGAATCAATTCGGCGCTTGGAGCGGCATCGGAAAGGTATTCACGAACCAAAAAAGCATCGCCAGGATTGTCTTCGATCAGCAGTATCTTCATGTTTGCTTTCATCTGTGAGTTGGCAATCGCACTACGGTCAACCAAAAATCTTCTAGGCTGCGAACCACTTGCATAAATTTATCAAAATCGACAGGTTTGGCAATATAACAATTCGCGTGCGAACGGTAAGATTTGGCAATGTCCGCCTCGTCTTGAGAGGTGGTTAAAATACAAACTGGAATCACCCGTAACTCTATATCGTCCTTAATTTTCTCGAGCAATTCCAGACCGTTCATGCGTGGCAAGTTTAAGTCAAGCAAAATAAGGTCTGGACGTGCGGCTTGCTGGTTTTTGAGGTAATCAAAAGCTTCTACGCCGTCACGCATGACGGTTATGTTGTTACGAATTTTGCCCTCGAGAAACGCTTCCTTGGTCAGTTCTATATCGCCAGGGTTATCTTCGACCAGTAAAATTTCGATCATTTTGCTATTGGGCATAGGTGACTTCCTTTAAGCTGAATTGAGGGTAAAATAAAAGACGGTCCCCTGATTGGGTTGACTGCTCAACCAAATACGTCCGCCGTGATGCTCGATGATTCTCTTGACAATGCTTAAACCAATGCCGCTGCCAGCAAAGGTTTCTCGGGTATTCAAACGCTGAAAAATCGTGAAAATTCGGTCAAAGTAGGCTTTATCAATGCCAATACCATTGTCGCGCACCGCAAAACGCCATTGACCATCAAATTCGGGTTCGGCAGAAATTTCGACATGATGCTGTTCAGTGTCCGAGCGACGAAATTTTAAGGCATTGCCAATCAGGTTCGTGAACACCTGTTCGAGCTGACCCTCATCGGCGTTGACCGTTGGCAACTGACCCATGATCTTTATCGTCGCGCCCTCGGTGACGAACTCGAGCGACTGTAGCGCACGTTCAAGTACCGTACCAGAGTCTACCGATTGCAACTGTGGCTCTTTTCTGCCCAACCTCGAGAACGCCAGCAAATCCTGAATTAAGCGCTGCATTCGATTTGCACCGTCCACCGCAAAATGAATGTACTGATCGGCGCGTTCGTCTAATTTTCCCTTATAACGTTTTTCCAGAAGTTGGGTGTAACTCGAGATCATCCGCAGCGGTTCTTGAAGGTCGTGCGTTGCCACGTAAGCGAACCGCTCGAGGTCGGCGTTGGAACGTTTTAAAGCTTCGGTTCTGGTTCGTACCGCGTCGTAAGAGGCGTTAAGACTACTGGCAAGTCGTCCAATTTCGTCTGGGCTGGTAATGTTGGTTCTTAATTCTTCATCGCCAATCAATTGCGCGACGGTGGTTTGTTCAATCAATTCTAAGGGTTGTAAAACAAAAATTTGCAACCCACGGCGCACCAAAAAACCGGCAATGGCGATCAAAGTAAACATCATCCAGGGAAGGACTTGAGTCAAGTTGATCAGATTGCCGACCTCTTTTCGATTGCTCAAAAAACCCTGCCGAGATTTGGCTGTCAAGTCGCTTGCCATCACCCGAAGACGATCAAACTTTAACTTACCAATTGGCGCAACCAGTGTTTTAAATTTTTCGGCGTTTACATTACCGAGTTCTAACTGATTTTTAGCCCAATTCAGATACGCCATCACTTCAGGTTTGATTGCCTTGACTTCCGTCAAAAAAAACGGGTCTCGACCCAACTTCTCGAGCGCAATTCGAATCTGTTCAAGCCCCAACTTGTACGGGTCAAGAAATTCTGGTTGCGCATTCAGGGCGTAACCGCGCAGTCCGGTCTCGACATTTAACAAACCCGTTTGTAATTCGGTGATGTTGATAAATTCAATACGGTACGAGGCGGTCACAGCCGATTTTTCTTGCAAACGACTCGCCACAAAAACCATGGCGGCAGTCATAAACAATGAGGGTATTAAAATCATAATCACTAAAAGATCGAGCTTGGTGCTGAGTCTGTTGCGGTAAAACCAAGCCACAACCAGATTGTTATTGATGAACGCCAACATGCAAAGTATTATTAAACCCCAAGTCCAGACCCAAACTGAGGTTAAGCTGAATTTAAGCTGAATCAATTAACCGCCAGGCGAATCGCTGTCCTTTTCGCTCGAGACTTGCTGTTCGTTCATCTGCTCCTCTTTGGCACCCAAACCACGGCTGGCTTTGGGCGTCGGCGCGTCCTTGGGTTTGAGTTCTTCATGCAGCGCATCGGCTTGCTCATTCGAGAGAACAGGGGGTGTTGGCGCTTTTGTAGGGTTCATGTTGACCTCTTGGCTGGTGAATCCATCAGGTGCGCCTCGAGAAACCAGAGCTTCTTGTCAACCGCCCGACTGATTTCGGTAAACAAATCGGCGGTATCAAAATCGTCCTGGCTGTCCTTAATGTTTTGCCGTATCAGCGTTCCAAACGCCGCCACTCGAGCCACAATCGCCACCAAATGCTCCTGGCAACTAACCGCCCCTAGATCGTACTCGGGTAAACTCGAGGTACTGGCGGCACAGCGCACCGTACCGTAAACATAACCGCCCAAAGCCGTGGCGCGTTCGGCAATTTCATCGACAAAACCCAGCACCTCGGCTGCGACCTCATCAAAAAGTTCATGCAGGGCAATAAACTGCATTCCCTTGACATTCCAATGCGCCTGCTTGCACTGCGAGTACAAGTCGCTGCAATCTGCGAGCCGAGCATTGAGCATATTGATGATTGTCTCTCGGATTTGAACTTTCATATCAATGCTATTTTCAAACATCACTTTTTTGGTGTCTTTGTTTGACTTTGGTTTTGCCTCGGATTTAAGGATGGGTTTTACTGACGCTTTCTTCGACATGATCTTACCTCCATTGATGGTGCAAATATTGAATCAAGTTAAAGTCTAGGCTCGAGACTTGCCGATCAGCTTGGCATCAACTGAATCTTGACTGAATTTTCAAACCGAAGTTCTGCTCCATCTCGAGCGCCATTTTTTACCACTCTAATGGCATCCTCAGCTCGCCCTCAGTTTGACTTCAACAAATATCACTGGCAATTGGTTGTAAATTAAAGACTGTGAAACGCATTTTGGTGATCGACGATGATGTCAGCGTTCGTAATTTTTTGAAACGCGGCTTGTCCTTTGAAGGCTTTCAAGTCGAAACCGCCGAAAGTGGCGAAATCGGCTTACGAGCCGCCTTAGACCGTGCACCACATTTAATGATCTTAGATTTAATGATGCCAGGCATTGACGGCTTTGAAGTTCTGCGCCGCCTTCGTGCCGCCGACGTACAACTGCCAGTCATTATGCTGACCGCCAACGACGAACCAGAAGCCCAGATGGAAGGCTTGAACACCGGCGCAGACGATTACGTGATCAAACCCGTTCATTTTGATGTTTTAATGGCACGCATTCGCGCCATCGAACGCCGCTCCAACGGCACGATCTCGAACCTGCTGCGCTTTGACGAGATTGTGCTCGATGTTGGCGCATTCGTCGCCAAACGCGGCACGAGGGTCTTAACCCTGACCAGCCGCGAATTTAGATTATTACAAGAATTTCTCGAGCAACCCGAACGCGTCATGAGCAAAAAATACTTACTGGATCGGGTTTGGGGCGAAGAGTTCTTTGGGGACGACAACGTGGTCGAAGTTTTTGTCTCGCAATTGCGGCAAAAGCTCGAGGAGCAAGGCGAGCCGCGATTGTTGCAAACCATTCGCAACGTTGGTTATGTGCTGCGAATGCAGTGAAGGCTTTACAAACTAAAAATCTTTGGTGGTTCGAGCAGCAAAATATTTTGCTGCTCGAATCTTTGGTTTTTAGACCCAAAAAATCTGACGTTGTACTCGCCACCGTCATCAGTGAGTGACACCATTTCAAGTTCCCAGCACCACACGGACCTGATGCGTCAAACCGTCATCGATAAGCCCAAAGCTCGAGTTGGGTTGCACGTTTCCATCAAGCTCGAGCAATTTAACGCCCGTGCTGACGTGTTGCGGATTCTGGATTTTGATTTCAAAACGTGCCGAACCAAAAACAAGATTAATCTGGTATTCGCTCCAGTTTTCGGGAATGCAGGGCTTGATGGTGACGGTGTTGCCGCGCCGCAACAATCCCAGAATCGACTCGAGTCCAGCGCGGTACATCCAGCCGCTCGAGCCTGTGTACCAAGTCCAACCGCCGCGTCCGAGGTTTGGCGGCGTGCCGTAAACGTCGGCTGCCAGGACATAGGGTTCGACTTTATAACGTTCGACATCGCTTTTCGTGTGGTTGTGGTTGATCGGGTTGAGCATCGAGAACACCTCGAAGGCTTTGTTGCCATTTTTCAGCATGGCGAAGGCAATCACCGACCAGACGGCGGCGTGGGTGTACTGACCGCCGTTTTCGCGCACGCCAGGCAGGTAACCTTTGATGTAACCAGGGTCGTGTTCGGTATTTTCAAACGGTGGGTCGAACAACAAGACCATGCCAGGTTCGGTTTTAATCAGGCGTTGCTGTACCGATTGCATGGCGTTTGCGGCTCGGGCGGGGTCGCCAGCGCCAGAGATGACCGCCCAAGATTGCGCAATCGAATCAATCTGGCATTCATCGTTGAGGCTCGAGCCGAGCGGGATGCCATCGTCGTAAAAGGCGCGTTTGTACCAAGCGCCGTCCCAAGCCTGTGCCTCGAGCGAGGTTTTGAGCTTATTGGCATGCTCAATCCAGACTCGGGCGCGGTCTGTTTCGCCGCGAGTTTCGGCAAGCTGCGCCCAGGCTTGCAGGTTGGGAATTAAAAACCAGGCGAGCCAAACGCTTTCGCCTTTACCTTCGCGTCCAATGCGGTTCATGCCATCGTTCCAATCACCAGAGCCAATCAAGGGCAAACCGTGAACGCCGAGGGCAAGGCTGTAATCGAGCGCTCGAGCGCCGTGTTCAAAGACGGTTGCCAGCAACGAGGATAGCGCGGGCGTAAAATACGAATCTTCATGCCCGGGCGGCAGGCGTTCGCCCTCGATAAAATTGACAGTTTCATCGAGAATGCCAGTGTCTCCTGTGACCTCGAGGTAGTGCGATACCGCATATGGCAGCCAGATCAGGTCGTCGCTGATGCGGGTGCGCACGCCGCGTCCACTGGGCGGATGCCACCAGTGTTGCACGTCGCCCTCGAGAAACTGGCGGCTGGCGGCACGGACAATTTGTGCTCGAGCCAGATCGGGTTTGATGCCCACCAGCGCAGCCGTGTCTTGCAGTTGGTCGCGGAAACCAAATGCGCCGCCCGCCTGATAAAAGCCAGTTCGGGCGTAAATGCGCGATGACAAGGTTTGGTAAGGCAACCAACGGTTGAGCATCAAGTTCATGGCGTGGTCTGGCGTGCTGACCTGCACCGGCTCGAGGGTTTGCTGCCAGTGACTTTTGACCAGCTCGAGCAGTGCGCCGATGTCCGACTGGCGGTACTGTTCAATCAAGCTGATTGCCGCCGCTCGAGATTGGGTTTCGCCCAGCATAAACACCACCTCGATGCGCTCATTGATGCCAAGATCAATACTGGTTTGCAGGGCGGCGCAGGGGTCAAAACCAGCGCCCGCCCTGCCGCTCAGTTTGCCACCCGCTTGCAGCGCCGCAGGATGCTCGAGGCTGCCGTGACGACCAATAAACTCTGTGCGGTCACAGGTAAAACGCATGACCTTTCCCGCCTGCCATTGCACCATTAAATCGGCAAAAGCGCTGCGGTTGGCAAATTCTTGCCCCCACGGGTTGCGGGCAAATAGCGCTTTTGTTTGCTTGTCCTGTTCGGTGATGATGTACGGCGCACTGGCTTCGCGCCTGACCCCCAGCACCCACTCGAGGTACGCCGTGATTGAAAGTTTACGCGGTTTGCCAGAAATATTTTCGATGACCAACCGCGATAATTTTACCGGATCATCAATTGGCACAAATTGGGTTAACTCGAGTTGCAAGCCGTGGGTTTCATGAAGAAAACTGCTGTAGCCTTGACCGTGCCTGACCGTGTAGGTTTTATTAAATTCGCGGGTCGGTAATGGCGTGGCACTGAAAACCTCGAGCGTTTCCTCGTCACGAACATAGATCACCTCGCCCACCGAGTCCGAGACTGGATCGTTAGACCAAGGCGTGAGTTTATTCTCGCGGCTGTTCTGCGTCCAGGTGTAGCCAGCACCCAATTCGGAAACCGTAAACCCGATGTGAGGATTGGCAACCACATTGATCCAAGGTGCGGGCGTGTAAAGGTCTTGGTTTAAAACAATCACGTACTCAAGACCGTCTTTTGAAAAACCGCCGTAACCATTGAAAAACTCGAGGTCTGGACGGCGCACCAAATTGCTGCGCGGCAAACCGACGGGACGGCGGCTGAGCCTTAAACCCAAATTAGAGAATGCACTCGAGACGGTACGCCCAATCAATGATTTTGAGCTTGCCGCCACAGGCGCAAGGGTCGGCGTGCGCACGACTTGATCGCTCAGGCTGCCCTGATGACTTAAAAGCACCGCTCGAGCCACGCTGCGCAACTGAACATGCTCGCTGCTCGAGAGTAAATCGGCACGCAAGGTATAGACACTGCCGTTGGCGGCGTACTCGCTGCGGGCGGTCATTTGACTCGAGCGCACCAAACCCCCAATGGCGTCTTGCAGTTCTTGCATGTACGAGGTGGCTTGTTCGTTCAGGATCACCAAATCAATTTTGACGCGTTTGGCACGCCAGTATTCGTGCGCCCTTAAAAGTTGACGCACGATCTCGAGGTCGGCGGCATCGTCGATGCGCACCAACACAATTGGCAAATCGCCGGAAATACCGTGACGCCATAAGCCCGACTGCCCCAGGGTATTTTGCGATAAGACCTCGCTAGATGCCCGCAAACTTTTATTCAGGTACAGGGCATTGCTGGCAAGACGTTGAAAAGTATGCGTCTCGTCGGGTGTAATCCCCAGAAAATGCAGTTCAACCTGCGCCCTCGTCCATGCCAGGGTCAGACCGCGATCAAAGGATTTCTGGTCGCGGTAACGGTCTGCCATTTCAAGCACGGCTTCTCGAGTGCCCGCGATCAACGTGTTAAACGTAATCCGAACTGTCGCGCCAGGTTGCAGGCGCACCGCGTGGCGCAAACTGAAAATCGGGTCGAGCACCGCGCCGACAGACCCCGACAATTTACCCTCGCGCAAAATCGCTTGAGCTTGACGAATATCGCGCCCACGTCCCAAAAATTGGGCGCGATCCGTTTCAAACTGCGGCGGGTTGAGGCTGTACAAATCCATCTCTATCACGTCCAATTTGCCATTCTCGAGCCTGATTTCCTCGAGCGCTGCCATGTGCGCCGCCCAAACCCGAGGTTCTTCGATTGAGCGCGGGCGGCGCGTGGCGAGCAATACCCCAATGCCAGGGACAAATTCGGTTTGCACGAACAGCTTGGCGAAGGCGGGATGGGCGTCATCGGCGGCGGGTTGGGTCAGCACCACCTCACTGTAAGAGGTGATCTCGAGGGTTCTGGCTCTGGAATCGTGGTTGGTGATGGTCAGGCGGCGCAATTCGGCATCGTCTTCCGGCGAGACGATCACCTCGAGTTTGGATTCAAACACCCCATCGCGGCGCAAGAATTCGGCGCGGTCTTCAAAAAATCTTGCCTCGAAATCTTCTGGCTCGAAACCAAAAGGTTGCGGGGTGGCACAGAAGACTCGAGCCTCATCATCGGTTTCAGATATGGTGCGTGAAGTTTCTGGCA
Organism: Deinococcales bacterium; assembly: GCA_043775825.1. Lineage (GTDB taxonomy): Bacteria > Deinococcota > Deinococci > Deinococcales > JAAFIG01 > JANXTZ01. Next base: position 12,287 of record JAYVRX010000018.1, read on the forward strand.
GCGCCCGCACGAAAATATAACTGCCGTCGAGGTCTTTGGTCGCATCCTCGCGCCAGCGCGTGAGCGCCAAATCGTTCCAGCGGCTGAAGCCCGCGCCAGCCACGGTCAGCATGACGGTATAACGACCATTGGAAAGTAAATGCGTCTGCCCAGATGAATCCCGAAGCGAACGAAAACTGCGCTCACCAGGCAGTGCAAGACCGAGGACTGAGGGCAAACTGACTGACACCGCCTCGCTGCGCGGACGATCCACCGTAGCGTCTCGAGGGGTGCGTTCTTGCAACAATAACTCTGCGGATTGCACCCGCAAATCGGCATGAAAGCGTTTGACCATACGGTCATCTAAAAGCACGTTTGCCAGCGCCACCAAGGTCATGCCCGAGTGGTGCGCCATAAAATTTTCTACCCTCAAAAAACGCTTGCCCTCAGGGATTCTCGAGGCGGTAAAATCGAGCGCATCATAAAAACCGTAAGTGCCACTCGCGCCCATCGCCTCGAGTTGCCGCAGGTTTTTGCTTGCCGCCACTGGGTTGACCATTGCCGCCAACGCGCTGGCGTAAGGTGCGATCACCAAGTCGTCGCCGAGTCCGCGCTTCAAGCCCAAACCTGGCACGCCAAACGCCGAATACTGGTAGTTGAGCGCCAAGTCCCGCGCCGCGAACGCCGATTCGGACACCCCCCAGGGTACGGTCTGAAACGGACCGCTGCGCCGAGCGCCGTAAGCGATTTGACCGCTCACCACCAGATCGCAAGTTTCCTCGAGCAGGCTGCCTTTCGGGGCGTGCATGACCAGGCGCGGCATTAAGTATTCAAACATTGACCCCGTCCAGGAAACCAACGCCGTACCACGACCAATCGGCGTCAGTTCGCGCCCAAGATGAAACCAGTGCGAGGTCGGCACTTCGTCTTTGGCTATCGCAATAAAGCTGGTCAGTCGCGCCTCTGACGCCAGCAGATCATAAAAACTTGGGTCGAGGCGGTGGTTGGAGGCATCAAAACCGATTGAGAACAATTTTTTGGTATCCTCAAACAAGAATTTGAAATCCATCTGGGCAAACAATGCCTCTGAACGCGCCGCCATTTTCTCGAGCCTAGCCATCAATTTTGAAGCCTGTTGCAGACCCTGATTGAACAACTCGAGCAAGCCCGAACTGGACGGCAGCGCCAGCAACTCTTGGCGGATGAGGTCTGAACGCTCGAGTAAAGTGGTCAGTGACAAACCTGCCAAGCCCTCAAGCTGGGTCTGATTTGCCCACGGCATGAGGATTTCGACATCGCGGCGCTGACTGCGGACGCTTGCCTGCACCGCTCGAGTCCAGTACAAAAATTCTGTCGTCTCAAAACTGGGATCGGTTGATGTGCTCAACTGAGCCTCAAAGGTTTTGACCAAATCACAAGCCAACACATGCAGCGAATCTAATTTTTTTGCCCATTCGCCAAGGCTTGTTGGCACGTCCGACAGACTGTCCTCGAGCTGCTTGAGGACAGCCATCGCGGGCTTGGCAGCAAACGAGGGCAGCGTTTTCTCGAGTTGCAGGCTGGCGGTTCGGGCTTGACGCAGGGCATCGCGCAAACCATCAAGAATCCAAACGCCCAGGATTGGTTTAATCTTGAGTTCAAAACACGACTGCGAAAGGGCGACCAAATGCCCCGCCAGATTGCCGCTGTCCACCGTGGAAACGTAACGAGGCTCGAGCGGTTGCAAACTTTGGGTGTCGTACCAGTTGAACAAATGTCCACGAAACAACTCGAGGCGTTCGATGGATTCAAAACTGAGTTCAAGTCGTTCGATGGTTTCAAACCGTCCGATCCAACCAAAATCGTGGGCGGTAACGGTTGATAAGAGCGCCAAGCCAACGTTGGTCGGTGATGTACGATGTGCAATTTTGGCTTGCGGGTCTTGCTGAAAATTGTCTGGCGCGAGATAATGGTCGTCGGGTCCAACAAAACGTTCAAAAAAACGCCAAGTCCGACGCGCCACATCGCGCAAAAACACTTGATCGGTGGCGGGCAACTGGTCAAGCTCGGTCTTGATACGGGGAAGGCTTGCCATGTAAGCCACTATTGGCGAGATTGCCCAGACGACCAGAAAAGGTAACGCGTACATCCAAACGCTCGGTCTGAGCCACAAGACGAGCATCTCAATCAAAATTGCCAGCACGGGTGCGGCAATCATGGCGCGGTAAAAACCGCTCAACTCGAGGGTCGCGCCAGATTTGGCTTGGGCTGCGGTGCGCCACTCGAGCAACCGCCTGCGCGACACCAGCCGCCAGAGCGTGCGCCCAATCGCATCGAGCATTAGGTACGCCTGATCTGCCAGCAGGGTCAAATTGAGGGCGAGTTGCAAAACACTTAAGCTCAATTTTTCGCGCAGAGACAGAAAATAACTGCGCCTCGAGACGCCCCAGTTTGGTGGTCGCAGGGCGGTCAGAAACGGCATCAAAGCCGAAAACGCAAAAACGATCAGTAAAAACCCAGTCCAAGCGCCGGCATTGATGCCTGACGCAAGCCAACCCACAACCAGCAAACTCAAAAACGCAATCGGCGAGAGGCTGCGGCGCAAGTTGTCGAGCAACTTCCAACGACCAAGCGCCACAATCGGAGCTTTTTGCGAAAAAATCCAAGGCAGCAATTGCCAATCGCCCCTCACCCAACGGTGTTGACGCGCCGCATGAACGCCGTAATGCGAGGGGTATTCTTCGACCAGTTCGACATCGCTCAGTAAGCCCGCTCGAGCGAACAAACCCTCGAACAGATCATGGCTTAAAAGCGTCGATTCTGGCACGCGACCCTGCATGGCGCGTTCAAAAGCATCCACGTCATAGATGCCTTTACCGGCAAAACTACCCTCACCAAACAAATCTTGGTAAACATCTGAAACCGCGCTGGCATAAGGGTCCATGCCCGCGTGACTCGAGAAAACCCGTTGGAATAACGTGCCTTCGCGTTCAACGGGCAACGACAGGGTAATACGAGGCTGCAAAACGGCATAGCCCTCGATCACACGGTTGGTTGGCACATCAAAACGTGGACGGTTCAGCGGATGCGCCATCGCACCGACCAGCCGTTTGACCGAACCGCGCGGCAATCGCGTATCGGCGTCGAGCGTGATGACAAAACGAACCTTGTCTGGCAATTTGGGTGCTGCCAGGTCAATAAAACTGGTGTCGGTTGCGCCGCGCAGCAAGCGGTTGAACTCGTGAAGTTTGCCGCGCTTGCGCTCCCAACCCATAAAGACTTGTTCAGTTTCACTCCAACGTCGTTCGCGGTGAAGCAAAAAAAAACGCGCTGATCCCGAATCCTGACCAGTTTTTTCTCCAGCCTCGAGCGCAGGCTGATAACGCGCATTCAGCGCATTGACCGCCTGGACTGCCAGCTCGAGCAACCCCTCATCGTTCGGCATGACCTGCTGTTTTGCGTCCGTGAAATCGCTTAAGAGCGCAAAGTAAACCTCGCCATCAGAATTGGAAAGATAACGCACCTCGAGTTGTTCAAATTCCTCGAGAATCTGGGCTGGTGACGTGAACAAGGTTGGCACGGCAACCACAACTCGAAGCGGCGATGGAACGCCAGATTTCAGTTCGAGTTTGGCGAGCGTGCGCGGTCTGAGGCTTGCCGTGACATAACTGTTGACCAAGGCAATGCCCAAATCCGAGGCGGGAATCAACAACAACAATCCCAGCAAGACCCGCTCCAGCAAACCAACCTGAGGTTGCAACGCCAAAAAACCAAGCGCCAGTACCAAAGCGCTGATACCGATAATGGTGGCAACGTACCAAAGCATGGTCGCTGGACGGTAGGTGCGCAGCCACCAAGTGCTGATCGGTAGCTTGTACTTCAAAACACGCTCGAGCAAGTTTCGCCCACCCGAAATCAGATAATAACCAGGGTCTTTGAAACGCTCGAGTTCGGCTTGATCGTTTTGTGCCGCACCTTGACTTGGATGCAAACCCGATGCCAAGCCAATCGCGTGTTCTGCCACCCGAACTTCAGAGTAATCGCAACCTCGAGCCAACTCTTCGATAGCCTGACGGTAACGGTCACGGGTAGCAAAGTCTGAAGCCGTAAAAACCGTGCTTCGGCGCAAAACGGTATCGACCAAACTGACCGATTCAAAAAAATCTGCCCAGTCGATATTCGAGATCAGCCTCATGCTGGTGATGATGTTGCGCACCGTGACGCTCGCGGCGGTTTGCGATTGATATTCTTCGCGTACCGTCTGGTCGGCGGTGGTTTCCAAAGCCGCAAGGCGCGTCTCGAGCAGGCGAATCATTTGATAAGCCGTTTCGCCCTTATCGCGCATTCGCTGAATCAATTGCACCACAAACGGACGCGGCAATTCTCGGCGCTCGAGCCTCCTAGACATGACCCAAAGCGGTTGCGCCAAACGCCCGTTCAATCCCAGCAACTCGTCTGCAAAGGCATCAGCCTCTTCACGCCAAGCCCGTGCCGCCACGACCTGTTCAGAAATTCGGCGCAAATTTTCCAGCAGCACAATCCGCAACGTGATCGGCAACGCCCACAACTCACCAATCGCTAGCGTCGTGGTTTGCTGGTAAGCACCAATAAACCGTGTTAAGGCATCCAGATCAAAATGGCTGTCGGTGTGCGAAACAAATTCCCAAGCCAAACCAAAGATGCGCGGGTAACGCTCGAGCGTGCCATTGCTCAACTTGGGTAATTTTTTGTAATAACCGCTCGGTAAATCTTTAATGATTTCGCGCAATTGCTCATCGACCACAAAAAAGTTATCGACCAGCCACTCGGCGGCGGGGGTAATCGGACGCTCCAAACGAATCGCCGCGACAATCGAACGGTAGGATTCAGTCAACACCCGCGCATTCTCCCGAACCCGTCTGGACAAACCGCGTCCCCGCCGAGGGTCGATGAGCAGGGTTTGAGTACTTGCCAACTCGGTGGCGTGTTGCTCGAGACGCTCGAGACTAAAAATAGCGTCACGCACTGGCAAATTATTGCCACCTGGCGCGAAAGATTTAAGTTGCACGGGATTGATCCAAGAAATAGATTTTCTAATGCTGGTCATGGTTTTAATCCACGTTTCTGTTGATCCTCAAGGTTAACAATGATGGTCTGTTTTGCTCAGCGCTCATTTCGACACTCGAGCATTGACTCGCTCTGGGATCGAACAGCAACAATTGTCTTGAATCTCGGTTTTCGGCTTGCAACATCAAAACTCGAGCCAAAAAAGAACCCAAAAACTCGAGTTTTGAAGATTTGCTCATGCCCTTAAATTGATGGCATCAGCCTCTTTGAGGGTTGGCATCACGTCACTTTCTTTAAGGTCAAGTACTCTTAAACCTTTTTCCTTCAACATTGGACGGACGTCACCCTCGATCAAATTTGCCCACCAACCCCGAGCAATCAACGCCACCGTATCGGCATCGTGCTTCATGGCGTACTCGGCAAGTTGCGCAAGATCAAAATTTGGAACCCATTCGGCTGTAACTTCCAAGTTATTGGCACGCAAAGAATCTGCCACCGTGTTCAAAAAAGCGCTGGTTTCCAGAGCTGCAATGGCTGTGTCTTCGGGCATGTCTTTCAAATCAAGCTGAATCGGCTCGGTTTTTTCGTTTGGTGCGACGGGTTCGGGATAAGAGTCATCCTCGGGTGGTTTATTGGACGTGAACAACCCCGTTCCAAGCGGCGAACCAATCTCGAGCAGATGAATTGAGCTGTTTGAGGCGCGGGCATGAGCAATTAAATCTGGTGTGTACAAAGCCCAATCTTTGGGTGTTCCAATCGCAAATAGAATCTTACTCATAAGACCTCCTCAGGCTCGAGTGTCGCAGCCTTCTGGCGCAAGTGTTGAAATAACAAGTGCTGAAATAAAATGTGAGGCTCAATCCCGAAAAATGTTGAAGATACTTCAACTCGAGATTCATTATCAACCTCAACGGTCAAGCTCGAGCGATGCAAGAACTCTAAGATTTTGAATTGTGCTTGCCCTTATGATTTGCTGAATGGCGGCTGAGGCTGGAAATCCCAGATTATTTTGAGCATCAAAAAGCTTTTTGCAGTCTTACAGTGGTTTCCGTATTCATTGATAAAAAAGCTGCGCTTTTTGACCAATTCTTGACCATAAAATGCACCTGACGGGCATGGTCGCTTCTTCTCGCATAGCTCGCGTTTTGGTTGAAAAACAAGTTTCTCAACCAAAACGGAAACCACTGTAAAACATCCAAACCATGAACATAAAAAGTTCACCCAGGAAAATTGACTGGGTGAACAAAATCGGTTGCTCGAGCCTTAAACGTTATTTAACGTTCGGTAATTTGGTCAAATCCAATTTGATCTCGGTGATTTGACCCTCAACGTTCACCATCACGCTCTTACTGGCACCATTCCAGGCAATACTGACGCCCTTCAAACCATTTAAGGCACGAAGCGGAACGTACATTTTGGTGTTGTACAAAATCGGTGCGCGGTAGCCAACGCCTTCTTTGCCAAGGGTCAAATTAATGACCGATTGTTGGCGTTCAATGGTTGCCGTTCCAGCCACAAACTTTGTCACTCGAGCGCCGACCAGCGCCGCCAATTCCCGCACGGGCAGCATGATTGTACCTGCGACAAAAATGGCTTTTGATGCCAGAGCGCTCGTATTTGCCGAAGAGTTGATTGAACTCGAGTTGACAACCTCGGGGGTTATCGCAGCCACCAAAGGAGCAGCTTCGCTGTCAAACAAGGTCTGGGCTTGTACTGTGCTGAGCGCCCGCCCGAGTCCCAGGGTGCTGCCTTTAAACCTTCCCCAAGGCGCAATCGCCCAACCCGAAGTGCCGTTAATGGCAGTTATTGTGCCGCTTTGGTCAGAAATATAGACCGTGCCATCTTTGGCAATCAAGGGTGAGGCATCGATACGGTTTTTGAGGTTTTTCTTCCACAGCAGTTGTCCATCCGAGGACAGGGCGTAAAAATAATTGTCAAACGATCCAAAGTAAATCGTGCCGTCCGCCGCCAGGGCTGGCACAGATGAAACAAAACCATCGGTTTGAAAAGTCCAACGCACCGAGCCGTCGGGATTGATGGCGTGCAGTTTTTTATCGTGAGAACCGACGTAAATTGTACCATCGGCAGCAATAACTGGGCTGGAGAGCACGTAAAAACCGGTTTTGTACTTCCAGCGCAAGCTCCCATCAGGATTCACGGCATACAAGTACGAGTCGCTCGAGCCAATGTAAATCGTGCCGTCTGAACCGATGGCGGGCGAAGAGAACAAAAAGCTATCGGTCTGAAACTTCCAACGCTCCGTACCATCAGGGTTGATGGCGTGCAAGGCTTTGTCGTGTGCGCCAATGTAAATTGTGCCGTCGCTGGCGATAGCAGGTGAAGAGAAAATAGATTTACCCAGTCTCAACTGCCATTTTTGCTGCCCCTGGGCGTCCAGGGCGTATAACAAACCAGTGCTGTTACCAAAGTAGACCGTGCCGTCTTCGGACAGTGCTGGACTCGAGTAAATATCGCCGCCCGAAGCGAAGCTCCATTTGAGTTTCCCTTGGCGCGTCAGGGCATAAAACGATTTGTTGTAAGACCCAAAATAAATTGTGCCGTCTGTGCCGATGCTGGCGCTCGATTTGACAATACCGCCGACATCGTACTTCCACTCTAGTTTTCCGTTCGAGGAAAGCGCGTAAAACTTTTGATCTGTACCACCAAAATAGATTGTGCCGTCCAAACCGAGTGTCGGAGAATTTGTGGCGCTCGAGGCAAAAACCCATTTGCTGTCGCCCGATTTAAGGGCAAATGCCAAACTTGCGAAAACTAAAATTGCGAATATCAATTTCAAAATCCTTTGCATGGTTTACCCTATCCTGAAAGCACGATTTTGTCTTTCATTCTCATCCCATAAATACCAATGGCATTACAGCTCGAGTTTATGCAATATTTTAAGATTGATGCCAGAACAAACGAGTCTGCCGTCATAGAATTCTATGACGGCAAAAGGAGAAAAAAAGCTGAAAGATCAATTACTTTTGTGCGCGTACCAGAAGCGCCCGAACTTGAACGTCTTCCTTCCAACGCAACGAATCGACCAAATAAGGAATTGCTTCTTGTTTAAGATTGCGTTGCAAACGCAAGTAACCCATTTTGGCGGCGGTCTTGGCAGCCCAACCGGCAGCCTCGGCGTCAAGTTGTTGCTTGCTTTCAAGTTCTTTCCAAACTCGGTAGCCTTCTGACCACCATTGGGTGGTGGTGTACAACTCGCCCAAGTAACGCATGTACATCGTGTTTTCAGGTTCAAGTTGCACGGCTGCGGCAGCGTTGTTAACCGCATCATTCCAGAGCGAAAAATCGATAAAGGCAACTGGGTACGCAATAACGCCCTGGGCAGCCAGTTCTTTGGCGGTGTTGTAATAATTTAGTGCTTGAGTTTGAGCGCTTGCTTTGGCTGCCGTCAAGCCAGCCATTGCGCCAGTGATGGTCAAGGCGAATGCCACGATCAGTCCAACAATAAGTGGTTTTTTCATGATGATCTCCTTTGGTACGAATGTTTTAACAACCGAACTTGAGCCGAAGAATCTTGAAACGATTTTTTTGTTTGATCACATGGTCTTGTCTCGAGATCACATGGTCTTGTCTTGAGATCACACGGTCTTGTCTCGAGAGCACACGGTCTTGTCTCGAGAGCAAGACCATTTTCACTGACATTTAAGGAAGGTAATTTCCTGGGGTGGCAAGCGTGCCTGGTTTCATGGTGTATTGACCGCTAAGTCCTAACACGAAACCGCCGTTGAAGCCCGCATAAACGCCCAAACGGAATTGCGGAACGATGTCGTAGTACAAACCAGCTCGGGTATCGTAAACAAAGCCTGCGCCCGAAGTCCCAACGCTCGAGATGCTGTTGTAACCAACCGCACCTTGGGCATAAAGCGAAAGCGCACCGATAGGCTCAAACTTGACGCCAACATAACCACTGATTTCTGGGTTTAGTACACCAACGCTGAAGTTGTAACCCAAAGCGCCGTCCATGCCGCCGTAAAGTTTGACATCATTGCCAGCACCATAACGGGCAAATACACCCGCATTCACATCTGCACTAACCGAGATTGGCGATGGTAAAATCTGCAAATCCACACCAGCACCCGCATAAACGTTGACGTAAGTATTGGTGGTGTTCGTCAGTTGCACGATATACTTTGCGCCGACCCGAGTGCTCAGTCCAAATTGAGCGTTTGAAGGTGCGCTGGGTACAAAAACCAGATTCAAGCTGCCACCAAGAAACAGATTTGGAATAACTTCGTAACTGTAATTTAAACCAGTGCCAATACTAAAATTAGGCGAAATTGGGGCGTCAAGGGTGACTGAAAACCCATCGGCAAGGGCGGGAGCGCTGAGGCTGAGCATACCTGCGATGACGAGTGCTAAAGAACGTGGTTGCATAATAATCCTTTCGATCACAAGCCTCGAGTTCAACTTTTGGAGTTGTCGAAGGCTGTGTCAATAACGGTTGGTCAATAACGGTTGAGGGTTTAAAAACTGAAATATGGGTTTGAAATGCCATCAAGACTGATCAAAATTATTTGGTTTTTGCTTTGGCATCATGGATCGCCGCTTTGACCTTACCAACGCCAGCTTTGATATTTTCGCTCACCTTAGTGATTGGATTATCGCTGGCTTCGGCTTTGAGTTCATGAACGGCAGCTTTGGTGCGTTCAGTGGTTGCCTTCACTTTTTCACTGGCTTTGTTGGCGGATGTTTTGGCGGTTTTCACCGCGCCTTTGGCAACCTTGGTTGCGTCCTCAATAAAAGTTTTACTTTTCATATCTTCTCCCCTGCTTTCAGTCTTTAGGCTAAAAGCCAAGGCTGATGATAAGCTGAGGGCAAACTGAATGAAAAACAAATGTGCCTTACATGAACAGCTAAGGCACTTTCAAACTCGAGTGACTTTTAAGGTCATTTTGGGCGCAAATCTCGAGAGTTTAAGAGGATTTCAACGCCTCTTTCCAACGCGATACAAAACCACGCGCTGCTTTTGCACGTAACGGAACAATCTGCACTGGAATACTCGAGCTTCCAGCCACGGCTTGCGCCACCGAACCCAGTTGCAACCGTTCGATCCCCTCGCGCCCGTGTGTGCCCATAACAATCAAATCGACTTTTTCGGTTTGTGCCACTTCGAGAATCACCTGTTGAATGCTTTTGGCACTTCTGACCAGCCGAATTTGGGGTTCAAACCGTGCCAGGTTGGCAAGTTCGGTCAGCCAAAACCCTTCTTGCGATGATGCTTCAAATTCAGGGCAAACATGCAACAACGTTACCCGAGAACCAAGCAACCTCGAGAGATCAAAGGCATGTCTTGCAGCGATTTGGCTGCACGGGTCATTGCTGACAGGAATCAGGATATGTTGGTACATGAATCAGCCTCGAGCGAGAACAAACTGGCTTGTTGGTGGGCAGAAAAAGTTTTAAGGTATGAATTGTTCATGCACGTTATCTTGAAACTCGAGCATTACAAAGCCATTACCGTAAATTCTGGTTGTACTGCACAGCGCTGTAATGGTTTTGTAATTGGAGGGTTGGAGACTGAGAATAAGAACGATCAGACGCATTCAGAAACTCGAGGTCAGACCATGAACAAACTTGAGATCAACACCCTTGGAAAAAGCGAAGTGCTGGTGGACGGCGTTCCCGCCCAATGGCACGCCCAAGCCGCCCAAGAATTGTTCTTTTATTTGCTTTCACACGTTGAGGGTTGCAGCAAAGAAGAAATCCTCGAGCAACTTTGGGGGTTAGAGCCAGACCCCAGCGCCAACAACCGTTTTCGGGTGACGGTACACCGCGTTCGCACGGCTCTCGGGCGCTCCGACGCGCTGCAAGAGGAATACGGACGTTATCGCCTCTCGAACGAAGTCTTGATGGCAACGGACGTGCATCAATTGTATTTGACTTTAGAGCAAGCCAACCACACCAGCGAACCCGCCGTGCGGCAGCGTTTGTACCAACATGTGCTCAATTTGTACAAAGGCGATTACCTGCCGGGCGAACATGCCGATTGGGCGCGTGAAGCCCGCGAAGAGTACAAATCGGCTTACGTCCGTGCGGCGCTCGAGTTGAGTTTGATTCATTGCGATCACGGCTCTTGCGACGCGGCGGTGGGCGCTTTGGTGCGGGCGTTAAAAGCCGACCCGTTTATTGGCGAAAATTACCATCAAAAATTGATGACCTGTTTAAGTGTGGTCGAAGGCAAATACGCCTCGATAGAGCATTACCGAAGGTTTTTGAGCTTCTTGCGCGAAGAACTCGACGACACGCCAATGGGTGAAACCAGGGATTTGGCAGAACGCATTAAAGCCGGTGAAAGCATTTGCAACCGCCGCCCAGACGAGCATTTGACACTGAATTGCCCGTTGACTTCAGATGGTTCTTGCCCAGGTGTATTTGGTAAACTGATCAAACTCGCGTAACCTGACAATTCAGATTTTAAAACCTCGAGCATCAAGTTGCTCGAGGTTTTTGTTATCCACTAACGCAATAACGCTAGCAACAGTTGCGCAATCAGAATCTTGGCAATCATCGCCATTGGGTACACGCTCGAGTACCCAATGTTTGGCAAGTCATTCTGGGCGCGTTCGTTGGCAAACGCCAGCACAGCGGGTTGGGTTTGAATACCAGCCAGCATTCCTGTCAAAATCGGAAACGAAATTTTTAAGATTTTATAACCCATCCAAAGCGTCAAAAAAGCCGTAAAACACGTGACCAGAGCACCAATCACGAACAATAATATGCCGCCCCCACCCGCAAAGGTGCTGACAAACGCAAAGCCCGAACGCGTGCCAACGCCAGCCAAAAATAAAATCACACCCAATTGCCGCAAGGTCAAATTGGCGCTGTGCGGTAACTGCCAGACCACCGACCCAGTACGACCCAACGCCCCCAAAATCAAACCCACAATCAGTGGACCGCCGGCAATACCAAGTTTTAAACTCGAGCCGCCAGGCAGTGGCAGACTGATCGCACCGAGCAGCAAGCCGAGCGCAATGCCAACGCTGAAGGTCATGACATCAATCTCCGAGATGGCACGGTACGAATCGCCCAGAGCTTTTGCCACCTCGTTCATTTGATTTGGAGCACAGACCACACGCACCCGATCACCCAACTCGAGTTTGAAATCTCGGTTCGGTAGCAAATCCACATCGCCGCGTCCAACCCGAGTGATGATCGCGCCAAAATGTTGTGGCAACTCGAGTTGATTTAAGCTTTTGCCTGCGACGCTGGGATTGGAAACCAAGACCCGACGAAAATCGAGGTTCGAGCGGTTTAACTCGAGCGCTTCAGAACTCGGTTCGCCAAGCTCATTCATGACGGCGTTCACTTCGCTCGGCGAACCCACCAAACTGATCACATCACCAGGTTGAAGACGCGTTTCAGGATTAACCAGACTCAGGTTGTTGGCGTGTTGATACCGCCCAAACACCACATGCCAACCGCGTTCTTTGGCAATTTGTGTGATCGGCTTTGTTTGAAAGTTTGAAGCCGTGACCACCACACTCTGATGCGTGATGCCCTCAAAAGAACCCTTCAGTTCTGGTGCTCTGCTCGCCTCGAGCCTTTGATCGATACGCCAGAAACGCTCGAACAAACCAATTGCCAGCAGCATTCCAATTACACCAATCGGGTACGCCACTGAATACGCCACCACCGGTTCAACCAACACTTGCTCGAGAAGCGCTTTGGGGGCAAGCGATTTAAGCGTCTCGAGTACCCCAGCGAGGGCTGGAGTGTTGGTTAAAGCCCCTGCGAACAAACCGGCGGCACTTCCAGACCCTAACTTGAAAAGCAGGCTGGCAAAAACCACCACAGCGCCCGCCACAAACAAAATTCCGAGCGCAAACAAATTATCCCGCAAACCCTTACGCCGCAACGCCGCAAAAAAACCGGGTCCACTGGAAAGACCAATCGTGTACACAAACAACACCAAACCAAACTGATACACGACTTCTGGCAACTTCATATCAACTGAAAGTGACCCAAACACCAAACCCGTAAATAATACCGCCGAAACCCCAAGCGAAAAACCCGCCAGTTTCAAACGCCCAATCGGATACCCAATCCCAGCCACCAAAAACAGCAACAACAACGGACTTTGCTCGAGCAACCCCAACATGATGTCTCCTTGTGAAACTCGAGATGCGAAAAGGTTTTTATGGGTATGGGAACTCGAGTCACCATTTCTCCACCCTCATCCCCGACCCTTCTCCCGCAGGCGGGAGAAGGGAGTTTGGGTTCTGTACACGTTTGGCTTGAGGATTTTCCCTCTCCATCCTACGAGAGGTGCGTTTTATGGTCGAGACGGTGGCGCGTGGCGTCGGGTGAGGGGCGGTGCGTTACAGTTCATTACTCTGGCGCTAAACCCCAGTGTTCGGGCGCACGCCATAGGCTCGAGAGGATCAGTTCACGAATGAAGATAAATTCTTTGGGCAGCTTGTCATAAAGTTTGACGAACAATTCGTCGTGACCAACGATTTCTTGCTGCCAGACGTCGCGGTCTACGCTCATTAGGTTTTCAAAGTCTTCCCTCGAGAATTCAAGTCCGCGCCAGTCGATGTCGTCGTAAGTTGGCATCCAACCCAGCGGGCTTTCGATGCTGGCGGCGTGTCCCCTGGCGCGTTCGACAATCCATTTGAGGATTCGCATGTTCTCACCGAAACCAGCCCATAAGAAATTGCCGTCTAAGTCTTTACGAAACCAGTTGACGTTAAAAATACGGGGTGGGTTGTGAATGCTGCGCCCAAAGTTCAGCCAGTGGTTGAAGTAATCGCCCATGTGATAACCCGTAAAAGGCAGCATGGCGAAGGGGTCGCGCCGAACCTCACCGAGTTTGCCTGCGGCGGCTGCCGTCATTTCGCTGCCCATTGTCGCGGCGGCATAAACGCCGTAATTCCAGTTAAAAGACTGATAAACCAGCGGCACGACGCTCGAGCGGCGACCACCAAAAATGAAGGCACTGATTGGCACGCCAGCCAGATTATCGGCTTGGTCGTCAATGCTTGGGCACTGCGAAATTGGCGCGGTGAACCTCGAGTTGGCGTGCGCGGCTTTGCGTCCGCAATCGGGTGTCCAGTCTTGCCCAGTCCAGTCAATCAGGTGCGCTGGCGGGGTTTTGGTCATACCTTCCCACCAAACATCGCCGTCGTCGGTCAGGGCAACGTTGGTGAAAATCGTGTTCTCTTGAATGCTCGCCATTGCGTTCGGGTTGCTCGAGTCGTTCGTGCCGGGGGCGACGCCAAAAAAACCGTTCTCGGGATTGATGGCGTAAATTTTACCATCCTTGCCAGGTTTGATCCAGGCGATGTCATCGCCAACGGTGGTGATTTCCCAACCCTCATCCAAAAATGGTTTGGGCGGGATCAGCATGGCAAAATTGGTTTTGCCGCAGGCGCTCGGAAAGGCTGCCGCGACATAGGTTTTTTCGCCCGCAGGGTCTTTGACGCCCAAAATCAGCATGTGCTCCGCCAACCAACCCTCGTCACGCGCCAGAACGCTGGCAATACGCAAGGCAAAGCATTTCTTTCCCAGCAGCGCGTTGCCGCCGTAACCGCTGCCGTAACTCCAGATGGCGCGTTCCTCTGGAAAATGCGAAATATACTTATCGGTTTGATTGCAAGCCCACGGCACATCTTTTTGACCAGGCTCGAGCGGCAGACCAACACTGTGCAGACAGTGAACAAAATCGTTGTCACCCAAGACCTCGAGCACCTTGTTGCCCATGCGGGTCATGATGCGCATCGAAACCGCGACATAGGGCGAGTCCGAAATTTGTACGCCAATGTGCGCGATGGGTGAACCGATTGGACCCATGCTGAACGGAATCACATACATGGTGCGACCACGCATCGAGCCGTCGAACAATGGCGTTAACACGGTTTTCATTTGCTTTGGAGCCATCCAATTGTTGGTCGGACCCGCGTCGGATTTTGCCAGGCTGCAAATAAAGGTTTTCTCTTCAACTCGAGCCACGTCGTTCACGTCTGAACGTGCCAGAAAACTGTTTGGACGCAAGCTCGGATTCAAACGAATAAACGTGCCATTCTCGACCATCTGTTCGCACAGGGTGTCGTACTCGAGTTGCGAACCATCGCACCAATGCACGCGGTCTGGCTTGCAGAGCAGTTCGGTTTCTTTGACCCACTCGAGCAAACGGGCGTTGCTGACAAAACTTGGCGCTGGACTGACGGGCTTTTCGACAATCAACATGGTGTGCCTCCTGAAAGTTCTCGAGCACCTGGCTCGAATGAACTTCTGACCAACGAAGTCTCGAGGGTAGGCATTACCAAGGCATTACCGATTGCACTCGAGCGGCTGGTAATGCCTTGGTAATCACAAAAACCTAAACTTTTTTCAGGAGGTTCTTATGCAAGTCCGCGAATTCATGACCAGCAACCCCGTCACGGTGCATCCAGACACCACCTTGCCTACCGCCAACGAATTGATGAAAAACGGTGGCTTCAGACGCTTGCCCGTGGTTGACAACAATAAGAAAGTCGTCGGCATCATCACCGACCGTGACGTGAAACACGCCATGCCCTCAGACGCGACCTCGCTCTCGATCTGGGAGATCAATTACCTGGTCGCCAAAATCAAGGTCAGCGAAATCATGTCGCACCCGATTCATTTTGTACTCGAGGATGCCAGCCTCGAGTACGCAAGTGAGCAGATGCTCAAGCACAACATTGGCGGTCTGCCCGTCATGTACGGCGAGCAGCTACGCGGCGTAATCACCACCACCGATGTTCTGCGTGCCTTTGTTGGTCACAGAGAGTAAGGGGGCAATATGTTCAAGCATATTTTGATTCCTGTCGTGCCCGAACCGTGCAGCGAACAAGCCGCCATGATGGGTTTGGACTTTGCCAAACGCATCGGTGCTCGAGTGACCTTTGCTTACGTCATGACCAAACTCGATACCACCACCTATGCTCGAGGGCTGCTGAGCACCTGGAAAAATCGTGCGCTGGAAAAGGGTGTGATTGGCGATGAGATGCTGATCACAGATTTTGAAATGCACATTGGCAATGCGATTGCCAAAGAAGCCAAGCACAAAGATTACGACCTGATTTTAATGGGCACTCACGCCCGAGAGGGACTTAACCGCCTTTTGCTGGGCAGCGTAACTGAGCGCGTGGTGCGGATGGCTCAAATTCCGATCATGGTTTCCAGGGCGGCAACCAGCGCCGAATTCAAACGGATTCTTGTGCCCATCGACACCACAAGCGACAGCTTTCAAGCCACCCGGTACGCCAAAAAACTGGCGCTCGAGTTGCCTGCAAAACTGCATTTTGTCTACGTCATACCCGACATGCCAATGCCCTTCACCGATTCCTTCGGAGCATATGGCGCTTTTGATGCCGCAGGCTTGTCGAAATCACTCGAGGAAACTGGGAAACTCGCGCTCGAGAAAGCCGTGGCGCTTTGCCAAGAATTAAGCCCCACAACCAGCCTTTTGCACGCCAACACCAACCAGATTCACAACGTCATTTTGGGCGCCGCCAAAGACGTTCACGCCGATTTGATCGTCATGACCACCCACGCTCGAGCTGGTATGGAACGCTTGTTGCTGGGCAGTGTTAGTGAGGGCGTGGTGCATCACGCGAATGTGCCAGTCTTGTTGATGCGCCCAAGTACCATAAAAAGTCTCGAGTCCTAGCCTGAAACACCAACGGTAGTCAGCACCTGTTAAACCCTCGTCGTCGGTGATGAACAAACCGTCTCGGGCGCACGCAATAACCGGCACTCGAGTTTCGGGCATAAAAACAATCGAGCGCCAAATTCCAAAACCATCAAAAAACCTCGAGCATGAACATTCACGCTCGAGATTTTGTAGCACTGCTCGAGATTTACTCTGTCGAAACGCTGGCGTCCACCTGTTGATTGGCTGGCACAACCATTCTAAAATGATTGCTGGGGTCTACCAGCAATTCGGCAATTCGGCGTGCGGTGTCGGCTTGTTCACTGGCGACCAGCGCATTGTGGTATTCGCCTAGAAGCTCGCGGATGTCAGCCACACCTTTTTGTCCAAGTTTATGAATTTTCACCAGCGCACCTTTAGCAAGTCGCCGCTCGAGTGCGGTGTCATCCAAGCCCAGTGCGGGGTTATACCGCAGGTAGACCACGCCGCCGGTCATGCCCGAACAAATCCAGGGACCGGCATCGCCCAAGACCACCACACGCCCGTTGGTCATGTATTCAAAAGCGAAACCTTTGGCGTTGGCTCGAGATGCCAACATTCCCAAACTGTCCTCGAGCGGTTTTCTCACTTCGCCGCCGAGCACCACATCCGCGCCCGAAAGCCGAATACAGAACCTCGAGTCGGCATCGCCTTGGACAATAAAGCTGCCACCGATAGCGCCGTAAGCGAAGCTCTTGCCCACGCTGCCGTCAACCCGAGTGCCCTGATCGTTCAAGCCTTTTAAAATCACGATTTTGCCGTCGATGCTGCCCTTGCCGACACCATCTTGAGCGCCACCGTCCACCAGAATCTCGAGGTTTTGGGCGTTGAACGCGCCCAGCCCGTTGCCTGGAATGCTGCCCGAATCAAAATACAGTTTGGCTCGCCCGAGTTTCATTTTCGGGTCGTTCTTGCGGCGGCTCAGTTCGCCCGAAAGGTGCGTGCCGAGGGCGCGGTCTGCGCTGGCGACTGGTCCATCTTGGTACATCACGTTTTCGTCGCCAGACACGGCGGCTTCGGTGATCCAACTCGAGAGCATTCGGGTCAGGCTGTTGAGTGGTTTGCGAATCACCCTGGCGGTTTGGGTTGGCAGCGCCAGCGGTTCGACCTCCTCGAGCAGGTACGTCAGATCGAGTTTGTCTTTGTGAATAAACTGCCCCAAGTGTTCCACATGCCCAACCATGTCTTGCAGGCGCTCGTAGCCAAGCGTGGCGATCATGGCGCGAACCTCAGATGCCATGCCGCTGAAAAAACGCACCAGGTTTTCGGTGGCGGTATCCAGCTCCCTTGGAACCCAGCGTTTCATGCCCTTGTGGTCGGCTTCCTCCTGGGTTTCGACTTGGGTGGCAATGCCCACATGGCAGGTATCGAGTTGGCAACCGCGACAGATTGTGCAACCGATGGCGCTCATGGCAACCGTGCCAAAGCCAATGCGGTTCGCGCCGAGGCAGACCATTTTGATCACGTCAAGTCCGGTTTTCATACCGCCGTCCACCCAGAGTTCAACGTTGTCACGAATGCCAGCCATGACCAGCGCACGGTGGGCGCGGCGCAAACCCAATTCGGCTGGGAAGCCCGCGTACTTCAGCGCGTGCGCTCGAGCCGCGCCTGTACCGCCCTCAAAGCCCGAAAGCGTAATGACGTTCGCGCCAGCTTTGGCGATGCCGACGGCGATTGTGCCGATTTCTGGAACGACTGGCACTTTGACGCAGACCTTGGCGTAAGGGTTGATGGTTTTTAATTCTTCGATCAGTTGCGCCAGGTCTTCGATGCTGTAAAGATCATGGTTGTTGCTCGGCGAGATCAAATCCACGCCAGGGGTAGCATGACGCGCATGAGCCACCTTGACGGTCACTTTGCTGCCAGGAAGATGCCCGCCCTCGCCAGGTTTTGCCCCCTGACCAATTTTAATTTCGATAAAACCCGCAGAGTTCAGCATTTCGCTCGAGACACCAAAGCGCCCACTGGCGACCTGCTGACCGCGCCAACGCACGTACTTGCCGATCATGTCGGCAATTTCGCCGCCCTCACCGTTCATGCTGACCATATCGAGGCGTTTGGCGGCTTCTGGGTACGCCCTGAAGGCTGTTTCGCCCTGCGAGCCGAAACTCATGGCACTAATTACAAACGGCAGCGCATGTTTGCCCGCCGAAATATCAATCTCTTCCGCCATGCGAATTTCGTCCTCGGTGCTCGGACCTTCTAAACCCTTCACCTCGAGCAAATTGCGTGCCGCCACAGGAAAATCAAGCTCGAGGCTGCGAACCCGTCCGGTGTAATCGCTGTGCGAAATTTCGCCAGTGCTGGCTGCCAGAACGTGCTTGTAAATTCTTGTGTTAAGCCGTGCATCCCTTGCCAGACTGGCAGCGCCAAGTTGCCATTGGTGACGGCGCTCAGACATAGTTTGCTCGAGTTCTTCGAGTCCGTAACCAGCGTTATCACTTGCCAGGAAGCTTTTCACACCCAGGCGGTCTGCCAGGTTTGGTTTCAAGCCAATCGCGGCGAACACGCGCCCGTATCCGCGAATTTCGTGAATGCCCATCGTGCTCATGACCTTCTCGATGCCTTTGATCAAACCAGAAAGCAGCTTATCGGCTTGCTCGGATTCTGGAGCAAAAATGTCAAACATCATCCAAGGTTCGACGGCTTCAGCCCCAAGTCCAAGCAAAATCATGATGTCATGCAAGTTCCGAATAGCGCCACTCGAGACGACCAAACTGGTCAAACGGCGGTGGGTCACACCTTCCGGCGAAATGACCTCGAGGGCTTTGTTTGCCTCGGCAATTGCTAAGGTCGGATCAATCGGCATATTGCCAGCCTTCAGAATCCCCAAATCCTCGAGCACAATCAATTCCGCGCCAGATTTTGCCGCCTCGAGCACGCGCATCCGCAGTCGATCAAGGCTTTTCTCGAGCGGCTCGCCAAAGTTATTATTGACCAAGCGTTCCATTGGCACACGTTTGCTAAGCAGTTGTGACTCGAGTTGCGCGACGGTCAGCGTTCCAGCTTTGGCTGCCACGGCAGCGGTGGTTGGCATGACTGGCGCGATCAATTCGATGACCGTACCACCCAGTTTGCCGTTCGGCAGCGCACGACGACCCATGATGGTACGGGTCGAAAATTGTTCAATCTCGCGTTCACGGTCAACCGCCGGGTTGGTGACCACCGCCACAGTTTCTTTCATGAATTCGGCAAGATTTGGTTTTGGGTCACGCAATGCCGCGATTGGACCGTCGTAGCCCAAACTCGAGATCGGTTCGACGCCACGGTCAGACAGCGCCCGCACGTATTCTTCGTCCCATTTTTCCCAACCCATTGCCGTTAACGCGCCGCTGGTGTGCTCAGGGCGATCAAATTCGGCTGGAACAGGTTTTTTCGCGTCCATAACTGGACCCGCCAAATGAACTCGAGCGCCCAAATTGACAGCTTCGCGGTTGTGAATGCGCTCGAGCAAAATGCGCTGTGCCTCATGGTGCGGCATCGGTTGAATGCTGCCCGCACGCAATGTGACCGCCATTTTCTCGCCTGGAGCAAGTGGGCGCGGGTCGTTGACGAATGCACCCAAAGGCAGCACGCCGCGCTCACTAGACCAGAAGAATTCCTTTTCGGTTTCGCCAAACCACAACGGGCGCAAACCGAGTGCGTCAACGCTAAACGCGCATTCTGAACCGTGACGCAACACGAGCGCCGCAGGTCCTTGCGCCAATGGTCCGAGCGCCTGACGCAAGCCAACATAGGTATCTTGCAGCGCTGGCGAGAAGGTTTTGATCTCGCCCACCACTGGCGGACAACACATTTCTATCGCCTCGAGCAGTGACAGACCGTGAACGTGCATTAAACCCTCGAGCACACGGTTTAAATCTTGCGAATCGCTGCCGCCAGTTAACGGCACACCGAGGCTTTCGCATTCGCGGCGCAGGCGTTCAATCGTGTTGATCTCGCCATTATGACCGAGCAAACTAAACGGTTGCACCTGCTCGAAGGTGCTCATGGTGTTGGTGCTGTAACGGTTGTGCCCGATGGTTGCCACGCTCTCGAAATCGGGGCGGCGCAACTCTGGGTAATACCTGTCTAAAATGTCTGCCGCGCCGCGCACCTTGTAAACCACGGTATGCGTGCTTTGCGAAACGACGTGAACTGGCGTAGCTTTCTCGAGTTCGAGCGCAAGTTTAAACAGATTCGCTGCACGTTCGGCGTCGCTAACACCTGCAACGATTCCTGCCACCTGATAAAAAACTGGTTCGGTCAATGCCGCCACAGGACCCAAAACGCTGCCGTGCGTCTGTCCACGGTGCTCGAGCATGACCCGCACGCCAAATTTTCCACCTTGAGCGCGAACGTGATCGAGCACATCGCGGGGGCTGATTGAAACAGGAATAAAATAATGCGCCACAAAAAAACCCGTGTCATCAACGTTGGCAACATCCAAACCAGCATCCGTAAACCAGGCTTTCCAGAGTTTGCGTGGAATGTCGGTCATGATGCCGCAACCATCACCCTCGCCGCGCACCTCGCCGCTGCGGTGCGCCATTTGGGTCAATGCCTCGAGCGCCCGTTTGACGTTGCCGTGGGTCGGTACGCCCGTTTTGCGGATCGTGGCAATGACACCGCAGGCATCGTGTCCAATCGGTTCGTTTAAGGCATTTGGAATGGTCAGTTGCAACCGCGCACGTTCGGCTTTGCGGTAAAGAGTCTCAAATTTAGGGCGCTTGCGTTCGAGTTGCGTCATGTTCATTCCTCCATGGGTTAAAGGTGTGAGGACAATCTGTAAAAAAGATCGTCTCGAGCTGGATGCTCCTGAGACGATACCTTGATGCAAAACCATACACAGTTTTGGTATACCAAGTCAATCATAACAAGTTTTATCAACCACTCGAAACTCGAGCAGAACACGTTCAAAAAGCTTGTGAAATTTACAGCAAGGACTTTGAACTCGAGAAATCATAGGCTGTATACAATTTTGTTTGTATAACAAAATAATGACGAAGACACGAAAACACAAGCGAACAAACCCGGAGCTCGAAATTGCATACAATCTCAAAATCCTAAAAACCCAACGCCACCAGCGCCCGCGAGAACTTCCCCATGCTACTAGCCTCGAGTTTCGCCATGCGCTTCAAAGCAACCACCACAGGCTCAATGCTCTCCTGGGTTACAGAATCCAACAATTCCAACTCGAGTTCAGTAAATTCTTCGGCAATACTCCCGTCGCCCCGTAGCACCTTCACTTGATCGAGCGCCAACTCGCCCACACTCTCGAGATCAAAAACTTGTCTCACCGTCTCGAGCGTTAATAAAGGTATCAAATTCTCGAGTTTGGTTACGCTCGAGATTCGCGCCAAAATCTCGGGATCATGCAAATCCTGTAACGAAGTCGCCCCAACCACCCGCACCTCGAGTTCCTCCCGCGTCGCAAAACCATCACTGGTTTGACTCGCACCTTTTAAGGTAAACACCGCATCATTACCCTCGAGCTTCCGCAAGCGCAACGTCCACGACAACGCCCGAAGTTTCGCGTCTTTCGTATCAAAATACGTGTTTTCTTGCCGCTCGAGGTGCGAGAAGGTTAATTCATGACCTGCGATGCTGGACACGTGTGAAAGATCAGGAAGGTCGCCAGTAAGTTTTAATTCACGCTCGAGAGGCATGGCGGTAGTTTAACGGGTTGAACAAGTCAAAACTAAAATCTATATTCAAGTTTATTTAACAAATCAACCGATCAAATACGCCTAAAGACTGTAACTTCACTCGATGTGGCAACGATCAGACTTCGACCAGAATACGAAAACCCACAAGCCCTAAGCTCTGTCTCAGAAGCTATTTTGTAAAAAGTGTTTGGTTTGTCATACAAAAATCCGTACAAATCCGACATTGGTTCAAGTAATAAAATTTCTTTTATCGGAAAGTGAAGTGTAACAATTTCAACTGACCAATGGTCTTGTGTGATGACTGGAAGACCTCCACCAAATAACCCTGCCATTCGGAAAGTCGTACCCTGCAATAACCCAATACCTTCAGCCTCAAGAACATTCTCACCTTGAAAATAATCGCTATGATCTCGAGCAACTTTCTTACCAGATTCACAATTAATGATTGCTCGACCAGAGTTAGAGACAATCAACAACAACTCAGACTGACGATCAAAACCAACTGCCCTAAGCCCACCAACAAGAAGCGTACTTACCAATTGCCATGGTGATGGGGGAGGGACAATTTGCGATTCTTGAATTTGTTTTCGGAGTGGGTCAAGATGTGTTGTACTCATAGATTTGATACCTGATTGTAACTATGCTACACCCAATACCAAGCAGGGCGCTACGACAATTTAGGTCACAACATTGTTTGGGTTTTCTTCATCCTCAGACCAAGCCTGCGGGTTGTTCAAAATATACGTTCGGATTCGCTCGAGTTCGGCTTCATCACGAACAATACGATCCCAAAATCTTTTTTGCCAAGCGGGTCGTTCAGCCCGATCCAATTCTTGATTAATGGCTCGAGCACTTAAGGATTTAAAAGCTCGCAAAACCGCTGAAATTGTAACCGCCTCCAAACCTTCATCTGTCAAACAAATTACACCATGAACATGATTTGGCATGATGACAAACGCATCCAATTCGATTGTTGGGAATCTTGAGGGCAAACCTTCCCAAAGCTCGAGTGTGCGTTGTCCTGCGCTCGAGAGAATCATTTCACCATTGCTAATTCCCCCGAAAATACATTCCCGTTGAAATGCGCAAATCGTAACAAAATACGCACCCGCACTCGAGTAATCGAAATTTATTAATCGTGTTGATTTTCGATAGTGTTTTTCGGGATCAAATTTCATTGTTTGTCCGTTTTGCCGTAGGGGCGCTGCTTGCGACCATGCCCGTGAGGTGCATTTTATGGTCAAGATGCTGCGCCCTGCCCTTGACGTTTGCCCTTGACGTTTGCCCTTGACGTTTTGCTTTTAACGTTTGCCTTTTGACCTCTACCAGCAATCTATCGCAATGCCAATTTCAGCACACTTTCATCCCCCCGCAACACAAACACTTTCACCCCTGCCGCCTCGAGCACTCCCGCCCGTGCTTCCAAATCTTTTAACGCGTCTGGCATACTGTAAAACAATGGGCGTGGGCTTTCTCCAGGCTCGAGGTAATAGCCTTCGGATAATGCCAGCACCAAAACCCGTGCGGCTCGAGCGCGGGCGCGGATTGCGCCTTCAATCAACGTGGTTGGGGCGTTCATGGTGACGATGACCAAGTTTGCGCCTGGGCTGGCTTCGGGAACAATCTGTGAACCGTGTGGCTCGAGTTGTACCAGTGCCAGGTACGCCAACGCTCGCTCGAGCGCCGCAAAACTGCCGCCAGCTTCGGTGCGTCCCGTCAAGCTCGAGACGCTGACCCGCAAGCCAGCTTCAAAGGCTTCGCGCAGGATGCTACTCGCCAGTCGGGTGGCACTCTCGAGGAACATCGCGCCGTTGCGTCCTGTGGCATCCAAATCCAGGTGAATGTGAACGCCCGTGGCGGCAACCCGCTCGAGTTCGCGCACGATCAGTTGGTTGAAGCGTCCGTCGGTCATGCCGTGCCTGGCGGTTTGTTTCCAGTGCACGCGACGTTGCGGGTCGCCTGGGGCGTATTCGCGCACGCCAGCAAAAGTGCTTTCGTCTTCCAAGCCCCAAGTGCGTGATGGTGGTCCGTCGCTTAAAAGGGGGCGTGCCAAGTCGGGTAACTCGAGGGCGTGTGATCCTGGGTAGACGAGCAGTTCAAATTCGCTTGTTGGGTTGGGAATTCTGGCGTCCTTGATGAACAAACCCAGCGGGTCTGACCAGTTTTGCTCTAAGCCAGTCCAGACAAAGCCACCTCGAGCATTGGGGGTGATGCTGTATTTGAGTTCGTGATGGCTGAGACCCCAGAACAAACCTGTGATGGCGACGGGTTGATCCGAAATAAGGGTGCGCGGCACGACTTCAGATAGGGTCATTAAAACAGGCAACGGGGCATGAATCTCGAGCTTGAGGTTGACGTTGACGCTCGAGCCTTGAAACGTTCGGCTGTTCTCGAGTTCGCGTTTGATCGTGATTCTTGGGGCTTGGCGGTAGACAAGATTCAAACCAAGCACAATCAGAGCAATCAGAATCAGCCACGGCAGCACACCGGGACGCAAGAAGGCATAAATCAACAAGAGTACCAGAATGCCAAATGGTTTCAGAAATTGCATCTCGAGCAGCATTTTAAAACCCAGGCTGCGGCTACGTGCTGCAAGCGTGTGACAGTAATATTTCAAGTCCAATGTCGATTTTTTGGAATTGAGGCAATCGTTTTGAAGTAACATAATCTTCAAGAGTGAATGCGGTTAGGATAAACCATCGATGAGCACGATTGATTTAAGCACATTTCACGACGCCTACACTTCGAGCGGGTTGCTCGAGGAAGTGACATTGCTAAACGGGCAAGCTTGGGAATTGCGTTTGACAGATCGCGTTCGTTGTTTGGAATTAAGCCGTCAGGCACTTGAAAAAGCCGACCACATCCATTTTCGGCTTGGTCGTGGTTTTGCCTTGCGCGGGCTGGGGTTTTGTGCCTATTCAAGCGCTGACCACACGGCTGCGTTTAGTATTTTGAGCGAAGGTCTTGAAATTGGTTTGGAACTCGAGAATCCGCAACTGGAACGTGACTGCCTTAATTTTCTGGCAGCCGTCTCGGCTTCTATTGGTGATCTCGATTCAGCAGTCAAATACTTGCAACGCACCCACGAACTCAACCGTTTAATGAACGATGTTCAGGGTTTGCTGGTCAGTCTGATCAATTCGGGTGTTCTGTACAATCAACTCGGACGCGATGAAGAATCACTGGTGGTCTATGATGAAGCTTTGGAACGTGCTCGATCTTTAAACGATGAAATTCGGGAAACCACGATTCTTGGCAATCTGGGATCAAGTTTTGCGAACTTGTCACGTTTCGATGAGGCAGAACGTATCTTGCGTCAGGCGCTCGAGCTTTGTGAAATTCATGGTTTGATTGATTTTAAAGCAGATAACCTGATCAATTTAGGGGAATCGCTGGGATTTTTGAAACGCTTCGATGAAGCCCTCGAGACCTTAAATGAAGCCCTGATCTTGTTAAAAACCTTGGGCAAGCGCGAAAGAATTGTCGATTGCTTGTGGCAAACAGGGATCATTCAACTTGAAACCCAAAATTTGGATCAGGCTTTTGAAACACTGCACCAAGCGCTCGGTCAAGCCCAAAATCTGGGTTTACGTCCCCTTGAAGCCAAAATACAACGTACCCTTTCGGATGCTTTTGAACGCTCTGGGCATTTTGACCAGGCTTTGGTGTATTTCAAACGCTTTTTTGATCTCGAACGGATCATGAAAGATGAAAACATGGAGCAGCGCTTGCGGGTTTTTAGTGCCCAGCACGAGGTCGAAAAACTTCGCACCGAAGCCGAAATCCAGCGCCTGCGAAACGTCGAACTGGCTCAAGCCCTCGAAGCGCTCGAGGAAGCCAACCTCGAGAAAGCCAATTTGTTAGAGACGCTCGAGATTCAAGCCAGAGAACTCGAGATTCTTGCCATGCGTGACCCCTTGACGGGCTTGTACAACCGTCGTCATTTGGAAAGAACGCTTGAGACGGAGTTTCGTGAAGCTAAATTAAGTCAAGAACCTTTAACCGTGTTGCTGTTCGATGCAGACGACTTTAAACGCATCAATGACACGTTCTCGCATCATGTTGGCGATTTGGTCTTGACCGAAATTACCGATTTAACCCGCACTTACATTCGTGCCACCGACATTGCCGCCCGTTACGGCGGCGAAGAATTTGTGGTGGTCATGCCCAAAACCAATTCCCAAACCGCCCACGGCATTGCTGAGCGCTTAAGGCATCAGATCCAAAGTCATGATTGGGCGCGTATTGCCAAAGGTTTGAAGGTGACGGTCAGTATTGGTGTCGCCGATGACCTGAGCTTACCCGATTTTGAAAAGCTTCTTTCACTTGCCGATGCGCGAATGTACGAAGCCAAACACGATGGCAAAAACAAGGTCAAGGCTTAAAGGATTGTTTTAAATTTTGATCTTGTACCGCTCGAGAAAATTTCTCCAGCGGTACAAGGTCATGCAAGTCTCGGGTTGCTTCGGTTCTCAAGTCTCGAGTTGATCTGGTTTTGCCTCGTTTAAGAGTTAAATTGGCGTCACAGAGCTTTTAAAATCAAAGTTCGAGAATCTCAGTTGGTCTGGTAAAGAATTGCGTTTGGATACCGCCAAACCAAGCTTTACAACCCATAAGAAATACGAAAATACTCTTGCCTGACAATATTTTAGGCTGTTTGTCTGTCAGATTTTTGTAAGAGTTAGCAGTTTAGAATCCAATTCAAGATGAACCCTCAACTCAAAGTTCCAACGATTTTTGGTTTTGCCCTATTGACAGGGCTGTTGAGTTCATGTGGAACGCAATCTCAAATTACGACCAATTTAAATGAAGCAGCCAAGTACGTTATCAGCGTTAATTTAACCAGTACTGACACTGTTGGTTTGCTCGAGCAACGTTACCAAGGGCGCGTCAATGCCTTTCATCCAGAGGCTGGTTTTGCCATTGTCAGCACCAATCAGGTGGCTCAAGGTTATGCCGTTCGCAGTGTCAGTGACAATATCGATGCGCTGGCAAATCCTGAAGAGTCTGCCGAGGCACTGGGCTTAAGCTCTTGGGCGAGTGGGGCTGGAACTTGGGCGAGTGGGGCTGGAACTTGGGCGAGTGGTTGGACGGTTTTGGGCAGTGGCACGACAATTCCAAATGTGCCCTCACAGAACACTGATATGTTTAAAAGGATCGGTTTGCCCCAAGCCAATACCATTGCCAAAAACTTTGGTAGCGGTATCAAAGTGGCTGTCATTGATACTGGTGTAGACCTTGGTCATCCAGCTTTGGTCAACAACCTTGCGCCAAGCAGCGAATGGCGCGATTATGTGGACAATGATACCTCACCCAACGATGAGCCAGGAATCAATTTAACCCCAGGAAAAGCCTATGGACACGGTACAGCCGTCAGCGGAATCATTTTGCAAATTGCGCCTAAGGTCAGTATTTTGCCACTTCGAGTGCTTGATTCTAAGGGTAAGGGAAATCTTGATAACGTAGTTAAAGCAATTGATTATGCCATTTTAAATAATGTGCAAATTATTAATCTCTCACTTGGTTCTTTTAGGTCTAACTTTTCTTTAAATCAACAAATTGCTTATGCTAAAACCAAAGGCGTTTATATTATTGCCGCAGCCGGCAATAACGGTAAAGATGCAGATTATCCCGCTAAAAATTCATCACAAGATCAAATGTCAGGTTTTCTATTTGGCATCGGCAGTATTGATGACAACGAAGCAATCTCGGGCTTTAGTGCTCGAGGTGAAGGTGTTTACGCTTTTGCACCTGGCGAAAAAATCTTTACTTTGTATCCAAACAACCGTGTAACTTATGCGACTGGCACTTCATTCGCTACACCATTGGTCAGCGGCGCATTTGCCTTGGCGATGTCAGAATTGACCAATCTTGCAGATCGTCCTCAACTCGGTGCGGCGTTTGGCAGCAGTCTTGAAGGGGATCGTATCTGGACGGAATTGTATGCAAACAATCCAACTGCGATCTGGGCGCATGGCAACGGTGGACTCGAAATCCAACGTTTTCTCTTAAAACTACCAGGGTTTGCAATGCCAAACACTCAAATTAACTTGCTTGGCAACAGCGATTTTGAAAACAGCCTTGGTAGCGATTGGAATTTAACTAACTCGAGCATTGTCACATCACAATTTAGAAGTGGCAGCCAAGCGTTAATGCTCAACTCGGCAGTTGATCAAAACGCAACCAATACCCTAAACGGTCTGTTGCCAAACACCACTTATACATACCTGGCTTGGGTCAAAACCGCCGCCGTAAACCGTTACGTCTGCATTGGCGTTTATGATTTTACGAATGATCCTTTACTGGGTGGACTATCGCATAATTGCACCTACAACCCAAGTCAATACACTTTGGTTTCGACCCGTTTCACCACCGATGCAAAGCACACCAGCGCCATTGTTTACGCAGATTTTGGGGGAAGCACCGTCGGCACTGCCTACGTTGATGACGCAATGGTCTTTGCCACACAATAGCAACCAAAAAACTTAAAACGACCTCGAGCAGTGTCTCGAGGTCATTTTTTTTACAACCACTCAAAGCGCGGTAAACTCAGGGCGTGAATATCTTAGAGACTTACTTACAAACTGCGCTCAAGGCTGCCAGCGCCGCCGCCAGCATTCAACTCGAGCATTTGGGCACAGATTTAGGGATCGAAAGCAAATCAAACGATTCTGATTTGGTCACAATCGTTGACAAAGCCTGCGAGGAAATCATTCGTAAAATCATTCTCGAGGCGCACCCAGAGCACAGCATTTTGGGCGAAGAGGGTGGCAATGTTGGCACGGGTCGCTATCAATGGATTGTTGATCCGCTCGACGGCACGGTCAATTACGCGCACGGTTTCCCATTTTTTTGCGTTTCAATTGCGCTCGAGATCGATGGCATTCGTGCCGTTGGTGTGATCCATGACCCAACCCGCCATGAGGTTTTTACGGGCATTCAGGGTGGCGGCGCTTTCCTGAATGGCAAACCAATCAAAGTCTCGAGCATTGGTCAGTTAAATGGTCGCGCCATGCTGGCAACAGGGTTTCCGTATGACACCCAAGCGGCGCTCACCAGCGTTGAGATTTTTCGCAAGTTCCTGGCGCTCGGCTTGCCCGTGCGTCGTCCCGGCGCGGCTGCGCTCGATTTGGCTTATATTGCCTGCGGACGAATTGACGGTTTTTTCGAGTACAAATTAAACGCCTGGGATTGCGCCGCCGGCATTTTGATGATCGAAGAGGCTGGTGGTCGAGTCTCGAGCTTCACTGGAGAAACTTACCTGTACGATGACAAGAAAATTGTTGCCAGCAATGGTTTGCTGCATGATGCCATGCTGGGGATCATTCAAAACTAAATTCAGCCAATCGTCCCCGCGTTAAGCATTATGCTCAAGGGCGTGAAACGATGGTGGATTCTTCCGAGCGTACTGCTGACAGTCCTGATGGCTGGTGTGTTTTACGTGTTTTTCCAATTGATTATTTTGCAACCGCCCGTGGTTGAACCCAATTTTAACGAACGCAAACGCAGCGAACGTTTTGTTGACGACACCAAAATTGCGCCTCTCTCGAGTTACCCGATGTTTCGGGCGGGAAAAGCAGCTTTGTATCACGCCCCTGGGGCTGGTCGGACGCTGGTTCTGCTTCCCGACAGCGGCACTGGCGCGTGGATGTTCGAGAAGGTCATGGGTGCGATGAAAGAATCGTTTAACCTCTACGGCGTCTCATACCGTGGCATGACGGGCGCTGAGGCGGTGCAAGCACCAAGCGAAGCTAACTTCGGTAGTGTCAAGACCAGCGAATACCTGCAAGATGCGACAGACGCCCTCATCGCCGCCCGCAAAGACTCGAGGAAACCTAAAATTGTGTTGGTCGGTTCTGGCTTGGGCGCGATGCTGGCATTAAAACTGGCGAACCAACACCCCGATTGGCTCGAGGGACTGGTCTTGATCGCGCCATTTGCACCCAGAGAACGCAACGAGCATCAGGCTTGGTTGGCACGCACCGTTGGCGATTATATTTACCGAGATATTTACACCAAAAAAGACGCTGCACAGGCATTTTGGAACGATAATTTCGGCAATGGGTTCGCCCAAAAATCTGAGGGCAAAAAGTACCTCGAGCTTTACGCCAAACAAAAGATTCCGTTCGAGTTTAAATTTGTGCTGCAAGACGTGTACTTCAATAAACTGGCATTTCTCGAGACTGATTTTAGCAAACTCGAGGAATCCAAATTGCCAGTCTTGCAGATTGCCGCACGTTATGACGTGACCAACCCGATTGGTGCTCAGCGTTTACTGCGCTCCAGACTCGAGCAGAGCATGGCGGGGCGTTACTCGTATGCGGTGCTGAACTCTGGGAAGTACGTGACGCTCGACTGGCATTGGAAAGATGCGGTGGGCGTGCTGGCAAGTTTCTTACCAACACTAAAACTCGAGCAAGCCTTTATTCAAAATGAAGAAGCGCTCGACCCGCTGGTTGATCCGCCAGACAAGTGAAGCGCTTTGAGGTCAGAATTACAGTGTGATTTGTTGAACCGCCACAAATTTCACTTCATCAACCAAAATCCATTGACGCGCTGGGTTGCGCTCGAGATCAATGGTGATTTGATTTGAAGTAAAATTGACATTAAACACCAAGAAACCTCGAGAGTTGCGTTTGAGTTCTGTGCCTTTTAGATCATAAGCTTTGCCGTTGATGCTCACCTTGAGTGGTAACAAAATACCAGCGCCAGAGTTGTAATTAAAACCAATTTTGACCTTCGTGAACTTGCGTTCGTTGGCAAATTTGAAGGTCATGACAGGACTCTTGCGTGACCAACCAATCCATTCAAAACCAGGCGCGCCAAAAATTTTGACGTTAAAACGATCACCGCCCACTTGGTTGTCAATCAGTTGCTTGCCAGTATCATCAACATACGTGCCATTCCCTGGTGTTGCCGTGTAAGACTCGGGGAGTACATTGACACCTGGACCTCCGCTAGCATTGGCTGGGACTGTTTCACCAATCACCACTTCATCGTTTGTGTCTGGTGCTGTTGGTGTTGCAGGAGTGGTCGTTGCGGGCGTATCTGTCGTTGTCGAGCCTGTTGTTCCTGCCGAACCCGTTGTTGATCCTGGAGAGCTTGTTAAACCCGTTGAACCTGTTGTTGATCCGGTAGTGGTCGTGGTGGTTGTCGTCGTGGTCGTATTTCCCGACGCCGGCTTGGTCGTTACAGCCCCAGAAGGTCGCACCGTCTGAGAAAAAGCTGGTTCTGACGAAAACGCACCATCCGCCTCGTACTTGGTCGCTGGAGCACAAGCAAACAGCGAAACCGCCATTGCACCGCCAAAAAGAAAATGTTTAATCTGCATAAAACTCCTTTCAACTTTCTCTTTATAAGATAGCACCACTGCGATTTGGGAAACTCTCATTCACGCTAGCACTTGAGTACCACGAACTCGAGTGCTACACTTGCAAAGCCCTGCGCACGTAGCTCAGTTGGATAGAGCGCGGCACTCCTAAGGCTGAGGTCACAAGTTCGATCCTTGTCGTGCGCACCATAAAACCCCGTTCATAACGGGGTTTCCCAATTTAAAGCTGCAACTCGAGGGTTGGGGGTTGTGATAAATCCGAAGCTATTGCCTGCGCAACCGCATCGGCACTGATGGCATTGCGTGGCGCTTTCAACCCCAGTTTCTGCCAGAAGTCAGTGTTGACGGCGGGTGGTTTGACCACCGTCACAGCACATCGAAACTCGAGCCTGGCAATGGCTGCAAGGCTGTCCAAGGCGGCTTTGCTGGCAGCATAACCAGAAAAGTTTTTAAACGTTATCAGTTCTGGTTTCGCACCCAACAAGTAAACCCGAGCGTTCGGCTCGAGCAAAGGCGCGAAATGCTTTAAGACCAGGTGTACGCCTAAAACATTGGCACGCCAGACGCGTTCCAAATCTTGGGCGCTGGAAGTCAGGATACTGGCGGGTGTAATGTCACCCACGGCGTAAACCAGTAATTTTAGACCACCTCGAGCGACCACCTCTTGCGCCAAGGCATCAAGCTCGAGTTCGTTGCAAACATCGGTTGGGACGGCATAAGCGCCCGTTTCAAACTCGAGTTCGCGCAGTTTCTTGGCGTTTCTAGCGGCAAGGATAAGTGGTGCTGGAAGAATTCGGGCGAGGCTAGCGCCGATACCACCCGTCGCGCCAAAAATCAGTGTATTCACAGATTTAGTTTGCGCTTTTGGAAGACTCTTTACAGCAATGCAGCCTAAAGTTTAAGCCTCTCCCTCTCCCCCACCCACGCTTCTCGAGCCTAAAATCCTCACCATACGCTTCAAACCCGTGTCCAGATAACCTTCGCGTTTGGCAACAGGCTCGAGGTGTTTGTCAGATTCCAAATGAATTTCGTAGACCGCGCTGTCATACGCGCTTTTGGTCACGGCGTGAAGCAAACCTGCCAGCGTTCCAGTTGGCGCGTCATGATGCACTTTGATGCTCGAGATGTAAACAATGGCTTTATCGCCCATCCAAACACTTTGCGCCAAAATAAAACCCAGCACCAGGGTTGGCTCGAGGTTGGGGTCGTCTATCGCGGCAAAGGAATGCTCTGAACGGGCGTAAAATTTCAGGCTCGGCAAACTGGTACGAAGCTGTGGTTCACGGTCTTTAAGAGTTGATTCCAAGAATTTTGGTTGCTCGAACAGCAACAACTCGAGGTCGAGGGCTTGCATGGCTGGGAAGTCAGCCTCTTGGGGAATACGGTAGATCATCTTGGGTAGTTTAAGGCTTTGAAGCCTGGACTTGAAATCCAGCCAATTTAATTTGAATTCCAAACCTGTTGCCAAGTCGCAAATTCTTGTGGCGAGAGTTGTAAAATGGTTGATCGTTTTGGCAGAACCACAACATAGCGGCTGCTGCGTCCTGTTCCTTGACGCTCGAGGTTTCCTGCTTTGACCAGTTCATTCAATCGTCGTTGTAGGGTGCGTTTGCTGAAAGTGCTGTTGTTGGCAAGTATGTTTTCAATGTTTGCGCCTTGCTCGAATGATTGGATTATCTCGAGCAGGATGTTGTTCTGAGTGTTTTGGTCTTGTTTTGCCACGTCTTTCCTTTTGGCGCGATAATCCGAATCGCGCCATTCTGGGATTACAGCTCGAGAAACTTAACTTGCAAGACTGGGAAGTCAGATGCGGTAAATCCTTGAACCGCTCGAGCGGTTTAGAATCCCGCTCCTGAAATGATCTCCCAATTTCCATTTTGATACTTAAGGGTGTACACGGCTGGCATCGGCATGGACAGGTGAAAAGCACAGTCTACATTGGGTTCGATTTTGTTCAGAATCAATGAAAAAATCGTGCCATGCCCACCGACAACGATTGTGCCGCTCGGGTGGGTTTGAGCAAGCTTCTCGAGAGCATCAAAACCCCTGGCTTGAGTTGAACGCATGGTTTGAGCACCTGGAAAGGCAAAATCAAAATCTTTCCAGGATTGCTCGAGCACTTCGCGCCAATTGGAAATCGGTTCTAGGGACAGCATATGCTCAACAAATTTGTGCACTGGGGTTACTTCTAAACCTCGAACCTGGGCGAAACCTTGCACGGTTTGCATGGATCGAAGCATCGGACTCGAGTACACCGCGTCAAGCTTGAGATGCTGGAAACCGTTGACGAGCAAAAGAGCATCTCGAGCGCCAGATTCGGTCAGGGGACGCGAAAATTCATCAAAACCTGGTGTGCCTGGAAGCACAGGTTCGGCGTGGCGCACGAGCAAAACCTTTAACATAAGCTTGTTTTACCATTTCATCCCCCTTTATTCGTGCTACACTCTTTCGGGCGCTCGAGCCAACACGCCCGAGAATTCACGCCCGCTTTCGCCGCCCAACTCGAATCTCGAGGATCGGGCGAGTTTTTTGGGTTTGTTTAGTCTCTCAGCCCGACTCGAGGTTTTTCATGCAGGAATTTAGGAACATTGCCATCATCGCTCACGTTGACCACGGTAAAACAACTTTGGTGGACGGTATGCTTCGTCAAACGCACACGTTTAGGGACAACCAAGTGGTTGCCGAACGCGTTATGGACTCGAACGATCTCGAGCGTGAACGTGGCATCACGATTTTGTCTAAAAACACGGCAGTTTTGTTTCATGACATCAAAATCAACATCATGGACACGCCTGGTCACGCCGATTTCGGTGGCGAGGTCGAACGCGTGCTTGGCATGGTGGACGGTTGCTTGTTGTTGGTGGACGCTGCCGAAGGTCCAATGCCACAAACCCGTTTTGTCTTAAAAAAGGCACTCGAGCTTGGCTTGCATCCGATTGTGGTGATTAACAAGATTGACCGTAAAGACGAACGCATCACCGAAGTCGTCAACCTAACGTTTGATCTGATGGCGAACTTGGGCGCAACCGACGAACAACTCGATTTCCCAATCATTTACGCGATTGCCCGTGAGGGTAAGGCTTTTGTAGACCTTAAAAATCCTAAAGAGAATCTGGACGAACTCTTTGAATTGATCGTCAAACATGTTCCACAACCTTCAATTGAAATTGATAAACCATTTCAAATGCTGGTCACCAACCTCGATTACTCCGATTACCTCGGGCGTATCGCGCTTGGGCGCATCACGCGCGGCAAGGTCAAACGCAACGAATACGTCATGCTGATGCACAAAGACGGTTCGACCAGCAAAGCCAGGGTTTCACAACCTTTCACCCACATGGGTTTGCAACGCCTTGAGGTTGAAGAGGTTTACGCCGGCGATATTGTCGCGCTTTCTGGACTCGAGGATGTTGGCGTGGGCGACACCGTTGCCGATTTTGCTGACCCTGAAGCCTTGCCGACCATTACGGTGGACGAACCAACCGTTTCGATGACCTTTGGTCCAAACACCAGCCCGTTCGCGGGCAAAGAGGGCAAGTACGTCACCAGCCGTCACATTCGTGATCGTTTGTTCAAAGAGGCTCAAACCAACGTGTCGCTTCGCGTCGAAGAAAAGGGCGAAGATTACGTGGTTTCGGGACGTGGCGAGCTTCACCTTTCAATTTTGATCGAAACCATGCGCCGTGAGGGTTACGAGTTGCAAGTTAGCACCCCGCAAGTCATTACCCGCATGATTGACGATGTTAACCACGAACCTTACGAGCACTTGGTGATTGATGTTCCCGAAGGCAAAATGGGTCCAGTCATGGAAACACTCGGGTCACGCAAGGGCGACATGATCAACATGGACAACCAAGGTGGACGCGTGCGGCTCGAGTACAAGATTCCAGCGAGAAGCTTGTTCGGTTTCCGTACGCATTTCTTGACCATGACCCAAGGCGAAGGCATCATGAATCACGTTTTTGACGGTTACGCCCCAATCGCTGGCGAGATCAAAACCCGTCAGAACGGCAGTTTGGTTGCGATGGAACCTGGCAATGCGTTCGCTTACGCGATTTGGAAGCTCGAGGATCGTGGTGTGTTCTTTATCGAACCTGGCGCGGAGGTTTATATTGGTTTGATCGTCGGCAGCAACGGACGCGCGGGCGATTTGAACGTCAATGTTTGCAAATCCAAAAAACTGACTAACATGCGTACCAGCGGCGCGGACGATGCCGTCAGTTTGACTCCAGTTCGTCCAATGAGCCTCGAGGAAGCCCTTGAGTACATTTCGGATGATGAATTGGTCGAAGTCACGCCGCAAAGCATTCGTCTTCGCAAGCGTATGCTCGAACCGAACATGCGTAAGTAAGTCAAACTGTAAAGCTCGAGTTTTAAGGTTTAATCCCACCGTGAATAATGGTGGGATTTTTTTGATACTCGAGTTTAGGGTTGTCGCAATTGAATCACAATTTCTTTGTCTTGCGGCACATTAACGCTCACATCACCTGGGGCAAAATTGGGCATACTCACCCGCACTTTGTAGACGCCGGGATAGGGGAACAAAACTGGACCTGGAATGGTGGCAAGCAACGCGCCAGATGTGAGGTTGGCATTGCTTGGCGCAGAAATCACGGTCAACCGCGCCGTTTGGTTGCTCGAGGACTTCACAATAAAATTCACAATGCTGTTTTGACTTGGGTTGGTGATTGACGGGGTTTGAATGGTGTTGCCCGTTGTGGGTTGCGGGGGCTTTCGGGTCAGTAAAACAATGGCAAGAATCCCAAGCAGTACAGCAATGACCAGTGCAATTGGCAAAATGAACGGGTTGGTTTTTGGACGCTCGTAAGGTTTGACACTACGCCAGGAATCATCGTCATCAAAGCCCACGCGGATGGTGTTGCCAGGCGGTTGCCCGCCTTTGTAAAGCACAACCCCTGGTTCAGTATTGCCTTCAAGGCTTGGCAAGGCTACAGGTTCGTGCTCTGGGCGGACACTTGGCACAATGTCGGGTTCGTCTGCGGCAAGGTTTTCTGGCTCGCGCAGGTCATGTTCTGGTTGGGACAAGCTGTTTGGCTCGAGGACTGCTTGACTTACGAGAGGTGAGTTCTCGAGCGTTGGTGGATTCAACGACACAGGTTCAGCAGGGGCTTGCACTTCAGCAATCTGGATACCTTCTGGGGCTTTGGTAATGGCAACAATTCTGATACCTTCGTCTATTGAGGTTAGTGGGTCAACAGTTTGGATTGGTTCAAGCTTTAAAGGTTCTAGAATTTGGACGTTTGGTATCTCGAGTTTTTCTGTGACAGGTATCATATCAGGTTCGGTTTCTGGTATTGCTGGCTCGAGCATCTCAGGCGCTATGGATGGGCTGATGGCATGATCGAGAGTCACAGTTTTAACTTCGGGTTTGAGGGTTTTCTTGCCAATCACT
Organism: Deinococcales bacterium; assembly: GCA_043775825.1. Taxonomy (GTDB): domain Bacteria; phylum Deinococcota; class Deinococci; order Deinococcales; family JAAFIG01; genus JANXTZ01. Next base: position 49,357 of record JAYVRX010000018.1, read on the forward strand.
TGCTCGAGCGCAATCACCAGTTCTAGGGCAGTCGGGCGTTCTTGAGGTTTAGGGTTCAGGCAATGTCCGATCAATCGTCCCATTTCACCGTCAAGCAACTTACGGGGGTCACCTTTACCAAAGGCTTGCATGGTTCGCGCCCAGCCGAATACATCGGCAGCAGCCTCACCTTGACCTTCAGGCGGGGTAAAATCAGGTTGTGTGTTCTGCCAGTTTAACCCCCACCCCTCGAGCAGCAAATAATCGCCCTGGACAAAAAAATGGCTGGGGTTAAAATCCCCGTGCACCAAACCCCCAGCGTGCGCATCTGACAAGGCTTTAGCACTGATACGGGTCAACCACTCGAGTCGTGTTTGAGACAAACCAAGCCGCAATGGCAAATAACCAGGGGCGCTCGAGACGACCACAAAACCAGTCTCAACCTGCATTCCAGTTTCGAGCACCACGGGAATGCTTTCATTAATCACTTCGACAATACTGGGAGGCTGACCAGGCATGGTGTAAACGATCACGGGCATTCCGGTCACAACATCGACACCCGCAAAGGTTTGGATGCTTTCAGCCACAGCCGTTGCACCAGATGCCGTGCCACTCGAGGATGCTCGAAGTGGACGCGTGGCAGCGTATTGCGAAAACGTCTGCATTAAAACCTCACTACCCTGGAGTCCATATCGCAACACTATAAGGGTTAAAGCGTGAGAGGTGGAATCTCGAGTGGTAAATGTTGGCAAACCAGCATCATGATTGCTTTGATGCGCTATTCATTTTCAAGACCGTGCTCTAAAACCCAAATCGAAGAGAAGAGAAGACCATGCGTACAAGCTCAATAATTTTTGGATCAAACATTTTACCCGTTTCAGAAAAGAACTATCCAAATTAAGTGGGATGTACTCAACGTGCAATCAGAGGTTTAAACAAATCTACGCCACCCTCAGCCTCGAGTTGTGCCTCAAGTTCGGCGGCGGAGTTTTTGGGTTTGGATTCTGGATCACCAGGCAGGGTCTTGGCAAACACCTCGAGCACATCTTTATAACCGTCTTCATCAGAATCCTTATCGCGTTTTAAGACCAAGTACAACGATTCAGGAATGCGTTTCCCACCCTCTTTTTTAAAGGTATTTCGCAATTCCAAACCAAAAGCATTCCAATCGCTACCCTCAAGGTCGGTATGACAGTACAAGCAGGTGCTGGCTCGAGCATTTTTGTCTTCACGAATGCCGTACTGGTGCTCCATGATCGCGTTGTAGATAGGACGTGCCAAAGCACCAGAACTGAGTGTTGTGGCAACAATGCCAATGCCTAAAAGGCTGAGGATGAAATGAGCTGGTTTCATTCTCGGAAGTTTAGCAAAGGAATTTTAGGGTTCATGTTCAGATACCACATCAAAAACAATGGGGCGCACAACCATGCGCCCCACAAATAATCGTTGCAAAATCTATTTCGCGTTTTTACCGTCAATTTTCTCGAGCACCTCACTGGTTTTGGCAACCACACGGTCAATGTCGGCGCGGTCAATCACCAACGGCGGTAGGTAACGAATTACAGTTGGACCGGCTTGTAACGCCAGAATATGATGCTCATGCTCGAGCGCGTGAATGTACGGGGCGCTGTGTTCTTTAAGCTCCATGCCGATCATCAAGCCCAAACCACGGATTTCTTTGATTTTGCTCGAGTTAATCTTGCGCAATTCACTGCGGAAGTACTCGCCGTTTTCAAAGGCGCGTTCGGAGAGTTTGGCTTCTTTCATAAATCGAATCGCTGCCGTGCCTGCCGCCATCGCCAGTGGATTACCGCCAAAAGTTGTGCCGTGACCACCTTTGGGCATGGCGTTCGCCACCGCGTCGGTCATGACCAAAGCGCCAATTGGCACGCCACCCGCCATCGCTTTGGCGAGCGTCATCAGGTCGGGCTTGACCGTGCAACCAGCCTCGAGCGCACATGAGGCTTTGCCTGCACAACTTGGGTCGCAAAAGTTTTGGAAACCAAACATTTTGCCCGTGCGACAAAAACCCGTTTGAATTTCGTCCAGAATCAACAACGCGCCGTGTTTGGTGCAGAGTTCTCTGGCTTTACGAATAAAGTCAGCCTGTCCAGGACGGACACCGCCCTCGCCTTGCACAGATTCCATAATCACAGCCGCCGTGTCACCGTCAATCGCAGCCTCGAGCGACTCGAGGTCGTTATAGGTGACGAATGTGGTTTCGTGAACCAATTTGCCGAAAGGTTCGCGGTACTTGGGTTCGTAAGTCAGTGACAACGCGCCCAAGCTGCGACCCGAAAACCCGCGCTTCATGGCAACGAACTTCTCGCGCCCCGTGGCAACCCTGGCAAACTTGATAGCGGCTTCGACGGCTTCAGTCCCGGAGTTGCAAAGGAACACACGTTTTAAACCATCTTGCGTGACTGAGGTTAATTCTGCCAGGAATTCAGCGCGTTTGTCATTGGGCAGGGTTTGCGGCAGCATGACCAGGTTCTCGGCTTGCAGTTGAATCGCTTTGGTGACGCTCGGGTTGCTGTGACCAATGTTGGCAACGCCGTAACCGCCAACGCAGTCAATGTACTCGTTGCCGTCCACGTCCCAGACCTTTGCGCCCAGCCCCTTGGCAATCACGATTTCGTGTTTGGTGTAGACACCAGAGTCGTACTTTAATTCAGTCTCGAGCAATTCTTTGCTGCGTGAAGCCATGAGTGTCATTGAAATCCTCCTTCAAATATGCCCGCACATCTTACTCGAGGCAGTCAGCCCTGTGAACCCCAGTCCAAAATCGCCAGGAATCTCAAACAGTGATATAAACCCACTCTTTAAACTTGAGTGTCTTTGTATAATATATTAAGATTCGAGATCAACCTCGAGCGCGGAGAGAAAACACTATGGACTATTACGAATTATTGGGTGTCAGCAAAAGTGCTGACGCCGACGAGATCAAACGTGCGTACCGGGCACTGGCGTTAAAATTTCATCCCGACAAAAACCCTGGAAACAAAGAAGCCGAAGAAAAATTTAAGCAGATCAACCAGGCGTATGCCACACTGTCCGACCCCGAAAAACGGGCGCATTTTGACCAGTACGGTTCTGAGCCACAAAATGGCAGTCCATTTGGTCAATCTGGCGGCTTTGCGGGTGGCGATCTGTTCGACCTGTTCAACAGCGTCTTCGGCGGCGGCGATGTTTTCGGGCAGCAAACCAGAGGGCGCGGTGGACGCAACCGCGCCCAGCGCGGCGAAGATTTGCAAGTCGAAACCAAAATCAACCTCGAGCAAGCCCGTTCTGGCGCGGATGTAATTGTTGAAGTTGATAAACTCGAGCATTGCACACACTGCAACGGCGCTCGCAGTGAACCAGGCGGCAAGGGCTTGCAAAGCTGCCAAACCTGCGGTGGTCAAGGGCAAGTGCGGCATCAACAGCGCACAATCTTAGGAAACTTCATGACGGCTGCGCCATGCCCAACCTGCCACGGCACGGGCGAAATCAACCCCGAACCCTGCACAGTCTGTCATGGGCGCGGACGCACCATCAAAGCCGAAAAAGTCACTGTCACCCTGCCCAAAGGCATTGACGGCGGCTACCGCTTGCGCGTCTCTGGCGCAGGCAACCAAGGCATCAACGGCGGTCCCGCAGGCGATCTGTACGTCTTTCTCGAACTTGAGCCTCATGCGCACCTCGAGCGTGAAGGGGACAACCTGCATTATGTACTGCCAATTGGCATTGCCCAAGCCACCCTGGGCGGCGCTTTTGCCGTGCCAACCTTGGACGGCGATCAAACTCTCGAGGTTCATGCGGGTGCTCAACCTGGCGACACCGTGAAGTTGCGCGGCAAGGGAATGCCGCGCCTGCAAGCCCGGGGCGAAGGCGATTTGATCGTGACACTCAAGGTCAGTGTTCCTAAAAAACTTTCCAAACGCGCTAAAGAATTGCTCGAGGAATATGCGAAAGAAGTAGGCGAAGATATTTCGCATAAAAAACCTGGTTTTTTTGAAAACCTAGGCAAAGCGATTCGCGGCGAATAACCAACCATTCAAGGTTGATGATGCTTGAGTTTAGCTAAACTCAAGCATCATTTTTTGATGGCTTCAAAATTTTGATCCTCAATTTGTTGGGTCAGGTTTTTCAACTCAACGACAGCAGGATTAAACGTGTAACCCTGCAAGTTAGGTGTGATTGTGCCGTTCCAATTTGGTGGAAAGATACAGGCAAAATAGCCGTCGGGGTTTGAATACTGACAGGCGGTATCTGAACCATTTAACAAAAACCCTGCATCGAGCAGGACTTCGCCAACACCCTGACCGTCTTTTGTTGTGATACGACCAGCCACCTGAACCTTGGTTTTGTGACGCAACACCGCCGAGCTTGCAAAATCCATGTTAAAACCAAGTGCCTGATTTTGGTTGACTTTTTGGGAAACACGTTTCAAGGTATCTTCGAGACCATTTGGCAACTGAACACCACTGCCTTTGCTGCCCCACCAATCCATGTTCTCGTTGTAAACCCAAACGTACTGGTCAGTGTTTTTCAGTGCATGGTAGGTGTTGTGCTCAAGGAACTGTTGACGCTCGAGGTCATTTTGCAGGTAATACCCAAAAAAGCGCGGCGACTTCCAAAGGTTTAACAACCCATCAGCAAATACGGCATGGGCGATTTTGACTTGATTGTCGTATTTGCTGCGATTCTCGAGAGACACATATTCTCGAGCGGCTTTTTGATACGCACGGAAATCGCTAAAGCCCCGAGCCGCCGTGTAGTAGTACGAACCTTCATTGCCATCAATCAATTCTGCTTTTGGATTGATCACACCCAGCATTCCATCAATGAAAGCCCCGAGCAACGCCCAGTCAGCTTTCTCGAGACTGCCTTTTTCTTCGGCTTGGGCTTTGACAATACCCATACCAAAAAGCATCAAAATTTTGACTTCGGGCATTTGACTTTGAATTGCACTCAAAAAAGCCGCGCCACGTTGTCGAACTTTGGCTTGCACACTGGCAAAGCTCTGGGTTGGATAAAGTTGTGTGTTGTAAGACCAGGGATTTGTGCCATACGGTTCTGGATCAAAGAAAAAGCCTTTAAAGTTGCCTGCTTTGGCGGTTTTGGCAAAGTTTTGAGCGTTGGTTTGGGTTGCAGCCCAGTCCTGGTCATTAAACCAATCCCAGCCAGCTTCCCTGGCAGACCAAATGGTCACAAAATTATGCTTTAACTTGCCAAAGGTTATTGCCGCCAAATCAGTTTGGTCTTTTGCATAAGCACTTTCAGGATATGCCGTTTTGTTGAAAATGGTTTTTCCAGCGTTCAAGTTCACCATCAACCCATTAAACGGACGCTGTTCCATTGTCTTGATGTTGGCTCGCAAATGATCTGGGGTGGGGGCATCCCAACCCAGTTCAATCAAAAGTTTGGTCGGTTCAGACGCAATTTGAGCCGCACCGTTGCAGGCAGTCAAGCTCGAGATCAGAAGTCCAGTCACGATCCAATGTAATTTCATGGTTGCACCTCGAGTTTATGACCAAGATTATTAAGACCTGTCTTTGCCTCCCAAACGTTTGGGTTGGCAAGCTGAATCGCGTACTCTGGGCGGTTATACAGGCTGGTCATTGGGTCAGGCAATGCCAGCAGCACATCGTATTTTCCTGGCTCGAGGCTGGCAGGTAAGTTCAGGTTGAGGTCAATGATTTTGGTCGTGCCTGGAAACGGCATTTTGAGTCTGGCATCGTCAAAAATTTTCAAACGTGTGACCTTTGCTGTGACTTGTTCACGTAAGACCAACTCGACCATCCGCGAGTTGTACATGTTGGCAAAACCATCGTTGGTCAAGGTTAATTTTCCAATTAAGGTTTTGCCTCGAGTGGCTTGAACTGGGAATTCGGTTTTTAACAATCTGTATCGGTAGCCCAAACGACGAGCGATTTCGTCATGACAACCATCACGTTTCCAACGGTCAATCACCGAAGTTGGCGATCCAAGGTTGAACAGTCCTACGACGCTCCAGAGTTTAGTGCTCAGTTCTTGCAAGATTGTTTGACAACTTGCCAGTGGACTGTTCGGGTTGCCAGGCGTGTTTGGGTCTATGGCTTCTGGGTCGCCAGGCTCACCACCCTGCGGCACGAACAGGTTCTCTTGTGCCAAGAATTTCGGTGTTTCACTCAGGTCGTCTCGAGGATTGAAGTAACTGCCACCATGCGAGTCGCTGCACACAAAGCAATCATCATGATGCCCAACCCTAGCGCGTTTTGAACCGTTAAAAGCCGTTTCAGCCGAGAGTGGCACGATTGGTTTGACATCCTGGCTGCCAAAATAATCAAATTTTTCACGTGGGACTCGCAACGCCACCATGCGTTCAACAGGCAGCACTTCGAGCAGTTTGTCCACGATCTGTCGTTTGGCGCTGCTCATGCCGTACCCATTCGCAGATCCGTCCGAATCAAGCCCATTGGAGGACGTGTGCCACTCGCCCCAACACCCCACGAAGCCAGCCTCTAAGAAGGCTATCACATCAGCGTTTTCGCGCAGCACGCCCCGAAGCTGCTCGAGATGACCCAGAATACGAGCCAGCGAAGCATCTGGTCCACCCATTGGGTAGTTGTACGCGAAACGCATCACCATTTTCAGACCAGCCTGCCGAACTACTGCAAAATCGCGCTGTAAAAATTCGAGGTAGGCTGAGGTTAAATCTCGGTTGCGAAAATCTGCAATGTGATAACGCGACATCACCACCGAACGCCCCTGGGCGCGTTCCTGTTGTAAAAACTCGAGTTTGAGCGGATCGTTCCAAGCCAGATAATCGTAGTTGGTGTAATTATTGCCCTGACCACAGAAATCCCAGGTGATTTTAGCGGGCCAGGCGACATCGTTCTCGAAGGCAAACCCGCGTTCGGGGTTTGGAAAATTTTCAACACTCTTGGGGTACTCAAAACCGACCAATGCTGGGGTAGATTCGAGTATCGGACTTGTTGTGGCAAGGCAACTGACTCCGCCCAGTAAAAGTGCAATTGGTCTTGCAAGTCTAGTTTTCATCATCAACCTCGAGCCTTTCTAAATTCAACTTTAATTAGTAATACCTTAAAGAGAAAGATGATGATATTTTCTGAGATCAAATGAGAAAACGTCTGGTTTTCCCAATATCGCTCGAGCCGCCAAAAGCCATAGCGCGACTTAATTTTAGCCGTGCTTAACAACACATTTCACCCCCCAGAGACCAAATCGCAAAAAGTACGCTACCGTAAAGACATGAAACCAATCTTGTTGATTGCAACCATCGCAGCCCTCAGCTCGAGCGCCTGGGCAGCCTGCGACCACCCATACTTTCCATCGGTTGCCAACACCACTTGGCAGTACCAGAGCAGTTTTAAGGACACTCAGAACACCACCAAAATTTTGAGCAACAATGGCTCGAGCTTCGTAATGGAAAACACCATTGGCAAACTGAAGATCAAAAATACGATCAAATGCGAAACCGACGGCAGCCTGACGCAAACCGAATATCCCAGCATGACCGGACTTGCCACCAACATGAAAATCGAAACCCTGTCGTATGAGGGGGCGGCATTCCCAGCCGCCGCCCGTTGGGTTGTTGGGGCAACTTGGATCAATTCGTTCAAGGTCAAAATATCGGTCAGCATGGGCGCACAAGCCATGACCCAAAGCGGCACGATGAAAGTCAGCAACAAGATAGAGGCGGAAGAAACCATAAAAGTTCCGGCAGGAACATTTAGCACCTTAAAAGTGACGCAAACCATTCAGCAAGACATGCTAATGAATTTAGGTGGCAAAAGCACACCCATGAAAAACACGATCACAACAACAAGTTGGTATGCAAAAGGTGTCGGGCTGGTCAAAAGCGTAGCATCAACCACCACCACACAATTATTAAAATTTACAAAACCTTAAACTCGAGACTCGGATCAAAAGGCAGCGCCCTACTCACCACGAAATTCGGGTTTGCGCTTCTCGAGAAAGGCTTTTGCACCCTCTTTCATGTCTTTGGTGGTGGACACCATACCGAATAAATCGGCTTCGACCTCTAGACCTTGATCGAGCGTGACGCCCAAACCGCGACGAACGGCTTCTTTGGCAAGACCAATGGCAACGGGACCGTTTTTCAGAATCAATTCGGCGAGCTTTTGCGCCTCCTCGAGCGCATTGTCCGCCACTCTATTGACCAAACCCATGCTCAGGGCTTCTTGGGCGGTTACATGACGCGCTGTGAGGATCAAATCCAGGGCGCGACCTTCGCCAATCAGACGTGGCAGGCGTTGCGTGCCGCCAAAGCCTGGAATAAGCCCCAAGCCAACTTCAGGCAAACCCAGTTTGGCATTGCTCGAGGCAACCCGTAAATCGCAAGCCAGCGCAAGCTCCAGACCGCCACCGAGGGCGAAACCGTTGATCGCGGCGATAGTCGGAATTGGCATGGCAGCCACCGAGTTCATGATATCCTGCCCGTTCAGTGCCAGTTCTCGCCCACCAAAGGCATCTTCGACGCTGGTAAATTCGGAAATATCCGCCCCAGCGACAAAAGCTTTTTCGCCCTCGCCGGTGATAATCAAAACCTGGGTTTCGCTCGGCTCGAGTGCGACCTCGAGCGCCTCAGCGATTTCGCGCAAGGTGTCGTTATTAAGGGCATTCAAGGCTTTGGGGCGGCTAATGGTTAAGGTGGCGATGGCGTCGTTTAAATCAAGTTTAATGTTTTTCCAATCAAAATCTTCCATACCCCAGCATACAACCTGACTGAGCTTCAAAATCTCAACTCGAGGCTCGAGTTTGACCAGGGAATTGCGCCAGAATTGCGCCAGCCAGAATCAATCCTCCGCCTAAAATTTGCGACCAGTCAATCGATTCCCCAAGCAACAACGCCGCCAGCAACACCACAAACGCAGGCTCGAGGGTGAACAAAATCGAAGCTTGGGTTGCACCGGCTTTGCTGATGGCGGTGAACATTGCCGGAATGGCAATCAAAGTTGGAAACACCACCATTCCTGCCACCAGACTCCATTCGATGCTCGAGTTTGGAACGCGCAGGGTGTTGTTGCTTGCACCCAAAAGTGCAAAACCAAGGGCTGTTGCCAGACTGGTGTGGGCACTGATCGTGAAAGCGGGTAGTTTTGAAAGAAATTTTTCTGAAGCCACCAAATACCCAGCGTAGGCTGCACCTGTTGCCATGCCAATCAGTACGCCAATCAAATCTTTATCCTGCTCTGATGGTAAACCAATAATCACGATTAACCCCATGAGTGACAAACCAATCGCCAGCACTTGCTCAAGTTTTGGGTGTTTCCTAAAGAAGATTTGTTGATACAAAACCACAAAAGCGGGCGCAAGATACAACAACAGCGAAGCCGTACCCGCACTGATGCGCTCGAGTGCGGCAAAGTACATATTGGTTTGCACAAAATAGACAATCCCAAAAGCAAGCATCAGGATTCTCGAGCGCAGGCTGACTTGCGAGCGCCAGTTGAACGCCATCAGGATCAGACCTGCGATCAAAAACCGCCAGAACAACAAGCTCGAGCTTGGCATGTGCGCGGTCTGCCCAAGTTTTCCCAGAATGCTCAGGCTGGAAAAACCAAGTGCCGTGATGATCGAAAGAACAATGCCCAGAGATTTTGCATTCGAGAGTGAGGTTTTGAAAGTGTCTTGCATGGTGCTCCGAGTATATTACCTGCGCATCTCGAGCTTGAGGACTTTGCCAGCAAAAGCCTTACCTAAAGAGATTTGTCCGCTCAAAGAGATGGTTTTGATTTCACCGTTTGATATTTGTGCCATAACAGAGCGCTACAGCATTTTTTGACAAAATAGACTTTTATAGGTTTCAATTCACGCTCAAAAACACCCGCATTCGCTCGAGTTCAGTCTCGAGTGCGGTGTTGAAAACTTTGGATTTTGGTTTGGTATTCACGAAGCCAATCTCAGACTCGAGTATCCCGTCTACGACTTTTAAATTTCCCCAACCAATAATTTTGTCTTGCCAGAGCATTGGCAGCGCGTAATAGCCAAGCTTGCGTTTGGCGGCTGGCGTGTAGGCTTCAAAGCGGTACTCCCAGCCGTGCAGGTGCTCAAAACGCCTTCTGTCCCAAACCACAGGATCGAACGGCGCAAGCAGGCGTACTTCGGGTTTGATGTCCGTCTCGAACGAATCTGTACTAGACCAAAAATAACGCAGACCATCAAGTTTGATTGACTCGAGTTCGGTTTTAACGGTTTTAAGAACGTTTTTAATCTCGAGTTTTAAATGTGGTGCGCCGAAATGACCCGCAAAAGCGACCAGTTGATTTAAGGTTTGTTCTGGCAAAGGCGCATAAACGCTGACGATTAAGTCAATCAAGCCTCTTGCCATCTCGTGATCGGAAAGTGGCTGCTTGAGGAACGCTTGAATGTGCGGCGCGGCTTCGTAAACTTTGATGCCGTTATCGCGCCGCGCCACGCGCAAATGACCACGATAATGCAAACCGTCTAACGCTCTGGTAGTGGCTTGCGAACCCCCGCCCCAGTAATTGCCAACGCGCCGCTTACCAAATTCTTGGATTAATTCTTTTGGATGCGTCGCGCCGTTTTGACGCACAAACTCGAGCACGAGGTCGGTCAAGCCTGGGGCTTCGGTTTCGATTTTGAGAGTTCGATCATAGGTGCGAGGGTGCATGAAGGCTTGCATTTCGCGGGGCATAAAACCGTAATTGACGAAAAAATCTTCTTCGACATTTAGCTTTGAATACTTGCGCTCGAGATCACCCGCTTTGTAATCTTTCACACGCTGCATCAAAATTAAATCTTGCGCTCGAGCGGGCGCACGAATTGGGTCGGCTTGAACAAAACCAAACCTTGAGATGGCGGCTTTGAGGTGACGTTCACGCCATAAAGACCTGTGAACACTGAAGGCACGGAGTTGCTCGAGATTCATATGTTCACAGCATAACGCAAATTACAATAGGCGGTACTCGAGAAAATACAAAAAGATCACGTCTTTAAGACGTGATCTTCTGACTCGAGAAATTTATTTTAACAACTTAGAGGGGTGAGCTATTAGGGCAGTAAATCTGGTGAATGTAGTGGTAGCAACCAATTGCCACCATTCCACCAGTTGCTGTACGAAGATCCAAAATATTGAATTGATCCAACGTACCATCCACCAGGGTAATTTTTACATTAGCATCAGACAGCGTAATGCCTTTCACAGTCTCTGCCAAACTCGTGGTCACTCGAGCCAGTGCTTGTTCATCGGTCAAACCAGCAGGGGTTGCCTCGAGTTGTGCTTGTAAGTCTAACAACGCATCGCTTAGGTTGTCTGCAAGAATCGCATTCTTGACTGGATGCTTCACGCAAGATTCGTTGTTTGCCAAATTCACATCATTCGGAGCGCTTGTTGTCGCACAGTTCTTAATTCCACCCAAAGCTTTTTTAGAAACCAGCACTTTAAACACAATGTTGCTCGAGAAACCTGTTGGAATCGCAAACACACCAATGTACGTGCAGTTGACTTGTGTGACGGTACTGAGGGTGCAATCCCAATTTGATCCAGCGTTCACAGGCAAAACCACTTGTAAGTTGCTCGAGACTGCATCGTTTACTGTCACAGGACCGCTCGAGATTGGACTGCCTAAATTCTGAAATTGAAGTTGATACGCTGCCGTGCCACCTGCGATCAGCACTTGTTCGCCAAGAAGTGTTTTGGTGATGCTGACATCGTTTTTAACATCTTGCGGAGGCATGACGTCGTTCGTAATGCAAGCTTCGTTATTTTGCGGTGTTGAATCATTTGGCGCAGTGACCGTGGCACAGTTTTTGACCGTTCCAACTTGTCCTGGATTAAACGTGACTGGAATAAAGATTTGAACATTACCGACTGGCATTGAAGGAGTGGTGCAAGTGATTGTTGGGAGGCTCAAGGTGTTGCATGACCAACCTGCTGGGAAAGTAATGGTCGGGTTGTACGTTACGCCTGCTGGCAAAATATCGGTTACGGTGACTGGGCTTCCACCAGCACCAGGTCCAGCATTGTGCACGTTCAGAATGTAAGTGTTGGGTTGTCCAGCGATAGCAGGTCCTTTCAGTTCTTTTCTGATGCTGATGTCGGCTTTTTCAGTGGGTTGTTTGGGCAAAATACAAACATTGTCATAACGTCCCCACGATACGGTTTTAGGGTTTGCTTGGGCGTAAGGCACGGTGTTGCTCGAGGCAAGTGTGATGGTGTTCGCTCCAGCAGGAACGGTGATTGGATACGGACCAAATTTCTTCCAAGCGGTTTGGTACGGGCTGCTCGAGGTTGAAACCGCATCGTCTACAATGTTTGCACCAGCCCCAACCCAAGGGTTTGCCACTGTACCAGCCGTAGCGAGAAGGCGGAAACGCAGTGGTGTGACGCTGGTGGTTTCATTAAATTGCTTTGCCGAGATGTAAACGTCGTAGCTTCCTCCGCCCACAAATGGCACACTCACTTGACGAAGCGCTTCACCGCCGTCTTTATAGCCCCACATTTGCGTGTACACCGGATTGTTATGTCCCATCACCCAACCACTGCTTTGCGGCGAACCGTTGGCTTGCTGCCAATCAGCGATTAAGGCTGGCGGCATGTTGCCAGAACCTACTACGCCCAGCATAAATTTCGGGTTTTTAACAATGTTGGCGCTGGTGTTACATTCTGTCGGGAACTCTGGTGGAAACTTCCATTTTTGCAAAACAATGTCGCTGGGTTGTAATTCTGCAACTTCACCGTCTACACCAACCCCAGGGATTTTGAGACTCGAGCCGTCATCGGCAACAATCACATCACCATAGTCTAAAACCACGGGTTCTGGGGTTTGATTACAGGCTGCGAAGCTCGAGATGACCAGTGCGCCGAAGAACAATTTGAGCATGGTACTTTTTGCGTTTTTCATGATTCCGACCTCCGTATTTGAGATGGCTTGTGCCGTTGACCGACTGGTGTGCTGGTTCATTTGTTTCCTGCTTTCTGCGTTGCCGCGTTTGATGACAAGAGAATACAAAGCAGCCCCTTAATAAGGTCATAAAGGCTTTTATCTCGAACAGCACAAGAAAAACCTCCTACCCTTAAAGGGTCAGGAGGTCAAAATTGGCGCGTTAACTCGAGGGTTTAAGGGGCGAGGGCAGTTTTGATGTCTAACGCTCCCGCTCCGCATTTGATGGCAGCGCAACCAGCAACGGGCGTGACGCTCGAGATCATTTTAGCTTTGATACTTTCTGGGGTCGAACTTAAATCTTTGGCGTATAACATTGCGGCGACGGCAGCCACTTTGGGGGCGCTGAATGACGTGCCAGTAAATACGGCACTCAAGTCAAAGGCTTGGGCGCTGGCGCTGCGTATTTGCTCACCGGGCGCGACCAGATTCACCCATGCGCCTTCGCTCGAGAAACTGCTGGGTGTGCGAACCAGCGTACCTGTGCTGATATCTTCAAGAATGCTACCCACGCCAATCAAACCTGGTATTGCCGCGCCCAAAGGCGAGAACTGGTTGAACGCCGCAGGGTACGAAACGGGTTTGCTGGGGTTCTCGCCTTGGTTGCCCGCGCTGGCAACAATCGTGATGCCTTTGTTGCTGGCGGCAAGCAATTCTTGGTAGATCAAACTCGAGCCTCCCCTAGAACCCAACGACAAATTGATGACTTTGATGTTGGCTAAGCTGCTGGCGTAAGCAATGCCAAGTGCGACATCGAGCGCATCGCAACGCCCAACACTGCCTTCACAAACTTTAACGGGTACAAGATACTGGTCGGCGTGTTGTTGCAAGGCGTCAATTCCGATTTGCTCGAGCAGTGTTTGGGCAACAATGCCTGCCACGCCCGTTCCGTGTCCAACTTTGGTTTGGCTGAGTACCGCACCGTTCGGGGCGCGTTCGATGGCGTTATCGTTGGCGTTTTCGGTAGTGAAATTCTTCGCGGCTACCGTGTCAATCAGGTTTTTGGTATTGCCAAGATCAAAGAATTTGCTGGTGTTCACGCCCGTATCCAAGACCGCCACTCGAGCCAGATTTAAGTCGTTTGGGATGACTCGAGGAATATGGTTTTGAAACTCGAGTTTTTGAGCGGGGCTGGATTTAAGACTTGGCGGTTGACCACCAATCATTCGCATTTTCGTGACCGCACCTACCGGATCTGTTTTGTTTGCCAGTTCGGTTAAAGCTGTCACGGTAGGACGAAGCAATTTGTCTTGCACAATCCAAATCACACGTCCTGCCAAACCCGTTGCGCCAACAAGCACCGGGTTTATTTTGCGAACAATCTCAAAATTTACGGTTATTTGCTGCTCAAACGTCGTCAAGTCTAGGGTTGTATCAAAAATAAGTACGGCTTGCCCTTTGACCACGAACTTGTCACGGTTTTCAAACAAACCAATCTCGCCAATCGGCATTTCGTCCGCTTGGTTAATGACGGTTACACCCGCAAAACTTTTTGTGATCGCGTCATCTTGGTTGACCAGTTCGACACTGTATTCACCGCTTACAAGCGGCACGGCAGGTTGCACTTTCACCCGAGAACCGTCGGGGTTAACCTCAAGAATACTGACCACCCCGCCGCCAATGGTGATACTTTTGGGGTTGAGGTGCTTCCCTTGCAATTCAAATGCTCCGGTACTTGAGGCAACAAAAACGCGCCCAAGTTCTGGTGGAAGGCTGACAGGTGGTGTGCAAGCACTCAGGATGACCATAGAAACAACAATCAAAAGTTTTCTCATGACATCATTGTGACATTTTGGTCTTAAAAAGGTCATAAAGCCTAGTTTTTGATTGCAGCAAGAGACTCGAGCAAATGCGCAGGTATCAAAATCTCGTGTTGCTCGAGTAAGGTCAGAGCTTGTTGTAGGTGTTGTTTGGCTGTTTCTAAATGACCAAGTTTTTGTTCTAAAAAAAACAGGTTGTACAGCGTATCTGCCAAATCTCGAGGATTGCCAAAATGTTCTTGAACGAGTAGCACTTGTTGTTGGTACTCGAGCGCTTTGATAAAATGACCCTTATCGTGAGCCAGCACCGCAAGACTATTTAAGACCCGAGAAATCCCGACTTCATCCCCTATTTTTTGGCGCAACCCAAGGCAAGATTCCAGGGTACTTTCGGCATCGTCGTGACTTAGTAATATTTTGCAATAACCAATCCCGCCGAGTGCATCGGCAACTCGAGCAGGGTCGTTTAACTCGAGCCTGATCTGATGGGTTTGCGTGTAATACTCGAGCGCGAGTTCAAATTGATCTTGCGAGGAAGCAATCACGCCCAAATTGAACAGGGCATCGCTTCTGGTGCGCCTGGCTTCTCGAGATTCCAAATGCTCCAAGGCTTTTAACGCGCGTTGCAAAGATGCTTGGGCTTTTTTGGATTCTTGGTATTCGCGGTGCAAAATAAAACCCAGTTCCGTTTCGGTTCTTGCCAGCAAAATAGCATCGGGCAAAACCATCAGTTTTTCTCGAACCAGATTTAATTCCTTGAGCGCTCGTTTGTGAACACCGAACCGCTCTAAGGCGTTTGCCATTTCAAGGCGGACTTGCAATTCATCATAGTCTCTCGAGATTTCCAGCGCATGGTTGTACCATGCCAATGCCGCTTCCAAGTTGCCGTGCAGTCGTTCAAGATTCCCAGCCTTTAAAAAAGAAGCTCGAGCAGCCAAAATATCATCATCATCCCAAGCATTTTTGGCTGCCAAGTAATGAAGGGCTTTTTGCGTGTTTTTTGCGGCACGAAGGTGCAACAATGCCGCTCGAGTTCCAGTTAAAACCTGTTCGACGCTTTCACGCACGATGTCATGCGCAAATTTGATAGTCGCGCCAGACACAAGCAGCGCCGCACGTTCCAGAGCATCCAAAGCCTCACCGGTTTCCTCGAGTGACCGCCCACCAACTTTACGAATCAAGCTCAGGCTGGTGTCGTTGCCCAGCACTGCCAAAGCCTCCAAGCTCTGCCGCGCTATTTCGGGCAGTGCCGCCAAGCGCGAACGCACCAGATCATGCACCCGAGAAACACTGCCCTCACCTGCCCGCATCAACTCGAGGGCATAAAATGGGTTGCCACCACTGCGTTGCGAAAGGGCATTCAGATCACCAGAAAAATTTAAGGCACTGCCCAAATCTTCCAGGGCATCTTGTCCCAATCCCTCGAGTTCTAGACTACACAAGATTTCACGTTTTTGCATTGCCCCAATCAAAGCCGTCACGTCTGCTAAACTGTTCTCGGTGTTGCGTTGCGTTAAAACAAATGCCAAAGACACGGGTTGCTCGAGCAAAAAATGCAAAAACTCGAGGCTCGCCGCATCTGCCCATTGCAGATCGTCCAGAATAAAAAACGTGTTCTCATTTGAAAAAATCAGGCTTTTTAAAGCATGAAACAACGCCCGACGCTCGAGATCGGTGCTTAAAGCAAGGTTTTCGGTATGCAACACATCCGGAATAAACCTTGCCAGTGCATCATGCCACTGCGCGGGCAATTGCGAAAGCTTGGTGTGTTGCAAGTTTTGTTTTGCCAAACCCTCGAACGCCCCCAAGTACAAACCATTCATCGGACAAACCCCGCGCACCACTTGCCAGACGCTCGAAACTCGAGCGGCAAGCTCTTCGGCAAGCCTCGATTTGCCCGCACCAGGTTCGCCCCGAATGATTGCCACCCGCGTTTCAATTATTTTAAAATGCTGTGTTAGGGTTTGAAGCTGTTCAGCACGACCCACAAACGGAGTGCTGATGGCGGCTCGAGCCACTTCGGGTTTTAATGTCTGGAATTGTGCCTCGAGCGCCCCCCGACACGCGTTCGCATCGCGTGACCGCACAAGCTCGAACGCCATTCGGGAATGGACGGTGGGTTCAACCCCCAACTCCTCGAGCAACCCCTTGGAAAGTTGAACAAACACCGCCTCTGCCGCAACAAACCCTTCAACAACCCCCAAGCACAATATCAGCAAACAACTCGCATCTTCGTTCGGGTCGCTGATGCCATGCGCGACTTCCAAGAACGAAATTGCAGCCGCAAAATGACCAGCTTCAATCTCTTTTCTGCCCAGCGACAACGCGAATTCGCTGCGCTCGAGGTTCAGGCGTTCACGGGTGGCGAACAACCACTCCTCGAATTCTGCGCCCAAACCCATTTCCCAATCTTTAAGCCGCAAACCCGTTAAAAAACCACCGCGCCATAAATCCCAAACTCGAGCATCGGTTTGTGCCGCCCCAATTCGCCACTCGAGGACATCGCAAGCAAAATTCTGCCCGAGCGACAGCGAATCTGTATCCACCTCGAGCGCCTCTTTTCCGAGCGCTTTGACCACCAGATTTCGTGCCACCGAAATGTTATTCAGCGCATTCGGAGCGTCTGCCCATAAGATATTCCCAAGCACCCGCCGCGAAATTCGTCCCTCGAGCGCAAGGTACGCCAGCATCGAAATGTGTTTCACACCAAGCTTGATCGCCCGACCAGAAACCGTCAGATTTGGTGTTCCAAGCAACTCGAGACGAAGCATTCCAAATCAGTTTACTGGAAACCAGGGGTGAGGCATGCCTGATTCCTTTCGGTTTAATCCAAAACCCTTTCTTGCAAGCAAATTAATTTCGTTTAAATTTTCATGGGGACTCAAATTGACTTGAGAATCACAATCCCTCTGGAGTCTCTAATTCTGCTTCCCGGCACGCCATAAATGAATCGCGCTTGGTACGACACCCGCTAAAATGCCCACCGCAATCACCACGTAAATGTATTTCTCAAGGTCGGGAATTAAGCCACCAAGGATGTAACCCACAGCGGGAATGCTTGTTCCCCACAGTACGCCCCCGGCAATGCTTAATGGTAGAAACTTCGAGTACGGCAGTTTGGTTACACCCGCCATTGTGGGTGCGAAAGCCCGTACCACGGGAATAAACCTGGCAATAATAATGGCAATTAAGCCGTATTTATCGAAGAAAACTCGGGCGCGGGTGACGTTTTCGGGGTCAAAAAACCGTGATTGAGGACGGTTGAAAACTTTTGGACCCGCATTGTAACCAATAAAGTACCCAAGTTGATCGCCCAAGATTGAACCCAATGCGCAGACAAACATGGTGATGGGTAAGGACAAAGTACCACTTTTTGCCAGAATGCCTGCCATCAAAAGCAGACTGTCGCCAGGGAGGAAAAATCCGATCAGTAAGCCTGTTTCGACAAAAATAATACCGAACATGCCCAAGTAGCCAAAGCTTTGAATCAATTGCGCGGGTTCAAACATGGTTAAGTTATACCGCGTCAGGTGTGAATGCACCACGAATGAACATCCCAGGTTTAAACAAGAAGCGTCTCGAGTAAACCTGATAAATGCCCTAAATCGCAGGCAGCACAGGGTATTTTGAGGCTGGCGGCAACACTGGCGGCAATGCTTGAATACTCGAGTTTGAACTCGGTTGCTGACTCGAGGTGTCCCGCCGTCCAAGCTTGATAATGTCCGAACTCAAAGTAGGTCATGCCGGTGATCGAGCTGACTTGTTCGGGTTGGATGGTCATTGCTGCGCCTCGAGTTGCCATGCCAGGACAGTTTGGCTCGAGGGCAATCACAATGTTTGGGTTATTTGTTTTGATGAGCGCCTCGAGTGGTGCGGTGTGAAGTCGCTCGAGAACTGCCAGAATAATTCGACCTTTAAAACTTGGCACGGTTTGTAAAACTTGCAGGGTACTTGCAGCATTCTCGAGCGCTGCAATCACCATGATGCTCCGCCCACCGCTTCGACCCTCGAGCGTGGCAATCAGTGTGCCAAATTCGTCCTGCCAAGAAAGATGAATTGCGTTTGTAGGGGATGGTCTCAAACCGTCCCCTGCCCTATCATGGTTTTCTGGCACATGCCTATCAAAACCTTGAACGGCGCGAGATGCTCAACGTGCGCTTCAAACATCATTTCGGGATGCCATTGCACGGCAAGCAAACCGTCTGCCTCGAATCCCTCAACCAGACCATCAGGACTCCAAGCGTTGACGGTCAAACCTGGCGCGGGGTCTTTGACGCCCTGATGGTGAAACGAATTGATGCGTATTGTGTCGCTTGCGTATACAGCCTCGAGCTTAGAACCCGCCGCCAGCCTGGCACGGTGTCCGTAGGCGGGCGGCGCGGCGCTTTGGGCGTGATCTGCCCAGATGCCCGCAACGTTGGGCAGGTGTTGGTACAGCGTGCCACCCTCGGCGACATTAATCAGTTGAAAACCTCGGCAGATGCCCAGAATCGGTTTTTTGGCGGCTCGAGCCAGACTGTACAACTCGAGTTCAAATTCGTCGCGGGCGGGGTCGATTTCGCCCAGTCCAGCCTCATGGTCTTGCCCAAAATATTCGGGATCAACGTCCACGCCACCCGAGAACAGCAGACCGTCAAGCGTCTCGAGTTGCAAGCTTTGCGTGCCTGGCAGAACGGGCAAGAACACTGGCAGCCCGCCAGCCTCGAGCACGCCCCTGGCGTAAGTCAATGATGTGCCATTCCAAAGGCGGCGCAGGCTGCCTTCCAGGGTTTGGGAAACGGTGATGCCAATTTTGGGTTTCATGACGCACCTCGGAGGGTTAGAATAACAGTTCTCGAGCAAACTCGAGGGTGTTAAACTCTACTGGTTAGGGTTTACCCAAGGAGTGATGTGCGTTTTTTAATGCTGGCTGACATCCATGCGAACATCGAAGCCCTAGAGGCGGTACTCGAGGATGCCAAACCACGGCAATACGATATGGTTATTTTTTTGGGCGATGCCGTGGGTTACGGTCCTGACCCTGGCGCGGTGATTGATAAACTCGAGGAATTGAAGGCGCGTTGCATTCTGGGCAATCACGAGGCGATGATGCTGAGTTTACCCAATGCCGAAGTCTTGGACGGTCCCGCCGGGCAGGCGATTCGTTGGCAGCGCGAACGTTTGAGCGTGCGTCAGCTTGAAAGTTTAAGAAAATACACCGAGCGCCGCAAGTACAGTGGCGCTGGAACTCAAGATGCCCTCTCGAGTGTGACCGAAGCCATTCCCAGCGAGTTTTTTATGGTGCACGGTTCGCCGTTCAACGTTTTTGATTACATCGATAACCTCGCCAACGCTCGAGCGGCGTTTACGGCTTGGGGCGGCAGGCTGGCTTTTGTTGGGCACACCCACAAACCTGGGGTGTATGCCACGATCAATGGTCCAACCGGCGAATGGACGCGTTGGCAGGGCATGGAAGACGCGCACAACCGTTTGGCAATGCCGCCCAAAGCCCGTTGGATTGCCAACCCTGGCAGCGTCGGTCAGCCCAGAGACGGCAACCCGCACGCCAGGTACGGCATTTACGATTACGCCAAAGGCATGTTCGAGGTGCACCGCGTCAAGTACGATCTCGAGATTACCCAGCAAAAAATCAGGGCGGCGGGTTTGCCTGACATGCTGGCGGCAAGGCTCGAGGTTGGGAAGTAATTTAAAATGTGCGCAAAAAACTGGATTTTTGAGTTTTCAGGGCTTAGACTTTTTTGATGCAACGGGTCGCCGATTTAACCATTGAAGAATTTCGTGCCATCATTCGGGAAACCGTGATTGAGGCGATGCTCGAGCAAGACCCTGATGCGGGTCTTGAACTCAGTGATGAAGTTGTTGAGATTTTATCGAAACCTCTTGAAACCAAAGATTGTATCAGTATTGAAGATTTAGCCGTCAAGCACGGTTTTAAATGGTGAAATTCCGTTTACTTCTGTCGCCAACAGCAGAAAAAGATTTTGCGAACCTCGAGGCGGCTTTGAAACAACGAATCGTCGAGAAGCTCAAGTGGTTTCTCGACGATTCGTTGTGCCAGAATCGCTCGAAGGTAATTTCGAGGGTTTTTACAAATTGCGCGTTGGTGATTACCGTATCGTGTACGACCTTGAGACTGATGCTGTCATGCGAGTGCGGCTGATTGCGCATCGTCCTCGAGTTTACAAAGACTTGGCGCGTCTGCTTCGGTCTTAATCTGCAAAAAACGCGATCTCGAGTGCGTAAAATCAGTTCTCATCTTGAAGCTGGGATTTGTGTTGTACACTTTTCTCAAGAAAAACCTGGTCTCAATCTAAAGGCAACGCTTGTCCAATCGGACACGACCTCTTCAACCGAAGAGCGTGTCCGATTTTTTGTCGTACCAGTTTAGGTTTTCTTGGAGGTTGTATGAATTTATATCATGATGCGACACCGTTTTACACCTCAAAATCCGAGGCGAACCTTGGCGATACCCTAACCGTGCGGCTGCGCCTGCCCTCGAGCCTGAAGCCCAAAGAAGTGCTGCTGGTTGTACTGAAGTACGGCGAAATGCACCGCATCCCCATGAAGCATTTGAAAACCGAGGGCGCATTTCAGTATTTTGAAGCCAACCTCGAGCTTCATGCGCTAACCACCAAATATATTTTTAATGTGCTGACCGATACCGATTCGTTACAACTCTCAAATCGCGGCGTCACGCGGGTTAACCCGCCGTTCAGGGATTATTTTCAGTTTTTGGCAGACCATCACAGCCCGGACTGGCTCGAGGATAGGGTGTTTTACCAGATTTTTCCTGACCGTTTTGAGAACGGCGATCCCAGCAACGATGTCCAAACTGGGGAATACATCTACGGCAAAAAATCGGTGGTCAAAAAAGCTTGGGATGAACTGCCAACCCGTGCCGGAAACGTCTATGAGCACTTTGGCGGCGATTTGCAAGGGATTACCAAACGCCTGGATTATCTCGAGGAACTGGGCGTCAATGGCATTTACCTCAACCCGATTTTTACCAGTCCCAGCAACCACCGTTACGACATTCAAAATTTTCTCGAGATTGACCCGCATTTGGGTGGCGAAAGTGCTTTAAAAGAATTGCTCGAGGCGGCTCATGCGCGGGGTTTTAAAATTATTCTGGACGGTGTTTTTAACCACACCGGCGATCAATTGCCAGCCTTTCAGAGCGCCCTGAAAGACGGTTTACAGCGTCAGATGTACACGTTCTTGGCGGGCGGTAAGTACGAGGCGTTCTTTGGCGTGCCGACCTTGCCCAAACTCGATTTTGCCTCGCAGATGACGTTTGAGCATTTTCTTGAGGAGGAAACCGCGCCCGTGCGGTTTTGGTTGCGCTTTGGGGCGGACGGTTGGCGGCTTGACGTGGCGCACATGATGGGCGCGAGTGGGCGCGATACTGGCAACCTCGAGATTCACAAACGCCTCAAAGCTGCGGCTAGGCTCGAGAACGCTGAAGCGTGGGTCTTCGGCGAGCGTTTCTGGGATGCCGAAGCCGCGTTGCAAGGGGCGAACGATTATGCCAATTTTGCGGGTGGCGGCGAGGACGGCGTCATGAATTACCAGGGTTTTGCGCTGCCCGTCACCGACTGGCTTTCTGGTTGGAGTATCTTTGATCGTCCAGTCAACGTTCCAACCAGCGAACTCGAGCATGTGCTGCTCGAGAGCTACCGTGTCGTGCCGCAACCGATGCGCATGAGCCATTACAACCTGGTGAGTTCGCACGATGTCCCAAGGTTGCTCGAGCGACTTAAAGGTGACGTGACAAAGCACCGTACCGCTTTGGCGCTGATGCTGGCGTACCCTGGCGTGCCAGGCATTTATTACGGCGACGAAATCGGCATGATGGGCGGCGGCGACCCGCTCAACCGCGCACCGATGATCTGGGACGAAAACCGTTGGGACAAGAATTTACGCGCAGATGTCAAAAAATTGATTCGCGCCCGACGCTCGAGCCGAGCACTTCAAGCTGGGAATCTGGTTTGGCTGGACACTGGGGATCAAACCATCGCCTTCGCTCGAGCCTTCACGGATGAGGCTGGGCGTGCCGACGTCGCCATTGTTGCCGCCACTCGGGATTCGGTTGCAAGCACTTTAGAACTTGATCTGACCATCGCTGGCGTTGAAGCTGGCGTCTGGCAAGACGTTCTGACGCTCGAGAGGTTCACGGCAGCAAATGGAGAACTCGAGATTCCAGTGTCCAGCGTTCGGGTGCTGTTGCCAGTCTTATAAAGCTGTGCTATATTTTTAAGGCTAGCCTCAACTCGAGGCAGGAAATTACTGGCTCGAGACTGAGCGTTCTGAGGTTCACACTATGAAACGTACATGGCAACCAAACCGTCGTAAACGCGCTAAAACCCACGGATTCCGCGCTCGTATGAGCACCGCCACGGGTCGCGCAGTGCTGTCGCGCCGCCGCGCAAAGGGTCGTAAGATCATTGCCGTCAGCAGTCCACACTTCCAATAAGCCCCGTCCAATAAGCCCCGTAGGGACTGGTCTTAAACCCGTCCACTAAGAATTTGGAGATCGTCATGACCGAGCCTCGAGACAACACACTCGAGGCTCGTGTTGATTCCCTCAAGGCTTTTAAACCATTGCCTTACGCCAGTTTAAGCGGCGATTGGCGCTTTCGGCGGGTTCGTGCCAAAGGCAAGGCGGGACGCAGCAATTTACTCAGTCTGCGCTGGATGAAAACCAAAAGGCTCGAGGTGGTGGTCGGAATCGTGGTGTCCAAAAAAGTGGGTAAAGCCGTGGTTCGCAACAAAGTTCGCCGCCGCATCCGTGAAGCCGTGCGCCGCATGGATTTACCTGCAATGGAAGCCATGATCGTGGCACAACCCGAAGCCGCCAGTGCCACTTACGCCCAACTGGTCAAAGCCATTCATGTTGCGATACGCAAAAGTGGGTTGGTGTCATGACCTCAGTTGAATCAGGAAACGTTTTACCCGAAGACCCCGTAAGCTCGAGCATGAACCAATCGCCGTTCGTAGAAGATGGTTTCAAACCATCCCCTACACCCACCAACCCAAACCGCAACCTCACAGACCCATTCTCGAGCCGCCCAAAACGCCCAAACCTTGTTGCGCAAGCCCTAATGCTGGGCATTACAGGCTATCAAAAATACCTTTCACCCTTAAAAGGCGCACCAAGTTGCAGGTTCGTGCCAAGTTGCTCGAGTTACGCGTTGGAGGCGGTACGGGTTCACGGTGCGGCAAAAGGCACAGTTTTGGCAGCCATTCGTGTTTTAAAATGCCAACCGTTGCATCCTGGCGGATTTGATCCCGTTCCAGAACCTGGCATGTGGAAGAACAAGCCTCGAGTGTAGGCAAAACTCGGGTTTTTAGAGGAGTAGGAATGTTAAAAGGTTATAAATTCGCGCTGGTGGCTGTCGCGGCGCTTCTGGGCACGTTCTTCTCGGGTGGCGCTTTGGCGTCGCTCGAACCTAATTGGGTCACGCCAACCAAAGTGACCAGAGAGATCAGCAATCCAGATGGCAGCAAGTCCAATGCCGCCGTTAGCGAACCTGATATTGACAAAGACGGCAAAGGCGATTACATCGCCGTGACCAACTTGGTTGATATTGCCTTTAACGATGCGGGCGAAATTCTGGGTTGGTATCCAAAACTGGTGAAAGGCACTGACAACAAAGGCAATTATGACCGCCATTCGACGCTGGTCATGAAAGATGCCCGATCAGTTGTTGTGCTGACCAACGACGGCAAACCACTCGGAACGCCCAGCAATATTGTGCCACCCAAACTCGAGATTAATGGCGATCCGAACAACCGTGTTTTAACCGCAACCTTTCAGTACACCGCTGGCGGCTCGAGCGTCACCAAAATTTATAATCTTAAAGCCCGAGAATTGACGCTCAACCTCGAGTTGAACGTGACAGGGTTAAGCAATTACCAAATCGAATTTGTGGGTTTAGGCGACGGTAAACCGCTTTTGAAAGCCCTCGAATCTGGTGCAAGTGCGCCGCTTGAGGTTGGTGAAACGGCATCCAGTGGAGAAGTCAAAAACGCTGTTTACGCCAGTATGCAGTGCTGCCGTTCACTTTTGGGTAGCCAAGGGCAGTCAATCATTGTCCGAAACCAAGACCTGAAAAAGACCTTGCCTGTTAAGCTTGGGATTCGGACACAATCGCGCAAGACCGATAAAGGCACTGAAAATTTTGATGTCAGCACCATTGCAGTTGGTTTGAGCGGCACTCAGAATAAACTTGCAGTTTATGGTGGTTTTGACGAACTGATTCGTTTTAACCAAGAAGGTTATTACGCCCTGCCAGGACTGTTTAAACCCAATATTTTTGGACAAATTTCGTTGGTACTCGTGAAAATTCTCGAGTTTCTAAACGCCTACACGCACTCGTGGGGTTTGGCAATTATAGCGTTTACGTTGCTGTTGCGCCTGGCGTTGTGGCCACTCCTTCAAACCCAATTCCGTTCGACTGCCGAAATGCAAGCCATTCAACCGCAAGTCAAAGAACTTCAAGCCAAATACAAAGAAAACCCACAAAAACAACAAGAAGAGTTGATGAAGCTCTACAAAGAACACGGCACAAACCCACTCTCGGGTTGCTTACCAATTTTGTTGCAAATGCCGGTGCTGGTGGTCTTGTGGCGGGTGTTTCAAAACCTCGAGTTTAACCAAGGTTTTTTGTGGTTGCGCGATCTTAGCCTTCCCGATCCATTTTTTATTCTGCCAGTTTTATATGTTGTTGTGAATATTGGTCAGTTGTGGATTTCGACCCGCAACACACCAGAAATGTTTAAACAACAATTGGTCATGCAGTTTATTTTTGTTTACATTGTGCTTTCGTTCCCAGCCGGTGTGACCCTGTACTGGGTGCTTTCCACCGCCATAGCCATTGGGCAACAATGGTTTATCACCAACAAAATCAATGCGGAAATGGCATTAAAAGGCAAGATTGTTAAAGTTATCGCAAAGTAAATTTACCTTTGAAGCTCGAGAAACTTTTTGGTTTCTCGAGCTTTTTCTTGGGATGTTTTACCCACTTTTAAAAAAGCAGCCCCAAGTTAGACGAACCACACCACCATTGCTGCCATTGCTGGCGTGTAACTGTCCCGCGTGTAATTTCATGATCGCATGGGCTATCGCCAAGCCCAAACCACTGCCGCCCAAAGACCGATTGCGTGAACCATCGGCGCGGTAAAATCTTTCCAGCACACGCTGAATGCCCTCTCCCCCAAGCTCGAGGGATGATTTGGGAAAGCCTGCGCCACTGTCAGCGATGGTTAAGCTTGTAGCCTCGAGTTTGAGTTGAACTGTTCCAGTTTCGGGCGTGTGACGAATCGCATTCTCGAGCAGGTTGCCAATGACTTGAGCCAGACGGTCTGGGTCGGCGTGCATTTCAATTTCGGGCTGTGATGTCTCGAGCTGCAATGTAATCTGTTTTTCCAAGGCTTTGTTTTTGAAGGCATCAATCATTTCTTCGCACAGGCTGACCAGTTCGACGTTCATCAGGTTTAAATTTAGTTGTCCACTGTCCGCCATTGAAAGCGTTCCCAGATCGGTCATCAGGCGTGACAAGCGATTTGTTTGTAAAAGCATCTGAGCGGTGTCTTCAGCCTCGAGGGGTGTTCCAGCTTGAAGCGTCTCGAGCCTCGCCCTTAAAACGGTTAGGGGCGTGCGCACTTCATGGGCGATGGCGGCAATAAAAGCGCGACGTTCGAGTTGCTCTTGTTCCAAGGCGGCTGCCATTGAATTGAATTCTGAGGCGAGCAAATGAACTTCATCGCTGCCAAAACGCGATTTTTTCTCGAGTTTAACCCGAGCGCTGTAATCACCGAGCGCGAATCGTTTGGCGGCACTCGAGGTGCGTCCGAGCAAACGCGTGATCGGCAGGGACACCAACAATGCCAGAGCAATGCCAAGTCCGATACAGACCAGAATAAAAATCAAAACGGGAATGTTTGAATCAAGAACGCCACCGCCGTAACGCGTGGCGTATTCGAGAAATTCTTTGCTGGTGCGATCAACTTCACTATTCAGATGCTTCAATTGGGTTTGAACGGCTGGTGGCAAGGTTGCTCGAATTTGTTCAAAACGCCAATCCAGCAACAAGCCAATACTGATTCCGAGCACCACAGGGATAAACAACACCAGCAATGCCATCAATGACCAACGCACACTGAGCGAACCCCACAAGCGCCGCATCAGGCTGCCTCGAAGTCCAAGCGATAACCAACCCCGCGCACTGCCTCGAGGTTGACTTGATTTTTACCCTGCAAGCCAGACTCGGAAAGTTTGCGACGCAGGTTGCGCAAATGCTGATCTACTGTGCGCTCCAAAGCATCGCTTTCGGGCATGGCACGGTCTAAAAGCTCTGAGCGCGTGAACGTGCGATTGAGTTGTTTTGCCAAAGTTTGCAACAAGCGAAACTCGGTCAGGGTTAAATCGAGCCGTTGTCCACGAACCCTGGCGGTCAATGCCGCCGTATCCAACTCGAGCCAGCCAAACCGCAACACCTCGAGCGGTGCGGTTTGAGCGATTCGGCGCAGCACGGCTTTGATTCTGGCGGTGACCTCGAGCGGGTTGAAGGGTTTGACAATGTAATCGTCCGCGCCAAGTTTTAAGCCCACAAGTTTATCGAGGTCTTCGGCGAGGGCAGTCAGTAAAATGACTGGGGTTTGCGCCGTTGCCCGCACACGTTTTAAGACTTCCAAACCGTCCAAATCGGGCAGCAGGACATCAAGTAGCATCAAGTCGGGTTTTAGACGAAAGTGCAAATCCACCGCGTTTAAGCCAGTGTGTGCGGTTTCAAAACGCATTCCTTCACGGCGAATGGCTGCCTCGAGAATCCGAGCGATTTCGGGTTCGTCTTCGACAATCAAAATCAGTGGATTCATACTCCTGAGTTTAAAGGTTTTGTGTTCAGGTGCTGGTAACAAATACCAAAGATTTGCACAAGATCATCAAAACACTTTTCAGACGCAAATCTCGAGATCTTGGTGATTTAAAGTTCAATCTTTCACATCCAAGCTTTGGTGTTTCTTCACAAAACACGGCTCGAGTCTTGACGCAAGTACCGCAAATTGAACGCATGAAGTTCCAAACTCGAAGTTTGAAAGCTCAGAACAGCCTTGGAGGTTTTTCAGATGCGTAAATGGTGGTGGGTTATTGCAGGAATTGTGGTGCTTGGGGCGGTTGCGTTTGCCCTGACCCGTTCGCAGCCAGAGCCTTCGGTTTTGGTCAGTACCGCAAAATCTCAAAGCGGTGCGTTCACTCGAGAGTTGCGGGTGACGGGAAATGTCGAAGCCCAAGTTTATACTTTAAGTTTTAACCGAGCTGGACGTGTGGCACAAGTTTTGGTACGTGAGGGGCAAACGGTCAAAGCGCGGCAAATTCTGGCAATCCTCGAGACTGAAGATGACACCAACAAACTCGCGTTGGCGCAAGATGCACTTGTTGCCCTCGAGTCAAAACGCGTTTCGCAGGAAGTGGACGCACAGAATTCTGAACGCAAATTGCGTGGACAATTGCTTGAGGCACAGCGGAAATTGGTCTTGCAACAAAAGTTGTTGGCAGTTGGTTCGGCTGCAAAATTTGATGTTTTGGAAGCAGAACGCGGCGTTTCGGATTTGAACGGACAACTCGAGACAGCCATCGCACAAGCCAAAAACAACGCTCGAGATATCGTTTCGCAACGCGCCTCACGTTTGAATGATTTGCGCTCTTCACGCCAAGCCATCGAACGGGCGGTCTTGAAAGCGCCCGTGGCGGGCAGGGTCATTCGGGTGGATTATCTGGTCGGTGTGGATGCCAGCCTTAACCCATCCAAAGCTGGTTCGCTGGGTGCGGATGCAAGCTCGAGCATCAAAGTGCTAGAGGCTGGCACACTGCGAGCCAAAGTCAAATTGTCCGAAGCTGAAGCGTTGCGCGTCAAAATCGGGCAACCCGTGACGGTCATGCTCGACGCTGACCCGAACACCAAACTGATTGCGAAGGTTGAACGCCTGGGCGCTCAGGCAGAAGTCGCAGGACAGGGCGGCAGTGCCACATTGCCCGTCACACTGCGCTTTCTGGGAAACCTCGAGACTCTCAAGCCTGGCTTGACGCTCTCGGCGGACATTACGACGCTGCGTTTGGAAAACACGGTTCGCATTCCACTCGAGGCACTGCTCGAGGATAAAGGTGCAACTGCGGTTTGGATGCTGCAAAAAAATGCTGAAATCACAACGGTCAAACGTGTTGCCGTCAAAGTCTTGGCACGAAACCTGACCCAAGCGGCAATCGCTGGACTTACGGGAAATGCCGAAGTGGTGGTCTTGCCGCCACCAGAATTAAAAGATGGCTCAAGCGTCAGTTTGGCAGTGAAACCATGAACGGCATTGTGCCAGTCGTGCAAATGAACAACATCAGCAAGGTCTACCGCAGTGGAACGAAAGCTCGAGTGGTCGAAGTTCATGCGCTGCGTCAAGCCACAGTCAGCATTGGACGCGGCGAGTACGTGGCAATCATGGGACCTTCGGGCAGTGGCAAAAGCACATTAATGAACCTGATCGGTCTGCTCGACTCGCCCAGCAGCGGCTCGTATTCGCTCAGTGGACTTGAAGTCTCGAGCTTATCCGAGCCAGAGCAAGCCCAAGTTCGCAACGAAAAAATTGGTTTTGTCTTCCAAGCGTTTTTCTTGATGGCAAAACTTCGTGCCCTCGAGAATGTCGCCCTGCCTTTGGTTTACCGAGGTATTGAACGTTTAGAGCGTTTACGCCGCGCCAAAATTGCGCTCGAGCAAGTTGGGTTGGCGGATCGTTTGGATCATTATCCCGCCGAATTAAGCGGCGGTCAAAAACAACGGGTTGCGATTGCCAGGGCATTGGTGCAAGAACCAGATTTACTGCTGGCAGACGAACCCACGGGCGCTCTGGATTCGCACAGCACCACCGAAATTCTCGAGTTGTTCGCCTCATTGCACCGGCAGGGTAAAACCGTGATTGTGATTACCCACGAAACCGAGGTGGGTGCGCGAGCCGAACGGATCATTCGTGTGCGTGACGGCAGTATCGAGGGGAATATATGAACGCCGCCCGAGTTAACACCGCGCGTTCAATTAAGCCCCGCGTCAACCCGCTGCGCATGACGCTCGAGAATGTCACTATGGCGCTCGAGTCGCTTTGGGGCAACCGTTTGCGGTCATTGCTGGCGGCGCTCGGCATTGTGATTGGCGTGTTTGCCGTGACGACAATGGTCAGTCTGGGCGAGATGGCAACCGCAGGCATTCAACGTGACATCAACAGCCTGATTGGACGTGCTGTAACCATTAACCCAAATACCGACGCTGGCTCGAGCACCCAAATCAATTTGCTCGAGTCTGATGTCACCCGCCTCAAAGCTTTGGGATTTACGCCGATTGCGCAACTTTCAGTCGGTGCAGAACTCGAGATTATCAAAGGTAAACGCCGTGCGCTCAATTTAACGGGTATGCCAGGTGATTTGCCCCGTCTGCAACCCACCACCAAAATGGCTCGAGGACGGTTTTACAGCGAAGCCGAAGCCAGAAGTGGCGCAGCCGTGATTGTGTTGGGCAACACCACCGCACTCGAGGCGTTCAAAAACCGTGATCCGCTCGGGCAAACCTTGCGCGTGTTTTACAGCGATGGCAACCGTGCCGATTTTACGGTGATCGGAATTCTTGCGCCAGTGACAGGTTTATTCAGTGGCGAATTTAATTTTTTAGATGCCTATGCGCCGATTCCATTTTTGTGGAATACCGCGCCGTTTGCGCGTCGTGGTGAGTTTGATAGTCTGCGCCTCGAGTTAAAAAAAACCGATAACGCCAAGGCGATTCAAGGTCAAATTCAACGTTACATGGACTCGAGGTACACGTCAGGACGTTTTGTGGTTCGCACCACCGAAAGTGATACGGGAACGTTCAATTCCATTCTCAGCACTTTGCAAGCCCTGCTTGCCAGCATCGCGGGCTTGTCGTTGTTGGTTGGGGGCATTGGCATCATGAACATCATGCTGGTTTCGGTGACCGAACGAACTAGGGAGATTGGACTTCGTAAGGCATTGGGCGCGACGGCTGCTTTGATTCGCGGACAATTTTTGGTCGAGAGCGTGGTGTTGACCGTCTTTGGAGGTTTGATCGGACTTGGTTTGGCAGTCCTGCTGCTTTGGACTGCCACGCTGGTCGTGCCGTTCTTTGGCGCGTTTGCACTCAACCCGAGCACGGTGGTGCTTGCCCTTGGGGTCAGTGCCAGCATCGGCTTAATCTTTGGCGTTTTGCCCGCCGCTCGAGCCGCCAAACTGAACGCGATTGAATCGTTACGCCATGAATAGTGTTTTGAGTCTGAAAGGAATCATGAAATCACTTCAACCCATCATCGTGATCGCTGCCCTGAGCCTGGGTTTTGCGCTGGCTCAAATTGTGGCGACAGCCCGCAATCAGGCGCTCGAGTACGCCAAAACCACACCAGCCGTTGAAGTTGCAACAGCCAAAGTGAACAGTAGCGAACAGCAACTGAACGCCGCTCGAGTGCCAATCAGTGGTTCTGCCTCGGGTTCGTACAACACAAACTCGAGCAACACAGCTTTGAACAACGGTTTTTCGGGCAGTTTGAATTTAAATTATTCGGGCTTGTTCGGTGAGGGTGCTGAAACGCGATCCAATGCCGAAATCGCCTACAACCGCGCCGTGGTCGGATTGCAATTCGCCAAGATTCGAGCACAAGCCAAAAGCCTCAAATTATGGCACGCATTGCGCCGCGCTCAAAGTGGCTTGACAGTCTCGCAGCAAGCGCTCGAGGTCGCATCGCTCGAGGATAAACAAGCCCAGCAACGTTTTGATGCGGGAAGTATCAACGCCACTGAACGCCAGACCATCGCAAACCGTTTGCAAAACGTGCAGTTTGATTTGCAACGCGCCACCAACACCCTCGAGTCAGCCCGTACCCAAGCCAGCCTCGAGTGGGATAAAGACGTGACCAGCGCCAGCCTCGAGTGGAGTGTGTTGCCAGCCCCGAACACCAGCAATTTGGAAAAGGAACTGGGTCGGCGCGAGGACGTGTTTGAGGCTCGAGCCGCCTGGGTCAGCGCAGGTGTCTCGCTCGAGCAGGCAAGACAAAAAATTCTACCCACGGTTTCGGTCAGCGGTGGCGTGAGTGGAGCGGCAGGCAATGCCAATCTGACCGTGAACAACAACCTCAACTCGAGTTTCAACCTTAATCTGGTCAATACCGCAAATGCACCAACCAACTGGAATTTTGGTGTGACTGTTACCCTACCAATCAACCCCAGCGGCATCACGCAATTGCAACCCTTAGAAATCCAACTCGAGAACAGTCGCAAAGCCCTGGAAGCCGTAACCAGCGCCGCTCGAGCCGATGTAAACGCGAAATTGCAGTCATACCGTAGCGAATTGCAAAATTACAAACTCAGTTTGGAAACCCAGAAAAGTGCCAACAAAAACTTGGACAGCCAACTCGAGCGTCAACGCCTCGGCACGGCTGGAGTGCTTGAAGTCGCTCGAGCCAATTTGGAAGTCGCCAAGGCTACCGATACGATTTTTGCCGCACAGAACAGTTTAGATACCGCCACCAGTGAAGCCTTTGAAAGCCTTGCCAGTCTGATGACATCCTAATCCTGATTTTTGCATTTCACGCTCAACGCACCAATAATTTCATTCCAGTTCCAAGGAGTTTTTATGAAAATCATCACTCTCGCCCTCGTCGCCCTGCTGGTCACAACCAGTTTTGCCTCCGCTCAAGTGTCACAAAAATTGGTGGATACCGCCTATACCCGCAACGTTGGCGTGCAAAACGCCGAAAATGACCTTGAAGATAGCCAGCTTAAACTCGAGCGCAACAGCGCCGACCCATTGGCGACCAAACGTGAAGTCTTTGAAGCTCAACTCGATGTTCGTACCAACACCGCCAACCTGATCGCCGCAAAACTCGAGGTGCGCCAAAACTTGACCAAAGAATTGCTGGCTTGGATTGAAGTCAAAGATGAACTGCGCGTGATTGTCATGAAACTCGAGGCTGCACAACAATCATTGAAATCCAGTCAGATCAAATACCAAAATGGTGCGATCAACGCCGTGGAACTGGCAAGGGCAGAAGATGCCGCGCAGAGTACCGTGACCGACAAAAACAAAGCCGAAAATGATGTGGTGGTCGCCGCCAGCGCCGTCACGCGACGACTTGGGACACTGCCGCAAGATTTAAAACTCGAGGTCACACCAAAGCCAGAATTAAAGAGCTTAAAAGATTCGTTGATGGAACACAAAAATGTTGTTCAAGCCAAAGCCAGCTTTGAGCGGGCACAATTTGATTTGCGCGTCAAAGACAATGAATTCACACCGCAATCCGAAATCACCCAAGCCAAAAATTCGGTTAAATTGAACGAAAAAAGGCTCGAGGATACGATTCAAAGCCAACGCGTCGTGCTTCAAAATGCTTGGAATGCTTTTCAGGACGCCCTGAACGCCATCGCAAGCCGAGAACGTTCGCTCGAGGTTTCACGCAACGACCTGACAGGGCAACAAACCCGACTGGCAAAAGGCTTGGTGTCCAAACTGAGCTTGCTGAACACCCAAATCACTTTTGAAAGCGCCAAGAATTCATTGCAATCCTCGAGAAACGCGGTCATGCGAGCCGTGACGGATTTGGCGATTGCGGCAAATGTGGACGTTTGGAATGTAGCAAAGTGACAAGAGAATTCGATTTGCAAAGCTCGAGAGACTTCTGGTTTCTCGAGCTTTTTGATGCTTGAGATTTGGCTTTTACATCAAACAAATGCGTCAATCTATTCCATCAAACTTGCGCCTTTTGCCGCGAACTCGAATTGGAACTAAAAAATCAGTTCTTGCCGTGTCAGACAACAAAAGCTGTTTCAATGTAAGCCGTTTGGTAGCTTGTAAATTGCGAGATTTCACAATTGGTTTTGCGTCTGATTTTGTTTGGGTTTGCGAATCGTTTTTCATACATACCTTCGTTCGATTGAAACGGGGTACATTACAGCATACTGTGGTTTGATGTGGCTTCAGTTTAAAAGCTCGAGTTCTGTCTTACTCCCGAACAAAATCAAGGCGTGTAATCAACCCAGCTTCGAGCGTGTAAATTGCCACAACATGAAACGGCTCGTTGCTCGAGCTTCGAGTGACCAGTTCGTGGTCAACGACAAACTGACCAAAAGCAATTCGTTGAACCACTTCGGTTTTGTTTTCTGGGTGCGTCGCAAAAACCTCAAAATAGTGCTGATAAATTTCCTCGCGCCCATGTTGCAAAACTTCTGAATGAAGTGTCCCGTGCACTGCATCTTCGCTGAAAAAATCGGCAAAAGCTCGAGCATCATGATTGTTGTAAGCGGTCACCAACTTGTCTACCACGTCTTGGTTTTGAGTCCCATTAATCATAGTTGCTCCTCCAAAGTAAAGACTCACTGTGTTGAGTGAGTCTTTACGAGTCATTGTATTGCAGTCAACTTTGAATCAGGCTGTGACTTCAACTTTTTTCTTCAAGCTCGAGTATTTAAAATTCAAACCCTCATCGTTTGCGCCCACCTCAAGCGTGCCACCGTCTTTGAGTTTCCCAAATAATAGCGCGTCGGAAACAGGTTTCTTGATGCTTTCTTGAATCACCCGAGCCAGCGGTCTTGCCCCCATGCGTTTGTCGTAACCTTTCAATGCCAGCCATTCTTTGGCTGGCGTACTGACTTTCATTTTGACGTGACGCTCGAGAAGTTGATTCTCGAGTTCTTTCAAGAATTTTTCGACGATATGCCCCATGATGTCACTCGAGAGCGGCGCAAAGGAAATGATCGAGTCCAGACGATTGCGGAATTCTGGGGTGAACAGGCGTTTAATCGCGTCTTGGCTCGCGCCCGCGTTGAAGCCTTCGGTAAAGCCTACGCGTTTTTCGCCCGCCTCAGATGCGCCCGCGTTGGTGGTCATGATTAAAATGGTGCTGCGGAAGTCCACGCTTTTGCCGTTGTGGTCAGTTAGTTTGCCGTAATCCATGACTTGCAACAAAATGGCGTACAAATCGGGGTGGGCTTTTTCGATCTCGTCGAGCAGCAGCACACAATGCGGGTTTTGATTGACGGCATCGGTCAACAAACCGCCCTGGTCAAAACCGACATAACCTGGGGGCGCACCGATCAACCTCGAGATCGTGTGTTTTTCCATGTACTCGCTCATGTCAAAACGAATTAATGGCACGCTTAAACTGAGCGCGAGTTGTTTGGCGAGTTCGGTCTTGCCAACACCCGTCGGACCTGCGAACAGGTAATTGCCAATCGGTTTGTTGGGGTCGCGCAATCCCGCCCGAGCCAGTTTGATGGCGCTGGCGACTTCGCGCACGGCATTTTGCTGTCCAAACACGGCAAGACTTAAATCAATCTCGAGGTTTTTCAGGACTTGCGCGTCGTCTCTCGAGACGTTCTTTTCTGGAATGCGTGCCATGCGGGCGACCACGGTTTCAATCTCAAGTTCAGTGATGGTTTTGACGCGCTTTTCTTCTGGCAACAAAGTTTGCATCGCGCCAGCCTCGTCGAGCACATCAATTGCACTGTCGGGCAGTTTGCGTTCAGACAAGTATCGCACCGCCAAATCCACCGCTCGAGTTAAAGCCTCTGGCGAATAGGTTAAATTATGGTGCGCCTCAAACCGTGATTTCAGTCCCTCGAGAATCCGTACAGTGTCGGCACGGGTTGGCTCGAGGACATCAATTTTTTGGAAGCGCCGTGCGAGGGCGCGATCTTTTTCAAAAGCTTTAAATTCGTTGAAGGTGGTCGCGCCGATGCAGCGCAACTTGCCCGTCAGTGCGGGTTTGAGCATGTTGCTGGCGTCCATCGTGCCGCCCGAGGTCGCGCCCGCGCCAACAATCGTGTGAATTTCATCAACAAACAACACGGCATTCGGGTGATTCTCGAGGTTTTTGATAACCGCTTTCAGGCGCTCCTCAAAATCGCCTCTAAAACGCGTGCCAGCCAGCAATGCGCCCATGTCCAGCGAGTACAGTTCTGCCCCAATCAATCTTTGCGGCACATCGTTCGCCACAATTTTTTGCGCCAGCCCCTCGAGAATCGCGGTTTTGCCCACGCCAGGATCACCGACCAGAATTGGGTTGTTCTTGTTGCGCCGCACCAGGACTTGCAAAACGCGGGTCAACTCCGCGTCGCGTCCGATCACGGGATCAAGTTCGCCCTTTTCAGCTTTGGTAGTTAAATTCGTGCAGTACGCCTCGAGCGGATTTTGCGCCACCCCAGCCGACTCATCATTGCTGCGCTCGTTTCGACCCTCAGCACTCGAGCCAGCAGATTCTGTCGGGCTTGTCCCCGCAGGCAAAGCGCCCCTCGAGATTGCGCCCGTGATGTCCACCCGTGAAAGCCCGAAGGATTCGAGCAGCGCAAACACCCGAGACTGACGTTCGTCGAACATGGCAACCAGCACGTTCGCACCGTTCGCCTCGTCGCGTCCAGCCGCCCGCATTGACATCACCGCACGTTGTAAGACCCGTTGAAATGCCGTGGTTGGTGCGGGTTCAAGCCCGTTGACGGCTTCAAACTCGAGCAGCAAGGCGTTCAAATCCTCGCGCAAGGCGGTCAGGTCAACGCCGCACCTCGAGAGGGTTAGTTGTGCGTCGGGATCATCGAGCAAGGACAGCAGCAAATGCTCCAAGCTGGCGTACTCGTGAGCGTGTTGCAGTGCAATCTCGAGGGCGCGATGGACGCTACGTTCTAAGTTTGGGGTCAGCATAAAAATTCCTTCACGCGGGTTCTCACGCAGGTTCTAGGGTGCATCGAAGCGGGTGTCCCTCTTCGCGGGCGGCTTGTTCGACTTGGTTGACTTTGGTTTCGGCAATTTCAAACTCGTACACGCCGCAGACACCAACGCCAATGTGATGGACGTTGAGCATAATCTGCACGGCTTCGGGTTCGGGTTTTCTAAAAAACCGCATCAGCACGTCCACCACAAAATCTTGCGGGGTGTAATCATCGTTCAACAGCAACACGCGAAACATTGGCGGTGTTCGCGTCTGCGATTTGGGTTGAGTTCGGGTTATCGTGCCTGTATCGCTCACGGTTAAAGTTTAGCAAAACAAGTCATTTTCAATTGTGAATTCGGAGTGAGCACTGTGTCACATTTAGCTCGAGTACATCAAAGTTCGTCAAAGAATTCTTCGTCTTGGCTGGTATGACGGACTGAAATGATGGTCAGAATATTTAAATCAGACTCGACCAGATAGATAATTTTGAACTTAAAAGCACGCACCAAACGCCTGCGAAAACCTCGAGCATCTACGACAGGCGAAGCTTCTGGGAAATCTAGCAAATCTTCTATTTCTTGATTGATTGCTGTCCGAAACTTGAGTGCCTGATTTTCGTCTACACGGGCAAAATAATCTTCGATAGCAAGCATTTGTTCAATTGTTCTTGAGTGAAAAACTTGACTAAGACGTTTTTTCACGTTGATACCAAGCTTCACCTGTTACACGCTGTGCTGTACCTGATTGTAATTCCGCGTAACGTTGTGCTGCTTCCTCGAGTTGCAATGCGTCGCGTTCAGCTTCGGTCAGTGAGGCTCGAAGTTGCCGAATAAGCTTGACTTTTTCCATTGCTGGTAGCTGAATGGCTTGAGTTTGGATTTCAAGGAGACTCATGCGAGTTATTGTGCCACATTTATAGGGTTTTTAGAAGTGTTTTGATTCGCTTTTGGTAGTTGTAAAAACTTTATTACTTCTCACACTCGAGCCGTGATGATCGCAACATTTTTTGTGACCCGCCAAGCCCCATTTTTAAACCGAGTTTCGAGTACCTTTGCAAAAGCAATTCGACCTCGAGTCCAAGCTATATCAGAAATCTCAAAAGAGTCTTGCATTGAATCCCAGTAATCCAGCACAGGTTGAATGTTTGGAAACTCGAGCGAGGCTTCAAGTCTGGTGAACATTGTGTTCTTAAAAACTGTTTGAATTTGTTGCTCGAGATGCGCCGCGAAAATCTTTGGATTTAACATTTCATCAATCATGGATACAAATTCAGTGTTGTTCTCAACAGCTTCGATTATTGCATCCCAGTATTCTTTCATGTACCCATCGTCATTGGTGACAGCCAGAAACCGTCCATTTGGTTTTAAAACCCGTGCTGCTTCTTGTAATGCCTTGTTTATATCTGGCACGTGATACAGCATGTGTCTTGCGGTCACAACATCAAAACTTGAGTCTGGAAATGGTAATTCCATCGCGTTTGCTTGCAGCCATTGCACAGCGTTTGTTTGACCTCGAGCGACTTCAAGCATTCCACTCGAGAAATCCACGCCGACCAAACGCCCAATATGACCACTCGAGCGTAAGCGTGTTGGGAAATTTCCAGGTCCAGTGCCAATGTCGAGCAAAGATTCACCAGGCTCGAGTTTGAGGGCTTCATCAATCCCTTCCTCGAGATTTGCGCCTTTGCTGTACAACCGATGCGTGCGAATTCGGGTTTGCAAATGCTGGTCGGTGCTGTACTGCTGCGCGACAAGTTGCGGGTTGTTCATGGCTCGAGCTTAACAAAACTTTTTTGAGATTCGACTCATGAAGTGTTTTGATAAAAGAAAACAATCTGAAGTTCAAAAGCTTCTTGCGCCGTTGCTTGGAATTTAAACCCGCTCGAGACGCTCAAATGGTTTTGGTGGCAGTTCGACCCTTATTTCATCGCCTGGTTTGACTTTCCCGCCTGCCAGCACCACACCCATAATTCCAGCTTTGCGAATCAATTCGCCATTTTCATCATGGTCAAGCACGGCGTTCATCAAACCTTCCTGCAAACCGTCAAGTTGCGTGCAGGGGTTGCGCAAGCCCGTAATCTCAAGCAACGCGGTTTCGCCCAAAAACATTTTTGTGCCTTTGGGAAGACTGAGTAAATCAATCCCGCGTGTTGTGATATTTTCGCCCATCTGTCCCGCACCAATTTTAAATCCTCGAGCTTGAAGTTCGTCGTGAAGCTCAATATGAATCAGATGCACTTGGCGCAAGTTGGGTTGCGTCGGGTCAACCGCCACTCGAGATCGGTGTTTGACCGTGACGCCCATGTGCGCATCGCCCTCCACGCCCAGCCCCTCGAGCAACCGAATACTTGGTTGCCAAAATTTTTGCATGGTGTGGGTATTACTTTTGAAAACAGATTCTACTTGGGCGTTCATCATTTCTTCTCCTGCAATGATTATAGTTGCCAACAAGTCATGTTGTCGGAGGTCATTATGGGAAAAGACCGTCAAGATTTATTCCGTTACGTGGTTGAAGAATTTGCCGAAGATTACAAAGAGGGTGAGATTAGCCGCCGAGAATTCTTGCGCCGCATGGCACTGCTGGCAGGTGGTGTCGCTGGTGCGAACGTACTGATTGATTCACTCGGCATGAACACTGCCAGCGCCGCCGAATGGCAACAGGTTTTTGCCAACATTCCAGACCGTGAAAATGTACTTTTGGCGCAACAAGTAAGCCCCGAAGACCCTGAAATCAAAGCTGAAATGATTTCGTTTGAGGCTCGAGGCTTCACGCACATGGCGTACCTGGTAAAACCAGTCAAGCTCGAGAAAGCCCCAGGTTTGCTGGTGATTCACGAAAACCGTGGGTTGCAACCTCATATTCAAGATGTGGCGCGTCGTGCCGCCAAGGCGGGTTATGTGGCAATGGCGGTTGATCTGGTGTCCAAAACGGGTGGCACGGCAAAATACACCGACACCGCGCAAATCTCGAGCATTCTGGCGCAAACTCCTGGTGACGAGCACGAAGCCAATTTGCTCGAGAATTTAAAGGTTTTGAAAGCAACCGACGGCGTGATCGCAGATCGTCTGGGCGCGTTTGGTTTTTGTTTCGGTGGCGGTTTAACCTGGCGGCTCGCAACGGCTGCCAGTGAATTAAAGGCGGCTGTGCCTTTTTATGGTCCAGCCCCAGATTTAGCGAAAGTGCCGAACATCAAAGCGGCTGTGCTAGGTATGTACGGCGGGAATGACGCACGGATCAATGGGGGCATTCCGGCGCTCGAGGAAGCTTTGAAAAAAGCCAAGACCAATTACGAAATCAAAATTTACCCTGGCGTCAACCACGCGTTTCACAACGACACGGGCGCGAATTACAACGAGGCGGCGGCAAAAGACGCTTGGGCGAAAGCGCTCGAGTGGTTTAAAAAATACGTTTGAGTTCTTAAAACTCGAGGTTCGTCGTGATGGTGCGACGAACTTTTTTATGCTCGAGGTTTGAAAGAATGATAAGGCTTATTTGGGAATAACCTTTGCTCTGGATGAAGAAAACACCAGATACACTAACCTCGGGTATGACTGATTTTTCATGGGTCACACATTCATTTCGGTAGTGTCAGTAAAAGGGAGCTTCATGCCCGTCAGCCAGCCACCCAACAAAATTTATCTCGAATTGCTGGGCGGATTTCGAGTTTTAAAAGTGGACACTGAAGTCTCGCTGCCGTACAAATCGGCTCGAGCTTTGCTGGCTTTTCTGGTTTTGCACCCGGGACGGATTAGCCGTTCGCAACTGGTCACGCAGTTGTGGACAGATGTCTCAGAACCCACGGCGCGACGGCGTTTATCACAGGCATTGTGGCGTTTGTTTCAGGCTTTACCAGAACTCGAGCCAGTCCTTTGTGCCGATGCCGAATCATTGTGGCTCAGTCCAGCGAAAATGCTCGAGGTGGATGTGATGCGCTTCGAGACAGGATTACAAACCGATGGCGGTTTGCTTTCAGATCGTGATTTAGAGATTTATCAATCTGAACTTTTGACATACCGAGGCGAACTGCTGCCTGACTGGAACGATGACTGGATACTCGAGCACCGAGAACGTTTTAAGACGCTGTATGTCAGTAGCTTAGCCCGAGTAACCGCCGCCTTCGAGTGGCGTGAACAACCAGAAATGGCGCTCGAGATGGCGCGGCGTTGGCTGGCGGGTGACCCTTTTGATGAGGCATCACACCGTGCCATCATGCGGCTCGAGGCGGCATTGGGTCAGATAGCACGGGCGCTCGAGCAATTCGAGGTTGTGCGAGAGCTGCTGATGCGGGAACTTGGCGTTTTGCCGCAAGCCGAAACGCAACAGTTAAGGACACGTTTGCAGGCTGGATTGGTTGACGTTAATACACCGTCACAACTTGGCTTGCAACAGACGGGTTTGATTGGACGCGAACAGGAACGAAGCCAAATTCTAAAGGCGCTCGAGCAGTCCAACATTATTCTGCTCGAGGCGGAGGCGGGCGTCGGTAAAACGCGCTTGTTGCAAGAATTAAATGCCGATGCCGCCTGGCAAGACACCGAAATTCTCTGGGCGCAAAGTCAGGAATTTGCCACGCCCAAAGCGTTTGCACCCCTGCTCGAGGCATTGCGAACGCATTTGACGCCAGCCAGGGCTTCACGTCTGGCACGAAAGCTCGAGCCTGTCTGGCTGAGCGCTGCGGCTCGAGTGATTCCTGAATTGCCTTTCAGCTCGGCGTTGGCGGCTTTGGGCGAATCTGAAGAGGCTTCGCGGCTTCAAGAAAGTTTGTACCGAATATTTGCTGAGTTGAGCCATCAAGGGCGCTACTGGTTGATTGTGGACGATGCACAGTGGGCGGACGAAGCCACCTTGGCGGTGCTGGGGCGGTTGGCGCGTGAGTTGCCAGAAGGTTTTGGCTTGGTGATCGCCTACCGTCCCAGCGATGCTCGAGAGCGCCAATCGGTCTGGCAGTTTTTGCAGGCATTAAGTCTTGTCGCCCAGCGCGTTCAGTTAGCGCCACTGACCGCTGAACAGGCTTTGCGGCTGGCTCGAGTCAGCTTGGGTTTTGCGGCAAACTCGAGCCTTTCAGAACTCGGCTTGAGCTTAAATACATTGATCGAACGGGTTGTTCGTGAAACAGGTGGTCAGCCTTTGTATTTGCTCGAAACTTTGCGTGCCTTGCTCGAGCGTGGCATTGTGCGCCGTCAGCGAGGCGCATGGCGCATTGAAGGCACGGCATCGCTACCGCTGGGCACTGGCTTGCAGCAAACCATCATTGAACGTTTATCGCGCTTAAATCGGCACTCCAGAACATTGCTGAATGCTGTCGCATTGATGACCGAAACCGTTTCGTTTGAACTGTTGCTCGAGCTGACCGAATTCGACCCCGACCTAACCGCCCAAGCCGTGGATCAACTCGAGCGTCACGGTTGGCTGGTCAGACACGGTGTTTTGTACCAGATTGCGCACGATTTACTGCGAACCGCAATCGTCAATGAACTCGAGCCAGTTGAGCGCCAGCAATCGCACGCCAAGATTGCCGATTCTTTGCACAACTTAACGTTTTCTAAATTGGCGCTTCATCAAGAGGGCGCTCTACGCTGGGCGGATGCCGCTCAGAGTCACGTTCGGGCGGCGACACAAGCCCTCGGGTTTCACGATTATCGTGGGGCATTTGCGCACATCAATCGAACGCTTGAGTCGCTACTTTTTGAGACGCTCTCGGTTGATGCCGTCTATGAGGCGCTCGAGTTGCTCTGGAAAGCCGCTACGGTTTTGAGCGAAACATCCGCCCAAGAACACTGTCTAAATTTGCTCGAAGCAACCCAGACCGAACCAGCGCGAATTTTAAGCGCAGGTTTGCGCCGTGCTGAATTGCTCAGCAATGGTGGTCAGTTTGAACCAGCACTGCAACTTGCGCTGCGTTCTAAAGCCAGTGCCGAAGCCGCCCATTTACCAGAGGTAACGGCGCAGGCAGCCAAAAGTTTGCGCTGGATTTACACCAACAACAATCAATTTGAGAAATCCATTGTTTACGGTTTAGAAGCCGTGCAGTATTTTAGCGAACTGCACGACACCAAAGCCCAAGCAATTGCGCTCTTAAACCTTGGCGGTGACCAGAATTACCAAGGCAAGACAGATGAAGCCTATCAAACACTGGTTAAGGCTCGAGATCAGTTTATAGCGATTGGGCATCGTCAAGGCTACGCTGGAGCACTGAGTTCATTGGCAGTCATTGAAGCCTCGCGCAACCATCATGAACGTGCTCGAGCAATGCAGCTAGAGGCTTTGAGTGTTGCCCGTGAAATTGGTTGGCTCGAGAGCGAAGTGATTTGTCTGCACAATCTCGGTTGGGCGGCGATCAATCGCCTTCAACTTGCGGATGGCTTGTATTGGTACGAACAGGCATTAAAAGCCAACTTTCAGATTGCCAACACCAACAAGGAAATGCACATTCGGCGCTCAATCATGGGCGTTTACGTGACGCAACTTGGGAACTGGGAACGCGCCCAAGATCACCTCGAGATTATAGAGGCGCACACCAGGCAAACGGGCAATCCAAGAAATCAATGGTACGACCTCGAGACGCGTCAAATCATGGCGGTTCAACAGGGCAATCACGCTCGCGCGTTTGCATTGCTCGAGCAGATGCTTGAGGTGGCGACAAGCAATAACGATGCGCCGTTTCAACTGCTGGCACGTTGGGCAAAACACCGCTTGCGCAGCCAGATCACTGAAACTGGCGGCTTGCAAGATTTTATGCGGCTCGAGCCAGAAATCTTGGCTTTGGAGATGCCAAGCATCATGGTGGACTTTCACGCCCAACTCGGTGCGTTGCTGCTCAAAACGGGTGGGGCGGCAAGCGCCCTGGAGCACCTTGAGCAAAGCTTAAACATCTTGCATCTCGAGAATGGCAACGAACCAGCTTATGCGCCCGACACGCACCATCAACGCGCTCTGGCGTTGGCGCACTTGGGTCGCTCCGAAGAATCACATCAAGCATTACAGCTTGCGCATCAAGAACTGATGCTTGTGTTTGCGGGCATTGCCGACAAAGACCGCCAACAAGCCTTCGAGCGTGTCCCAGGGTGGCGCGAGCTGATGCAAGACTGGGAACGCCAACACCTGCGACGTATGACCACTGATCTGCCTTTATCAGGCAAAACCACGCGTATCGCGGCGCAATTTACCCTCGAGACACCAGAGGACAACCGCATTCACTCCAAGACCAAACGCCGTCACAGCCAGCTCGAGCGCGTGTTGCGCGAAGCCAACCAGCAGGGTGTGGTGGCTCGGGTGGCAGATTTGGC
Organism: Deinococcales bacterium; assembly: GCA_043775825.1. Classification (GTDB taxonomy): domain Bacteria; phylum Deinococcota; class Deinococci; order Deinococcales; family JAAFIG01; genus JANXTZ01. Next base: position 93,037 of record JAYVRX010000018.1, read on the forward strand.
AAATTTATTTGGTTGCGGCACAGCCACGATCAAACGAGATTTGGCTGCCATAAGAAATAAAACCAGCAGTCAAAGAATTTAACCAACGGGATCATTTTTTGGAGATACGCTCGAGACACCTCCTTTTTATGATGCCTCCACTTGAGAAAGTGCTGCAACAGGTGCACCCACTCGAGCTGTGAAATACTCAAGATTTCACAGGTTATAGCGCATCATTTGGAGGTTTTATGAAATTAAGAATCGTTGCTGGTCTGGTCATTGCTGCTGGTCTTATGATGGGTTGCGGAACGACCACGCCCGCGCCACAAACTCAGATTTCTAAACCCGTCACGACTCGAGCACAAAGTTACAATGCTAATTTTGCCCAACAGTACGTGGATTCTGTATTGGGCGCATATGGTATCACCAGCACCACTTTTGGCGTGGCACAAACTCGAGCCAATGCAATCAATGGTCTGATCAGTGGACAGATGACCCCGAGCGCTTTGCGGGATAGCTTGCTTAATCCTTTGGCTGGACTCAATTTGTATTGGCAATCGTCTTCTGCTGCTTTAAATTCACCTGAAAATTTTGCAAGTTATTTGTATCTGAATTATTTGATTAGGAATGATGATGGGACAGGTCGTGCTTTTTGGGCTTCAATGCTTCGTAGTGGTATGACACCTTCGCAAGTTCGTGATGGTTTTATTAACTCACAAGAGTATGCGATTCGGTTTCCAACTGACCAGTTTGTAGCATCTTTGTATGGGCAAGTTTTGCGTCGTTCTGCCAGTGCTGGCGAAATTCAAGCTTGGGCGAATTACATCAATGCGGGTGGGATATCACGCTCAAATGCGGTTCGTTACTTTCTGGATTCTGCCGAATTTTCGGGCTGCCAATTTATCAACGCACCTTACTACACAAGCGAAATCATTTGGACCAGAGCGGCAAATTTCATTTACCCAGGTCCACTTGCCCCAGCATTACGCTGCAATTGAATTAACTTGAAACCCTAACGCATTCCAATCCTCATTTAAGATTAAATGCCATCATCTGGGATTGAGGTGGGATACATGTAACCTGCATTCTTTATCTTGAAATCTTTCATGGTTTCGTCTGTCAATACGGAAAGGACAGTGGATTTGAAAAACAGTTTGCCTAACTTCAGATTTTATTCAAAAGTAAAAGAAAGAGGTTCATTATGAAAAAGCGCCTTGCTTTGGTATTTGCTTTTCTGTTTGCATTTGGGCTATTGCACGTCAGCTTAGCCGAACCAAATGGTTGCCGTGGATATGAAAATGATACTTGTGGTAATGGTGCGGTTGAGCAATTGGACTGTTCAGGCAAGTGGAGTTGTGCGTAGATTCTTTTAAGGCTTAAAGTTTATCTTAATTGATGTTGTGATGCCCAATAAGCCTGTCGTGTGATTGAAATTGTATTCCGCTCGAGAAGATTGTTTCTTGAGCGGTTTTTGTTGAACGAAGGTTTTTGTGCGGCTCTTTCATCAAATTTTTCGAGCATCAAGTACGCTGCTTCTTGTAGACTGCCTTGCATGGCAATCGAAAAGTATTATTTGACCTATGACCTGATCGCCGCCCAAGTTGAAACCCTGGCAGAACGCCTTTCGCACGAACAATTCGATGTGATGCTGGTCGTCACCAGGGGCGGCATGATTCCTGGTTCGATCCTTGGCTACCGGCTTGGCTTGCGCAACATTTTGGTCGCTGCCGTCGAATTTTATGACGACGCGACGGGTGCGAGGGGTGAAGCACCAACCTTTTTGCAATTTCCTGCCGATCCGCTCCTGCATAAAAAACGGGTTCTGGTCGTGGATGAAGTCTGGGATTCGGGACGCACGATTCAAGCCGTTGCCGCCAGGGTGCGCCTCGCGGGGGCTGAACCCGTCACGGCGGTGCTGCATTACAAACCAGGCAATTCCGAGGTGGATTTAAAACCAGATTATTACGTCGAAGAAACAAGTGTCTGGATTGTCTACCCCTGGTCAAAGCACGAAAAAACCGTGTAATCTCGAGTATGAAACTTGATCCAAACCGTACCATCACTGAACTCAAAGAACTTCAGGCGTTAACGGGCGACGAGAACGGCGCTCAACGGGTGGCGTTTACTGAAACGTGGCAGAAAGCCAGGGATTGGTACAAGTCTAAACTGGCAGCACTGCCCGTCACCATTGAACAAGACCCAGCAGGGAATTTATGGGCGACCCTGCAAGGCTCGAGCGAGACGGAACTTTGGATCGGTGGGCATATTGACAGCGTACCGAACGGCGGCTGGTTGGACGGTTGCCTGAATGTGTTGGCTGGTCTTGAAGTTTTGCGCCGAATCTCGAGCGAGGGAATACCGCCAGTCACAGTGCGATTGGTGGACTGGGCAGACGAGGAGGGCGCACGGTTTGGGCGCAGTTTGTTTGGCTCGAGCGCTATTTCAGGTTTTTTTGATCCGAACGATTTGCGTAACCGTACCGACAAAGACGGTATCAGGCTTGAGGATGCGGTTAAAGCTTACGGGATTGATCTTGACTCGGCACTCGAGGCAGGAAATGCCAAAAAGAATGCCGCTGCGTATATCGAACTTCACATCGAACAAGGTCCGGTGCTCGAGAAACTGGGGCTGCCATTGGGCGTGGTGCTCGGCACAAAGGGCGTGGAGCGCCATGCAATCACGTTTCTGGGGCAAGAAGCCCATTCGGGCAGCACACCGATGCTGCAACGCCGTGACGCGCTGGGGGCGGCAGCCAAACTCTCGCTCGAGATTCGGGAAATTGCCAAAAAACACAGCGACGCCGTTTGCACGGTTGGCAGCGTTAAAACCTTTCCAGGCATTGTGACCGCCGTGGTCGGACGCTGCGAGATGACGCTCGATCAACGCGATTTAAGCGCCGGAATTCTGGCGCAAATGAACAGGGAAGCTCGAGAGGCAAGCGAAAAATTTGCGCTCGAGGAAAACGTCAGTGTGCAATGGAACAAAATCTGGGACATTGAACCGATTGCCTTTCATCCAGATTTAATTGCGCTGTGCGATGCCGCAATTCTCGAGACGTGCGGAACGAGTCATAAGCTTCCCAGTGGACCACTTCACGATGCCGCCGAAATTTCCAGGGCAGGTATTCCCACCGTCATGATGTTCGTGCAAAGCCTGCGCGGGATTAGCCACAACAAAATCGAGGACACGCTCGAGGAACACTTGGCGTTGTCGGTGAGGGCGTTTGATGCGCTGGCAAGCAAGACGATAGCTTGGATTCAGACACAGGCATGATCCAAGCCGTCCAGATTACTGAAGTTCGAGAAGCCCGACAAATTCTCGAGCTTCAACGTCTTTCATACCGTATCGAAGCGGACTTGATCGGTTCAGATTTAATTCCTGGTTTGCACGAAAACCTCGAGCAACTGCGAAACTGTAATGAAACGTTTTACGGCTTTTTCGAGGAGCAAATTTTGTGCGGCGCAATCTCGTTTAAACTCGAGCAACACACGCTAGACATTCACCGTTTGGTGGTACACCCAAATCATTTTCGCAAAGGAATCGCAAAAAATTTACTCGAGTTCGTTTTAAGGCTCGAGTTGAATGCCAAACGCTGCCTTGTGCAAACTGGTGCTTTGAATTTACCTGCGATTGGCTTGTACCAAAAAATGGGTTTTATAAAACTCGAGCAGATTGAAGTCGCCCCCAATTTGTGGATTTGTAAGCTCGAGAAAAGACCGCAAGCCTAAATTACTCAATTCTTGAGCACCAGGCGTTAAGGTGTTTCGATCACCATTGTATCGTCCAGGTAAGCCGCACCTACAGTTCCTGTACTGGGGCTGCCATTGATATGCGCGAAAACGATAATGTCTGTGTGCGTGTCATCGGTTTTGAATCGAATGGACATTAAAGTGTAAGTTTGAGCGTTTTTACACGAAACAGCATAGCCTTCAACTACCGGATTAGCCGTAAAACTGTTGACGGTCATGCAGAAAAGGTCATCTGGTGAACTGGTTTTGAAATACGCAATAAAAGTATAGGTCGTGTTGGGTTTTAATCCACTTACACCGTTGGTGGTGTACTGTTTTAAGGTGGGTAAAAAAGCAAGTGAATAAATCCCAGTTCGAGCTTGAGTTTGAACGATGGCAGCGTCTTGTAAAACCCAGTTGGTGTCGGTTGGACCCGCTTCAAATCCAGGGTTGGATAATAAATTGGTTTGGCTGACTGTCTCAGGCATACTCCAACCTGGCAAACTGAGGATAAAACGTTGCACATCGAGTGCACCATTTCCGTACAGCCAACGTTGATCGGGTTGACTGTTGTAAAACTTTTTAAAAATACGTGTTGACTCGAGGCTGCCCTCAAAAACCTGTCCGAGTTTTGATCGATTTGCCTGATCTGGTAATTCCGAGGCTGCCAATGCCAAAGCTCCCGAAACCAGCGGCGTTGCGAACGATGTACCAGTCGCGTAAGCCACACGATTGTTGGGATAAAAACTATAAATTTTTTCACCAGGGGCAAACGCCGAAATCCCGTTGCCACGTGCGGTGAAGCTCGAGAGCGCTTCGGCGTTGTTGATGCTGCCAATCCCGTAAGTCGAACCAACAACGTTCAGTTCGCTGTCGTTACGCCCAGAGAGTGCGGCTGGGTAATCGCTTTTATCCAATAAGCCGTTGTTGCCTGCCGAGGCGATGACGTACACGCCTTTGGACTTTGCGTAGGTCAGTTCGGTCTCGAGCGCGACATCATTTTTGGTTGATCCCAGAGATAAGTTGATGACCAGCGCACCTTTTTGGATGGCGTAATCGATGGCTTTGATCACGTCGGTCAGGTCGCCGCCACCGCCTGGTGTCAAAACGCGCAAGGGTAAAATGGTGGCTTTGGGCGCAATTTGCAAAACGATACCAGCCACGGCTGTACCGTGACCGTAAGCGGCAGCTGAAGTACCAGACGGTGTTGTACCAGTCTCGTCTTGTGGAATGTTGTCGTTGTCAACAAAGTCGCGCCAGTCGGCGGCGGGACTGAGGTGGTTTTTAATGCCTGAGTGATTTAAGTCCACGCCAGTGTCGATGATCGCAACAGTAATGCCCGCACCAAATTTTTTGCTGATTTGGTGGGCTTGGGGTAAACCAATGGATGTGAAGACTTCATTGTTTTCAATAGGTGCGCCTGGTATTGCATTGCCGCTGACCCAAGAATTCCAGCCGCTGACCCAAGAATTCCAACCACTGCTCGAGACGCCTGGTTCTGCTCTGGTCGTGTGGTTTGTGCTGTTTACACTTCCACCGCCTCCACCGTCGTTAGGATTACCCAGATCGATTTGACCTCCGCCGGTTCCTGTATTGACGTTCGGGTTGCTGATTTCGGGCGGTATCAGGGCATTCTTATCAACTTCAATGGCGCGTACCTCTGGTCCTTGGGCTGCTTTATCGCTGCCAAGAATGGCAAAGCCCGACTCTGGGCGAAAGGCTGAAATTGTCGCTTGATAGCGTTGCTCGAGTGAGGCTGCCGTGTCGTTCGGGCTGGTTTTGATGGTGATGGCGTAGGGTCCTGGTGGTAGTGCAGGTGGATTGTTACCACCGCAGGCGGTGAATAAACCCAGGGACAACGTGAGGGCAAACCAACAGGAAATTTGGACATTGTGTTTTCTCATAGCTATTAGTATTTTATCATAGGTTTCTAATTTTACTTCTGTCTTTAGGCTACAATCTTTTGAATCACAGTATCCTCTGATACGCAAAAAATACAGTGATTAGAACTTTTTAATCACGGATTTATCAACTGGCACTCGAGAAATTATAGGTATCCGCAAACGAGACCTGGATGGTTGGCGATCATATTCAAAATGATGTTCTGGGCGCTCAAGGTGCGAGTTTGACGGGTGTCTGGTTGCTGCATGAGTCTCGAGTTTGGGATGCTGACGAACCAAGTTACCTCGAGATTCGGAATGTATCACAACTGTTGGACTTGCTCGAATAACCTTGAGGGTGTAAAAATAGTTCATGGTGCAAGATCGATTTGGCAATCAAACGACTGCGGCAAACTCGAGTGCCGTGCAGCATTTTGACACGGCACTCGATTGCTTTTTGTTTTTTAACGGTTCGATCCCTGACGAAATAACGGCATCTTTAAACGCTGACCCGAGTTTCGCTCTTGCACAAGCCCTTCAAGCCTACATTGGTGTGCTTGGCACAGAACCAAACGATGCTCAAGCCGCTCGAGAATCATTTTTGGCATTTCAACAACCCAGCAAGCTCGAACCTCGAGAGCGTTTGCATCTTCAAGCCGCCGAATCTTTGCTTGAGGGTGATTTTTTGGGTGCGGGACGAATTCTCGAGGAAATCACCATTTTGCACCCACGGGATTTGCTAGCGCTTGGGGTTGGGCATCAAATCGATTTTTTTACGGGCAACTCGAGAATGCTGCGTGACCGTCCCGCGCAAGCGATTGCGGCATGGTCAGCCGATGACCTGAATTACTCGAACGTGCTCGGAATGCTGGCGTTTGGACTCGAGGAATGCCACCAGCATGACCGGGCGCTCGAGTTGGGTTTGGAAGCGGTGGAATCCAATCCCAAAGACGTTTGGGCGCTTCATGCCGTGGGGCATACTTTTGAAGAGACGGGACGTTTTGACGATGGAATGGGCTATTACGACGCTCGAGTGAGCGATTGGACGACGGGTAATTATTTTTTGATTCACAACTGGTGGCATTACGCCCTGTTCGCGCTCGAGGCGGGCGATATTGCGCGGGTGCTCGAGATTTTTGACACGGCGCTTTTCACGTCAGCCGGCAGTGACTTGGCATTGGAACTGCTCGACGCCACTGCGCTTTTATGGCGTTTAAAACTCGAGGGTCACAGCGAACTGAAACGCTTTAAAGCCGTGGCGAGCCGTTGGTTGCACAAAACCGAACCCGCGTTTTATGCCTTCAACGACATGCACATGACAATGGCGTTTGTTGGTGCGGGTCTTGAACTCGAGGCGCGAAATCTGATTGAAAGCCGTGAACAGTGGCTTAAAAGCAACCCAAACCCGCGCATGAACAACGTTGCCATGACCCGCGAAATTGGGTTGCCCGTTTGCAAAGCCATTCTCGAGTTTGGACGCGGAAATTACGGACGCGTGATCGAGCATTTGTTCCCAATTCGGCGGCGCATTCACGAATTTGGCGGTTCGCACGCACAACGTGATGCGGTCTTAAAAACCCTGATCGAAGCCGCACTGCGCGGCGGGCGTTACGACCTGGCGAGGGCGATCTTGAGCGAACGCATCAGCGTGCGCCCACGCAGCCCATACAACTGGCTCAAACACGCTGTTGCGCTCGAGGGACTGGGCGAGATGACCAAGGCGGCATTGGCGAGGCAGACGGCAGACAAGCGCTTAAAACAAATCTAAGGATTTGTCCTGAAATAAAATCCGTAAATGCGGGTGATGACTTCTTGACCATAAAACGCACTTTCTTGATCCCAAAACGCACCTGGCGGGCGGGATCGCTGACGGGCATGGTCGCAAGCATCACCCCTACGCAAAAAACGTCGTGCTGTAGGGGTGAACCTTGTGTTCACCCTTCCGAGGCAAATCGGAAAGTTATTAAAAGCCAATTCCTAAGCGCTTTTCGGTCAAGTTCGAGCGGCTCGCCTCGCGCACCGTGTTTCACAGATTCTTGGTGTACGAAGCGCACCCTGCTCGAGCCAGTTTAGCGTTTAATTCCGCTGGTCAGTACACCATTGCGTTTATCGTCGGTTGTCACCAAGTAGGGCAAATCGGTTTGCCAGTATTTGCCAGCCGTGTCAAACCAGTACACGTACTCACCGCCGTTGCCGCCCTCACCTTTTTCGGCTCGAGTGACCTTGCCATTTAATTCTCCCCTAAAGACTTCGTTGCCATTTACACCATACAAAATAATGTAATGTCTGGCGTTGGCTAAATTCAGCACATCACGCCTGAACGTATTTTGTTGTTCTGCGCTGCACGCCGTAAAAACGATTGCCGCTCCGATTGCCAAACCCCAGTATTTTAGTGCTTTCATGTCTGCCTCCTTGAAATGCTCGAGCGCTTGGCTCGAGGTGCATGGTTCTACTCTAACGCTCTTTACGAGGTGAGCATGAATTTCGTTCCTGGGGTTAAGCTTATTTATGCCTGAGAATGCCAAACCCGAGGATTCCAAAGCTGTCACGCCCGCACCCGTAACAGATAACATCAGCACCAGCAAGCATTCTGTGCGAATCGGCGGGCAGGAGATCAAGTACACGGTCACGACTGGAACAATGGTTTTGCGGTCTGAAACCACAGACCGTGAAAAGGAAACCAAACCCGAAGCCGCTCGAGCCAGCGTATTTTTTACGGCATACACCAAAAACGGTGTCAAAGACATGACCAAACGTCCGATCACGTTCTCGTTTAATGGTGGTCCCGGCAGCTCGAGCGTCTGGTTGCATTTGGGGGCGCTGGGTCCGCGCAAGGTGCGTATGGGCGATGTTGACGCCTTGCTGCCGCCGCCATATGGTCTTGAGGACAATGAGTTCTCGATTTTAGACCAGACCGATCTGGTGTTTATCGATCCGGTCAGCACGGGTTTCTCGAGGGCAACCGAAGGGGTGAAAGCCAAGGATTTTCATGGTTTTCAAGCCGATATCGAATCGGTTGGGGATTTTATCAGGTTGTACACCAGCCGTCACCAGCGTTGGTTGTCGCCCAAGTTTTTGGCTGGCGAGTCTTACGGTACAACGCGTGCGGCAGGTCTGAGCGGTTATTTGCAAGACCGTCACGGTTTGTACTTGAACGGTTTAATGTTGATCTCGAGCATTTTAGAATTTTCGACGGCGATTTTCGAGCCTGGGCATGACCTGCCCTACATTTTGTACGTGCCAACTTATGCGGCAACGGCTTGGTATCACCAAAAACTCGAGCCGAGCTTGCAAAAAGACCTGAATAAAACCCTCAAGCTTGCCGAGGAATTCGCTGCCGGCGATTATGCCGCCGCGCTTTTTAAAGGCTCGAGTTTGAGTGCCAAAGAACGATCTGGAGTGTTGAAGCAACTCTCAAAATTCACAGGTATTTCTGAAAGTTTTTTGGACCGTTGCAATTTAAGGCTCGAGATCATGCGGTTTTGCAAAGAATTGCTGCGCGATTCTGGACGTACCGTTGGACGGCTCGACAGCCGTTTTAAGGGCATTGACCGTGATGCGGCGGGTCAGTATTTCGAGTTTGATCCAAGCCATGCCGCGATCACGGGTCCGTATTCTGCGGCGCTCAACCATTATGTGCGCTCCGAGCTTGGTTTTGAATCCGATTTGCCGTACAACATCCTGACCAGCGCGGTCAGACCCTGGTCGTACAAAGAATTTGAAAACCGTTTTGTCAACGTCAGCGAAACCATGCGCAAAGCCATGAGCAGCAACCCAAACCTCAAAGTGATTGTGGCAAACGGTTATTTTGATCTGGCAACGCCGTATTTTGCCACCGATTACACCTTCAAACACCTGGCGTTAGACCCCAGCCTAGCGCCGAACGTTCGCATGACTTTTTACCCGGCGGGTCACATGATGTACGTTCACGCGCCAAGTTTGGCGCAACTCAAAAGCGATTTAAGCGCATTTATTCGTGAGAGTCTGCAATAAAAACTCGAGTTCGCTTGTACTCACATGCTAATTTTGCGTAAGCTGACCGCAGTTTGCTCAAGTGTGGTTGATGTTTTTGCTTGGGTGTTGTTATTTTGAGGATTTTATGTTGCCCTGGTTGCGTTACATTATGATTTTTGTGCTGTTGGTGATTCAGCTCCTGACCTTAATCGGAGTTCTGGCATCATCTCGAGCCAATACCGAAGGCGTGCTACGCGACCATGCGCAAGTGGTCATGCACCATTTGATCGAAAGTGCCGCCGAGAACTCGTTGCGATTTGTGCAACCTGCCGAACGCAGCGCCCAACTGACGGTGCGAATGTTGCAAGAGGGTGTGTTTGAATTAGACGACAACACTAAACTCGAGCGTTATTTTTTGGCGCAACTTCAAAGCCAGGATCAACTGAACGCCATGTATCTGGCAAAACCCAATGGTGAGTTTTTGTATGTCAAACGCGATGCGGTTGGATTCTTAACCAAAGACATTCGAGTCAGCACTGGACGCGTGGTGCGGCTGACCTCTCGGGCTGCCAATTTAAAACAGATTGTCCAAAAAACCGATTTGATGGACACCTACGATCCTCGAACGCGCCCCTGGTACTTGGGGGCTTCCAAAGCCAGGCAACAAATTTGGACTGGACCTTACGTCTTTTTTACCTCCAAAAAACCTGGTGTCACCTCTGCCGCGCCAGTGTTAAGCGTCGATGGCAGGCTTTTGGCTGTGGTTGGGATCGATGTCGAAATCACCAAGCTCTCAGATTTTATTGAACGCATCCCGATCAGCGAACATGGTGAGGCGTTTATCATGGACGAAAATGGCACGGTGGTGTCATTTCCGAACCTGGCAAAAATTTTACTCGAGGAATCCAAAAAAGCCGATAAGCCTGTACTGCCCAAAATTGAAAGCATTGGCAATGAGGCGGTTCAAACTTTGATTAAACGCTCGAACTTGACGGCACTGGGCAGCAATCGCAACTTTTTCGAGTTCAAGGCGGGCAGAACCCTCGAGTACGGAATGCTCAGCCCATTCTCGATAGGTTACGGTACAAAATGGTTGATTGGTTTACACGCCCCAGTCAGCGACTTTACGGGCGAAATCAACGCTCGAGGCTCGAGGTACATCTTGCAGGTGGTGGGTATCAGTTTACTCACTTGGCTGCTGGCAATTCCTTTGGCGTTCAGGATCACCAAACCGCTCTCAACCCTGATGCGTCAAGCCAGCGTCGATTCTTTAACGGGCTTACTGAACCGTGCCGAATTTATCAAACGGGCGAACGCTCAAATGCGAGTCTCGAGACGAAACCGGCAACCCGTTACCGTGGCGCTGCTCGACTTGGACGGTTTTAAAGGCGTCAATGACTTTTGGGGACATCAAGCGGGCGATGAAGTGTTGACGATAGCCGCGCAGCGCATCAGCAACACCTTGCGTGCCGGCGATTTGATCGGACGTTTGGGCGGCGATGAATTCGTCATGTTGCTGCCAGGCATCGGTTCCAAAGAAGCCAACAGTTTTCTCGAGCGGATACGGGCTGCGATTCACGACACCCCGATTGTCTCGAGCGCCGGCGAACATCAATTGGGAGTCACCATCGGTGTGGCATTTGTGAGCGACGAAAGCAAGGTCGAAACCGTGATCGCCAAAGCCGATACAATGTTACTTTCGGGCAAAAGTGCCGGCAAGAATCAAATTCGTACTGCCACACCTTAAATCTCGGGTAAACTACGAAGCGTGTTTCTTAAAATCCCGTGGTTGTTTCCCTTACTGACATTGGCGTTCGGTGCATTCTTGGCTTGGATGTTGCTCGTTCCTCAAGCCTCAAATCTCAATCAGAATCCGCCAATTTTAAATCCTCAAACCAGACCCAACTCAAGCTCGAGCCAAAACGCAGATGCGCCAGGATTCCTGATGATACGCGGCACGTTTGTCATCCTAGGAAAGCAACCTGACGGCGACAGCGTGCGCTTTATTGCCGATGACACCAATCTGCTCAGCCAACTCAAAAACAATTCTCGGATTCGGCTTTCCAAAGACAATTCGGTACAATTGCGGTTTGAAGCCATTGACGCACCAGAACTGCATTATTTGGGACAAGCCCAACCTCTCGGCAGCGAATCTCGAGATGCACTCTTAAAACTGATGGGTTTTAAAAACCCGCAGTTTAGAACCGACGGTGCAACCGTAATCTCTGCCAGCGTCCAAACCGTGCGTGGCGCGATTTTGTCCAATGCCGCCGAAGTCAATGGTCGCCCGATCAGTTACGTGCTGCTCGAGAAAGATGCGGGCGGGTTAACCGACGGAACACGGGTTAAACTCGGCAATACCCTTTTACAAAAAACCCTCAACGCCAAACAACTGCTCAATGGCATGTCATACCTGACGGTTTACTCGAGCACTCCAGAGCCGCACAGAACATTCCTACGTGGTCTTACCCTAAAAGCTCGAGCCTCCAGATTGGGCGTTTGGGCGCGTGATGCCAGTGCCAATTTCAAACTTGTCAGCAAAGACTCTGTGAGCGAGAACGGCGCTTTGATTCTGCCCAAGTTGTTCAGACGTTGCATCAGTTATTTGAATGCCAAAGCCAAAAATCCGAGCCTAGGTTCGATTACCGATTGGATGATTTCCACCCAAACCACGGGCGTTCCAGAAGACGATTTGGTCAGAACAAACCTTCAAACCGTGCGCCTCTCGAGCTTGCTGAAGGTCGCTGGCAATCAAGTCAAATTTGGCGTTGATACAACCGAGCTTGTGTTTGTTGGAAAATAAATTTGGTTTCTCTTAAGGAACCCACAACATCTGGACTGGCAGAATCTGCAAATCGCACTATACTGTTGTTATGCGGTTTGGTTTTGTCCCATTTCTTTTGATTGCAGCCATTGCGACGCTGTTGGCTTCACCCTTGCTGGCTCAAGCCAACGGTGTTGGAACACCGCGTCTGGCAGCCCACCCCATTGAGGGCTTCACCCGAATTGTGATTGACGCGCCAAGCAAGCCCAAATGGCTTTTAAACGTCAATGGGCGCACCCTGACCCTGCACTTAAAACCCGCCACCGTCACCGAAGTTGCAGGCTCGAGCGATACTCCCGAAGTGGCGACTTGGAAGCTCGAGGCGGAGGCTGGCAGCGCGAACCTGATTTTAAAAACCACTTTTGATCTTGGGGTCAACAAAGGCTACCGCGTCTTTGCGCTCGATGCTGACAGTGACAATCCGTACCGCGTGGTGATTGACATTGGCACAAAATTGGGGCTGGCGGCAAAATTGACCAGCGCAACCACAACTGTTCTGGCAAAAACCAAACCACGCCCTCCGACACGCAAGTACACGGTTGTCCTTGACCCTGGGCACGGTGGTATTGATTCTGGCATGTCTGGTTACGTTGTCGAGAAGCGGGTCACGCTTGATGTTGGCTTAAAAGTCCGTGCATTGTTGCAAGCCGCCGGTGTCAACGTGGTCATGACCCGAACTGGCGATTACGCCATGCAAAAAACCCCAAGCATTCTCGAGAAACGCAAAGACCTAAGCTGGCGGGCAAACATGGCATCGACAGATCGCAATTTATTCGTTTCGATTCACGTCAACGGCGGTGTTTCGAGCGCACAAGGCATCGAAACTTACGTTTTTGGCGAACCGCTCGAGAGCAGCACCCTGGCGCAAGCCGAACGCGAAAACGGTGGCGGCAGCATCGGACGCGAACTGACCCGTCAAACCCGCAACGCCGCCAGGGATTTAATCAACGATCAATTGGTTCAAGAAAACCTGAAATTCTCGAGAATCCTGGCGAAAGACGTGCAAGCTGGCTTGCTGGCTCAAACGGGCGCTCGCTCGAGGGGCGTGCATCCTAACTCTTTGTGGGTCATTCGCTTCGCCAGAATCCCAGCCATTTTAACTGAAATTGGTTTTGGCACGCATCCCACCGAAGGGCGAAACCTTGGCACGCAACGCTACTCGCAAAAAGTTGCCAAGGGCATTGCGAACGGTATTCTCAAATTCTTGCACCTCAAATGAATTGGAAATCACGACCAGAACCAGATTCACTCAAAGCCCCCAACGCCATGCAGTACGCGATTCGGGCGCTGGCGGCTCGAGCCTTGACCAAACACGAACTGAGCCGCAAGTTGCGGCAACGCGGCGCAAGCGAAGAGGTCGCCAATCAGACGATTGCAAAATTGATCGAACTCAAATTTTTATCCGATCAAGCCATCGCCGAATCTGCCGCCAGAGACACCAGCAAAGGCAAATTTGCCATAAGCCAAAAACTGGCATCTCGAGGTGTGAACCGTCATATTGTCGAAGACGCCTTGATGGAACGTTCAAGCGCCGATGAACTCGAGAATGCAATCGCGCTGGTCGAAAAACAATCGTACAAATGGAAGGGCGCTCGAGCTTACGAGAAAGCTTACGGTTTTATGATGCGCCGTGGTTTCTCGAGCGGTGTAATTCGCACGGCGCTGGAAGATTGGCGCAAAAACTGGCAACTCGAGGAAGTTGAGCTTGAAGATTAAGCCCGAGAGGTTGGTTATCTCGAGTTGACTGAGCCGATTTTGAGGTTCAGGCTCACCCTTTATTCACCCGCCAAGCCTTACAGTGGTTTGGGTATTCATTGATAAAAAAGCTGCGCTTCTTGACCATAAAATGCACCTTGCGGGTATGGTCGCTTTTTGACCAATGTCTTGACCATAAAATGCACCTGTCTTGCCCTTAAAGCAGCACCTTCTTGATTTCAAGATGCACCTTCTTGACCATAAAATGCACCTAGCGGGCATGGTCGCTAACGGGCGGAATCGCTGACGGGCTTGGGCGCTGCGGGCATGGTCGCTCCGCTCTATAACTTTGTTAATCCCGTCAATTCCGCACTTTTGCCACTCCCGTCCGCACCCACGCTGCTAACCCCGTGAACGCGGGGCGCAGAGGTCGGGGGAACAGTCGGAAAGGCATGACTGTTCCCGCAATTTGGTATGAGATCAAACAAACCCAATGCTTGAGCGATATCCAGTATTTGAAGCCATTCACTCGAGCATTGGATAAAGAAGTTATTTTGTGCTGTAGGTTTGCGGGGTAGAGCCTTTTGGAATCAATCCCATCACCACGTACTTCGCCATTGCCTTGCCTTTGTTCCAGAGCCCGTGGGCACGTTCTGGACCAATTCCAGCCGTCCAGCTTTCGCCAGCTTTAAACGATTCAAACTTGCTGTTTTCCTCGTGAGTCAATTCACCCTCGAGTACCAGCACGGTAAACGGACCTGGATGCCAATGCACTGGAATTCCACCGCCAGGTGCGATGTAAAGCACCCGCACAAACGCCGTAAAATCTGCGGGTTCGTTGTTGTTCTGTGTGACAGCTTCATATTGAACTGTGACGCCCACGGCGGCAGGCGCAGCTTGGGTTTGTTGCGCTGACCCTCGAGTGGTGTACAAACCCAGTGCAATCAAGATTAGACCGATACCAGCAATGATTTTCTTATTCATCTTTCCCTCCTTGGGAAAACTCGAGATTTGCGGATTTAAACCGATGTTCAAAGTGTTTTTATGTGCGATCACCTCCTCGGATGCGCCCTATCACTCGAAGCAAGTCCAAACCTCGAGTTCGCAAGTTCAATCTCTGTGCCACAAGTTTGAAAATATTCCAACGCCCAGGGACAAGACGGCGCTGTTCAGCCTCGAGCAGTAACTCCCTGATTTTTTCATCGTTGAGTTTTTCCAGATGATAATCACTTTTCATCGCTCACCTCCTTGTGGTGAAACGCTCGAAAGAATTTCTGAAGGCTCGAGATGCCAGCGATTCCCCAACCGTGGCTGTTGACCAACATGGTGAACTGCGAACATCCCCCGAACATCCCCCTGGAGTTTTAAGGACATTAAGTATCAGAAAATTTGAGTGTTATAATATCAAGCTAAAGGCAACCAAATCTCGAGCGATCAAATTCAAACTCCTCGAGGTGACACGCTAATTGAGCGGTCTGTAGCCTCTTGGGTCAGGTGCGAGTTCCGAAAGCAACTGCCCGGTTTCTATCGCCCAATTTGAATACACGCCCTTCAAAAACTCGCCTTTAAAACGCCCAGCCTCTCGAGCCTGAGCGATGTCATAATCCCAGGTCACGTTCGGGTCGAGTTGATACGCGCCGCGCAAACTGAGCACCGCCGATTCCCAACCGAGCGCGTGTCGCAGCGCATCCACCAACTTCCAAATGCTTTTTTGCGTGCGTTCCTTGTCCTTGCCGTCCACCGCATCGGGGTACAAGGCATCCCGAATCTGATCGAGCGATGCCACACCGTCATTCTCGAGCAAAAACACCAGCAACTCGCCAGGACGATGCGTGGGCACAAGTTGCACCCCGCGCCCGTTCACGGCAACCCGCAACGCGCCCTGAGCCTGCACCCGCACGACCATCCGAGTCACGTACTCGAGCGGCAACGGCACAGGCTTGTCGGCAAGTGCCAGAAGCTCGAAGAGTTTAGCCCACTGCCTGACTTCCTCGCGTGGGTGCAACGAATGCACGGGCAGACCCTCGAGCAAGCCAACCGCATCGGTCAAATGCCCCTCGCGCCGCGCCAGTTCGGCGCTGGCAATACGGAACAACCATTGATCGGACACACTGACCAGCATCCCAACCTTCTCGAGGGCAGTTTTGGCGTGGGTGGTGTCATTTAACACCAGAAACGCCAAGGCGCGACCAATGTTGACGATGGGGGTTTCGGTATCGTAAATGTGCAAGGCAAGCTCGAGCGTCTCAAGCGCTTGGATTGGTCGTCCTGAAAGGCGTAACGTGCGAGCCAGACCGATGTAGGCTTCTTCGCGGTCATCGAGCGCGGTGGCGGTTTGAACGGCTTGACGGTACGCAAATTCTGCCCTGTCCCATTCGCCAAAGACCCGCCGAGACGCACCCAGACCACGAAAAACCGTTGACCTCATCTCAGCCGCTTTGGGATTTTTGGTCAAGCTCACAGCCTCGAGAAAGTGATGTTCGGCTTCAGGCTCGAGGTCTTGAAGTGCTGAAATGCCGAGGTTGTAACGAGTCCAAGCGAGAAGTTTGGGATGAGATTTGA
This sequence comes from Deinococcales bacterium, assembly GCA_043775825.1. Classification (GTDB taxonomy): domain Bacteria; phylum Deinococcota; class Deinococci; order Deinococcales; family JAAFIG01; genus JANXTZ01. The sequence goes on from JAYVRX010000018.1 coordinate 109,659, forward strand.
AATGAGGGAGAGCCTCGAGCCAAGTGGTTCGGGCTTCGGCTCTTTGATTGCTTTCCGATAAGCAACCGCCTTCATTCAACAAGGCACGTCCCAATTCTACCCCTGTCAATAATCCTCGAGCTTTATAGAATGCGTCTTGCCAGGGTTTGTTAAGTTGAAATAATGCTAAACCAAGCTGTCCTAAAGCAAAACCCAACTCTGAGCTTTGTAAATACGGTAAAGAGCTTTGAATAATATCTTGTGCTTGGTAATATTGGTGATTTTGATACAAAGCTGTGGCTTTTTGTACTTGTATGGAAGCAACCCGAGTTTTCCCGTGTTGCAAGAGAACATGGTCACAAAAATCAAATAACTCCTCGAAATAAAGATTCTTAACTAGCGCTTTGGCATACAACAATGATACTTGAAGCAATTCAATCCGAGTATTATTTGAAATACGCTTTAGCAATTTGAGCAGTAGGCTCCAGTCCATAGGATCATCGAATGAAAGTATGGCTACATTCAGCAATTTTACGACACGCTCAAACTGCGCTGAATCAATCAACAATTCGCAAGAAATATATATCTCTGCAAATGCCATCTTTTGCATTCCAAATTCTCCTTA
>JAYVRX010000019.1:0-34482 GCA_043775825.1 Deinococcales bacterium
CAATCTTGATCAGATCGGCTTTGCTGAGTTTATTTGGATCAGGCAATTTTGCCATGAAAGATTCTACCGCATCTGACTGACCCGCTAATCATGTACCTTGAAACCATCAACATTGCCAGCGATTTCCGCGTTCGAGCCGACATCGCCGCGAACCTGAAAGGCACGAAGCTCGAGCAATACATTGAAAACGTCAGCATTCCCGAGTATCACACTGGCGCATTGTTCATTGACGGCAAACTCGAGGGTGTGCTGGAAGTTGGCGCTCACGCGTTCTGGAAAATTGGACGGTCATTGCGGGTTGCGATTGTGGACTCACGGCTTCAAACCCTTGAAGTCAGCGGTCAAGAGATTTTGACCAAAGACAAAGTGGCATTGCGGCTTAACCTGAGCGCATCGTACCGTGTGACCGACGCAATTTTGGCAACCAGTAAACTCAAAGACCTTGAAGCGTTCTTGTACAAAGAATTGCAACTCGGCTTGCGGGCAGCGGTAGGAACTCGAACTTTGGACGCATTGCTCGAGGACAAAGATGTGCTGGACAACGTGGTGTTTGACCATGTAAAAACCAAATCTGAAGGCTTTGGTCTGGTCGTGGATTCAGTTGGTGTTAAAGACATTATCCTGCCAGGTGAGATGAAAGCCATCTTGTCTAAAGTGGTCGAAGCCGAAAAAGTGGCACAAGCCAACGGTATCCGCCGACGCGAAGAAACCGCCGCCACCCGAAGCCTGCTGAACACTGCCAAAGTCATGGAAGACAACCCTGTGGCATTGCGGCTCAAGGAACTCGAGACGCTCGAGCGAATCACTGAAAACATTGACCAGATCAACATTTCAAACGGTTTGGACGGTTTGCTGCGGGACTTGGTGAAAATCAAGAATTAACATCAAAACTCAGTTTGCCAGACATTAGAATCAGCAATTGCCTGTCTGCTCTCATCCCCGACCCTTCTCTCCTCGGAGAGAAGGGAGTTTTGGTTCTTTCTTGTGTGGCTCGAGGATTCAAACACCATGTCCAGTTCGTAATTTTTGAGCCTCGAGTATTCCATCGGGCGCATTCTCAAGCGCCCAATTTGCGGCGGCTTCAATGTTGTAAGTCGTAAATTTGTGCTCGACTTGCCAAGTATCGTGTTCTCGAGTCAACAATGCCCACCGCGCTCGAGGGTCGCCGTCGGGTTGTCTTGAGACACTGCCGACGTTGACAAATTGCACGCCATTGGCAGTCACATTTCGGGCACGGTGCGAATGACCGCAGAGCACCACTTTGGCGTTGGGATAATTCTGGATTCTCGAGAGAAGCTCTTCTGGCGTGGCGTAATCTGTGAAGGTTTCGGGGTTGTCTCGCAGCATCAAAAAGTCCCAGGGTGTCTCGAGATTACCGTGACACGCCAGAATTTCACCGTTTGCAACCTCGAGCATCGTCGGTAAATGCTCAAGCGTTTTTAAATCGTGCTTGGTCAGCAAACCACGCAACCAGTTCACAAACTCGAGTTTTTCTGGCTCGAGATTGGGTTCAGGATTTGCAACTTTCTCATCGGTATTGCCGCGAACCATCAAAGCGCCACACTCGAGTTGTAGTTTGAGAGCACCAGCAGGATCAGCGCCGCCCCAAACCGTATCGCCAAGGTTCAGCATCAAATCTGGTTTGAAACTTTCTATGTCAGCCAAAACCGCTTCGAGCGCGAAACGGTTGCCGTGAACATCGGTAAAGACAGCTATATTCATGATTCAATCCCTGGTCATGGTTAACGAAATATAACCGTATGGTACTTTTGGTTCCCAGAAAACCTTGACTTTATCGCTGCCAGCAAGTTCGGCGGCTTTGTCCCAGGTGTGATTTTGGGCTTCAAAACTGACGCTCTCGAGTTGCGGGAATCGCTCGAGAATGCGTTCGCCAAATTTGTAGACCAGTTCTTGAATCGATTTGGAGTTAAACTCATGAAAAATGACGTGGCAAATATCGGCGATTTGCTCGCTCGGGACATACTTTTCAACGCCCAAACCGTCATTAACGCTCGAGTAATGCCAATTTAAATCCATGTGGATAAACAATGGACGGTCTTTGAGTTCGGGTAAGGTTGTGTAATCGTCGCGCACGAACGCCGCAAAACTCGAGCCAGTGATTTTGAGAAGTTGAAAACCTTCGCGCCCGCACTCGAGGTCTATCACTTTAGAGTCTGAACCATCACGCTCGAGGAATAAACTGGCGGTGGCGGCATCGCCGTTGGTCGGGTAATGCAGCAGATCGCTGGTTTCAAAACCGTTTTTTCCAGGGACTCGAGCGGCTTGAAACGGCAGTTCGCGTCCCATCATGCGTAAACTTTCCATTTGCGGATAGGTTGCCAGAAAACTTTTGCCTAGAAACTCGAGTAAACCCTCGAGGGTGCAGCCCATAAAATTTGCGGATTCTTTGAGGATAAAGTTTTTCATGCTGTCCGTGGCAACCACCATGCTGTTGTCACCGTGGGTGTAGGCGGGCAAGAAATTATTGCCAAAAACTTCGACGCTGACATCAACGGCAAACAAATTATTGTTACGCCCGATAAATTCCGATTCTGGAATCGCAGCCACCTCGAGCGGCGCAGCATAGGTGCGCTGAAGTGAAATGTTAAATTTGCCGTAAGAAATCTGGGTTTTCATATGATAGTTTAACCCAAAAATCACATCCTCGAGATTGTAAAATGCGAGCATGGAAGTTCAAATTTTTGGTCTTAAATCTTCAAAAGAAACCAGGGCGGCGGAACGTTTTTTTAAGGAACGCCGCATCAAAACCCATAATGTCGATTTGCATGACCGACCCATGAGTGCTGGCGAGATCAACAGGTTCATTCAAAAGTTTGGTTTGAACGCCGTTTTGGACATTGCAGGAAAAGCCTATATTGAAGCTGGACTCGAGTTTTTACGGGTGTCCGATGATGGAATGCTAGCAAAAATCGAAGCCGAACCAAAATTGTTGCGGCTGCCACTGGTGCGCTACGGCAAGTATGTGACGGTTGGATTGGCAGAGGCAGATTGGAAAGCTTGGATTTTAGAGGAGCAAAACGCCAACAAGCCGAAACCTAAAAAATGAAACTCGAGGTTAGCCGAACACCTCGAGCTTCAAAATCTGCACAAAAAATTACTCTTTAGGCTCGAGTGACCCACTGATGCCAGCCAGCACCGCGCCAACCACCAATGCAACCGCCGCGATTTTGCCCAAAGCACGAATGCCATTCTCGCTATCGGCTTGTGGGTAAGGGTAAAATCCAAACAAGAAAGCAACAAGAGCCAAAATCAAGAAAAACACTGTTCCAAACAACGCAGCACCATTATCACGGTTCATGGCAAACTCCTTTACAACTGACACTTTGCTTAGCATACGCGATATTGGCGTTGCAAATGCCTATCGGGTGGTTGAGGCATGAACTGACGTTGGGGAGCACTCAACACTGACCTCGAGGCTGTATCTTTTCAATTAAATCTCGAGAATCAAGGCTGTCGAGTTTGACACAATTTTGCGTCTTATCATCAGGGCAGTCCGTGATGGACACGTAAAAGAGCGTCAAGTCAGAATTTTACGGCAAGCCGTTATACTGATTGCCGATGCGGCGCTTGAGCGATAAAGCACTTGAAGATACTGCTGGTGAAACCTCAGTTGGATTGCGCTATCGTTTTTACCTGCTGGCATTTTCAACAGCAATCTTGGCGGTTGTCCTGATTTTGTTTACCCAAAAAGATTTAAATCCATATATTCGCACAACATATCCGATTTTACTTGTTTCTATTATCATTTTGTTTGCACTGACCCTTATTAAAATGCTCTCTCTTAAACTTATCGAAAAATTGACTACTTCTGTTGTTATGCTTTCGGTGGTATCGGAGTTTGTTTACACTTTGTTTTTCTTACCCATTGGATTTGACATTCAACAAGAATTAAGCATCGGTTGGTTCTGGCAAGCGTTAATTGTAGTGCAAATGATTCACCTGTCATTTGACAATAAACAAGCCCTGCAAATCGGGTTGGGCTTGTACGGGACGCTGACCTTGTTGGGTCTTTTCAAATTCGTTCCCGAAGCCATTAACGGCAGCACCCAAAACTTTTTACTGTTCGCCCGTTATCTTGCCTTCGCTTCAACAAGTTTTGCCCTGACCCAAGTGCTCGCCTCGAGCAAAGAACTGCTGGCGCTCGAGCGTTTGCGGTCCGCCATAGACCCATTGACTGGCGCTGCCAACCGCCGTCAAATACTGCATGTGCTGCGCTCGAACAGTGTGCAACCGCTAAAAATGGCGGTGGTGCTCTTTGACTTGGATCATTTTAAAAGCATCAACGACAAGTACGGTCATGATGTTGGCGATCATGTCCTGCGCGAAACCGTGAGGCTGGTCAAAGGTTTAATCCTGGCAATTGAACCTCGAGCCACCATCGGGCGTTGGGGCGGCGAAGAATTTTTGATTGTCGTGCCGGGCAGTTCACTTGAGGAAGCCGCCGAGTTTGCCGATCACATTCGCAAACGAATGCAGGTGCATTCGTTTAAAGTCATCAGCCGTGTGACCGCCAGTTTTGGTGTGGCGTACTTAAAACAAGACGAGCGCGTCTCGAGTTTGGTCAAACGCGCCGACGAAGCGCTCTATCAAGCCAAAAACTTTGGACGCAACCGAATCGAACTGAGTCGCAGCGCTCCGCACGACACCGCCGATTTGCTGACCACCGACGTCAACGTCACCATCGCCTGAGAACGCGGTTTTAACCGCAGTTTGCAAGTTTATTGGCTTAAACTGATTTCATGCAGCCCAAGCGTTACACCGCCGACATGGAAGCACCACTGATTGAACGCCAACGATTGGTTCGGGTGGCTCGAGGTTTAGAAGCTGCCGATATTGTGGTGAAAAATGCTCGAGTGGTCGATGTCATGACCAAAACGATTTACCGCGCCAACGTTGCAATTTGCGGCGGTTTTATTGCCGCCATCGGTGAATATTTGGATGCCACCACCATCATTGATGCCAAGGGCAAGTTTTTAGCGCCTGGTTTAATCGACGCGCACATTCACCTCGAGAGTGCCATGATGACCCCGCGCCGTTTTGCTCAGACTTGCGTTCCGCGCGGTACAGTCGGTGTGGTTGCCGAACCACACGAACTGGTCAACGTCATGGGCATTAAAGGTTTAACCTACATGCTCGACGCAGGCAAAGAAACCCCACTTCACGTTTGGGCGAGCGTGCCAAGTTGCGTTCCCGCCAGTTCGTTTGAAAATTCTGGCTCGAGCGTCCTGGCTGGCGAAGTGAAATTGGCACTGAAAATGGATGGCGTGCTCGGCTTGGCTGAAATGATGAATTACCCTGGGGTTTTAAACGAAGATGGGACTGTCTGGAACATTCTCGAGGCGGCGAGGGGTCGTCGTCGGGACGGTCACGCCGCAGGTTTGGCAGGACGCGATTTGACCGCTTATGTTGCCGCAGGGATTCACAGCGACCATGAGGCGACCACCGAACTCGAGGCGTTTGAACGCTTGCGGGCGGGCTTGTGGTTGATGGTTCGTGAGGGCAGTGCCGCCCGCAACCTTGCCGCCATCGCGCCGCTTTTAAACCGCACCCAACCTCACCGCGCCATGTTGGTGTCCGACGATGTGGATGCCAGGGAATTGATCGAACTGGGGCACATGGACAGGTTGTTGCGCGAGGCGGTCAAAAACGGGATTGACCCTGTATACGCCATTAGACTCTGCTCACTTGCCCCCGCCGAATACTGGCATCTCGAGTACCGAGGTGCGATAGCCCCAGGGTACGCCGCAGACTTGGTGCTGTTCGATGATTTGAACGATTTTAAAACCGAGTGGACCATGATCGCGGGTGAAATTGTCGCTCGAGACGGAAAACTGACTGAAGAAAACGAAGCGACAGAAGCTGCAACTCCATTTGAAAACACCATCAAACTCCCAGAACACTGGGACATCTCGAGACTCGCCCCCGACGACCACCACATTCTACCCGTCATGGTCGTGCACAAAGACCAGATTTACACTGGTAAACTCGAGCCTGAAAACCTTCACGCCGCCGACCCAGACCGTGACTTGGTTAAACTGGCAGTCATCGAACGCCATCACGGGACTGGGCGCACCGGCATCGGATTTGCCAAAGGCATTGGTTTGAGACGCGGCGCAATGGCACAGACCGTGCTTCATGACGCCCACAATATCCTCGTGGCGGGTGTGGACGACAGCGACATGGTGATTGCCGTGCGCGAACTCGAGCGTATGGGTGGCGGCGCGGTGATCGTCGAGGACGGCGAAATTGCCGCCAGTATCGCCTTGCCGATTGCTGGATTAATGAGTGATGCGCCGCCACAAGAATTACTGAAAGCCCAAACCGAGTTTGAAACCATCGCTCGAGTTTTGGGTTGCACGCTACCGCACCCGATCATGACCTTAGCGTTTTTGGGCTTGACCGTGATTCCAAGCCTCAAACTGACAGACCGTGGTTTGTTTGACGTGGAAAATTTCAAACTGGTCGAACCCGAAATCGAGGACAAAACCAGAAAAACCCGCGAAGAACTCGAGATGTTCTAAAACTCGAGCCTCAAGTTTTTATTTTTGTCCAAGTTTCAAGAGCACCAATTTGGTAGTTTTCGCTTGAATCTCATGTAACAAAATCGTGTTGTTGGTTGCCCAATAAAGTTGCGCGGAACTAGAACTAAATTCATCGGACGCTGTGAATGTTCCAGAGATCAGTTTTCGTGGCGGTAGCCCAGGCGCACTGACCATAAACAGCCCATTCTTACTTGGGTCAGAGATATTTCGAGTTGAATAAATCATTGCAGAACCACCAGGTTGCCAGCCAGCCGCAACAGCGGTTTGACTGTTGTCCACTTTCGTTATTTTATCTGTCTCGAGGTTGATTATCCGAAGTGGGCTGCTTAAGTCTGCCCTTGAAGAAACAGTTAAGATGTATTTTTGATCGTTGGAAAATGCAAAACTAAATGGCAGGTTGGTGGTTGAAAAATCGAAATTCACTTTCTTGGAAAGTTGTTTATCAAAACTGTTGATTTCGACAAACCCATCCTGCCGCGAGCTTCCACCATTCAAAATAACAGTCTTGTCATCTGGGGCGACGGCGTAAGCGTATGTTACACCGCCTGGTCTCTCAACCAATAAACGCGTGGTGATTTTCGCATCTTCTAAGGAAATAGAATTAAAATTCACCACCGACTTGGTTGCCTGTGCTAACCCTAGATAACGTACAAAAAAGACTTGTTGACCGTCGCTCGAGAATTGCGGCAGCAAATCGATATGACATGAATCGTCGCCCTCCAGCAGTGAGCAATTTGGTTCACGCCCATTGGGTTCTGGAGTTAAACTGCGAAATTGTTTGGTTGCCAAATCAAACAACCACACGTCTGAATCCACAAACAGCCCAAAGAAATCTTCCGAGAAAACAAGTTTTGAACCATCAGGAGACCATCGCAGCGAACCCGTAGCAGCAAAAATCCGTTCCTTCAAAAAGTCAATACAAAATTGATCTTTGCCCGAAACCAAAGACACACAAAGGCGCTGACTGTCAATTCGCGCCAAATGCAAACCATTCGGTGATAAAGTGCGAACTTCAAAAAATTTTTGCACTGGCAATATCGTTTTCTCCAAGACTTGCAATTTATCAACATCCAGGACTTGATCGGAACTCGAGGTCGTGGTTTGTGCCAAAACACCAGCCGCAACCGAAAGCAAAACGATGAAGATCACGGAAGCTCGAGATTTATTCACACCTGCATTTTACATAAAACCCAATGAGATCACACTCGAGCAACTGCGGTAAACTGGTGATGTGCCAAAAGAAACCAAAAAAGCCAAACTCACTCGAGCCTCACAGGTGCTTGAAGCTTTGATTGAAGCCTATCCAGACGCAAAAACTGAACTCGAGTACGGGACAGCGTTTCAATTGTTGATCGCCACGATTTTAAGCGCTCAAGCCACCGACGTCAGCGTCAACGCCGCCACACCAAAACTTTTTAAAAAGTACGGCACAGCCGCAAAAATGGCAAAAGCCACAGCCGGCGACCTCGAGCCTTACATCAAAACCATCGGTTTGTACCGCGTTAAGTCCAAAAACATTGCCGCCACCGCAAAAGCCTTGCTCGAGCATTTTGAAGGTGAAGTGCCAAACGATTTTGAAGCGATTCAAACCCTGCCGGGCGTTGGACGCAAAACTGCCAATGTGGTGCTTTCAAACGCTTTCGGACGACCTGGCATTGCCGTTGACACCCACGTCGGCAGACTTGCAAGGCGTCTTGGATTCTCGAGCGACAGCAACCCAGATTTGGTCGAAACCGACCTCGAGAAACTCTTTCCTAAAGACCAATGGATTTTCTTGCATCATGCCCTGATTTTGCACGGACGGCGCGTGTGCGATGCCAGAAAACCCAAATGCGAAGATTGTACGCTGCTCGAGTTTTGCCCACAAATCGGGATTTAAGTTATCGGCGTTTGGCTCGAGCGAGTTGCAGAAAATCTTCTATCTCGAGCGTATTCACGACCATGCCCGTCTCGAGTGCGGCTTTTCGGGCAACTTGAATTCCGTACCAAAGGTCATCAAAACCTTGAACCCTGTGCGCGTCGGTATTGATGGCAAATTTTAAACCTGAAGCTCGAGCCTCCAGAACCTCGCGCCAGTCAAGGTCGAGACGATACGGGCTGGCATTGATTTCAATCACGGTATTGTGAGCATTTGCCGCCTCGAGTACGGCGGCATGGTCGAATTTGTACGGTGGTCGGCGCAACAAAAGCCGTCCTGTCGGATGCCCCAAAATTGTTGTGAACGGATTGGAAACCGCTTTGACCAAGCGTTCGGTTTGTTGGGTTTCGGGCAAGCCAAAGCTCGAGTGGACGCTGGCAACCACAAAATCAAATCCTGACAGCACTTCATCGTCATAATCGAGATCACCATTGGACAAAATATCCGATTCAATCCCCTTCAAAATTCTAAAATCCTCGAGTTCGGCGTTTAAAGCATCAATTTCTCGCCATTGCGCCCGAATTCGAGTTTCATCGAGACCATTGGCGTAAATGGCGGTTTTGCTGTGATCGCAAATACCCAAATACTTTGCTCCCCTGGCTTTCGCACCCAATGCCATGTCACGAAGGCTTGCCGCGCCGTCCGACCAATTCGAGTGAACGTGCAACATGCCGCGCATTTGTGAAAGTTGAATCAAATTTTCGGGATTGGGTAAATCGCTTCGACCCAAGTGTTCCGGCTCGCGCCATTCTGGAATCACGTACTCGAGGTCAAGCGCCTGAAACGCGTCACTTTCGGTCAAGGTGGGAATTAACACGCCATCGTTAAACAAACCGCGACTCGAGAAATCCAGATTTTTCTCGGCTGCCTTGGCTTTCACAACCTCGAGAAACGGCTTAGAACCCGTCAGCATCAGTTGCGCCGTGCCCCAAGTTTCCAAGCTCGAGACTTGAAGTTGGGTGGCTACGCCCTCAATGTTCGCCGCAATCAACCACGGATACTCTGGGTCATCGTGCGCTCCGTACCCCTCGAGCGCCATCATGACCGCGTTTCGATCCCCAATGGCTACCGCATCCACGTCGCCACACGTCTCCAAACCACGCGACAAGCTACCACCAGCCTCGAAACGAGTGACAACGCCCTGCAATTGACTCTCGAGGATTCCAAACACCGCTCGAGCCTCAGAGAGCAACCTGCGCTCAGAGGATTTCAGCGCAAATTCGGCTTCATCAATTAATTTCGCACCGCTCGCCGCGCCAAAACCTTTCAAGGTCGCCAGTTTGCCCGAACGTCCAACCTCGAGCAAGCCCGAAATGCCGTCCACGCCAGCGTCCCACAAAACCCGAACTTTTTTTGGTCCAAGTCCGCGCACCCGAAACAACTCGAGCACTCCAGGTGGCACGAGCGACGCGACATCGGAGAGCGGCGCGAACACGCCAGACTCCGCGAACTCAACCAAACTCGAGCCGAGTTGCGCCCCGATACCCGAAACTTTTTTGAAACTGGTTGCCAGCGCCTCAGCCCAATTGCCGTCGAACCGCTCAAGCATTCGTTCCGCTTTGCGGTACGCCAAAACCTTAAATTCGTTCTCGTTTAAAAGCTCAAAAATATCGGCGGTCAGGCTGATGGCTTTGAGGGCTTGTTTCTTGTCCATGATTTAGTTTAAGCCAATAGCGATTGGCAAAGAGCGATTAGACAAGAATCTCGAGTTATTAAAATTGATTTCGTTCTGGGTTTTGCCAAATATTTGAGACATCCGAGGCAATTTTGATCTTGCCTTTATTGATCTGAATCCAATGAAACTCACTGCATCACGTCAAACACCAATCTCGAGATTTGACCCAATGCCAGCACCGCTTCGTTGTCCACATGATAGCGCTCGTCAGTGCAATCCTTTGAGCACAAAGCCAGAACATATGGGCGTTCGGTCAACACCATTCCAACATCGTTTCTAACCCCAATAATCTGCCCACTTTTGGTTGCGGTACGCGTTCCTTCGGGCAGATACCGCGCCAGAATTTCGGTGTACTGTTGTTTCTCGAGAATCTCGAGCGCGAGTTTGATCAGTTCAGGATTCAACAATTCGCCGTTGTACAGTTTCTCGAGCAGCATCACACTTTCAAACGGGGTGACTTCGGCTTTTTTGCCGCTTAGTTGTCCCGCATTTTTACGATCATCGGTCAGCATCAATTTTCCAACCACGGTGGTACTCGAGCAACCCCAATTTTTCAGGCTCGAGTTCACGGCATCACAACCTCCAACGGCATCCAAGCTGATGTTGGTGGCGGTGTTGTCAGAAACCACGATCATCATGGTCAAGTAATCTTGTAGGGTTGGCATGAGTCCTGGTTGAAATGCCATCAGCACGCCAGAACCGCCGACTTGCTCGAGTGCGGGCAGTAAAATTCGAGTCTCGAGTTTGAGAATTCCGTGCTGAACTTGACGCAACGCCTCGAGCAAAATTGGGACTTTGACCACGCTGGCGGCGGCAAAAACCTCGTTTTTGTTGTGCTCGAGCGTGAACCCGTCGTCTAAGCGTTTGGCATAAAATCCGATCACACCAGAAAAACTGTTTAAAATCGGCTCGAGTTTGGTTTGAAATTCAGTCATGCTTTCAGCTTAACGGGTAAACTAAAGCTGATGCTGCCTGTCCTTGAATCCAAACACCCAATGATTGCGGCAAAACCTGGTATTCGGGTGAAGTGCTTGGAAACAAACGACGAATTGCTGCTCGAGCAAAAACAACATAAGGTTTGGGTCGATGTCGAAAACCCGCACGAGGTTGACTTGTTGCGTTTGGGAAAGTTTTTTAGGTTCAATCGACTGGCGCTCGAGGATGCCCTAGACCCAGACCAATGGGCGCGTTTTGAATCGTACCCAGAGCATTTATTCTTGGTCTTGCGCACGCTTGCCGAACCCGAGGACGTCACAGACCGAACCGAGAAAGTCGCCATCTTTTGGTATCCAGACCTCGAGAGCGTTGTGACAATCCGCCACGAACCGATCACCTACATCGAAGGCACTTGGAAAGAACTCGAGCATCGTAAGGGTTTAAGCGCCACGGATGTGCTTTACACGATTTTGGATGAGGGCACGGACACGTTTTTTATTTTCTTAGATGAACTCGAGAATCGCACCGACGAACTCGAGGAAGCCGTTTTTCACCCAACGCGTGTCATGCCCAGCCAAGAGTTCGCGGCAAAGGTTTTTGAACTCAAACACACGATCATCGCCGCCAGACGCCTCGCATCAAGCGCCCGCGAGAACGTGGCTCAATTCTCGAGACACGCCACCGCTCTTTCGCCCGAAGGCGCGATTTATCTGCGTGACGTCAGCGATCACTTAACCCGAATTTATGACGGTATTGACAGCGCCAGAGATGTGCTCTCGAGTTTGCTGGACGTGCATTTGACTGTGCAGAGCAACCGTATGAATGAAGTCATGAAAACGTTAACCACGGTCAGCACCATCTTTTTGCCGCTGACGTTTTTGGCTGGCGTTTGGGGCATGAATTACGCGTTTATGCCAGAACTACAATGGAAGTACGGCTATGCGTTCGCGTGGGGTAGTTTTATTGCTGCCGCTCTGGCATTTGCGGCATATTTTAAATGGCGTAAATGGTGGTAAACACCAAAAGCTTATATAAACTTTTTCGATCTACCCTTTGAAGACTTCATTGTAAACAAAAAAGGTTTAGTCCAGACCAATTCGAGAACTCGAGCAGGGGACTCTCGAATTGATCCTGAAAATAACCAGGTCATTTCCAGAGGTTGCTGTTTGCCTTCGCTCGAGAATGGTTTAAGTGCATCAAAGCTTTACAATAAAGCTCCCAGAAACAACAGCCTGATTTTAAACGCAGCCTTGACTCGAGCCGTAATAGTGTTAGCATTGCCTATCCAAAACCGATCAGGAGCGTGACTATTCATGAAAACGCCAATAAAACCGTTTGTTTCTACTTTCGCACTTTTTCTATTCTTGACCGCGTGTGGCAATAGCAGCCTCGAGTCACCCTCGAACAGGGCAATCAATAACCCAGCCGCAGGCAGTGTGGGTACAGCCAAAGTGTTCATGTCTAATCCGGTGCAGTCCACTGGAATTCAGACTTTGACCGATCAAAAGGATGCCGATGCAGCCGTTCCAGCAACGGCTTATTATCAAGTTTCACTCAGTCATCTTGACGGCAGCGGTTATTTGCGTGGCGATTATGCAAATGTGATCTCGGAAACAGGAAACCCTGCAAATTCTACAACGAATACCTTTAATTTTACCCGAAAAGACGATCAATTCGAGCAGGTCATGGCTTATTTTTGGGTCACGGAAGCACAACTGTACTTACAAAGTCTTGGCTTTGGTTCAGAATTTCCTGCGGTCAACCGCGAATCACAAGACATCCGCATCAACCAATGGGGAGCAGACAATTCGTTCTCATGGGACAAAAAAGATGTGCTCAAATTTGGCAAGGGCGGGGTTGACGATGCCGAAGATGGTGAAGTGATCGTTCACGAATACGGTCATGCAGTTCATGATTCGCAAGTTGCTGGTTTTGGAAGCTCACTCGAGGCAGGTTCGATAGGTGAGGCTTTTGGAGATTACCTGGCGGTGACTGTTGGCTTGTCGGTGGCAGGCAAGTACAACGTGGCACTTAAAGCAGATGCCGCCTGCGTTGCCGATTGGGATTCAACTTCATACACCAGCAGGCAGCCGCATTGCTTGCGTCGCGTGGACACAAACAAAACCGTTGCAAATAAGATTGGCGAAGTTCATGCCGACGGCGAAATCTGGTCTCGAGCTTTGTGGGACATTCGTGGGGCGCTCGGAGCATACAAAGCGGATCGCATCATCATTGACGCACAATTTCAATTTGCCCCCAATACCAGCTTCCAAGCCGCCGCAGGCGCTACCGTGCGCACAGCCACAAGTTTATACGGCACAGGTACAGCCCAAATCGTAACCGATGCCTTCCGTGCTCGAGGGATTGAACCGCTTTAATTGCATTCAATTTCAACTTCACTCGAGAGGTGCTCAATGTCCTCTCGAGTTATCATTTTTTCTTGATGGAGAGTGCATCATCTCGAGTTTTAAAGCTCAAGATAGATAACGTAACGGCAATGCTAGAATCAGAGAGTGCCTGACGCTTTCGACTTCACAACCTCATACATTCTTGACTGGGAACTTGATTTGATCCACAATGCACTCGATAGACAACAGATTGAAATTACTGACCATGCTTTTCTGGCTGCACAAGACGACAATATTCCACCAGTGGCATTGCTCGAAGCTGTTTTGATTGGTGTTGCTGTCAGCAAAGATTTACCCGATAATCAATTGCAACGAATACCCGGAATTAATTTTGAGCATCGCATTAAAGATGGACGTTGGATTCGAGTAAAAGTTGCTTGGATCAATAATTACGCCATCATCACCGTGTACAATGTTTGAGGTGAAACCATGACTGCAATTCTTGACGAAATCCGCACCGAATACCGTTACACCAATAAACTTGGTGCAACCGTGGTGATCTCAAGCGTACCAATGCACGTTCGCAAAGACATGTACGGAAATGAACACCGCACGTACTCTATGGGCGTAGCAATGCGTCTCGAGGAGTTGACGAATCAAGCGTTTGAAATAGATTCGACTTCTGGTGTTGTGCATCATCTCGAATTTTGAAGCTCGAGATGACACAGATTTGAACCTTCCCTAGTCTCTTGATTATTCCAGTCGTGGTTAGAAACCTTTTCAGGCGGACGCTAGAGCGACTCGGCAAGCCGTCTTGGGGATAACCCTAACTACAAAATCTTAACATACACTTGTACACAACACTTGAAAACACAATTCTCGAGCTTACACTTGTAACGTAGCTCGAGCAGATTTTTTTGATTTGAGCTATCATGACCGCATGATCTGGTCTGAAGTTGTTGCCGATAAATCATTGCAAAACCTGCCGTACAAAATAGAATTAAATGAACGAGGCAACATTGAAATGAGTCCCGTCACGCCGAATCACAGCATTTACCAAGCCATCATTCAACGCCTTTTGACCAAATTGACAGACAATGGACTTGCATTACCAGAATGTCCAATCACCACCAAAAAAGGGGTTCGAGTCCCAGATGTGGCATGGGGTTCTATCGAGTTTCTGGCATCTCGAGAGAAAGATTCTTTCCCCAGAGCCGCAGAAATTTGTGTTGAAGTGATAAGCCGCACGAACACCAAACAAGAAATGAAAGAAAAACGCCAACTGTACCTCGAGAGTGGCGCGGTTGAAGTCTGGTTTTGTGACCTGGCAGGCAAGATGACATTTTTCGGGGTTGAAGGTCGGATTAAACGCTCGAGTTTAGTCCCCGAATTTCCGAGTGTTGTGGAATTTGATTTTTGACTCTCGAGATCAATAACGTAACATCAATGCTAGAATTAGAAAGTGCCTGACGCTTTCGACTTCACGACCTCAGACATTCTTGACTGGGAACTCGATTTGATCCACAATGCGTTGATTAGAGAAGAAATTGACATTATCACCCATGCTCGAATGGCTGCTCGAGATGAAGGTATAAAACTTGTAGAACTTTTAGAAGCAATTCTGATTGGCACGGCAGTAAGTAAGGATTTACCAGGTAATAGTTTAAACCGTTTTTCTGGAATCAATTTTGAATATCAAATTCGTGATGGACGCTGGATTCGTGTCAAAGTCGCTTGGTCAAATGATTACGCAGTTATTACCGCCCACACAATCAGAGGTTCAATATGAGCGCAGTCAAAGACGAAATCCGAATGGACAGCAGTTACACGACCAGAGATGGTGTGACAGTCATTATTCGTAACGTTCCCACAAAATTTTGGCGCGACGAATTCGGCAATGAACACCAGTCTCATAG
This sequence comes from Deinococcales bacterium, assembly GCA_043775825.1. Lineage (GTDB taxonomy): Bacteria > Deinococcota > Deinococci > Deinococcales > JAAFIG01 > JANXTZ01. The sequence continues at coordinate 15,357 of JAYVRX010000019.1, forward strand.
CTTTGCGGTGGCTATGCGTCTCGAGGAATTAACAAATTACGCGCTCGAGCTTGATTCTACTACTGGTGCAGTGCATCATCTCGAGTTTTAAAGCTCGAGATTTAATTTGAGCCACAACATTTATCGTCGTCGAAGAATCTGGTCGTATTCGCCATGCGGACCAATCCAGAACCAGATCACGCCAGTTTCATCATCCAAACCAAGCGCACGGTAATGCAGACCGACGCGCACAGACCAAAATTGACCAATCTGTTTGAATTCTAACGACGGGTGGCTCTCGTTTTCTTTCAGCAGTGCGTAATTTTTATCCGCAATTTTCTGAATCTCGAGCGGCAAATCGGCATAACATGCCCAAAATCTTGGCAGGGTGAAGTGATTCAAAGCGGTTTGGCAAGTCCTGCTTTTACGTCGCTGCGAATAGATTCAATCAGGTCATCAAAACGTCCTGCTTTCAAATCTGTTTCGATTTGGGTATCCCATTGTTGAAAGTGATAATCTGCCGCCCATTGCAAGAAATCTTCGAGTTCTAAAGGCTCGAGTTCGGTCACGGCTCGTTTGAGTTCGGTCACGCTCATGCTGGCATTCTAGCAGACAAGAATAAGAAAAAATCCTCGAGATTAACGTTGACGTGCCAAAATCTCGTAAGCAAGATTGATAGACTTCATTTCCTCGGATGCTTCATTTTGGCGTTCAGTCCCAAGAGTGGCATATTTATCGGGATGGAACAAACTGGAAAGTTTGCGATATGAAGCTTTTATATCTTCAATCGAAGCACCAGATGTCAATCCAAGAATCTGCAATGCGGCGGCTCGAGTTGGGTTTTGGAAAAATGCACTTCTCGAGTCATTTTTACTTCTTGGCTGTGTTTTTGATGCGGCTTCTCGAGCTTCGCGGGCTGCTGCTTCAGCATCAAGTCGTTTCTGTTTTTCTGCATCAATTTTCTGCTGATATTCTTTTTCAGCTTTTCGTCGTTCTTCTAAAAGTTTCCGTTCGTACTCTCGTTCAATTTTTTGCTGTTCTTCAGCAAGTTTTTTTTGATATTCAGTTGCATATATTTTTTGGTATTCAGTTGCATATATTTTTTGGTAATCAGTTTCAAGTTTTTGTTTTGCTATTTCAGCAATTCTTCTTTCCTCTTCTCTAATGTTTGCTTCGGCTTGAGCTTGTTTAAGAATATCAACTTCTCGTCTTTTTTGGGTTTCGTAAACTTTTTGTTCTTGGGCAATATTTTCTCGTCGTTTTGCATTTTGCTCTACTGTCATAGCTCTTTCAGCTTTCTTTTTATTAACTAACTTGTTATAAGTAATTTCTTTAAGAACACTTTTTATAAGATAGTAAATTGTAAAAAGTGGAATTCCTATAATAATCCAAACCATAAAAACAAGTAAAATGAATACAACAATATTTTCTCCTCCATCTCTTCGATATCGAAACCATCCGAAAATATGAATGAAAAGTAAAAAAAGATATAGAACATATACCCTAGTTGTTTTTAATAAATTAGAAAATAATTTTGAATCTGCTTGATAACCTGTTTCTTCTTTCATAAGAATCCTTGCTTTATGCATTTCTATGCCAACCAATCCTCAGCTTCTTTCACCACATCTTCAAAGCTCGAGCTTCCTTTTGACACTTCATCTTTACGGGTTGCCCAAGCTGGAAACGGAAAGGTAATCATCACAGGGCTTGGCACTTCGGGTTGCTGCACAATCATTGTACCTGGTTGCAAGATGCTGGCACGCAAGCGAAACGCGCCTGGCAAGAACCTGTATTCGGGGCGCTCGGCTTCGGCGGGGTCTAAACGCCCAACCACGCGAATGCTGGCGTTGGCAACCACGCGACGTTCGACTTCCGAAGCGGTTTGTTGAGCGCCTATCAAAATAATGCCCAGGCTGCGTCCACGTTCGGCAATGTCCAGAAGCACGTCTTTGATCGGACTCTCCCCTTCCCTGGGGGCGTACTTGTTCAACTCGTCGAGCACCACGAAGACATACGGTTTCTGTCCTTTTTTCTCTTTTTCTTCAAACAATTGTTTCAACATCACACCAACCACGAACATTTGCGCGTGCGCGTGAAGGCTGTGAATGTCCACCACGGTCAGTTGTGACCGCATGACGTCGGCGCGGTAACGGTCTGCCTGTCCAGCGTCCAGATCGCCACGAATGAGTGGATTGAGGTGCTTGACCACGCCACGCAAACGCCTGATAAAGGCTTGACGCGTGCCGACGGGTTGCCGTCCAACCCAGCGCGGGTCGCCCTCGCCATCATTTTGGTCTATCAGCTTAAACTCGAGGTAGGCAATCAACTGCCCGAACGTCTCGAGTTTGGCTTTGCCTAGCGTGTTAAATTCGATGCCGAGGTCTGTCGCGTCGTCGCCTGGGGCGAAGTCGTCGACCAGCAGGTAAGGGTAATTTCTGCTCGAGTCGCCGAGTTTGAAGAGTTTGTCCTCAATTTGCCCGATCAAGAACCCGAGGTTTAAGCTTGCGTCACGGTCTGCAAAACAGTACGGCAGCAAGCGTTCAATGGCGAATTGGCGGATTGTCCAAAGGTACGGCGTGACGCCCGTGCTGCGTTGCGTGATGCTATGCGTGATGGTTTTGCCCTCGCCTGCGGCTGGAGGCGCGAGAAACTGCACGTCCTGAAACGGCATGATCGGCAGTCCGCAAGCGGTATAACGGTCTGTTTTAATGCCCCTGGCGGTGCTGATCTTGCCCTCTTTTTCGTTAAATCTCGAGTTGACTTGATCTAAGAACATCAAATCTTGCCCTTTGACATTAAAAATCAGGGCTTTGGAATTGGCTCGCTCGAGTCCCAAAGCCTCGGAGTTGAACAGGCTGTAGAGCAAAAACAGCGCGTAACTGGTTTTGGTTGCCACGCCCGAGACGCCAGAAATGTTGACGTGCGCCCCGTTTTCGCCGTTTAAAAACGCAAAATTCAGCATGGCGGGTTGACCGTTTCGCAGCACGCCAGCGGGCAGCGTGGTTTCCATGCGGTCACGGTACAGCGCCATCTCGAGGTCAACCCCAAGCGCGTGATAAACCTCATCACCTGGGTGTGGCGGAATAAATTCTTCGGGGTCAACCCGCGTCACGATCACATGCGCCGCGTAAGAGACATTGACGGGTATCGTTCCCTCGAGCGCCAGTTTGGTGTCCGAATCAAACTGCACGCCCTCGTGAAGCTTGCGCACACTGTCCACCACGCCGTAAAAGTTAATAAAGTCGCTCGAGCCAGTCAACGGCTTTTTGGTTTTCATGACCACAATGTCGTCAAGTTGCAGCATCTGCCCGTCGTTCACACCCACCCAAAACTCGAGGGGTGCGGCATCTCGAGTTCCCAATACGATTCCGACTGGTTCAATTTTTTCTGTCATGATTTTCCTTCTTTAAATTTCTACAATTTGAAAGTTGTTCACTCTGGCACAAGGCAGTTCTGAAAGCAGGGATGCTCGAGTTAGTTAAAATCTCGATCACCTTCTACTTTTGTGTCCAACGCAAAGCCGAGCGGTTCTTGCCGAATTCGTTCTCGACGCAAAAACGCTTGAATTCGGCGGCGGATGATGGCAAGGTCGCCCATGCGCCGTCCAAGTTCACTCTCGAGAAACGCTATCGGCATCAATTGTTGTGGCGCTCGAGGATCACGGAATCCTTTGGCAGCGTACTTGGGCAACATGATGCACGTCCAGTCCGCAATTTTTTGCGCCCAGGCAAGTCCAAGTTCATTTCTGACTTCGAGGCGTACAATGCCAGCAAAGGGTTGGTAATAGTCGGGTGTGTCGTCGAGCCGTAAGTACCAACTGTAACGCTCGAGTCCGCTTTTGATGCTAAAAATTGGGCTGCGTTGACCGCGCCTCAGTTGTCTGATGGTGCGTTGCTCGAGTGGTGGCACGTAAAAGTTGTGAATGGTTTTGACGTAACCGAGCGCTCGGTCTGGGGCACGGCGTTGCAATGGTCCGTCCAGAATCAACAATGCGTCATCCAAACTGAGGCGCGAGGAGAGTTCATCTTCTGCGTTGCGCATCAAAAATTGCAACCGAGTGGTCAGCGCGGTGTCGGTGTTTACCGTGTCGTTGATCTGCACAAATTTGTACTCGAGGTCGCCGTATTCGTGACCTCTGGTTTTGATAATTAAATTTTCGCCTTCGGGATGGTTTAAGACCAGCACCCTCGAGATCAGGGTTTCCAAGATTTTAGCTGGGGAGTTTGTCATACGTGATTCGACCAGCCCCACCGCGAACGTGCCGAGTAAGCCAGGAGAAGCTTGAGGTTCGTTGTTAACCAGTGTTTCGCCGTAGACTTTGGCTTCAATTCGCCGCCGCCCGTCAATAAAGTACAAACGTTCAAAATCAACTTCTGCGGCTCGAGTGGCGAGCGGTTGAACTGGATTCCAAGCCTCGAGTCCTTCAATGAACAGGTTAACATCATCGGGACGCGATGAAGGCAGCCCAGGTTGTTCTTGCAAGCTGGTGTCGTACTCGGGCATCCAAGGCTCGAGCGAAAGTTTCATGGTGCAACCCTCAAAGGAATTTTACGTTTCATGCGTAACGAAGTCTAACAGATATTGGCACGGGCGTGGTTTCAAGCCGACTCGAGTTCAACATTTTTGTACAAATCATTCAGTTTGATTTCGGCGTTCACGCACGGAATTTTAAGCCTGTCGCCAGCCTTGTAAACTTCATAACGCCAACCTTCTAAATCACGACGGAAAATCTCGGCGTGAATACGGTCTTGTGATAACAACAAATACACTTGCAAACCCTCGAGTTTAATATACGCATCGAGCTTTTCAGTGTGGTCAATATCGCTTGTACTTTTGGACGAAACTTCAGCCACCAAACAAGGGCGACGTTTGATTTTTGGATCACGATCTGTTTCATCACACACAACCATCGCATCTGGGTAGCAGTAAACTTCGCCAGCCTCGAGCCTCATATCGCCGTTCAAAACCCGACAATTGCCGTCCTGAGCAGCATTCCAAAGATACGCAAGCAAATTCACACTGATCGTATTGTGCGGCTCGAGTCCTCCTGCCATCGCATAAATCTGACCATGAACAAACTCATGTTTTTCAATTGCAGCTTCCTCAAACTCGAGGTATGCAGCTTTGGTCATGATTTGTGGTGGCTCGAGCGCAATTCTTGGCATACCTTTATTTTACTGCCAAATCTCTCGAGCAATGTCTTAACCAACATTCACCATTCCGCAGACATGCACTGCAATTCCCATTCTTTCGAGCATCGCAGCTTTGGCAGCCAAGGCTTTATCGGCATCATCGCTATTTGGGCAGTATGCAACTTGAATGTGATTGGCTTTGTGCCGCGCCATCAACTGATCTCGAGAAACCCCGTGAAGCACGGCGTGCATGATAGGCCATTGTGGGGTGGTGAGTTCCCAACGGCGTTTGGTTTCAGCCTCGGGCAGTTCGACCACGCTGGCGCGTCCGATATCGCAGTGTAAACCGCCATCCATGACAAAAACCCGTGACCAGACGAGTTCGCCAGGTTTAGAAATGCCTTTTAAAGTGCCGCCGCCCTTGCGAAAGTACATGGCGGGTTGACGGTCAGAACTCGAGCCTGAATAACCGCCAATAAAATGTGACGGCGGGGCAGCTCCAGAAATCAGGAACACCCAAACGTACTGTCCATCAAATTCCTGTCCCCAACGAACATCATGCAATGTTGTGGCGGGGTCAAAACCCATTGCAGTCCAAACACGGTTGGTGACCAGCGCGTCAACGGCTGCGCCTTCGTCAACCTCGTTAAAGTGCGGTAAGGCAAGTCCTGCGTACAACTCGAGCGAACCATCTCGAGATTTAACAGGTGGGCGGATCACATTATTGAGCAATCCTTCGACCAAATCCGAGGCGGGCGTCATGTCTTTTAAACCCAGTTGATACTGAATTCCAATCGCATCGCACAAAAAATCGTGGGCAATTCGGATGGCAGCAACGTACATTTTCAGTTGCTCGAGAATTTGCGTGTCGGTCAATTCGGTTTCAGGGTTAGTTCCAGTGTTGAATTCCATGCCTTGCGCGTTTAACCAATCCCTGGCATTTTGTGCCTCGAGGTCGGTAATGGTTTGCATTTCGGCGACCAATGCCGATTGACTGAGACGTTCTTTGTAAATTCCGCAAGGATTCAGCATTTCATCGTCAATGATGGCGTTGTACATGCCCATGCAGCCTTCGTCAAAAACGCCCAGAATCGCTTTCTCGAGTTTGAGTTGTTGCGCCAAAGCCACACCGAGTTCGCGCTCTAATTGCGGAAGCTTTGCAGTCTCGAGATTGCGCACGTGCGAGAGGTCATGTTTGACAGTTCCAGTTTCGAGAAATTGCTTTAAACCACCTGTAAAAAACGCGTCTGTGAAATCTTCTGACCACAAACTCGAGAATCGCACACCCATTTTGGTCAATCCCCCGCCGAGGTTTAGTAAGCCTACAAGTCCAGGATATTGTCCACTCCAATTCGCAACCGTTAAAATGCTGCCCTGGTGATCACGCAATCCAGGCAGCACGTGGTGGCTGAACTGCCAGACTGCTTCCGCAACAATCAATGGCGCGTTCTTAGGGATTTTTGAGAATACATTCATACCCATGCGTTGATTCCAGATAAAACCGTGTTCGAGTGCGGCGTCGTAATCGTGGGCGCGTTTCAGTTTCCAACCAAAATTTGCCAATGCCAACTCGAGTTTGGTTTCCATGTCGCGCTGCGCAGTCCAGCAGGTTTTGTTGGCAGTGTCACGAGAATCTCCACTGGCGACCAAGTACACGGTTTGAGGCTCGAGCGTTGGGGCTTGAGGTAAGTTTGGCATTGAGTAAGACATTGGTATGACCTCCAAAGATGATCTCGAGTTGAGTTTGTTGTTTTGAAGTCTAACTGATTTTGAGATTGCAGCAGAAAACGGCAACCAAGTTGGTTGCCGCCCATAAAAACTCGAGTAAATTATTTGATAAAACGAATTGTGGCTGGATACCTGTACATCACGCCCTTGTTCGCCTCGAGTGCCGCGACGATGATGAAGATGATTTGTAAGATTGACATGATTCCCAACAGTGGCACAACCACAAACAATCCAAGTCCAAACGTCATGATTCCAAAAGCAATTCCAATGGCGGCGTAAAGCGTCAAACTGATTTGGAAATTCAGCGATTCCTTTCCTTGGTCATCGGCAAAATGTGATCGATCTTTGAAAATAATCCAAGCGATTAACGCACCAAGAATATTGCCGAAAGCTGGAAAAACGTACATGCCCAACGCGGCAAGGTGGCAAACCATGCCCCAAGTGTTTTCTTCTGGATGCGCGAGTGGTTGTGACGGCACTGATTGGATTTGAGTCTGATCGTTCATGTTCTTCAATACGAACTCGCATTCAAAATCGTTCCAAATCCTCTAAACTCGAGGTATGGCTTTTGTTTTACGAAGCGAAGATGTCAAATCCAGCGATACCGCCGCAATAGCGGCTGGCATTCCGCTCGAGATATTGATGGAAGCCGCAGGTCGCGCTGTTGCCGATGCGATTAAACGTGAACACAGTCCAGAGGCTCGGGTTTTGGTCGTTTGCGGCAAGGGCAACAATGGTGGTGACGGTTTTGTCTGTGCGCGTTGGTTGGGCTTTTATGGTTTCAAAGTCACAGTGCTTCATGTACCACTCGAGAATGCTTCAGATGTCGTGAAAGTCATGGCGAGTGCCGCTCAGAATTTTTGTACATTTCTCGAGGTTAACCCATTCGCAGAACACCTCGAGCAAGCTGACATTATCGTTGATGCGTTGCTCGGAGTGGGCTTTCAACCACCACTGCGAACACCCGAGCAAAACATAATTCAAGCTATCAACAAGCAATCTCGAGCCACGGTTTGGTCGGTGGATTTACCTTCTGGCATGGTTGCAGATTCGCCTCAAGTCTCGAGCAAAGTTGTGGTGCAAGCTGACCATACCGTTACATTTACTGGTTTCAAACCTGCCTTGTTGTTCAATCCAGCACGGCAACTTGCAGGAAAACTCGAGTTGGTCAATCCTGGAATTCCAGAGGTCTTGATTCAGCATTTCGCAGAAATCGCCGATGTTCAAAAACTCGAGTCTTATGCCAGAACCATCACAACTCGAGCCACAGATGCCCACAAGGGAACTTCGGGGCGCGTGTTCATCCTAGGAGGTTTAGACATTTACCCTGGCGCTCCAGCCTTGGCAACTCGAGGAGCGTTTCGGGCTGGGGCAGGCTTGGTCACGGTGGTTGCACCCGTCAATGCAGGACTTCAATCACCAGTCGAAGCCACCCGCCACACCATCGCGGCTTGGAGCGCCACCGAACTCGAATTTTTGAAGCTCGAGCGAATGGATGCAATTGCTTTCGGCATGGGCGTTGGAGAGGTCAAACCTGATGTACTCGAGTTGCTGCTTTCGCTCGAGAAACCGATTGTGCTCGATGCTGATGCCTTACAGCCGTGGTTGATTCCAATGCTGCAAAACCTAGCCAAATCACACCCTGGCGTCATCATCACCCCGCACCCCGGCGAGGCGGCACGGATGCTCGAGACAACGGTGAGCGAAATCACCAACAATCCACTTCAAGCTGCCCAAGAACTTGCAACCCAAACTCGAGCCGTGGTGGTGCTGAAAGGAGGACCCAGTGTAGTTGCGGGGTCACGACTCTGGGTCAACTCGAGCGGCAACCCTGGAATGGCTTCAGGCGGCATGGGCGATGTGCTCTCGGGGGTTCTGGCAGGCTTGATCGCCCAAGCCCCTCGAGAAACCTCGCTCGAAACCATTGCCCAACTTGGGGTTTACCTTCACGGCAAAGCTGGAGATCTTGCCGCAACCAACAAAGACCTTGGTTTGCTGGCATCAGAAGTTGCCGACTTCATCCCAGTTGCAATCAAGCACTTGCGCTAAAAAACCCTTGCTCGAGACACCTTCAACTGATATACTTTTTCTTGTTGAAGCTTGAGGTTGCATGGCTGCTGGCTCAAAGGACAACAAGACCGAACACGATCTCGAGCACGTGTTCGACCCTTAATACCCGCCTCGAGGAGAAAAAAAATGGTTAAGATTCGTCTTTCGCGTTACGGCAACACCCACAACCCGCACTACCGCTTGGTCGTCGTTGACGCCCGTCAAAAACGCGACGGTGGTTACCTCGAGAACCTGGGTCACTACGACCCTCGTAAAAAAGTCGAGAACTTCCTGGTCGTGGACGTAGACCGCGCCAAGCACTGGTTGAGTGTTGGGGCGCAACCATCAGACACCGCACGCCGTTTACTCAAACAAGCTGGCGTGTACCGCAAAGAAGCTTAAAGCGCTTCAAACACCTACCCCTCGCTCGAGACTCGGGTGAGGGGTTAAACTATACACATGACTTCTACCATTCGGGAGCAATTATGACTTTAGATTTGATTGAATACCTCGCTAAAAAAGTGGTGGATCAACCCGAAAGCGTTCGAGTCGAACAAACAGGCGAGCGCGAAGTGACTTACATGATTCACGTCGCCCCAGGCGAAGAGGGACGCATTATCGGACGCAACGGGCGAGTAATTCAAGCGATTCGCACCGTTGCACGTGCCGCCGCCGGACCCAGAGAACGCGTGCAAGTGGATGTCGCAGGAGGCTCGAGCCGCAGCAGTGACGAAAACACCAACGACGAAACCCCAACCGAATAAACCTTGCGATACTCGATTAGGGCGGGTTTAACTCGCCCTTTTTGCTGTTCAGAACTCGAGCAACCATGATTCCAGAAGATGCTATTAAAATCGGTGTCATCGGACAAACTCACGCCTTAAAGGGCGCGTTCAAAATCCGAGCCGTAGACGACCCAAATCAAATTCTCAAACTGACCCGCGTTTACGTCGCATCACGTGGTTGGTTTGTGGTCAAAAAACTCGAGCTGCACGACACCACACCGATACTACAACTTGTTGGCATCACGAGTTTAGAACTGGCAACAAAATTGATTGGACTCGAACTGTACGCCCACCAAGACGATTTACAACTCGAGGATGATGCTTTTTACTATCATGATTTGGTTGGTTGTACAGTTGTTGACCAAAATAAGCTCGAGGTTGGAGTTGTTAAAGACGTTCTGGACACTGGAATTCAAGATTTGCTGGTGATTGCCAAGGGCGGAAAAGACTACCTTGTGCCAGTGCAAGCGCCTTACGTCAGAGTCTTAAGAAAGCTCATTGAAATCGATGTTTTTCCTGGATTACTGGACGATAATGACTCATAATACCTCTCGAGAAGCCTGTTCTGGACAGAATAAAAATACCATTTAATATGATTCACACTGTTGGGATGATACGCTAAGGCGCTCTGAGTGAGCGGTAAGGTTTTCGTAAGAAACAGGAGGAAAGTATGAATATTTTTAAGTATGGCTTGTTCGCAGTGCTTGCGGCAGGTCTGACAGCATGCCCAGGTGGCGGAACTGGTGGAACATCACCCACCGTCAATAGTTTTCAAGTCAAGGCAACTGCCACAACAGACGCACCAGCCGACGTTTTGACCCTTCCACCAGGCGGCGGAGATGTCGAATTCTCATGGGCAGTGACTGGTGCAGACACTGTAGAAATCGATAATAGTGTATTGCCAGCAGGCTCCGCTTTGAGTGGGAAAGTCACTAAGACGGGGGTAACTACAACTACCACCTTCAAATTGACCGCTAAAAAAGCTGGCGCAAATCCTACTACAAAAACTGTCAGCGTCAGTGTACAAGATGGTGTTACCGTAACAGGTAAAGTGCTTCGTTTCGATGGAACGCCTGCTCAAGGTGTAGTTGTTCAAATCGGTGACGCGAGTGCCGATAACCGAGTACAGGTGAATAGTGCTCCTGACGGAAGCTTTACCGCAGCAGGTATCCCAACGCCTTACACGATTTCGGCAGTACCACCAAATACAGATATTCCTGTTTCGTACAAAAACGTTCGGAATACCAGCCCACAAATTGTTTTGGAGCCAAAAGACGGTCTGGTCAAGGTTTGTGACCGCGAAGAATCATACATTCGTTTCCGTCTCGAGAATACCGAAGTTCAAGCTAACAACATTGGTTTTATGTACTTCATTGCAGAAGGAATTCACGAAGATTCGTTGAAATCCAATGCTGTGCAAGTGATGTACCCAGGTGATCGTTCCAGCACGGTTCGCGTTCGTTACAGCAATGCCAAATGCGCAAGCACAGTAACAGGTAGCCTCGTGTACCTCGAGCGTGCCAACAACGGTTACCAACTTGCAGGCGTTATTCCGAATGTCACCGTGGCTCCTGGTCAAACTGTTCCTCCAACAACCAACGATCCTTACCGTATGACTGTCTCGAACACTGGTTCGCAACAACTTGGCGGTCAAGTGACATTGCCAACTGGTTACACGACAGGATTCGCTGCTCCAGTCCTAAAAGTTGGTAACGCGAGCGTCCTGTTGGGTGATGGGCGCGACGTTAAGATTTTAACCACTGGTTCTGGTAGCGACAATGTGTATGGGTTTGCATTGCCACCAGCATTGAATACCGTGAAGTACCGCGTGGGTGTTTACGGTTTCGGTCCTGACCACACATCATGGTTTTTCAGTGACGAAATTGCCACAATCGCAAGTGGTGGTCTTGATTTGCCAATCACTACACCAACAACGCATCAGCCACAACAACCCGGCGGTAATATTCTCGGTGATATTATTCCAACTTTTGCTTGGACTGCAACCACCACTGGTAATCTTTACTACGCTGGCGTAGGCAATGTGAATTGTAATACAATGCGCTGGACTGCTGTCAGTACAGGTGCGACAAGCACAGAGTTGACTCGTTTCCGCATTCCGCGCTTGCCAACTCCTGCACGTCTTGACGTTGGAAGCACCGCTAACAACTGCATCTACAACTGGAGTCCTGCCAACTCGATCCGTATGCGTGTGGCTGCCGATGCTACCGCCGATAAGTTGCTTGACGGACGTTTGGTCTTAAAGCGTCACTTCGCACTTATCAGCAGCCTCCCAAACATTGGTTTGGTATTCCCAGTTCGGACAAACGGTACGATTGTTCCAGGTGGCACGACCTACCGTGACGAAGCAATGGCTGCGTTAGTTCCAGTAGTTCCTGCGCCAACCCGTAACCCAAATAGCGGTCTTGATTTGCCATTGGCAATCACCCCCGTTCCAGGCGCAACCCGCACCAACTTGAATGACAAATTCACCAAGTTGTCCGTTGGACCATTCAACAACCCCGATCAAGTTGCTGACGGTGTTGTGACAACCCTGAGCCAAGAGTTCAGAACCGTACAATAAGCCTTTAGTTGTTCGCTCGAGCCTCAGAAAATTCTGAGGCTCGAGTTTTTTATACATACGCCCGACAAGGTTTCTCGAGCGTATGTGTTTTGGTTTCTCGAGTTGCTTTGGCTGTTTTGACAAATATACGCAACTTGCGTATATTTGGTTTGTGGAGTTTTTTGAAACGGCAGCCTTTGTCAGAATCATTAACGATTATCTCGACGACGAAGAGTTAAGGCATTTACAATCTTTTTTGCTGCTCAATCCAGACGCAGGAAAAGTAATTCGCAAAGGCAAAGGAAGTCGAAAACTCAGATGGGCAACAAAAACCACAGGCAAAGTGGAGGGTTACGAATCATTTATTTTCACCGCGTTATCCAACATCGAATTTACTTATTGCTGGTGTACGGAAAAAACGAGAAAAGTGATTTGACACAAAAAGAAATCTTACTTTTAGCAAAGTTTATTGAACAATTATCGTAGAAAGGAACACTATGAAAAAATCAAAAGATTTTACTGCCCTGCTCGAGGAAAGCCTAACAGAAATGCTGGCAGTCGAACGTGGGGAAATGCAGCCAACACGCCGCACGGTACTGGATGAAGCTTCAAATGCGCTCAATACTCGGAATCAACTTCACCTCAGTCGTCCCAAATTTGCCAAAATGATTGGCGTTAGCGTCCGCACCCTCGAGAATTGGGAACAGGGTCGCAGCAAACCAAATGGCGCGGCGCGAGCATTATTGCGCGTTGCGGCGTTCGCGCCCGACGTGGTGCTCAAAGCTTTAAATTGATGTTTTGAAATGGCTCTCGAGACTCAGAAATTTTTTGAGGCTCGAGTTTTTATTGCAGTATTATGTTTTCGGAGGTGCATCATGACTTGGTAAGAAGTTCTCGAGCGTAAAGAATTGCAAGATTTACCGTACAAGATGGAATTAAACGCTTACGGCAAGCTCGAGTTAACGCCAATCACAAACACCCAAGGCATGTTGAAATCAGCAATTGATTACTTGCTCTCAAAGATGCTCGAGCATGGTCATTGTTTGATTTCTTGTAGCATTCTGACCAGCCAAAACGTAAAAGTGGCAGATGTAGCGTGGACTTCTCGAGAGTTTCTAGAAAAATACCTGAATTCTGATCCTTTTCCTATCGCGCCAGAAATTTGTGTTGAGATCATCAGCCCGAGCAACTCCACCAAGGAAATTCTCGAGAAAATTGGTTTGTATATTGCGGCAGGCGCGAAGGAAGTTTGGACGTGCAATCTCGAGGGCGAACTGCGTTTTTATGATTTTGAAGGCGCGGTATTGCAATCTGGGCGTGTGCCTGAATTTCCAAAAGTGGTGACTTGGTAAACTCGAGTTACTTAAACCACGATTGAAAACCCTACTCGAGTGTTAGGCTGTAGTTACCATGCATTACACGAACTTCTTCCCGTCAAGATTTTTTCATGGTGAACACCGTGTTTAATTTTGTACGTCGCGCTTGGAATCAGAACATCACTGCCAGCGATCTCGAGCGGGCACTAAATCAACTGGGCGTTGGTCAGCACCGTGATGTAGTGGCACACGCCAGTTTGTCGTCGTTCGGTTTTGTGCAGGGCGGTGCACCAACGCTGATTGATGTTTTAAAGCGCAACGCTAGAACTGTAGTGATGCCTGCATTTACGTATTACACCCTGGTTTGGCCCGCCCACAAGAAGTCCAGCGACTGGCCCGCTTTCCCACCTGCCGATGGTCCAACATGGCGTCCAGATTCGCCAGTCAGTCATGACATTGGACGCGTTCCGCAGCAGTTTCTCGAGTTGTATCAGGCGGTGCGTTCGCATCATCCGACGCTTAGTTTTGCGGCTTTGGGTCAAAACACCAATCAGATTTTAGCTTCGCAAACTTTAGAGCGTCCTTATGCCCCGATTGGGGTTTTGTACGCGCTCGATGCGGATATTGTCTTGTTGGGGGTGGATCACCGTTCAAACACCGCGATTCATTACGGCGAGTTTTTGGCGGGGCGTCCGATGCTCGAGCGATACGCCTATTTTCACGGGGCTTTGGCGCGGACTTTTTTTCCAAATTGCAGCGCGGCATTTAATGCGATTCAAGGGCATCTGACCTCGCTCGAGGTGGTTGGCGTTGGCAAAACGCAGGTTCAAAGGATGAGCGTGCGCGATGTGGTGGACACCACGGTCAAAATGCTCATCCGTGACCCCGAGGCGATGCTGTGCAGTTACAACGGTTGCCGTTGCCAGCATGTGCGTGACAAAATCCGTAAAATCGGCATGTGTTCAACCCAAGATTCCTTGCTCGAGCAGGGTCATGCGCTCAGTGGACTGCATCGCTCGAGCTGACGGGCGCAACGGCGGGTTTTGTGCCTGGGGCGTCTTTGGCTTCGCTCGAGTGTCCCGGTTCAAATTTGAGGTCTGGGTTGGCGATCACGGCGGCTTGGTTGGCGGCAATCGCGGCTTCGCCGTAACCGGTGGCGATCAGTTTGAGTTTGCCTGGAAACACGCAAATGTCACCGCAGGCAAACACGCCTTTGATGTTGGTTTCCATCATGTTGTTGACTTTAATGCGGTTGCCTTCAAGCTCGAGTCCCCAGTCGGCTATCGGTCCCAGTTTTGACAGGTAACCGACCATTGAAACAATTTCGTCTATTTCCAGGGTTTGCTCGACTTTGCTGCTCGAGTGGTAAATCACCACGCGTTCGACATGGTTTGTGCCTTCAACCCGAGCGACTTCAAAAGGGGTAAGAATTTGGACTTCGCCGCGTTCGGAGGCGGCGATCATTTGGTTGGTGGTAGCGGCGTGCGCCCTGAAACTGTCGCGGCGGTGAATCAGGCTCACGCTTTTTGCCACGTCTTTGAGCATCAACACCCAGTCCACGGCACTGTCGCCGCCGCCCACAACCAAAACGCGCTTGCCTCGGTAAGACTCGAGGTTTTTGACGGCGTAGGCGATGCCTTTGTTTTCAAATTCGGTCACGCCAGGGGCAACCAATTTACGGGGTTCAAACGCACCCACGCCGCCAGCGATGATGATTGAACTGGCTTCAAAACGCACGCCCTTATCGGTAGTCAAAGCAAAACCAGATTCGATCTGCTCGAGTTTGTCGGCGCGTGCCCCAAGGCTGTACACGGGATGAAACGGCTCGAGTTGCTGCACTTGGTTGGTGACAAGTTCTTTGGCTCGGATTTTGGGGTAACCCGCGACATCGTAAATGTATTTTTCGGGGTATAACGCCGTCAGTTGACCGCCCGGTTCGGGCAGTGCGTCAAGCAGACGCATCGATAAGTCGCGCATTCCAACGTAAAACGCGGCGAACAAGCCTACAGGACCCGCCCCAACAATCAACACGTCTGTCTTTGGCATGTCTTAAATTATCATGTTGTCATGCCAACAAGCGTCCCTGTGTACTCGAGCAGTGACAGATTGCAACACGCCAGACCTTAAGTTGTTTGTTCATGTTTTCTCACCAGCAAAAATTATAATTTGCTGGTGCAACTCGAGTGTTTACCTGTGATCCAGTTTGAATTCTCGAGTGTCGCAAATATCTTTTGTTCCGTGAAACCGTGAGGAATTCTGTGCTGAAATTGCTTTTTTCGATTGGCTTGGCTGGCGTGTTGTTTGGTGTGTTAATCCCAAGAATTCTCGAGCAGCAAACGCCTAAAAGTATTTTTCGGGCAACTGGAATAGCTCAAACCCCACCGAACTCACCAAAAACCTCGAGCGCCAGTGTTTCGTTTGGTGCTTCGGGAATCAAATCTGAGGGTTTAAAGAACGTCAAACCAGTCAGTCTCGAGGGTGCTGCCAAAAACACGCCAACCCTGAAAAAACCTCAAGTTGCCCTTGCCCGCAAACAGGTGACACCAGTTCAGCAATTGCGGGCATTGTGGGTTGATGCGTTTGGACCTGGTTTTAAAACGCCCAAAGAAGTTGATAAATTGGTGGCGGATGCCCAAAAGTTGCGCTTGAATGCGCTGTTTGTTCAGGTTGGACGGCGCATGGATTGTTATTGTAATAAAGCCAGTGTGCCGCGCAGCGCAGACCCAAAGTTCGCACCTGGTTTTGATGCGCTCGAGGATGTGATCCAAAAAGCACACAAGGTTGGTATTCAGGTTCATGCTTGGATGATTACGACCTCTGCGTTTAACAACACCGAACCAGCCATTGCTGCAAACCATGTCATGAACCTGCACGGTTTAAAAGCCACCGGGCGCGATTACTGGTTGACGACTAAAGCCAACGGTGATGCCAGTGCGGGCAAAGACTTTGTGCTCGATGTTGGGCATCCAGATGTGGCAGATTATATTGCCGCGATGTACTCGAGCATCGTCGAAAATTACGATGTGGACGGGATTCAATTTGATCGGGTGCGTTTTCCAGACAATGGCGTGCCACCTTTTGAGCCAATTTGGGGTTACAATCCAACCGCACTCGAGGCGTTCAGGGCGTTTTCTGGCAGGACGGACACGCCAAAAAATACAGATTTGGACTGGGCGCAGTGGCGGCGCGATCAAATCACCAACCTGGTGAGGCGCGTGTACTTGAGCGTCAAAGCGATCCGACCTAGCGTGTGGGTTTCGGCAGCGACCATCACTTACAACCAAGCACCAAAAACACTCGAGGAATTCGCTAAAACCCGAACCTACAGCGAGGTTTTGCAAGATTGGGCGTCTTGGATGCAGTCAGGGATTTTGGATTTGAACATTCCAATGAATTACAAACGCGAGAGCATCAAGGAGCAGGTGACTTGGTTTGACGGTTGGAATCGTTTTGCAGTCCAAACCAAAGCCAGTGGCAGTGTCGCGGTGGGCACGGCAATTTACATCAACTCGCAAGCAGAAAGCCTGAATCAGTTGAAACGCTCCCTGCAAGTTCCTGGGGTTTCGGGGTGGGTCGGCTATTCGTATCGCACGCCAGACCAAGCGACTTTTGATGGTCGTAAAACTGGCGCGAAGGCACTCGAGGAATTGACGGCAAAATTGACAGCTAAATCAGGGGCATTTGCTGTTAACTCTGCTTGGGGCAAGGCTCCAGTCAGCAACTTGGCTGGGTTGATCGGACGGGTTACTCAAAACGGTTTGGGGCTTGCAAACCAAAGCGTGACACTCGAGGATGCCAGCGGGCATCAAACGCAATTGATGACCGATTCGGGCGGTTACTACGGCGTTCCAAACCTGGCAAGTATTGGACTCGAGCTTGGAATACTCAAACTGAAAACCGCAACGCTCGAAACCCAGCTCGAGATCAAGCCTGAAATGGTGGCAATTGCCCCGGAACTTCAATTGCCGCAATAAATTTGCGGTATCATGTTGTCAGTCACACAATTCTGTAAGATTGCGTTTTGCAACATGTATCTACATTTGTGCAAGTCAGCATACAAAATTTGACGGTTCGTGCACGAATAGGTGATAATTGCGCAAGTTGTTCACTTTAAACTTAACATTTGCTGGTTTTTTACGATACGCTTTGCATAAGCTCGAGTTTCATTTCGGAGGCGCAACTTGATGACTGCCGACCCAATCACCGACGCCGAACTTCAAAAGCTTGACGCAAAGCGTTTGGTACAAGTTACGGACGTCAACAAGCGTTACGGCAATGGAACACTGGCACTCGAGGGCATCAATTTAGAGGTGCGTGAAGGTGAATTTATTTCGCTGGTTGGACCAAGTGGCTGCGGTAAAAGCACCTTATTACGCATCATCGCAGGTTTGGGTGACGTCAGCGACGGACTGGTGACAGTTAATAATGCCGCACCGACAAGCGTGCAGGCTCGAGGCTCAACCGCCTTTGTTTTCCAAGAAGCCACGCTTCTTCCTTGGCGACCCGTGCGTGCCAATGTCGAACTGCCGCTCGAGTTGCAGGGAGTGCCAAAAGCAAATTGGAAATCGGTGGTCGATGAAATCCTCGAGTTGGTGGGTTTGAGTACATTTGACAAAGCCTTCCCGCGCGAACTCTCGGGTGGAATGCGAATGCGCGTCAGCATCGCGCGGGCGCTGGTCACCAAACCAAAATTGCTTTTGATGGACGAACCATTCGGGGCGCTCGACGAAATTACCCGTCAGAGGCTCAACAGCGATTTATTGCGCTTAAAAGAAATTCTGGGCGCAACCGTTATTTTTGTCACCCACAACGTCTTTGAAGCCGTATTCCTCTCGAGCCGTATCGCCATCATGAGCGCCCGCCCTGGCAGGTTTGTCCGTGAGGTCGTGGTGAACGCGCCTTACCCCCGAGATGCGACCTTCAGAGGTTCGCCAGAATTTGGTCAAGCCGTGATGGAAACGGTACAATCGCTCGAGCATTAGGAGACTTGAATGGCAGTCCAAAAAGTCAGTGTCTTGTCCACCAATTCCGAACCGAGTGCCATTGCCAAATGGTTCTCAAAAACAATGCCGCCGATTTCGGCGTTGGTTATTTTTTTGCTGCTTTGGCAGGGAGTTATTTTGGTTTCGGGTTTGAAACGATTCGTTTTGCCAAGCCCAATTGACGTCGTTCAATCGTTCATCGAAAAAGCCCCAGATTTGATTGATGCGGCAGGTTTTACCCTGCGATCCTCGAGCATCGCGTTTGTGCTGGTGATCTTGTTGGGCACAATCGTTTCATTTGTGCTGGCTTCCAATAAATTTATTGAAAAAGCCTTGTACCCATATGCAGTCATGTTACAAAGCACACCCGTGATTGCGCTCGCGCCAATTGTGATTATTTGGTTTGGGCTGGGCTTTGGTAGCATTGTGGTCATCAGCGTGATTATTGCTATTTTTGCCGTGGTTGCCAACACCACGCAGGGTTTAATCAGCGTCGAAAACAACCTGCAAAACCTGTTTAAACTGTACGGTGCCTCGAGCAACCAAACGCTGCTTAAACTGCGCCTGCCATTTGCACTGCCGTACATGGTCACCG
>JAYVRX010000020.1:0-8848 GCA_043775825.1 Deinococcales bacterium
GCCGAATCAGAACGAGGAGAAGTTTATTTTAGAAGACTGAGAGGACTTTCAGTCCATTATCAAACCCATGCACTTTTAGTGCATGGTCGTTTAGTTTGGCAGGGTCATCGCTGACAATCAGCATCTCGTTTAAGACAAAATCTGTTTGCCCACCAGATCGACTCGAGAGTGAAGCCAAAGGACGCGGCGCTCCACCGTTTGGGTCGGGAATGCTGACAAGCACTGGTGTGAGGCTCGAATCCACCGCCACAGTTGGTACTGGTGGCGTGGTGGCTTCTTTCAGTGTCAGGTTCAGTTCTTGGGTTTTGCCCAGACCACCACCCAAAGCGCTCACGGTTAATTTCACCGCACCGAGCGCCGCGCTCGAGTTGGCTTGCACAATCATTGTGCCGCTCGAGGATGCGCCGTCAATCGTTAAAGGGCTGGCGCTCAGACCTGCGGGTGGACTCGAGAGGGTCAGGTTTACCGCCTCAGCAAAATTATTGACTCGATTTAGACTGACTGCCACATTGAGCTTATCCCCTCGAGTTAAATCTGATGTTGTTGGGACGAGATTGATCGTAAAGTCGGCAACTTTAGGAGGGTCTGGACAGGCGGTGATTGCTGCCGCCAGGGTGATTAATGCCAACAGATGTGTGACTCGAAACGTTTTCATGATTTCTCCTTTTCTCGAGCTTCTCGGCACGATTTCACCGTTGATTTTTGGTTCAATGTCTAGAGAATCGTTCCAGCAAGATTTCAAAACACGGGTTTGTGATTCTTTCCTAAAAGACCTCCTTTCAATTTGAGGTTTGAACATCGTGCCATACCCAAGGATCAATGCTTTTATTAAAAATAGAAATTCAATCCAATGTTGATTCGCAATGTTGTCAGATAAGCCGCCAGTAAACCAAGTAATCGTTCTCCTGAATCTGTTGTAGGAATCCCAATCTCAAACGGAAAACCTATTCCAGCCTCAATCAACAACGCGACAGGCGGGGCAAGCTCGAGTTGTAAGCCAAGGAAACCAGAGAAAATCAAATATTGGAAGTTTGAGAGATTATTGGTGACGGCAATTGAATGAAAGCCAATCCCGAAACCATAATAAAATCCAGATCTCGAGTCTGGCACAAGCGCAAGACGACCATATCCGTCAAGGCGTGCGGTAAAAAACCGATCAATACTCGAGTTGAAATTGCTGCCCAAAGCGACTCTTACACCGAAGGTGTTGCCTGTGCTGTTCAGGTCTGCGCCAATACTCAGTTCGTAATTGCCGAGGTATCCAACCTGAGCACCAACATAGAATTGCTGGCTGTAGGCTTGCGAGCACAAAAATAAGCTGAGAATGACGATCAGGCGTAACATTTTGTTCCTCTCTTCAGAGCAAGCCGTTATTCCAAGAACGAGCAACAAGCCCGAGATGATCGTCTTCAACATAATTTTCATCTCAAACCCCTTTCTGATAGCGAAAAGCTTGGGTTATACTCGAGCAACAGAATTCATTCGGAAATGTCCTGTGCGTCTGGTTTCACGTTAGCCTTCAAGCGCAAAATCATCGTTAACACATCGCAAACATTCGGGAGAAATGGTGGAAAAGCTCGAGTTTTTCTTTATGGGATTGCCAAAAATACTGCGTGACAGTGCGCTGGTTGGTTCGCGCACCCGCCGCGTGGTGGCGTTGCTGGCATACTTGGTACTCGAGCCTGAAACGCATCCTCGGGATAAACTGGCGAATCTTCTCTGGGCTTCTACCGATCCCGACGGGGCGCGAAACAATTTAAGAAATGCGCTTTCCCATGTTCGCGCTGTGGTTGGCGAGGCGTTAACGGCAGATCGGTTCAACCTCTCGCTCGCACCACAAGAAAACGTGGATGTCTTCAGACTCGAGCAACTGGCTTTGACCCCCGATGCTTCACGTGAAATGCTCGAATCTGCCTTAAAAGACATAAAATTTGTGCTGCTCGAGGGTTTAGAATTTGAGGACACCCCAGATTGGCAGACTTGGCTCGAGTTGCGCCGTCAACGCATTCGCGCAACGCTTGATGTGCTGCTCGAGCGACTTGCGGACCTTCAAACAGAAGTTGCTGATATCAAAGCGGCACTGGAAACCAACCGCAAACGCCTGGAACTCGATGACCTCAACGAAGACGCGCATCGCAACCTGATTCAACTCGAGTTAACCCGTGGCAATCGCAGTGCCGCCTTCGATGCCTTAGAGCGTTGCCGCCGTATTTTGCAGCTAGAACTTGGGGTTGCACCTTCAAAAGAAACCCTGGCATTGCTCGAGCAACCCGCAACGATTCAACCCCTAAAAGTCTTGCCGCTCGAGGCTGAAAAACCGCAAGCCACAGGTTTTACCCAGAACCTGGCGTTGATCGGACGCGAACGCGAATGGGCGATGCTCGAGGCGGCTTGGGGACAGAAGATGTTTATTTTTGTAATGGGCGAACCAGGTTCGGGCAAATCCAGACTGATTGAAGAATTTGTGATTGCCAAAACTGGCAAAGTTCCAGATGCTGCGATTCATGGACGCCCCGACGACCCACATGTGCCGTATGCGACGATTGCCAGGGCATTGCGGATGATGTTCAAAATGTTTCCCAATCCGCCGTTAGCGCCGTGGGTGTATCAAGAGCTTGGGCGGATTTTGCCAGAACTCAATACGCAAACACAAAATGGCTCGAGCGGCGAAACCTTGCGCTTGTCCGAAGCCCTTTCGGAATTTATGCTGCATTTCGGACGGCGGTTTCAACTGTGGGTCACGGATGATCTGCAATTTTATGATGAAGCCACCTGGCAATCTGCCACCCACGCCTGGTACAAAACCACCACCGAATGGATGAGCGGTGGCGGTACACCACCCACATTGATAGCCGCCTACCGCACGGGCGAAATGAGCCAAGCGGGTGAAACCCTGATGCAAATTGGTCTTGATGCTGGTATTGGCGTGCGGATTGAACTGCAACCGCTCGAGAAAGCCGCGATTCAAAGCATTCTCGAGCAATTTCAGTCAGGCTTGAATGACACAGAAACTCTGGCATCACAACTCGAGCGTTTGACTGGTGGCAACCCAATGTTGCTGCTCGAGACCTTAAAAAGTTTACGCGAAACGGGTGAACTCGAGAACCTCAACACAGCCCGACTCGAGCAATTGCGCGAACGCCGAGAATTACCACGATCTAGCCAAGCGCGGCGCGTGATCGAACCTCGTCTCAAGCGCCTAAGCAAGCCCGCCCACGATCTGGCACGGGTGATTGCCATTGCAGGCGAGGAATTTACACTCGAGTTGGCACAAAATGTTCTGGAAACCTCGAGCGCCAATTTGCTGGCTGCCAGTGAAGAACTCGAGCATACTGGCATTGTTCGTGAAACCCGTTTTGCCCACGACCTGCTGCTCGAGACAGTCCTCGAGAATATCCCGAAGATGTCAAAACGCATTTTGCATCACCGCGTTCTCGAGCATCTGGAACAATTCCCCACTCGAGCGGGTGTGCGCTACCAACACGCCCTAGAATCAGGCGAAGCCAAAGCCATTGCCAAACACGGTGTTCTGGCGGCGCTCGAGGCTCGTCATCTTGGATTGCCAGAAGATGCCCTGGTAATGTTACGCCAAGCCAGCACTGCCTTAGAGCGCACAACGCTTGATGCACGCTTGCTCGAGGATGCGTTGCGACTCAGCCAAGAATTGCAAGACAGCCATTTGACCAAATTGTTTGAAAAATTGTTGCAACCGCATTTGCAACAAATGCCAAGTTGATTCAAAGCACAACAAACGACCAACGTCGGCATTTCAAACCTTCAATTGGAAATCCAACGATCATTTCTGGAGGCTTGAGCGTCCAAGTGCTTTCCAAGAGCATCACGTTTGGGTCTTGGGTGTTCTCGAGCAATCGCGCATTTTGATAACCTGGTTGCAACTCGAGTTTAGCTTGTAATGTCTTGAGTTGTTTAAGAATTTCGGTAGGGGTGAACCTTGTATTCACCCTTTCCCCCGCAACGGTTTGATCTTGCTGCTCGAGTGTCACCTCGAGAAATAAAACCTTCACGACGGAATTCCTTCTTGCAAAAATGTTTTCAAATCCTCGAGTTTCACTTCACCGACTTCACCCGAAATTCGGTTGCGCACCTCGAGAATTCCACGCTCGAGACTCTTTGCACCCGCCACAACAGCGACAGGAATGCCGTACAATTCTGCTTCAGAAAATTTAATACCAGCCCGTTCATCACGGTCATCGAACAAGACTTCAAAACCCGAACTTTTCAAATCTTCGTAGACTTTATTTGCCGCGCCGTTTGTGTTGCCAAGCTCGAGCACCATCACATCAAACGGCGCGAGGTTCGGAAGCCATTTCAAACCTTTTTCATCATGATGTGTTTCAACCACGGCTGCCATCAAACGTTCGATCCCAATGCCGTAAGAACCCATCACAAGCGGCGCAGATTTGCCCTCCTGGGTTTGCACGGTTGCGCCAAGTGCGGAGGCATATCTCGTGCCGAGCTTGAAAATATGCCCAAGTTCCAGTCCACGCCGCACTTCGAGCATCCCGCTTCCATCGGGAGCAAGTTCACCGGCTTTGACGCTGCGAACATCAGCAAAACGTGCACTAAAATCTCGTCCTGGAGAAAGTCCGCGCAGGTGAAAACCATCTTTGTTCGCGCCCGATACCATGCCATGCCGTCCCTCGAGTGCCTTGTCCGCAATAATTCTGGCTTTCACGCCGATTGGTCCAAGGCTGCCAAAGTTTGCACCCATGATCTCGAGCGCTTCATGGGTTTCAGCAGGACGAAGATCGTCTGTACCTAAAACCCGAGCCAGTTTGGTTTCGTTGAGTTGATGATCGCCGCGCAGCATGACCACAATCGGTTCGCCTTGCGCCATCATCACCAAAGTTTTCATCTGACGAGTTGCTGGCACGCCAAACTTCTCGAGATCATCAATCGTGTGAACATCTGGCGTGGCAAATTCTTCCAGCACCATGCTTGCGTCATCATCGTTCACAGGCTCGAGAAGGCTGGTTGCGACCTCGAGATTTGCCGCATAACCACCACTCGAGATTGCCACCCAATCTTCGCCCGCCTCGCAGAGTGCCACGAATTCTTTG
Source organism: Deinococcales bacterium (assembly GCA_043775825.1). GTDB lineage: Bacteria > Deinococcota > Deinococci > Deinococcales > JAAFIG01 > JANXTZ01. Next base: position 5,082 of record JAYVRX010000020.1, read on the forward strand.
CTGGCACTGCCACCCATCGAACCGTTATCGGCGCTTGCCACCACAAACTCGAGTCCGCAACGCTCAAAAATATTTCGGTACGCGGCTTCGTGCGCGTCGAATTGCGCGTCCAAACCAGCCTCGTCAATCGCAAACGAATAACTGTCTTTCATCGTGAACTCCCGAAGCCGAATCATGCCACCACGCGGGCGTGGTTCGTCCCTAAATTTTCTGGCAATTTGATACCAAATACTCGGCAGTTCACGGTAAGAACGAAGTTCTTTTGCCAGCCCCGTAAAAATTTCTTCGTGCGTCATGCCCAGGCACATCTCGCGCCCAGAACGATCACGTAGCCGCAACATTTCTGTGCCTATCGCATTCCAACGCCCAGATTCCTTCCAAACCTCCGCAGGTTGCAAACTCGGTAAATCAAACTCGAGCGCCCCAATGTTATTTAATTCCTCACGAATAATATTCTCGAGCTTGCGTTTGACCCGTAAGCCCATAGGCAGCATCGAATAAATCCCGCTCGAGAGAGGACGGATAAAACCGGCTCTCAACAACAAACGATGCGAAACGGTTTCGGCTTCGGTAGGGTTTTCACGGATGGTTGGGGCGTGAAGCTGTGAACGACGCATGGGGGACTCCTTGAATGGGGCTGCGAGCTATGAGCTTTGAGCTATGAGGAAAGGCGGCAATAAAAAATCCGAACCACTTTTGCGGTTCGGAAAGAAATCTCGAGAGACAAAACCAATTACACCCAACGACACCGCGCTCGAGGGGCGTGCAAGGTTGGTCGCGGGGAAAGGATAATCACGAGATTAGGGTAGCATTAAGCTCGAGATTTTAGCAAGTCGCGGTGAAGTTTTTGAACGCTTGAATGACTTGTTGGGCAGTCCCTTGATAACAGTAACTCAACAATTTACATAGCGAATCGGATTTTGTGCACCAACAACCGCATACTTTTCTGTACTTCCACCAACGTAATGTCTTAGCGAATCTGCAACCCTACCCTCAAACTGCCACCTACGACGCTGTTTTACTTCCGCATTTACTGCGTTTGCGGAAATCCACCCACGCTTTACCTCATTATCGCCAATTTGCGCGGGTAACCACTTCTCAATTTCATAAACTTCTCGGATAATGCCCTTGTTCGCCGCGAAAGCGTATTTCGCTTTATTCCGACGGCTGCCTATAACCCACTTGCCACGTGTAATCTCATACAATTCTTCTGCACTCATTCCACGCTGAAACAACCGATTGACCGTAATCAAAATTACAGGCTCGGTTATTTCAACAACAGGTGCTTGATATTTGGCAATTACTTCGGCAACATTCATTCGTCCTCTGTCGTCGGAGTTATGACCTTGCACTTGGTTCGTTAATTCGCTCAACGTGATGTAATCGATCAACGCAGACTCCACCTCGAATGCTTCTTTCTCTGTCAATCCATGACGATGAACAATGTGTATAACCTCAAGTCCCTTGGCGCGAATGGCTCTGATTTTATCAAGCTTGTCGCTTGGCGTTTCGTCGGCAATCGCCGTGTTCAGATGAGCAAAGATTCGGTTACCAACACCTTTGCCAACATAAAAGACTTGATCGGTTTCAGGGTCAATGAGCACGTAAACGTAATAATCTAGCTTTTCGATGACACCCGTCGGGAACTCTTGGATAAACATCATTTGTTTTCATCCTCCATCGAAGTGCGAAACTGTCCAACTCGTAATTCTGTTGTTCGAGTGATACGTCACACTCAATGCAACGAAAGTGCCGCACTTTTCATTTTGGAATAATTTCAAGTCATTCACTCGAGATACCCCTGTTCGGAACCCACCCAACATAATACAAATTTGACACGTTAGAGGTGGCGCGTACATAACTATTTTGGCGTAGCTTGCTCGAGTTTTTGGCAATTGCCATCTCGAGTATTTCTTTTTTTGATGTGATGCACAGCTAAATTGACACAGTTTCATTGTAGTATCACTTCAGTTTTGTATAGTTAAAATTCAGGTCGGGAAGGGATTTTCAAGGATTCATGTCAGCAACAACCGCTTTGCAATTGCGACGACATTTCAGCGCCGTGCTTCAAAAAAGCCCTGGGCAGGTCATCGGGCTTTTTGGTGAAGCTGGCGTGGGTAAAAGCCATTTGCTCGAGACGTTACTGCGTGAAACACCCTGTAAACACTTGAAGGTGGACGGCGGTATGTCCGTTGCCGAAATGGTCAAAGGTTTGCCGCAAGCCTCCAACCTGCCAGCCTGGGCAAAAACCCAACTCGAGCAATTGCAACGCGGTCAAACCCTGGCTGCTCAAGCGCTTGGCGATACGCTGGTGGTCACGTTGTCGGCTTTGGCGCCATTTATTTTGGTGTTTGAAGACCTGCACGACGCTACCCCCGAGCGCCTCGAGTTGATTTTAAACATTGCCAAAGCGATTCCCCGTATTCGCGGTGTGGCGTTGGTTGCCTCGAGTCGTGCCGTACTGCCAACGCCGTTTCATTCCTACCGTTTGGAGACGTTGGAACGCAGTGAAGCCGATGCGCTGCTCGAGGCTCAAGCCAAAGGCGCATTGCCGCCAGAGGCAAAAGATTGGGTCTATGCCAGAGCGCAAGGCAACGCCCTGTTCATCCTCGAGTTTTGGCGGTATTTGCTGCGCCTTGGGGCGTTCTGGTCGGACGGCGAACGTTGGCAGTGGCGCAAACCCGATGATGGTTTTGTGCCGGTCAGCATCGAAGCCTTGATTTTGGATCTGCTCGACGCCAGAATCAGTGTTCAAAGCCGCCGGGTGCTCGAGGTCAAAGCGCTGCTTGAGCAAGTCCAGGTCTTGAATTCTGAAATTTGGGCGCAGGTGGCAAAGGTCAAACTCGAGGGTTTGTCTTCAAGCATTTTAGAGTTGCAAACGCTTGGGGTTTTGCAAGATTCGCATTTTGCGCATCCGCTCTTTCGTGAAATTCTGACTCGAGAAATTCCGAGCGAACGCTTGCGGGCTTATCGTTTGTCTGTCATTGGGGCGCTCGAGAAAAATCATCCAGAACAAGCCGCCATGTTTCTGGATGGCTTGGGCATCAAAACCCAGAATGCCGTGACGTTGCTCAAAGCCGCCCAAAAGGGCGCAGAGGCTCGAGGGGACAGGATTGCCGCCGCCAAGTGGTTGGGTCGTCTGGTAGGGTTTTTAGAGCAACCTGAGCGCAGTCTAAAAGCTTTTGAAGCCGCCAAAGAGACGTTTGGGTTTGATTTGGCTGGCGCTGAAAAACTGACCGTTCTTGCCGCCTCGAGCGACCCGACCATGCTCGAGGCGCTGGTTTTCCGAGCCGAGATCCTTGGTATACAGGGTCATGTTCAACAAGCACAAGAGATTCTTGAAAGTCTAGACGGGGTTGAGCGTGTGGCTTCAAGACGGTTTCAGACTTTACTGTATCTAAAACAAACCCAAGGAAAGTACCAAGAGGTGATGGAACTTTGGCAAAGCCACCCCGAGCTACATGCCAGCGTAGACATGTACACGCTTTCCAACATTGGCGGGGTGTTAACCAATCTCGAAAAACTCGAGCAGGCAGAGCGCTTTGTTGAACTAATGTTTGCCCGCAAACCAACAGACCCAAATTCGCTCTATTACGTCTGGAATCTTCGGGCAAGAATCGACGCCACTCAGAGAAAACATGACCAAGCGCTAAAAGCATTTGAAACAGCAATTCACTGTATCAGGACGCTGGTCGAAGCCATGCACTTTAGTGCAAGACTTTAGTTGCTACTCAATTCCACAAAGCTGGTAAATTCAGTGTGTGAAC
>JAYVRX010000021.1:0-8845 GCA_043775825.1 Deinococcales bacterium
GGTTCGGGAACGGACGTGGCGCTCGAGACGGCTGACGCCGCACTTCTCAAAAACTCGGTGCGCGGTGTTAGTGAATTGGTACAACTCTCGAGGGCGGTCATGGGCAATATTCGGCAGAATATTATTTTCGCACTCGGTTTGAAAGCTGTTTTTCTGGTCACGACGCTTCTTGGGTTTACCAATCTTTGGATGGCAATTTTGTCAGACACGGGTGCAACGGCGCTGGTGACAGCGAATGCACTCCGTCTTTTGACGTTCAAACCTCGTTAAGGTTTCTAGAGCATCAAAAAACCCCCGCAATTGCGGGGGTGAACCATTTTGGTTTTGGCTTACAGACCGAAGTAAGCGCGGTTTTTGGCAATGAAGCTGGTTTGGTCGGCTGGGGTGTCTTCTTCTGGGTAGATGGCGCTGACTGGGCAGGCTGGGACGCAAGCACCGCAATCAATGCACTCGTCGGGGTGAATGAAGAATTGATCGTCACCTTCGTAGATGCACTCGACTGGGCAAACCTCGACGCAGGCGCTGTCTTTTGTTCCGATGCAGGGTTGTCCGATAATGTGAGCCATGTTGTTTCCTCCTTGGTACTGCCATCAGTCTAACAGATTTTCAAAGTGACGGGTGGGTGTTTCGTCCTGATTGCTTTAGTATGGCAAACACTTTTGCTTGCGTCAAACACAGGAGTTCTTTAACTTTGAAGTCCGAGTAAAACAGTCGGAATTATCAGATGCTTGCGAATGCGTCCTGGGGTGCAGCATCACGGGTTGGGTTCGTATAGCCTAAAGCTATGCAGCACATTCTGATTCTTGGCGATCAACTTAATCTCGAGGTGTTTGGGGCGTTCAACTCCGAAAACACGCAATTTTTGATGCTCGAGAGTACCGTCAGGGGGCGAACTTACGGTTTTCACAAGCAAAAACTGGCTTTGGTTTATGCTGCCATGCGGCATTTTCGGCTCGAACTCGAGGCTTGCGGTTTTAAGGTGCATTACCGCAGTTGCCAAGCTTTTGCGGATGGTCTAAAAGCGCATTTCAGCGAATTTCCCAAGCTCGAGCTTGGTTTGATGCAACCCAGCGATTTTGGAGTGGATTCCAACTTGTCTGATATTGTTTCGCAACTCGGTGGCAGCTTGAAGGTTTTCCCGAATCCGTTATGGCTTTCAAAAGACAGCGATTTTGATACTTGGGCGCGGGGCAAAAAAGAATGGCGAATGGAATTTTTTTACCGCGAAATGCGTAAAAAAACTGCTTGGCTCATGGATGGTAAAGAACCCCAAGGTGGCACTTGGAATTTTGATGCCGACAATCGCCAAACGCCCAAACCTGGGCATGTCTTTCCAACCAAACTCGAGTTTGAACCCGACAAAATCACGCTCGAGGCGTTGGCTTGGGTGGAACAGACGTTCAAAACGCACCCTGGCAGCCTGGAAGGTTTCAATTGGGCGGTCACTCGAGATCAGGCGTTGCAAGCTTTAAAACATTTTCTCGAGCATCGCCTCGCCAATTTTGGACCGTTTGAAGATGCCATGGTTGAAGGCGAGCATCAGCTTTATCACAGTTTGCTGTCACCAGCCATCAACATTGGTTTGCTGTCCGCCAAAGAAGTTTGCGTTGCGGCACTCGAGTTTGCTGCCAAGCCCGAAAACAACGTGCCACTTCAGAGCATTGAAGGGTTTATCAGACAAATTCTCGGCTGGCGCGAATTCATGCACCACGTTTACCGCCGTCAAATGCCAGCGTTGCGACTCGAGAATCAACTTGGGGCTTCTGGAAAACTACCAGATTTTTATTGGACTGGCAAAACCCAAATGCGCTGCGTCTCGAGTGCCGTCGCGCAACTGCTCGAGACTGGGCACACGCATCATATTCAGCGCCTAATGGTGCTCGGAAATTTTGCGCTGCTGGCAGGAATTTCGCCGCAAGCCATCAACGATTGGTTTTTAAGCATGTACGTGGATGCCTTCGATTGGGTTGTGACGCCGAACGTAATCGGCATGAGCCAGTACGCCAACGCGGGTGGTTTCACCAGCAAGCCTTACATTGCGGGCGGCGCGTACATTTCGCGCATGAGCAACCATTGCAAAACGTGCGCGTTCAATCCCAAACTCACCACTGGCGATACCGCCTGTCCATTCTCGGGTTTGTACTGGGGGTTTATTGATCGGCATCTTGAAACTTTCAAAAACAATCCGCGCATGGGCATTCCAATTTCAAACTGGAACAAGCGCGATCCCAGCGAAAAAAATGCGATTCTTGAGCGCAACCGGCAAGTGCTGGTTTTACTGGGGGAAAACCTTTTGTAAAATAAATCATGGCGCAACTCAAACTCCTTTCCGATCAGTTTTACGCCCAAACTCGAGCGCAGTGGCGTGCGTGGTTGAATGACCATTTTGAACAAAAGACTGGCGTGAAGTTGGTGTTCGACAAAAAATCTTCAGGCTCGCGCCAGTTGTCTTACAACGATCAGGTCGAAGAGGCGCTGTGTTTTGGTTGGGTGGACAGCAAACCAGGCAAGTTCGACCTTCACCATTCAATGCTGTATTTCTCGCCGCGCAAAGCCAAATCGGGCTGGTCAAAACCCAACAAGGAACGCATTGCACGGCTGCTCGAGCAAGGTTTGATGATGCCCGCAGGGCTTGCAAAAATTGAAGCCGCCAAAAAAGATGGTTCCTGGGAAAAGCTCGACGGGGTTGAAGCGCTCGAGATTCCTGACGATCTGCAAAAAGCGCTGGCAGGATTCTCGAGTGCCGCAGCCAATTTTGAAGCTTTTCCAAAATCGACCAAAAGCGGAATTTTGCAGTGGATTGTGCAAGCCAAAAAACCCGAAACTCGAGCGGGGCGCATAGAGGAGACTGCGCGACTTGCGGGGCAGAATGTGCGAGCGAATCAATGGAAGCAATAAGTGAAAACATAAGCCGAGTGAAGGCTTGACAAATATAGTTAATTGATTTACTATTAATTCATGAAGGAGGCAGCCAATGACCCAAAATTTTTTCCTCAACCGCCTTCCAGAACACGAAACCAACCAACGTCTCGCTACCGAATATCCAGAAATGGATGTCAGCGCCATCGAAACGGTCATGCAGCTTTTGCTGGTTTCAAAAAACACCTCGAGCGTCTACACCGCTTTTTTCAATCAATACGGTTTATCGGACGGCAAATTTGCGGTGCTTGCGGTGCTCGATGAACGACCACGCCAAGCCATTGCGCCGTCTATTTTGGCAGATCGGATTGGGGTTAGCCGCGCAGCCGTGACTGGAATTATTGATGGTCTCGAGGTTTCTGGACTGGTCAAACGCCAAGATGACCCGAATGACCGCCGTATGATGGTGATTGAACTGACGAAGGCTGGCATCAAATTGCTTGAGATCATGATGCCTGAACATTATCGCCGTACTGCTGTGCTGATGTCGAGCCTGACGGATATCGAGCGCAGCTTGCTGCGGGCATTGCTCGAGAAGATTCAGCACGGGTTGACTGGACTTTGAAACCAATTTTTTATTGCCTATATAGTTAATCAATTTACTATCAGGAGGTGTATTTTTTCCCTAAAGCCATCACAACCCCCGCCCACACGCTGAGCGACCAAGCTCGAGACCCAAGGAGACAGATCATGAAATTCGGATACACCATTATTTTTGTCGAAGACATTGCCAAAACAGTCGAATTCTATCAAGCAGCTTTCGGGCTTGAAACGCAAGCCGTTACACCCATGTTTGCCCAAATGAAAACAGGTGAAGTCTCACTCGCCTTTGGCGCAACCAGCAACGAACGCCATGAACTGGCTGGTGTAATCGATTTTCGTGACAACAAACCCGATCAAGACCCTGCCGGCATTCAGATTTCTTTTGTCAGTGAAAATGTCGAAGCCGATTTTACTCGAGCCATCAAAGCGGGTGCGACCAACGTGATCGAACCGAACATCAAACCTTGGGGACAGACCGTCTCGAGGGTACGCGATTTGAATGGTGTGTTGGTTGGCATTGTCAGCGCACCAAAGTTTTAATTTGGGCAAGATTTAAAAATCGTATCTCGAGTTCAATCACCTCGAGATGCGGTTTTCAATTTGAGGTTATCGGCTATTTGAATGACCATCGAGAATTGCCGCTTCATGCCCACCAAAATCCGCGCCCGTTTCCACACCCTCCAGCGAGACATCTGGGAACATCTCTTTAAACAAGACCCGCAAACCTTCCAAGCTACTGACTTGCACGGCTCGGGCACGAACTTGACTTGCGCCAGGAAAACCTTTGAAGTACGCACCGAGCGGTCCACGAATTTGACGCATTCCGTTTAACTCGCCGTACCAGGCAACGTTCAACAGCGCGTGACGGTACGCCAGACGCACAATATCAGCAATCTCGAGCGTCGCCCCGCCTTGGACTTCACTGAAAATCCATGGGCGTCCGATTGCGCCGCGCCCGATCATGACACCTGAAGCTCGAGATTTGCGCTCGTTAAATTGCTGCGCGGTGACAACATCGCCACTGCCGACCAGTGGAATGTTGATGGCTTCCTGAACGGCTTGAATCTTGTCCCAATCAGCAAACCCCGTGTAGGCTTGCGAACGGGTGCGCCCGTGAAGTGCCAGGCAGTTCGCGCCGCCAGCCTCGAGCGCCTGGGCAACCTCAATGGCGTTAAATTTATCCCAACCAAGACGAATTTTGGCACTGACTGGAATCGGCACGCTGCGGCTCATGCTCAGTATGATGGCTTGGGCGGCGTCAGGATTTTGCAGCAGGCACGCGCCGCCGCCGTTTTTCACGACTTTTGGCACGGGACAACCCATGTTGACGTCAATCGCGGCGGGTTTAAATTCCTCAAACAATTTGGCACTGGCTTCACCGACCATTTGCGGATCAGCGCCAAAGACTTGAATCACCAAGTCAGGCTCACCCGGGTACGGTTCGCCAATCTCAAAACTTTTTTTGCCGTTCATCAGCACACCAATGCTCGAGACCATTTCGGTGACCGCCCAGGCAGCCCCAAATTCGCGGCAAAGTAATCTAAACGGCGCGTCCGAAAAACCCGCCATCGGTGCGAGCACGGCACGACCCGTCTCGAGTCGGCTGCGGTGGAAATCTGTTTTTGGTGTTAAAACTTCTCTCATAGCTCGAGGATTGTAGCAGAGATGGCGTTAGAAACAAAAAAGGACGAGATGTTTCAGTGTCTCGTCCCTACCAGAAACCAAGGATTTACAAAATAATGTACGAGCTTCCAATCCCAAAAGTCAGGGTTAAAGTGCTGCCTGCGCTTAAACCACTGATTCCATCAAGACTGTACTTCAGCGTGCCAGAAGTCGTGTTTGTTCCGCCAGCCTCGAGAATGGTGACCAGTTGAGTCAGGCTTGCCGTCTCGAGCCTGGCGCAAAGCACGAGTTTTTTGGGGTCAAACGTGTAATTATTGGTGCTGGCGGTGTTGTTTAGGGTTACGCTGGCAGTCGCGGGATTGGTTTTGAGGGTGAAGGCAATCCCGGCGGTCTGAACAGCGTCTTTTAAAGTCAATTCGGCGGAGGCATCGCTTAAAGTGATAGTGGCTGGAACGGCGGCGCTATTGTTCTTCAGGATGGCGCTGCCTGAAAATTGAAGACATGCCCCCCAAGCGGTTAAACCACCGACGTTGATGCCGTACTTGTTCAGTTCGGTTGAGATGTTTGGGGTGTCTGCAAAGGTCGCATCGGTAATGGCAGCATTGAATGCTTTCGTCACCCGACTGGACATCAATTCTGGACGACCCGCGCCGCTCGAGCCAACATCGATGGTTTTACCATTCAAACCGACAGGGTTGTCGCCTGGCAGGTCAATCTTCGTGCCTTTCAGAAGCCAACCACACGATGAGAGAATCACCGACAGACCCAGCGCATAAATCAACACGTATTTTTTCAAAACACACCTCCTGGATAAATTATAGCCCTTTACAAAATAATCGGTGCGCAAACACAAAATTTGCAGTTCTGAACATGTTACTTCTCGGTTTTAATCGTGCAGGGATAATGCCACGTCTCGAGCAAAAATGCCGATTAAACTTTGAAACAAAGCCTCGGCTTGAAGTTTTAAACCCGCATCTCGAGACACACCTAAATCGCTGCCAAAAACCTGATGGATAAACCTCGAGTAAGTCTGGTGCAAACTCGATTTAAGACTTGGGGCTGGAGCGTTTTGAAACTCGATCAGCGCGGCGTTGGTGTCAAGCCCGAGTCGCCAGGTGGCATGAAGTTTTGCCAGCGCCCAAAACCAGGCGTACTCGAGGTTGGGTTGTGCGGTCAGTTCAAGGGCGGTGGCGTAATTACCAAAACTCAGGGCATGTTCGACCTCGAGAAAACGGCGCATGTCCTGATCTTCGGGGTTTTTGATTTCGGGTAGCTGCATGATAAAACCGTCACCGCGTTCGAGCATGATGTGCGTTTCAAAAAAACGGGAGCGTTCAAAGGCGGTGTCGCCCGTGATTTCTTGCAGTTGCTTAAAAATTGCCAGCGCCTCGTCAAATTTCCCCAGGGCGTATTTGTACGTGCCCAGATTAAAAGTTGCGGGGCGTTCGATCATGGTGTAGCCAGCCCGTTTTGCCAGCAAAATTGCGGGTTCGAGGCTCTGGCAAGCCTCTTCAAATTCGTCTTGATTCTCGAGCGAGATTGCCAAATTGACCGCAATTGTGGCTTGGAGTTTGATATTGGCGGTTTTTTGAATGTAACTCGAGGCTTGCTCGAAGGCGCGGGTGGCATCGTCAAAACGTTTTTCGCGGTTGTAAAGTGTGCCGCGATCTACCCAAATCGAGGACAGCACATGGTTGTTGCCCGATGCCTCGGCTTTGGCAATTGATAATGCCATCAGTTTATCGACTTGTTTAAAGCGCTTATTGCGGTTGCTTTCCATCCAAGCCAAGTGCCTTAAAGCCAGCGCTTCAGTCTCGAGTTTGCCCGTTTTGCGGGCGGCTTTCAGCGCCCGAATCGCGTACATTCTGGCTTGTTGCCATTTGCCGGTGCGGATGTAAACCGCTGCTAGCTCGGCGCACAATTCTTCAAAAAAAGGTGTGCCGACCACGGGTTCGCCCAGCAACTCGAGGCTGTGCTCTAAGGATGCGGTAAAGCGCAAGACTTTGACCAAGGAGACTTTGGCTTGTGCCAGAACCTCTGCGCCCCCATCGAGCGACGGGGCGTGTTCGATCACAGCCTCCCAAAGTTTGATCGCTTCATTGTTGCGCCCACCTATCGAGAGCACTTCGGCAAGCTGATGCTGAGCCTTTAAAATCATTAAATTCGGTGACTCGAGGTGTTCGGCTGCCTCGAGCGCCAAACGGTAGGCACGTTCGGCTTGAGGGTAAGCGAAGGTGTTTTGCGCCAACAAACCAGCCTCAAAGCCTTTCCCGAGCGCCTTTTCAAAAGCGTTTGCCTCCAGGTAATGAATGCAGAGTTCAATGGCAGCAGCCCGACCCTCGAGCAGGGCAGCGGCTTTGGCGTGCATTTTGCGTCGTTTTAAACTCATGATGCTGCTGGTCAAAATGTCGGTGTATAACGGATGCCTGAAGCGAAAACCCTCGCCGTTCGAGCCTGGGGTTTCAGAAACCAGTTTTGCACGCACCAAAGCCTCGAGCGCGTCCAAAGCGGCATCATCGTCCCAGCCCAGCAAGCCTTTGGCATCCTCAAATATCCAAGCCCGTCCGAGCACACTGCCCGCCCGAGCAAACTCGAGGGCGTTCGTGGGCAGCGCCGCCAGACGGTGCGCCAGAAGTTCGTTCAGACCGCTCGGTAAACCCAGCAAACTGCGATTCCATTCGTACATGCCGCCACGTCTGAAAATCGCGCCAGCCTCGAGCATGGCTTTAAGGCGTTCCTCGAGCACCCATGGGTTGCCAGCCGCGTGTAAGACCAACTCACTGACCAAGGTCGGGTCGATGCTGGAATCAAGCCATGCGACCAGCAATTCCTGCATGGCGCTGTCGGGCAAAGCCTGTAAATTGATAATGCGTTTTGGTTTCAAGCCTTTGGGAACGCTGGCATCTTCGGGCAAATCTTCGACGCGGTAACTGATGATGACACGCGGATTTTCACTGCTGCGGGTCGCATGAGCCAGCAACTCGAGGGTACTGGTGTCTGCCCAGTGCAAGTTCTCGAAAATCACAGGCGTCACACTGCACACCAACTCGAGCAACTTGGTGAACGCCTCGAACAGGCGAAGGCGTGCCACATCGGCAGGCAAACTCGAGTCTGGGGCTGGCACTTCGCCCAACGTTGGCGCAATGCGTGCCAGTTCTGCTTGGGCGGTTTCGGGCAGCGCTTGAAGAATGCCTTTGTTGTTGCGTTCGATATCCAAAATAAGCCGCGATACCGCACCGAACGGCGTCGGGTCGTGTTCGATGGCTTCGCCTACCGCCAAACGAACGCCAATGTTTCGCGCACGTTCAGAAAAAGCCCGCAACAACCGCGACTTTCCAGAGCCAACATCCCCCGTTATGGCAATCACGCCCGTCTCCGCTGGATGCTCGAGCAGGGGCAGCAGTGATCCCAACTCGAGATCGCGCCCGATTAACGGCGCAACCAGCAACGCATCCGCCCGTGCCGTCTCAGAACTCGAGGTGGCAAGTTCTGTGGCAGGTGTCTCCAGAATTCCCAACAACGCCTCACGTACCGCCAGCGCACTCTGAGGGCGATCAAGCGGGTTCTTCTCGAGCAATAAAAGGATTAACGCCTCGAGTTTGCCTGGAATGCCTGGGTTGAACTGACGCGGCGTGACGGGGGCTTGCGAGATGTGCTGCATGACCACCTGCGCCAGACCATCGCCAACAAAAGGTGGACGCCCCGCGACGGCACTGTACAAAACCGCGCCCAGTGCGTACAAATCCGCACGATAATCGAG
>JAYVRX010000022.1:0-8787 GCA_043775825.1 Deinococcales bacterium
TCGGGCGGAGGGATTGATTTCTGGCGTGTTGGTAGGTGCTTGGTTCGCTGCGTGTAACTATATCGTATGATTCTCAACAAATACCGAATTTACTGTAAAAATCTACAGCAGTTTTCATATCCGTTGACGCGCCACGCGCTCTCACTTCTATGAAAACTGCTGTCTGTTGCTACTCCCTTTGGTCGCCAATGTCTGACGCTTCTCGTCAGACATTGTGCAAGGCGCTGTAAACCATAAAAAATGCGCCTCAAAGCGCATTTTTTACGTTGTGACGCTCGAGTGACGGTCATTGTTGCAAACTAAAATCATGAACACGATTTTGATTTTTGTAGCCGCGACAGCCTTTGCAACTGGTGGCATGGCAATGAAACACGCGGATGGACTCTCAAAACTTATCCCAAGTTTGATCGTAATGTTGTTGTTTATATTGGGTGCTGGTATTCAAACTGTTGCCATGAAACAACAACAAATGAGCGTGACTTACATTGCCGTGCTTGGACTCGAGGCGCTGCTGGCATTTGGTTTTGGTGCATTGTTTTTTGGTGAGGGGTTTGCTTTGGGGAAACTGGCAGGTGCGGCACTGGTCTTGATTGGCGTGGCTTTTTTGCGAAGTTAAAAGCAAGCGGGACTTAAATCGGTACTTTTCTTGAAATGTTACATTGACATGAAGTGATAAGCGCTGACACACAAATTTTAAAACGCTTAAAAGGTTTGGTCATCAAACGTCCTGGCTTGACGCTCGGTTTATGGGGCGAGGCTGGCATTGGTAAAACCCACACCACGCAAAACCTGCTTCGTGAAACCCGCTGCGAGCACCTCAGTCAACACTCAACAGGTTCACTCGCAAACCTGGCGCGTGCCCTACCAAAACCAAAGAAGTTACCCGCTTGGGCACAAACCATCCTCGGTAAACTCGAGCAAGGCGAATACTTAAGCACTGAGCAAACCACCAGTGCCTTTGCTGTGGTGATGTCCGAAAGCGCCCCGTTCATTTTGCATCTCGAGGATGTTCACGAAACCAGCTTTGAACAACTCGAGTGGATTGTTGCACTGGCGAACGTGGTGACGCGCTTAAAAGGTGTTGCCCTGCTGGTCACCAGCCGCAACGCACCACCAGAGCCATTTGAAGCCGTGCGGCTCAAGGTACTTGGCTTTGAGGATACTCGAGTTTTGCTGGAAGAGGAAGCCAGAGCCGCCCTGCCGCTCGAGGCAATGGAATGGATTCATGGCAGGGCGGCTGGAAATCCGCTGTTCACTGTAGAGTTTTTTAAGTTTTTGGCACGCCTTGGTTTCGTTTGGAACGACGGGCAGCAATGGCGTTGGCACATTCCAAAACAAGACCTGATGCCCGCCACCGTCGAGGCATTGATTGAACAAATGCTCAACCAAGCCGTCTCGAGCCAAGTTTTAACCGATGTGCTGGCAGCCAAAACCATGCTGCCCAGAGACACGGATTTTGACTTGTGGACAAGTGTTGTCGGGATTTCTCGAGAGGCGTTGAACGATGCCATCACTGAGCTTTCCAAACGCGGCATTTTGACCGACAACGAATTCTCACATCCGTTGTTTAGAGAGGTCAGCGCTCGAAAAATATCGCCCCAGAAACGCCAAGATTTGGCACGAAAGGCGCTGCATTTTTTAGAAAACAATCCTTTGCTCGGCGTTTCATTTCTTGAGGCTGCGGCATTGTCGGCGGCACAAAGCCAACAATGGATCGAACGTGCCATCAGTCACGCCACAAATGCCAGCAATTTAGCCTTAGCCTGTGATCTGAAAATTCGAGCCTTGGAATGGTATGAACCAGACGCGCAACAACGACTTGGTTTAGAAGTTGCCAAAGAGGTACGGTTTTACAACTTACCCAAAGCGGCAAGCTTATTTGAACGATTTAAACCGCAATCCTCAGATGATATCTATGTTCACGCCGAGGTTTTGGCTCGAGTTGGACAGTTAACCGATGCCAAACAACTGCTTGAAAACATGCCAGAAAGATTCAAAACCGACCCAGGATGGCTCGAGCATCTGGTCATGGTTCACAACGATGCCGAAGATCATGTTGGGGCGGTTTCCAAATGGGACGAATACAAACAACTTCTTGACCCTAAAAACGCACCTGACGGGCATGGGTCGCTGCACTCGAGCAGCAATCCAAAATTTTTGTATAAAGTAGCGCAAAGCCTGACCGTACTGAGCCGCTTTAAAGATGCGGTCACCATACTCGAGTTCGCGTTGCAGCAAGCACCCTCTGAGGCTCTGCAAGCCGATATTTTTTTATCCAAAGGAATTTTAAGCGATTACGTTGGCGATACAAAATCAGCCGAAATGCACTACCGGACGGCTCAAGGTTTTTATCAACAAAATAACGATTCTTACGGTTTGGGTTGTGTGTTCTACCGACTCGGCACAATGGAATACTACCAAGATTCGCTGAGCGTCGCCGTGACGTACTTAGAACAATCCATGAAATTTTTTACCGAAGTCGGACATCAGGCGCAACGTTTACAAAGCCTGACCTTGCTGGCGGCAACCCGAATTGAGCTAAACCAATGCCAAACCGCCGAACGAGAATTGCTCGAGGCGGAAGAACAACTTCGCGGCACAACGTTTAGGTCAAAATGGATTTTGACCTGCACCAACCTGAGTTTTTTGTACCGAGGTTGGGATGTACCATACGGCACGGTGTTAGCCCTGAAGTACGCTCGAGCCGCCCTGCAAGCCGCACGGGAACTCAACAACCCACGCTTGATCGCCAATTGTTTGTACCATGTTTCCAAATCCGAAACGTTCTCCAATAACCCGCTTGAGGGTTTACGCCTCGCCGATCAATGCCTGGCTTTGGCGGCTCAACTCGAGTACCCCGCCATGCTGGCGTATCCGCACCATGCACGGTATCAGGCGTTGCTGGCTTTAAACCGTTTTGACGAGGCACTGGCTGCCCTGCAAATTGCCGAAACCAAAAACCGAGTTTTAGGGCACAACCACGATGCCAATTTTTACGCTCTCGAGTACAGGTGTTTAACCAAAAATTGGGATACCGCTCGAGAGATGCTGGCGGAAATACGAAACAAAGAAAATTTTTTCTTCGCCCAAATCGCAACGCGCGACTTCCCAGAATTAGAACAACAAAATGTGGTCGAACCAATTCCAGAGTTGCGATTGACCACGCTCGGGGGCATCCAAATTTCAGGCACACCCATTCGAGGTCGCAAACGTCAAGAACTGCTGATCTTGCTGCTCGAAGCCAGGATCACAGGTAAGCCTCAACTCGAAAAACTCGAGCTTTTAGAGGCGCTTTACCCGCAAGACGACGAAGACCGCGCCGCCTCGAGTTTAAAAGAATTGATTCGTGGTACACGCACCAGTTTGGGCAAAGAGATCATTCAGACCACCGTGGGCGGTTACGCGCTGGGGCAGATGACCAGCGACATCGAAGAGTTCTTGAAAAACGGTGACACCCAAGTTTGGCAGGGCATGTACCTGCAAAATCTCGAGTTTGAAAATTCCCAGAGCGTTCGTGATTTGCTCGAGCAAGCCCTTTACAACCGCATGGTTCAGTTGCTCGAGACTGATGTTAGAGAGGCGAGTCGGGTCAGTCGGTTTTTACTTGTCATGAACCCTTACGACCTGGAAATCTTAAGAATCAGTTTGTACGCGCTGCGTGCCGCCAGAAATTACAAAACCTTAGAACGGGTCTACGAAAACGCCAAAACGTACCTGCTCGAGGTTGGTGAAACCCTGCCCGAGAATTGGTCGGATTTTTTAACAAAAAGCTTAAAAGCTGCATACCCCCCTCAAAACCTGACCGCAACCTGACCGGTCATGTTGCAGAGTAAAGCTTGAACGGGGGTCAAGCATGGAAGGCATCAACCTTGAACCAGAGAACAAGCCATCTGGTTTGTCATTTCGGGTTTGTCTGCACTGTCGCCGTGCCGTGCCAATCGAATCTGGTGAACATTACTGCATCAATGACGGCACGAAAATGCTCGAGTGTTGCCCAAAATGCGGCTCGAGCATTAACAGTCCTTACGCCCTGTTTTGTGGGGCTTGCGGTCATGCGTTCAGAAACGAACAACCAAAACGCACATTGTGATGCTGCGTAATGCTGCAAAACCCCCTTAAAACCTGACCACAACCTGACCAGTGGTGTTGCATCCTGAAGACGCACTCGAGATTGCTGCGGAGAGAGTCCCTCGAGTGTTGACCATCAATCAACAATCAAAACGCAATCAGAATACAAAGCTCGAGATTAAATTTCGGGCAATCAAGCAGGAGATTTCATGAACACGAGTTTCAAACCCATTTTGTTGTTCGTCGCACTCGCCTCGAGCTTAACCGCTTGCCCTAGCCCGCCACCAATCAACGTCATCCCACCAACTGTTAGCATCACCAGTCCCGACACCGATGTTTTGACCAAAGGCGCTGTGAGCTTACAACTGGCGGTCACAGGCGAACCAACCAGCGTCGAATTACTGAAAGACGGGGCGGTACTGACAACCCTGAGCGCCCCGTATTCTTACACTTGGGACACAACAACCGAAACCGAAAAAGCTTACAGCATTACGGCTCGAGCCAGCAAAACCGGAATGGCAGATGTCACCAGTGCCGCCAGACAAATCACCGTGGACAGGACAGCCCCAACGGTGACTTTCCAAGTGCCTACGGCTGGAGCCACCAGTGTGCCATTAAGCAACGACATTGCATTGACCTTCAACGAACCGATTCTAATCCCGAGTATCACCGATACCACTGTGCGACTCGAGGTGGATGCTTTTCCAACCGCGCTTCCATTGACCCGAACGGCAACTATGAATTCGGTTGGAACAAAACTAACAATCAAAGCAACCAGTACACCCGCAGCCTATCCAGCCCCGATGAAGGTACTCTTGAACGGCGTGACGGACTTGGCGGGAAATGCTGTGGTGTATGACAGCAGTTTCACGGCGGCTGCACCCATTATTCAAGGTGCGCCCAGCATCGAAGTGATTGTGCCGTCATCCCCAGTTGACCGTGTTGTTACCAATCTCAATATCAAAGTGTTTCCCAGAAACTTTAGTGGCTCTCGCGTAAATTACACAAAAATATTTCTGAATGGAAAGTTCTTTGCCATTGACACCACCCCCAATAATTGCTCAGGAGGGCTTTGCTTTGAAATTGAGAGATCTGATTTTACCTCGTATGACAATGGTACTTACGCCCTCACTGCCGAAGTATTCCAAGCAGACGGTACGAAAACAACGACAACGGTCAGTGTGCCACTGGTGATTAACATCAAAAATTTTGATGGTGGTAATGGCGGCTGGTCATCGGGAGCTTTTACGGGTATTAACCGTCCCGCAGCTTTCAGTAACTTCGATCCTATTTTTTATGTACGCCAGTTCGGCGATTTTTTCAGTGCCAGAACGGGTCTAAATGGCGATACCATCCTCGAGGTCACTAAGAACTATATTTACAACGTGCCTCGTTCACAAGTCCGTGGGCTTTACTTCAAGGCAATTATTGGCACGACAAGCAACGCAGATGATGTGAGGGTATTTGCTCGAGATTGCAAGAGCGCCCAAGAATGTACCGTTTGGAACACCGCCACTATAGACAGTAACAATCTAACCTTTACAGATATTCAGCTTGGACCACCAAACTTTGGGGATACCGCCTTTGAAGCGGCATACATGGAAATCAAATTGCGGTTTAGTTCGAGTGATCCCGCAAGCCGAGCCTACATTGGCAACATTTTTGTTGGTCAGTATTAACAAACCTCGAGATTGCCCAAATTGCATACAAAAGTTTAAGGAGAAAAGATGAAACACACACCATTATTGGGATTTGTTCTTTGTGCCGCACTCGTTGCTTGTCCAACCACTCGAGAACCCATTGTCACCGAATTGATTGCCAACGGAGGATTTGAAGCAAACAATTCAGATTGGTCTTTTAGCCAAAACGGTGCAACTCGAGGAACACAGGCGTACTGCGCCAAATCTGGTGTGGCTTACGGGGCGCTCAGTACCCAAGGCGGAGGCAACGGTAGCGACCCCCAAATTTCACAATTTATTGTCATGCCAACCCAAGGAAAAACGACGCTCGAGTTTTCGGTTCGGGTGGATACTTTAGAGGCGGCTGGTACGAACGCCGATTCGGTCAGGTTATTTGTGGGTTTCGGAGAGGCGATCAACAGTGTGACCATTACCACCGCTAATATTCGTGACCGACACATCACGCAAACCATTGATATTACCAATCGAACAGGGACACCTGTTAATGATGGTCAAAAGATTGAAGTGTTTTTCAAAGCTGCATTTTTTGGATCAAAACCCACCGTTTTTTGCATTGATGATGTCAGCGTCAAAAACGTCAGATGACTTTAAAACTCGAGGTTTGAATCAAGTTCGAGATTGAGCAAGCTGCAAGCGAAGGAGTGAACCCTTGAAACCCGTGACCCTCAAAAACCATCAGTACGCCCAACGCGCCCGAAAACGTTTTTGCAAAGGCACTTGCTTTGTCGCGCCCGTGGATTTGGTCTTGACTGGAAAACGCACGCTCGAGGAATGGGCAAGGGTTTTAGCCGAAGAACGCGACCTTGCCTTGCAAGCGCAAGAACTGGGCATCAGTAAACCCTCGAGTTGCGCCCAAATCTGAACAATCAACCTCGAGTGACCCGCGTACTTTTGACGCTCAAAATTCGTGATTTCGACCCGCACTCAGACAACTCGAACACGGCAGGATTAAGATTTGAAAGGCTAACATGACTTGAGTGAAACGGAGAGAAAAAATGAATCAAAAATCCTGGCGCAACGCATTACCGCTCATTCCATTCGTGCCGCTTTTGCTGGCAAGTTCCTGTTTGCAATCGAGTGCAACCATCGAAGCTGCCGCCACCAACGCGCTCGTTTTGAACAGCAATGTCAACGTCAACGGTTTGAATGCCGAAAAGTTTACTTGGTTTGACAATGAAGCCAAACCCCGCACGATCTCTTTGGTCAGAAGCGACCAACCAGGGACGGACGGCGGCTTTATGGAGCAGTTCAGTTACGTGCTGCCAGACTCGAGCACACGCACCATCAATGCTAGCACCAATCCTTACGGTGTTCGCGGGTTTGGATTTATTGTCTCGCATTTGCAGGACGCATCTTTAGCCATTGGTGAAAACGATTCACCGGTTGGCAGTCCCCTCAACAATGCCTGGCGGGTGGTTTGGCGCGGCAGCAATCATGCGCTCTTCGAGTACACCCTCAACTACCCGCGTTGGGGCAAAAATGGCGCTGGGGCGGCAACCAGGTACAACATGCCCGTGACGATTCACTGGTTGATCCAAAACGGCAAGCGCTATCCACTCTGGAGTGTCACGTTCGATTTATCGGCAGCGCCGACCAATGCCGTAGAGGCGGACTCTCGATCACCTTACGGCGAGATGGAATTCAGTGGCAACGCCGCCGATCTGGTGAACGGTGTGGCGTGGGGCGACACGTACCACTTTAAAAGCACCACCGCGCCGCTGACCTTAAACTCAAGTTGGGATTGGACTGTACCGAACACTGGCGCGGCTTACAACGCGTTGTTCACCCCCAACAATGCCGAGATGGGGATTGTCGGAACTCGAGTGATCTCCAAACAAGATGCGGGCGGTTATGAGGGTTCGGATGGTTTGCGGGGCAATACCAGCGCGGGCAATGCGTGTGCCGCCGAACAACACACCATGCCCTGTTTGTTTCAGTGGTCGTACCAGAGTGTCAATTACAATTTTTCTGGCAGTAACAACAGATCGACCGACATCAAGCGTTTCGCCTGGGGCACAGATTGGGGTTACTTGGGGCAAACCACGTACACGCCAATGAACAATAGGTACGCCGCCACACCTGGCAGTTTGCCCAAACGCAGTTACAGCACCTGGATTGTGCTTGACCCGAGAAGCGCGACAGGTTCACCGACCCGTGATCTTTCAGACCAAGCCAAAACCATTGACGAGACGGTACTGACCGTGACCGGTGCGGCAACCAAAAAACTGAGTGGCGCAAAAGGCATTGGCGACACGAGTCTCGAGACGTACTCGCCTGCGGGGTTTAATCCTGTGTACAGCACTTGGGAAGCCGAGTTGGCGGGGGCTGGCGTTGTGGGTCTGAACTGGCAAGTGCCAGCCGGTCAAAACTTGCTAGGCTCGAGTATTGTTTTGAACAAGTACACGAGGGCAATCGGTCCAAGTAGCCTGACCTTAAACGGTACGGCTTTGGTTGCCAACCAAGATTATTTTGCATCCGTCATTCCAAGCACGAATCAACTTTGGATTACCTTAAAAAATAATCTTTCCAACTCGGCAACTTTGACAGTCACACCGTAAAAACTCGGACGTAAAATAAATTGGTAAATCTCGAGTCTCAAACCAGAATTCAGACTTTAACGATCATCTATGGACTCCTTTCAAAAATCATTTCTCTCGAGCTTTGATGCTCCTAGTCTTTCTGGTCTTCTCGAGTGTTACAGCGCAAAATTTATTTTAGGATTTTTGAAGGCGAAACTGGTTACAAAAACCCAAGCTTTAATACCTGGCTCGAGAATCCAATGCACACCAAAACTGACGCGGAATAAGGCGTTTGGCTTGATCTACGATCTTCTGAAATTTTCGATCATCAAAGTTGAGGGTCGGTAATGACCTTAAAAAGTGGCTTGCTGTCAAACAAATACGGGAAGTTAAAACCTTAAGGTCTAACCATTACCGAATCGTTGCTGGTTTTAACCTCGAGTGTCGCCATACCAAAACCATTGTTTTTCACAGCTTCAAATTTTTGACCCTCGAGTTTA
>JAYVRX010000023.1:0-8646 GCA_043775825.1 Deinococcales bacterium
TTTGCGGCGGACGCGCATTATCATCACTTGACCGACGATATCATTGTGGGCGGCAAGCTGACCTGCAAAGATGGCAAATTTAAACTGCCCCAAGCCCCAGGTTTGGGGGTCAAACTCGACCGTGCCAAACTCAGTCAATACGCAGAATTGTTTAAGGAATTAGGCGGTTACAGCTACGACCGCGACCCCCACCGTCCCGAATGGTACACCGTCATGCCCGAGCGCAACTATGCCGACCCACTCGACCGCAGCGTACCAAGCTTGCGCTAATCGGTCTTGGCTCAAGGTTTCAGCGATATTCGATCTTCCATAAAGACTCAGGAGGCGGCACGCATGGCGAAAATTAAAACGTTTTACTTCGTCAACCACTCACACACCGACATTGGTTTTACCGATTATCAGGATGTGGCTTACCGACAGCATATGGAATTTATTGACCGTGCGATTGACCTGTGCGAAGCCACAGCGGACTACCCCAAAGAGGCGCAAGCCAAGTGGGTCTGCGAAGTTACGGGCATGACCGAACGCTGGTTGCGTTCGCGCCCGAGCCACCAGATCGAACGCTTCTTGAAATTGAACAAAGCCGGGCGCATTGACGTGGCTGGAATGCAGTACAACCTCACACCGCTGCTCAACCTCGAGCAGATGCAGCGCTCGCTGTACCCCATCAAGCGCATCAAGGACGAATTTGGGATTGATGTCAAAGTAGCGATGAACTGCGATGTTAATGGCGCAAGTTGGATTTTTGCCGACCTCTTGCCCGCGCTCGGCATCGAACTGTTCACCATGGCGGTCAATCCAATCCGTGGTGGTACGCCCAAACCTCGCCCTTCGGCGTTCTGGTGGGAAGGTCCGGCGGGTGGCAAGATTCTTGCCTGGAACGGTTATCACTACCTGTTTGGTGGTTTTGCCTGTCTAGGTCACATGAAGCTCGCCGAACAGCATGTGCCACGCATTGTCAAGAAGCTCGAGGATGATCCACAGTACCCGTTTGATTTTGTTTTCGGTCAAGCGACCAACCCGACTCGCGTGGACAATGGTCCACCCGATACCAACCTTTACGACTTTGTGCGCGACTGGAACACGGCAGGCAAGACTCCACGCATGGAACTGATCAGCCTCAGTCAATTCAACCGTATCTTGCGCCAGCGCTACGCCAAGTCGCTGCCAACGATGCGCGGCGACTGGCTGGACTGGTGGAGCGACGGTGTGGCTTCAAGCGCTTTCGAGACCGGTCTGAATCGCGGTACGCATGAAGTTCTTTACAGCGCCGAATTGATCGGCGCATGGCTAGCGGCGCTCGGTCACAAGGATTGGTCGGCGCAGCGTTTAAACGACGCTTACGAATCTGCCACGCTTTACGACGAGCACACCTGGGGGGCATTCTCGAGCATTGAAGCACCAGATGGCTTGTTCTCGAGGTCGCAATGGAACAAAAAATCTGGCTTTGCCTACCATGCCTCTGCCGAAACGCACGACATCCTGGCTCGAGCCGCACGGGGGTTCGCCGCCAGGCTCGCCACGCAGGAGGATGACGTGCGCTTTGACCTGGCGCACCTGCCAGCCGAAATTGCCAAGCCCGAACCAAAGTACACCGAACTGCTGGTGATCAACACCCTCGCCCACCAGCGCCAGGTGGTTGTCGAAGAACCGATCAGGCGCGGTGGGCAAGCCCCCAACGGCATGCTCGAGATGTTTATGCCACGTGGTCTGACCTGGGGTATCAAACCTGATCCGGTCGGTGCTCGGGTGGCGGGCAGCCTGCCTGGTTTTGGCTATGCCTGGTTGCCACTTTCGAGCCAAGCCCCGAAGAGCGATCTGAAGGGCGCAAAACACACGATTGAAAATGCACATTACCGCATCAAGGTTGACCCCAAAAGCGGCGGGCTGCTCGAGTTTTATGACAAAACACTCAAACACGATTTTGCTGGCGATTATCGCGGTTGGAAGACTGGACAATTTGTTTACGAATGGGTGGACAGCACCGATGGGCGCAATGCGATCTTTGCGATTGATTGGTTCGATGAGGACTTTGGTCAGTGGCCCCGCAATACACCCTTCAAATACCAGACTGCCAGCCAGGTCACAGTAGGTCAGCCTGTCATCAGTCTGCATGAGGCAAGCATCACCGTGACCATTCAAGGACGGGGTTTGCGTTTCGCCACCTGCACCTACTCGCTGCTTGCACATAGCAAGCTACTCGAGCTTCGCTGGATGCTCGACAAGGAGCATGTCACCGACCCAGAGGCAGTGTTTATACCGTTTGCCTTCAACCTCAACAAGCCGCATTTTCGCGCTGACATCAATGGCATTCCACTCACGCCAGACCAGGAACAATTGCCAGGCACGGTCAGGGACTGGTATCCACTTCAACGCTGGGTTGATATCAGCGACGCAAAGCGCGGCGTGACCATCGTGCCGCTCGACGCGCCTTTGGTGCAACTCGGCGGTATTACATCTGGGCAATGGCTTCAGAAGCTCGAGCCAGAGGCTCCAGTGGTGATGTCCTGGGCTTTAAACAACCACTGGATGGTGAACTTCAAGGCGAGCCAGGGTGGTCACATCCCCTTACGTTACAAGCTCACCACGCACGCCGGCGCAGCCGACGACCAAGCCTGTGCGCGTTTTGGTCTTGAAGCTGTGAGTGCGCCGATTGTGTTGCGCGACTTCACACGCCGCACAAAGTCGCCAACCCAGGGTCGCTTTATCGAGGTCAGTCCAGATGACTTCCTGGTCAACGCCAAGCCTGCCGACGATGGCAAAGGCATCATCGTGCGGGTTCAGAACGTCACAGAAAAAGCCCAAAGTTGTACAGTTCGTTTCCCCGAACTCAAACCCAAATCAGCCAACCTGACCTCAGCGGTCGAGCAGGACGGCAAGAAACTCGAGTTCAAGCAGGGCAAACTGAGCCTTAAAATTCCGAGTCGCGCCGTGCTGAATGTGCGGGTGAGGTTTTGAAAACCCTGAGTGAACCCTGGTGTTTCTCAGTTTGTGCTCGAGGTGCCTTATGCACTTGACTGGATCGATCTTTGAAACCCACCTCGAGTTGATACCTGGCGTGCCACTGTGCGTCTATGCCGTGCGTGGTGAACGTTTCAGCGTCATCATTGATACAGGCATTGCCGCCATGAAAGACGCAATTCTCGAGTTGTGCCGCGAGGTTGGCCAGCTTGAATACGCACTGATTACCCACGCTCACGCTGACCACATCGGTTGTAACCGTGCCGTTTTTGAGGCGACCAATGCACGATTCATCGCAGGTGGTGCATTGCCCTGGATTGAAGACCTCGAGACGCACTACCGCGAATTTTGTCTGCCCGAAAAAGTCCCCGAAGCGCTCGACCAACGCAGCGAGATCATGAGCTTGATGGACGGTGCAGTTGAGGTTGATCTGGTGATTCAAGCAGGAGATCGCCTTCGACTTGGAGGCGATGTTGAACTCGAGACTATTGCCTTCCCAGGTCACAAACTCGAGGAGATCGGTTTTCTTGAAACCTCGAGCGGCAGTTTAATCATTGGTGATGTGCTGCTTGCGCTGGCAGCCCCGTTTTTTCATGGGTTTCAGACTTCACAAGGTTTTTACACCTCGCTTGAGAAACTAGAAAGCTTGGTGTGTTCGGGTCGGGTGAAGCGGGTCTTAGCCGCCCATCACCTGCCGCTCGAGCCTGAACAGGCACTCGAGGTCATTGCACTCACACGCCGATTTCTCGATGAGGTTAAGGATTCCACGCTCGAGGCAGCCACGGGTGTCAATTTTGAAACCCTCTGGAAAACCGTGTGCCAAACCATGAACAAGCAACTCGAGTTTAGGGGTTACGCCATGCTCGAGGTGCAAGTCAGCGAGCTTGTAGAAGCTGGAATACTACAGATCGTTGACCAGCAAATTCATCAAGCATAACTACCAACCATTGGCATGGAGGTTTATTGTGATCAAGGAAATCTTGCTCGTCCACCACTCGCACACCGACATCGGTTACACCCATCCGCAACCAGTAGTGATAGAATTGCACCGCCGCTTTATTGACCAGGCTCTCGAGCACATCGAGCAAACCAAAGACTGGCCAGACGACAGCCGCTTTCGCTGGACTTGCGAAGTCACGGGCATCACGCTTGACTGGTGGCAGCACGCCGATGACCGCGCCAGGACGCGGTTTGTGTCAGCAATCAAAAACGGGCAACTTGAGGTCGCGGGGCTGGCTTGGAACATGACACCCCTGATGGATCACCAGATGCTGCTCGAGGTGCTCAAGCCGATTCAGTTCTTTCGTGATCTTGGAATTCCGGTTCGTTCGGGGATGAACAGCGATGTCAACGGTTGGCCATGGGGCACGGTGGATGCGCTCTTGGATCATGGCATCACAGGTTTTTCGATGGCGATCAACCCGCACTTTGGGTATGCGCCAATGCCGCGCCCGCGTGGATTCTGGTGGCAGGGCGCGTCTGGTCGCAAACTGCTGGTTTACAACGGATTGCAATACGGGGTTGGAGCCGAGATGATCTTGCGCGTTCCGGTCAGTCTCGAGGAAGCCCGCAGCGCCATTCCTGCATACGCCGAGAAACTCGAGCAACGCGGTCATGTGCAGGGTTTTATCATGATGCAAGTCACCAACCCGATTTTGTTTGATAATGCTGGTCCACGACCCGAACTCTCGAGCTTTGTGCGCCAATGGAACGAGGAAGGGCAGCCGATTCGCTTGCGGCTGGCGACCCTGTCAGAAGTCTTTGAGCGCTTGCGCCAAGAACCCGAAGCCCATGTTCCAACGTTGCGTGGTGACTGGACAGACTGGTGGAATTTTGGCGCGGGCAGCACTGCGCTTGAAACCGCTCTCAGTCTCGAGGGGCAACGTGCTTTGCGTGAGGCTTCACAATTGCGGGTTTGGTCTGGTGTTGATTTTCCACATCAGAACAAGCTGGTTGCCGATGCGACAAAGGCGCTGATGTTGTACGCCGAGCACACTTGGGGAGCAGATCGGTCTATTTTTAAACCACGCTCGAGCGAAACCCGAATTCAGCAAAACCTCAAGCTCGCCACCGCCCACGAAGGCACAAGTTTGGCGCGAATGCTGCGCCGTGATGGTCTCGAGCAACTGGCACAATTTGCTGGTGGAAAACCAGTCACCGCACTGTTTTACAACCCCTTGCCGTTTCCTGTGACCCGCACCGTGCGCGTGCCAGTCATGGATGCCGATCTCGAGCCTTATGCCAGCCGTGAATCACAAGCCATTCATCGTCAAGATGTGATCCTCGGTGACATGACCGATCCATTGCCCCCCGACACCTGGCATAACACTGTTCAAACCCAGTGGGTGGGACCACTCGAGTTGCCCGCGCTGGGATTTAGAACCTGGACGTATGCCGAATTGCCAAGCCCGCAAGGTCAACTTCATGCCGATGCTGAAAGCATTACCAACCAGCACGTGCGGGTACAGTTTGACCTCGAGCGCGGTGGGATTCGGTCACTCTTGCTGGACGGAATCGAATACGCTCGAGTCGGCGAATGGAACCTGGCTCAACCCGTGCTCGAGTATCCAGCCCGCAAAGACCGTCGCGCAATGTTTTCAAGACCCAACTGGCGCGAGCCAGAAAGCCTTCAGGACAATTGGAATCCCGACTGGCAGGCGGTGCGCGAAGGTGCGACCAAAGTGCTTCGTTCGGAAGCAACCCTGCATCAAGGCTGTGCCGAGTTTATTCAGGTGCTCGAGATGCGAACAGGTGATCAGATCACGAATCACTTTCGGTTGTTTGTCAACGAACCAAGCCTCGAACTCGAGACTGTGGTTCAAAAGGTTGCATTGAGTGAGCCACACTCGCTCTACTTGACGCTGCCAATTCAATTGCAGACATCAGCCGTCTGTCATTTTGAAACCGCCGGTGCGGTGGTCGAACTTGACCGTGAACAACTGCCCAATACTTCGAGGCATTACCTCACCACCCAGCGCTTTATTCGCCTTCAAGACGAGCAAAAAGGCTTCACTGTTGCCTGTCCTGACACCCCACTCTGGCAAGTTGGAGGTTTCACCTTTGGTCGCCACAATCAAGGTCAGGTTGAACGCAACGAGCCGATGCTGCTCGCGTGGTTGTGCAACAACTACTGGGACACGAACTTTCAAGCCGATCAAGCTGGGCAGTTTCGTCAGCGTTTGCGTCTGATCCCGCACACTGCTGAAAATCTCGAGACTTCAATCCTGCGTGCGCTTCCATATGCAGTTTCGCCACAATTGCACTGGTACAAGAATCGCGGTCCCAGTCAGCACACAACCGCGCAATTGCTCAGTCTTGAGCTAAATGGCGTGATGCTGACCAGGCTCGAACAAAACAATCAGGGCATGACCTTGCACCTGCTCAATCCCAGCGACACATCTAAACAAATCGTGATCCGCGATAGCTGGTTGAAATTTCACACCGCACGGCGCGTAGATCTTGCCGGAAACCCAGGAGAGGCACTCTCAATCTCGAATGCTATTGTACAACTCGACCTTGCGCCCCGAGCCTGGACAGGTGTGCTGCTCGGGTTCAAGGAGAATTGATTCATGCCAACCTTGTGGAGTGAAAGTCTCAGCAAACGCGAATTTCTCAAACGGGTTGGCAATGTCACCCAGGTCGGTGGTCTACGGCGCGTGCGCTTGCTCGAGGGCGTAGAAGACAATCTTGAGGTGATTGAATTGCGAACTGGCGCAGGATTTGAGCTTGATATTTTGGCAGCTCGAGGTTTGGATTTGGGCGCGGCACGGTTCAATTCTCAGCCCATTTCCTGGCTCTCGAGCGCTGGTTTCGCACACCCGGGTCTGAATGAAAATCAACCCGAGTCGTTTGTGCGTGCCTTTGGCGGCGGATTGCTGACCACTTGCGGGTTGTCCAACGTCGGCAACCCAAACCTCGACGAAGGTGTTCAACATTTTCAACACGGACGCGCCTCGAGTACGCCAGCCTTTGAAGTCGCCGCCTGGGGCGATTGGGTTGGCGATGATTATCAAATGACCGTGAGTGGCAAAACCCGCGAGGCGGTGCTGTACGGTGACAAACTCGAGAAGACCCGCACCATCCGCGCCAAGCTAGGGCAAGCAAAAGTTGAACTCGAGGATGTAGTTGAAAACATTGGCTCGAAACCCACCGCCTTGATGATCCTCTATCACCTGAATTTTGGTTGGTCGCTGATTGCTCCAGGCTCGAAGATTCATGCGCCGAGCGCAAGTCAGACCGTCAAGCTCGGCGCGGGTCAAAATTGGGACAGCTTCCCAGAACCAGACTCGAACTATGCAGTGAGTGTGATCGAACATCAAATGACCCCTGACCCTGACGGCTGGGTACGCCTCGGCATCAATTCAACAACGATGCGTCTCGAGATTGCTTATGAAAAAGCCCTCAATCGTTTTACCCAGTGGCAGCAATTCGGTGCAGGAGATTACGTGCTAGGACTCGAACCTGGCAATGTTGGTGTGCAAGGACGCGCCTCTGAGCGGGCAGCAGGGACGTTACCGATGCTCGAGCCTGGGGAAACACGAAGCTTCAAGCTCGAGCTGAGCTTGGGTGTCAATAAGCTTTGAAGCTCGGGTTTCAACATGAAGGCTCGAGCATCGTTTAAAGTTCAGAAGCGATGGCGGGTGGGCGGCGTGCTTGACTGGCTTGCTCGAACGCATACGCCAGACAGATCAGGGTCGGTTCTTGCCATGCCTTAGCGGTAAACGTGATGCCAACAGGCGTGTTGTCAGCCGTATAGCCTGCTGGAACAATCACGCTTGGATAATCGGATTTTGCAGCGATGGCATAACCCGAATAGATCGGAAACAATAGCGCATCCAAACGGTGTGTTTTCATGGTCGCGTCAATCCCTTCACGCTGCGCGAGTCGCAAATCTTCTTTACGGCGATACGCATAAATTTTTTCCTCGAGCGTGCCACTGGTGGACTGTGCAGCTTGCAGGATCAACTGCTCGTAACGCAACATCTTCTCGGGTTGGGCTTCGTTGTAGGCAATCAGTTCTTTCAAACTTTTAATTGGCGAACTCGAGCCGAGCGTTTTGAAATAACGGTTGATGTCATATTTGAAGTCGTAAAGCAGCACTTCAAAGTTGAAGGTGGCAGCTTCTTTTGCGGTGACAATTTCCGCAGGGTCAACAATGGTCGCACCGCAACTTCGGATCAATTCAATGGCGTTCTCGACAATCTGTGCCTGTTCACTGCTCAGTGCGTCCCAGTACACCACTCGAGGCATACCAATCCGCGCACCCTTCAGACCATTTGGGTCAAGAAAGGCAGTGTAATCATCTACAACTCGAGCATTGCGGCTGGCTGGGTCACGCCGATCTTTGCCTGCAATGACCGAGAGCAAAATGGCAGCATCTCGCACCGTGCGGGTCATTGGACCTGGGGTGTCCTGGGTGCTCGAGACTGGAATCACACCCGCTCTCGAAACCAAGCCAACGGTTGGTTTAATGCCGACCAGACTGCTTTGATTGGCTGGACTGAGAATTGACCCAGAAGTTTCCGTGCCGATGGCTGCCGCGCAAAGATTCGCGGCAGTCGCAACACCAGAACCCGAACTCGAGCCACCCGTGTCCAAACCTGGTTTGTATGGGTTCACGCCCTGACCCCCGCGAGAACTGTAACCGTTCGCCATGCCAACGGTCATAAAATTTGCCCATTCGGT
>JAYVRX010000024.1:0-33395 GCA_043775825.1 Deinococcales bacterium
GCCGGCAAACTGCCGTTCATGCGTTAAATTCGGTGTCGTTGTTACTCCCGTTGGTCGGCTGAAGAATCAAAAAAGCCGATTCTTCAGCACAATTTGGTACAAGACCATTCCCTACATGAATTTCAATTCACCGCTCGAGAGCCAAAATTCCAGTGCCCATCAATAAAATCAATGCTCAGGCTCGAGTTGTCCTGAACTTCTCCCGCCAGAATTTTCTTGGCAAGCGGTGTCTCGAGTTCGCGTCCGATGGCACGTTTGAGTGGTCGTGCGCCGTAGGCTGGGTCGTAGCCAACGCCAGCCAGGTGGTCTTTGGCGGCGTTGGTTAATTCGAGTGTCACGCGGCGCTCGGCAAGTCTGGCTCGCAAGCCGTTCAGTTGCACGTCCACGATTTCGCGCATTTGATGGATGCTTAACGCCTCAAAGATCACAATGTCATCGACACGATTTAAAAACTCTGGACGGAATTCACGTTGCAAAATATTCAGAATTTCTTCTCGAGTACCTTGGGTCATGCCTCCAGACCGTGCCGCCTCGAGAATCACGGGGCTGCCAATATTGCTGGTCATGATGATGACCGTGTTTTTGAAATCTACAGTACGTCCTTGTCCGTCGGTCAGGCGTCCATCGTCGAGCACCTGCAAAAGCACGTTGAAAACATCGTGGTGAGCTTTTTCGATTTCGTCGAACAGAATCACCGCATAAGGACGGCGACGAATCGCTTCGGTTAACTGCCCGCCCTCTTCGTAGCCGACGTAACCTGGAGGCGCACCGATCAGTCGCGCCACCGAGTGTTTTTCCATGTATTCGCTCATATCCAGCCGAATCATGGCGCTTTCGGTGTCAAATAAAAATCCCGCCAGGGCTTTTGCCAACTCGGTTTTGCCCACGCCTGTTGGTCCTAAAAAGATAAAACTGCCAATCGGACGTTTTGGGTCGGACAGCCCAGCCCTCGAGCGACGAATCGCGTCTGAAACAGAACGAATCGCTTCATCCTGCCCGATCACGCGCTTGTGTAATTCCGCCTCGAGCCGAAGTAGTTTTTCGCGTTCACCCTCGAGCAATTTCGAGACTGGAATTCCTGTCCATTTGGAGACGATGCCCGCCACATCATCATCGGTGACTTGCTGAGAGGCAAATTTGGCGGTTTTCAGTTTCTTCTCGAGTTCACGCATTTCTTGCTCGAGCGCTGGCAGCGTGCCGTATTTTAATTCGGCGGCTTTGGACAGGTCGTAATCGCGTTCGGCTTGTTCAATTTGGGTGCGGGTTGCATCCAGTTTTTCACGGGTTTCACGCACGCGAACCAGTTCTTGGCGTTCGGTTTCCCATTCGGCTCGCAGGCTCATGACTTTACCAGTGACTTCGCGGAGTTCATCTTCGAGCACCTCAAGCCTTCGCATCGAATCTTCATCTTTTTCTTTTTGCAACGCTTGACGTTCGATCTCGAGTTGCAATTTGCGGCGCTCAAGACCATCTATTTCTTCGGGGCTGCTCTCGAGCTGCATTCGCAACCTGGCGGCGGCTTCGTCAATCAAGTCAATGGCTTTGTCTGGCAGTTGACGCTCGGTGATGTAGCGCTGTGAAAGTGTGGCGGCGGCGACCAAGGCTGGGTCGGTAATTTCGACGTTGTGATGCAACTGATAACGTTCTTTGACGCCGCGCAAAATACTGATGGTGTCCTCGACGCTGGGTTCTTCGACGTATACGGGTTGAAACCGTCGCTCGAGTGCCGCATCTTTTTCAATCTCGCGGTATTCTTTGAGGGTCGTTGCTCCGATCAAGTGCATTTCGCCACGCGCCAAGGCGGGTTTAAGCATGTTGCCCGCGTCTGGGCTGCCCTCGGTTTTGCCCGCGCCAACAATCGTATGAAGCTCGTCGATAAATAAGATCACGTCGCCGTCGGCTTTGGTGACATCTTCAATCACGGCTTTCAGGCGCTCTTCAAATTCACCGCGAAATTTAGCGCCAGCCAGCAGACTCGAGATTTGCAGCGTAACGATTCGTTTGTCCTTTAAGCCATCGGGCACGTCGCCTTTTACGATTCGTTGCGCCAAACCTTCGGCAACCGCAGTCTTGCCAACGCCAGGTTCGCCGATGAGAACGGGGTTATTTTTGCTGCGACGCAACAAAATCTGCATGATCCGACGGATTTCCTCGTCACGCCCAATCACGGGATCAAGTTTTCCTTCCCGTGCCAAACGGGTCAAATCCGTGCCGAACTTCTCGAGCGATTCAAAATGTTGCTCAGATGTTTGTGAATCCACGCGTTTGCCTCCACGTTGCTGTTCGATTGCGGCTTTTAAGGCTTTAGCGTCGGGCAATTCTTTACCGGAATGCTGTTCGCGCATGGCGAGAAACAGCACGTCCAAGCCAACAAACGAATCGCCAAATTCTTTTGCAAGTTTTTCAGCACGGTCAACGCCCCGTGCCGCTTCACTCGAGAGGTACTGCCCTGGTTGGGTGCTGCCCGAAACTTTGGGAAGTTTCGCCAATGCCGCCTCGAGCGCTATACGGGCGTTTTGCGCGTCGCCTCCAGCCAAATTGACGGCTCGAGCCGCAGGACTGCCTTGGTTGCTCGAGTCTGGTTGCAATGCCGCCAATAGAAAATGAATGGGCGTGATCTGTGAGTTGCTGCGAGCCGTCGCCATTTGCTGCGCGGTTTGCAGCGCTTGCCCCGCCAGTTCGGTAAATTTTTCGTTATTCATGAATGCACCCCAAGAAAGTGGTTGATGCTCGAGATTAACCTCGAGATATTTAGTCTTTAAAAGCATAAGACTTGAGTGTACTATTGTCAAATTTATAGCGTCTAATGAAAACGTAAGCAGGGCAACCGCAAAGTCGTAAAACCATGCACAAAACGATTCTGTGATATCTTCCCACTGCCAGGGTGAACACAAGGTTCACCCCTACCACATGCGAATTTTTCGTAGGGGCGAAGCTTGTCTTCGCCCACCAAGATACGAGAATTCCAACAAAATATACGAAATTCGGACTTTGCGGTTGCCCTGAAAACGTAAGTTGTCAAGTACATGGTTTTCAGCATAAACGGTTATGCTGAGGGTTATGTCAGACATGACCCACTTCAAAGACGGACGACCCCATATGGTGGATGTATCCGACAAAATTGCCACAAAGCGGATCGCCACCGCCGAAGCCATCGTGATTCTGCCGCTCGAAGCTCGAGAAGCCCTAGACCGAGGCGGCGTTGGAAAGGGCGATCCGCTTGTGGTCGCGCAACTGGCAGGCATCATGGGCGCGAAAAAAACCAGTGATTTGATCCCGCTCTGTCACCCGATTCCACTCTCGAGCGTTGACGTAAACCTCGAGCGAATTGAAACTGGTGTGCGGGTGACTGCCACCGCCCGAACCACCAACCAAACTGGGGTTGAAATGGAGGCGCTAACCGCCGTCAGCATTGCGGCGTTAACGGTTTATGACATGCTCAAAGCTGTCAGCAAAGGCATCGAAATTTTGAGCATCAGGTTGTTGAAAAAAACGGGTGGAAAGTCTGGGGATTGGGTCGCCCAAGACTAAGCCTCGAGGTAGATGCAGCGTTATACTGCCCCCATGTCCAATATTTCCGAAACCGATCTGCAAACTGCCGAATCTGAACTGCTCGAGTGGCTGCAAATTCCCAGCATCAGCACACTGTTTGAGCGCAAAGCCGACATGAACCGTGCCGCCGAATGGTTGCACGCCAAGCTCGAGAGAATCGGTTTTAAGTCTGAAATTCTTGAGACGGTGGGGCATTCGGTGGTTTTTGCCGAACGCAAATCACAAAACTCGAGTGCACCAACGGTGTTGTTGTACGGGCATTATGACGTGCAACCCGTTGACCCCGAAAATGAGTGGCTGACACCGCCATTTGAACCCGAAATTCGTGACGGTCAAATTTTTGCCAGGGGTTCAACCGATGATAAGGGACAGGTTTTTGCCCATGTCAAAGCGCTCGAGTTTTACTTGCGCGACCACGGGGATTTGCCAATTAATATTAAGCTCCTAATCGAGGGCGAGGAAGAAATTGGCAGTCCAAACCTAACGCCATTTGTCGAGGCACACAAACAAAAACTGGCGTGCGATGTGGTGGTGATTTCTGACGGCAGCATGTTCGCGCCAGGTATTCCAACACTGACGACTGGTTTGCGCGGTCTGGCGTATTTTGAAATTCATGTCCAAGGTGCGTTTAAAGATTTGCATTCTGGAGGTTTTGGCGGGGCTGTCGCCAACCCGATTCAAGCCCTGGCGCAAATCATACAGACGCTCCGTGACGGTAACGGCAAAATTTTGATTCCAGGTGTTTACGACAACGTGCGGGAAATCTCGAGCTTGGAGCGTGAAACTTGGCAGAAATTGCCTTTTTCAGAATCTAACTTTGCCAAATCGGTGCGGGTCAACCAACTCCCAGGCGAACCAGGTTTCACTGTGCTCGAGCGACTTTGGGCGCGACCCACCCTCGAGATCAACGGCATTTGGGGCGGTTTTCAGGGCGAGGGCGCAAAAACCGTGCTGCCAGCTAAAGCAGGTGCGAAAGTCAGTTTGCGCCTCGTGCCAGACCAAACGCCAGAAGAAATTGCAGCCCTCGTGACTAAACACATTTCCAGCCTCGAGCTGCCAGGCGTGACCGTCGAAGTTAAATTCTTGCACGGTGGAATGCCGATCTTGGTCCAAGCCTCGAGTCCAGCCGCCCAAGCCGCGATTCGGGCGCTCGAGAAGGCTTATTCTGGCAAAGACGTTGCCATCACTCGAGGTGGCGGAACGATTCCTGTGGTGGCAACTTTTAAGGAATTGTTAAATGCGCCAGTTTTGCTCGTGGATTACGGACTGCCCGATGACGGAGCGCACGGACCGAACGAACGGTTCACACTCGAGTGTTTCCATAATGGGATCACAACCAGTGGCTTTTTGTACGAGGAATTGGCGAAATTAACTTAACTCTTTCCTCGAGGTGCATCAAATTGGCAGCGGTGCGCCCCGAGGAAAGTACATGCCCGTGCGGGTTTCTTGCAGGTATTCCTCGAGTTGCGGCATTCTGGATTTGATCGCGGCGGCACACTCGAGTTCGATGTCATACGGCACACGAACCAAAGTGAACTCGAGTCCGATGCTGCCGTGCAAAATACCGTAACTTGGGACGGGAATGTCGAGTGGGTTTCCGACGCTGCCAACATTGAAAATCATTTTGCCGCGCATGTGTGGCGTCGGTTCTGGGAATCGGCGCAGGTATTTCACCAGCGTCGTGTGAATGTCTCCGTAACCGATGGCAATCGGAAGTTTGGCATCTGTGCCAATCAAATCTGTGGCGTCAAACAAACCGTAAAAACTCTCGAGCGGATCATTTTCGCGCACCCGCACCCACAACCCTCGAGCGCTGGCATGAAACAAACGCACCACGCCAGAAAAACGTTGTAACTCGAGCGCATAGGGGAGACGAGTTAGTGCCTTTTGCAGCTCGAGTCCAATCTGATCGCGTTGGTAATCGAGGGCTTGTGCCATCAGTGGTTGATCGCCCAGAAAATCTGGTTGAACGCGCCTCGAGAGTAGATCATCCCAATTGCCGTAAATGATTGGAATATCACGCTCGAGCAGCAGTTCAAAAACTTCGCGTGGGCGTGGTCCTTTGCCCCCAACATCGCCCAAATGCACAACGTGTTTGATACCCCTAGCCTTAATATCTGCCAAGACTGCCTCGAGCGCCGTCAAGTTCGCGTGGGTATCGGCAATGATGGCAACAGTTTGGTCTGGTGGTATATCGAGCATCATTGGCACGGTTTGAAATTTCCTTCCTGACGATTTAGAACTTTAGCCTGCAATAAAAACTTGTCCAGTTCGTCCAGAAACCTCGAGTGTTAAAACACCATCGTCCACTTGAAATGCGCTTCCAGAAAAATGCTCGTGATAAATACCTTGCTCTAAATCCTCGAGTTTAATTTTTTGTGATTCACTACCAGCATTCAGCACCACAACAGCCACAGAATCGCCAAGTTTGCGTTCAAAGACAACTGTCATACCTTTTGCGTACAAAGTTTTAAACGATCCTTGACGCAATGCCGGAACTTGATTGCGTACCGCAATCGCTTTGGTCGTGAAATCAAGCAACTCGAGATTCCAAAGGCTTTCGTCCCAGGGCATTCCACGTCTGCAATCGGGGTCGCGTTCGCCAGCCAGACCTATTTCATCGCCGTAATACACGCAAGGCGCACCTGGCAAGGTCATTTGTAAAATGGTCATCAATTTGATGCTGTTGACATCGCCGCCAGTGACTGACATGACCCTGGGGGTGTCGTGCGAACCCAGCAAATTGAGTTGTGCCTGCGTAATTTCTTGCGGGTGTACTTGAAGCAATTCCTCGAGTTTTGCGGCAAAATCGGGTGCATCCAATTGCTCCAGGTGTTTGAGTCCTGTCTCAGAAATAATTTCAGGTTGGATCTGCCCATTCGCCAGGAATTCGTAACTGATCGTGGTGAAGACGTAATTCATAACGGCGTCGAACTGATCGCCTTTCAACCAACGGCTGGCATCGCCCCAGATTTCGCCAACAATGTACGCCTCTGGGTTGATGTTCTTGACGCGTTTTCTAAATTCGCGCCAGAATTCGTCATCGTCAATTTCGTTTGGCACATCGAGCCGCCAACCATCGATGCCTTTTTTGATCCAGTATTCGGCGATATTCCATAAAAAATCACGCACGGCTGGCGTGTCCGTATTAAATTCTGGCAGCGCAGGATAGCCCCACCAAGCTTCGTAATTGGGCGGTTCTTTGGTTTCATAAGCATTTAACGGAAAACCCTTGATGTTAAACCAATCCAAATACGCGCTTTGCGCCCCGTTCTCGAGAATGTCATGAAATTGAAAAAAGCCTCTTGAGGCATGGTTAAACACGCCGTCCAAAACCACTTTCATGCCCTTATTGTGTGCCGCCTCAATCAAATCCTCGAGCGCCCTGTTGCCGCCTAGCATTGGGTCAACGTTGTAATAATCGTGGGTGTGATAACGGTGATTCGACCCCGATTGAAAGACTGGACAAAAATAAATCGCCGTCACGCCCAGTTTCTCGAGGTGATCCAAATGCTCGATCACGCCGTATAAATCGCCGCCCTTATACCCGTGCGGCGTTGGACTTGAATCCCAATCCTCGAGGTTGCTGGACTTGGAAACCTTAGCGCTTTTGGCAAAACGGTCTGGGAAAATTTGATAAAAGATGGCGTCTTTAACCCAGTCGGGTGTGCAAATGTCAATCACGAAGTCAATGATACCTCAAGATGATTCCAGGTATCCTTCACAATTTATTGATAAAAACCCCCTACACTAAAACCGTGCCAAGCCTCGAGTTGCAACCTTACCAAACTGACGTGACCGTCCTGGAATTGATCGGCGACGAGCACGAACGCGCCAGACGCATCACTGAACGCTCGAGTTTGTGGTGCGCGGCGGTTTCTATAGAACCGATTCCCTGGCTCGACTTGGCGGTACAGCTACCCATTCAACTGCGCATGGTCATGGAAATTGGCAAGATTTACGGTTTTGAAATCAATTCTAACCGTGCGCACAAAGTCTTGCTCGAGTTGACGGGCGTGGTCGCCTATACTTACGTCACGCGCAACGTGGCTCGAGGTTTTCTAAAATTTATTCCAGGTGTTGGCGGACTTTTGAACGCCCCGATCACCTACGCTGGAACGTATGCGCTTGGGCATGTTGCCGAAAGATATTTTAGAAGCAAGCGCGAAGACCTGCCGTCACTCTCGAGCGACGAACGCCGCGAATGGTTGACATCCTTGAGCAATGAGGGCAAACGCATCGCCCGCAACCTAAGACCCGAAGATTTCAAGCGGGCGCTCGAGATGCTGGGCAAAATGCGTCGGAAGGTCAATTAAGCGTTTACTGTAGTGATTAGGCATACCTAACCCTTACGTTGTTAAGGCAAAACCATCGAAATGTATTTCACCTCGAGAAACGCATCCATGCCCCACATACCGCCCTCGCGTCCAACACCAGAGTTTTTCATGCCACCAAATGGCGCTTGGGGAGCCATTGCGCTGGGCACGGCGTCGTTAACACCGACAATACCGTACTCGAGGGCTTCGGCAACCCGCCAGGCGCGTCCCAAGTCTTTTGTCCAGATGTAGGCTGCCAAACCGTATTCGGTGTTGTTGGCGGCGGCAACGGCTTCCTCTTCGGATGTGAACGTCACGATTGGGGCAACGGGTCCAAAAGTTTCCTCCTCGAGAATTTTCATGCCAGGTTTGACGTCGCTTAAAACGGTGGCTTCAAAGAACAAACCAGTTGTGGCATGACCGCCACTGACCACTCGAGCACCTTTAGATACGGCATCGGCAACATGGTCTTTGACTTTTGCCAGGGTGGCGGCGTCAACCAGAGGTCCAAGATTGGTGTCCAACTCGAGCGGGTTGCCCATTTTGATGGTGCTGGTGGCTCTGGCTAGCGCATTTTCAAACTCGGTTTTGAGTTTTTCACTGACATACACGCGGTTGGTTGCCACGCATTGCTGCCCAGCGTTGCGGTATTTGCTGCCTGCCACCGTGGCGGCTGCCAGTTCGACATCGGCATCATCAAAGACAATGAACGGCGCGTGACCGCCAAGCTCGAGCGAGATTCGTTTGAGGGTTTTGGCGCTTTGCCCGTACAGCAAACGCCCGACTTCGGTTGAACCAGTAAAAGTGATTTTGCGAACTCGAGGGTCATCCATCAGCACTTTGGAAACGGGCACAGGGTCTTGGCAAGGTAGCACTTGAAACACGCCCTTCAAGCCCCCAGCTTGTTCCCACAATTCGGCAAGGTATAACGCGGTGAGCGGAGTTTGTTCGGCTGGTTTGAGAATGAACGTGCAACCTGCCGCCAGCGCAGGTCCAACTTTTCGCGCCAGCATCGCCGCAGGAAAATTCCAAGGCGTAATGCCGTAGACCACGCCCACAGGCTCGAGACGAGAAAAAGCGCGTTTGTTGGGAAACCTTGAGGGGACAAATTCGCCAGCGATTCTTGTGGCAGCTTCGGCGTACCAAGTGATGGCGGTGCTGGTATACACCGCCTCGCCGCGCCCTTCGATAATGGGTTTGCCCATCTCGAGGGTCATGGTGCGCCCGAGTTCTTCTTGATGCTCCAGAATCAATTGCGCCCAGCGGTGCATGACGCTGGCACGTTCAAAACCGGTTTTGTTCTTCCAATGTTTGAAGGCTTCAACCGCCGCCTCGAGCGCGATTTTGGCTTCCTGAGTGCCGCAATCGGCGACGTTGGCAACCAGGCTTTGATCGTAAGGATTGCGAACCTCAAAACTATTCTCGAGTTTGTGCCAGTTGCCGTCGATGTAGGCGCGGTTTGAAATTTGGGAAATCATGGTCATGGTTAGCTCCTTAAGTTGAAATAAAATGTAGGGGCGAGGCATGCCTGCCCTCGGATTAATGCGATATTTCGAGTCCTGCCATAAAGGTTTTCTCGAGTTTCCAGTGTTTGGGCTTGGTCGAAAACGGGTCAGAAATCACGATCAGATCGGCATGTTTCCCAACCTCGAGCGTGCCACGGTTGTCTTCGTCCCCTTGGGCAATTGCGCCGTTCAGGGTGTAAGCTTTCAGGCTTTCCTCGAGTGTCAAGCCGTTCCCTTCAACCATCGGCTCAGTCATGGCAGCTTTGATCCCCTCGAGTGGGTCGAGTTCTCGCACGACGGGACCATCGGTTGAAAGTGCTACGGTCAGTCCCGCATCAATCATGGCGCGGAGATTGTAACAATGCTCAAGGAACGGTGTCGGAACATATTTTTGAAAATTGGCGCGAAGTTCGTGCAAGAAAATCGCTTGAGGTATGACCATCACACCAAGTTTTTTGGCTCGCTCGAGGTGCGTTTTGTTCGCCAAACCAAAATGTTCGATACGGTGACGCATTCCGTTCGGGTGGTCGCGCTCGAGCCTTTGATACACCTCGAGAATTTGATCGAGTGCCCTGTCGCCAATCGCGTGCGTACCGATTCTAAAACCTGCAAGGTGCGCCTCGAGCGCCAGTTGATAAAGGTCTTTGGTTTCAAATCTTAAAACACCCAGACTTGGGGTTTGGATGTTGCGAAATGGAATGCTGACCGCTGCCGTCGCTCCCGACAAGCCGCCGTCGGCAAAGAATTTAACACTGTCCACACGCAAGAAACCCGAGTTAAACTTTTCGGGCAGTGGGTAGGTTTCACTGCCACCATCGGGACGGCGGATAAACAAAACGTTGACCCGAATCGGCAGTTTGTTCTGCGCCTCGAGCGAACGGTACGCCTCGAGCAGCACGGGGTCAACGGCTGGATCGGTGGCATTGGTGACGCCTAAAGACCGCAAATACCCGAGTCCCGCCAAAATGTAACGCTCGTAATCGGCAAGGCTCGGTACTGGCATGGCGCGTTGTAACAGCCCATACGCCGTTTCGATGGCGTGACCGCGTAAATAGTCTAATTCTCCACCCGCAGGCGCTACAGTCTCGCTTGTAATCCTCGAGAGCGCCAAAGCACTCGAGTTTGCGGCGTGAATGTGCGCACAAGTTCGGGTTAAAACCACTGGATTGTTCGGCGCGGCGGCATCCAAACCCGCTTTAGCTGGGGCTCCACCGATCAGTTTCGCCTCATTCCAACCGCGCCCAAGCAACCAAGTTCCAGGCGTCAGTTGTGTCGCCCGTTCGCGCACGGCAGCGTATACGCCTTCCAGTGTGGTTTGTTCGCGCAAATCCAACATCGTCGTGCGCAAATGCCCGACCTTCCAAACATGAACGTGCGCATCGTTAAATCCTGGCATTAACGCACTGCCTGCCAAATCAATGACTTTGGTGCTCAAGCCAATCCAAGGCTCGAGTTCGAGTTTTGAGCCAATCGCCAGAATTTTACCGTTCGCAACTGCCAATGCCTCGGGTTGAGGGCTGTCGGTCATGGTTAAGATTTTTCCGTTTAAAAACAGCAAATCGGCTTTCACAACCAACCCCTGTCAACATTGCGCCAGAGAATCAAAACACCGTAATTGGCGGTACTGGCATCCTCGAGATAATCGGGAATGATGCCGTAAACCCTGTAACCACGGCGCAACTGAACCGACAAGACAGGATCGTTCAACTCGCCCGTAATCACATCGTTCACGTATTCCTCAATCGGGATTTTGTGCAAAAACGCACCGTAACCTTTGGGCATCGCACCCGCCACATGACCAAACAAACCCAACTCGCGCACCAAATTTTGACGTCTGGTGTACAACAAACTCGCCAAACCCAAACCACGAAACTCGGGCAACACACCAATGTCTGCACCGTACAACCAATTCCCGTCTGAAACATGGGTTGTGAAAAAATTATTGCCCACACCCTCGAGAAACTTGTGCTGATAATGCAATAAATCCAAATTCACCCGCAAATCACTCGAACTGCCAACAACCTTACCCGTGGCATTCTCGAGAATCGCGTGTTGACCTGCGGGAAAAACCTGCATTTGCGCCAAGTAATGCTTCTCGAGGGCGAGTTCTTCCAGTGCCAGATCAGGAAAACTTGCACGTTGAATTGCCTCGAGTTGGCTGACCATCCACGGTTCGGATTTCACCACGCTAAATCGGTTATCACGGCTGGAAATAAAAGCTTTTGGGAGTGTCATCATGTAGTACCTGTTGTTTCTCTTGAGGGTTTTGAAACAGGAGCGGCAATTGACCGCACCACCCTCATCCCCAACCCTTCTCCCGCTGGCGGGAGAAGGGAGGTTTGTTGCTTTACCATTGAAGCTCGAGAAGGGTCGAGATTCTTAATCCGCAGCCACCGCTTGATTTGCCTTGTAAACTTGACGA
The DNA here is from genome assembly GCA_043775825.1 of Deinococcales bacterium. Lineage (GTDB taxonomy): Bacteria > Deinococcota > Deinococci > Deinococcales > JAAFIG01 > JANXTZ01. The sequence continues at coordinate 11,796 of JAYVRX010000024.1, forward strand.
ACTGCGCTAGCCACAACACCGAGCGCTTCACGCAAGGTTGCCTCATCAATCGTGACTTCGGGCAGGAAACGAATGCAGTTGGTGTACAAACCAGCCCGCAGCAAAATCACGCCGCCCTCGAGACAACCTTTGACAATTTGCGGCACGATTTCCATCCAGGGTTCTTTGTGAACCTGATCGTGGACAAACTCGAGGCACATCATGCCGCCAACACCGCGCACATCGCCCAGAATTGAAATCTCGAGCTGCATGGGTTCAAAAATCTCGCGCACGATGCGTTCAATCCTGGCAGCGCCGTTTACGGCTGCTTGACTGGTCAGGATTTTCAGAGCCTCGAGTGCTGCGACACACGCCAGCGGATTGCCGCCGTAAGTGCTGCCAGCGCCACCGATGTGCGGCGAATCGAGGATTTCGGCGCGTCCGGTGACCGCCGAAATCGGCAGCCCCGCGCCAAGTGATTTGGCACTGATAACCATGTCTGGCACAACGCCCGTGTGCTCAATCGCGTACATTTTACCCGTGCGTCCAGACCCCGATTGAATCTCGTCGGCAATCATGACCGCGCCAGTTTTGTCACAGATTTCACGGATTTTCTCAAGGAATTTTTTGGGCACTGGAATAAAGCCGCCCTCGCCCACGATAGGTTCGATCACAATCGCAGCCAGCGCCGAACCGTCAACGTGTGCGACCAGGGCATTCTCGAGATTCCAGCAACTCCACTCGAGGTAATCGGCTTGACTCATGCCTTTAGGGGTGCGGTAAAGGTTTGGTAAGGGCAGACGGTATATTTCTGGCGCAAAAGGTCCAAAGCCTTTTTTGAACAGGCTGTATTTGCTGGTCATTGCCATTGTTAGGTTGCTGCGTCCGTGGTACGCGCCTTCAAAGACAATAATGCCGGCGCGACCCGTGAAACGCCGCGCAAACTTCACAGCATTTTCGACGGCTTCTGCGCCGCCGTTGGAAAGCAAAGTTTTCTTGGCGAAATTGCCTGGCGTTAGGCTGTTTAATTTCTCGCACAGTTCGACGTAAGGTTCGTAATTTGCCACGATGCTGCAAATGTGCAAATACTCGTCCACCTGCTTGTGAAGCGCTGCCTTGACGCTTTCTGGACCATGACCAACTGCCAGCACGCCGATGCCGCCAGCCAGATCAATCAGCATGTTGCCGTCAACATCCTCGAGCAGCGATCCTTTGGCGCGTTTGATGGCGACAGGGTTCGCTTGACCCAAAGCACTAGAGACGGCGGCGGCGCGTCTGGCTTGAAGCGCTTGCGAATTTGGACCTGGCAGCGCGGTTTTTAATTGGATTTGACCCATAAAATACCTCTTCTCGAGCAGGCTTGATGTGCTCGAATCTGTGAATGGCGCGAATTGTTGACCCAGCTAGCCCAGCGTGGGCGGTGGGATGGCATCTTGTTGCCAGTTTGGAACGATCATGGTGCTGCCAGTCTACTCCCGTGAAGTGCGGATTACCAAACCTTAGGTTTAAGTCTGTATAATTGGCTTATGTTGTCTAAGGTAGAAACCCTGCATGGTTGTTGTTACCGCCTTTAGAGCGGTTTTGCGTCTGTATTTTTGACCCGAACGCTCGAGATTTGATGCTCGAGCTTTTTTATTGAAAGGATTTTCTGATGACGATTCGTTTGTTTAACACGCTTTCAAAGCAAAAAGAAGATTTTGTCTCAACCACGCCAGGTCGCGTTGGTATGTATTTGTGCGGACCCACTGTTTATTCTGATGCGCACCTCGGACACGGCAAAACGGCTGTGGCATTCGATGTGATTCGGCGTTGGTTCGCCTACCGAAATTTTAAGGTCAGGTTTGTTTCCAACATCACCGACGTTGGTCACATCACCGACGAAACCAGCGACGAGGGGCATGACCGCATCGGTGAACGTGCCAAACTTGAGCAACTCGAGCCGATGGAAGTTGCCGAGAAGTACATGTGGAATTACTTTCACGACATGGAACAACTCAACGTTCAAAAGCCCAACATTGCCCCAAGAGCCACGGGGCATATCTTAGAGCAAATCGAAATGGTGGAAACTTTGATTGCCAGGGGCAAAGCCTACGAACGCGATGGCAGCGTGTATTTTCGGGTTCGCAGTGATCCCGATTACGGAAAATTAAGTGGGCGCAAAATTGATGAACTCGAGGTTGGCACTCGAGAAGACGTGCGCGAGGACAAAGAAGACCCGCTCGATTTTGCCTTATGGAAATTTGCCGAACCCGAACATTTGATGCGTTGGAAATCGCCTTGGGGCGAAGGTTTTCCTGGTTGGCACATCGAATGCTCGGCAATGGCGATCAAATACTTGGGCGAAAATTTTGACATTCATGCCGGCGGTCTGGACTTACAATTTCCACATCACGAAGCCGAAATTGCCCAAGCCGAAGGTGCGGGCTACAAGTTTGCACGCTACTGGATGCACGGCAACATGCTGACCATCAACGGCGAAAAAATGAGCAAGTCCAAAGGAAATTTCACGACCCTGCAAGATTTTTTTGCCGCGCACGACCCAATGGTGCTGCGCCTGATTTACATTCAAAGCCATTACCGCAGCGTGGCGGAATTATCGCAAGACACCATCACCGCCGCCACCAGTGTACTCTCGAGATTCAGGGAAACACGGCGTGAACTGGTGCGCAAACTCGAGCTTGCGACGGCTGGACATGATGCCGCATTCGAGAAAAAGATTGATTTCGCCAAAATTCAATTCGAGAACGCTATGGATGACGATTTCAACACTCCCGAAGCACTCGCGGCACTGTTTGCCATGACCAAAGAATTTAACACCGTGGCAATCACCAACAATAAAAGCTCTCTCGAGATGGGGCTGGAAACGTTTGACAAACTTGCGGGTTTTGTTTTCGGTTTGTTCCCAGCGCACACCAGCGATGCAACCCAAGGGAAAGAAGGTTTATTGGAGGGGTTACTCGAGATTGCGATTGAAGCCAGAAAGTCTTACCGCTTAAACCGTGACTTCAAAAGCTCGGACGCGCTGCGTGAACGCCTGAAATCCTTGGGTGTTCAACTCGAGGATACCGTGGACGGAACACGTTGGAAGCTCGAGTCGTAAACGTTTTTGAGTCTGTTTTTCACGAATTGATTTGAGAATTTTGCATCAAGTTTTGAAAAAGTGTTAACCTACTGTTCAGATCAGCCATTCCAAACCCCAAAAGGAGGTGCGACGTGAGAAGCCGTTCAACATTTCAACCACCATTCACAGTCGCAGCTCGAGGTCTGGAATTCAGACCAGGGTTTGGAGGGTAAGGCTTGTCGTTCCTCCAAACCGTTGGGGGAACAATGTTGAACGCCCGAAGCAAAAAGTTTTTTTCGTATTACAAACCCTATGCCCGTTTGCTGGTCGCAGACCTTATATGTGCTTTTGTGGTCGCAGCCGTTGCGCTGATGCTTCCATTGTGCGCCAGGTACATTACCAAAGATATTTTGGCTGGCAATGCGCCAAATACGCTGGGTCAAATTTATGGCATTGGTGCTTTGATGTTGGTCTTGGTGGTCGTTCAAACGCTTTGCACCATGTTTGTTGACTATCAGGGGCATATGATGGGCGCTTACATGGAACGTGATATGCGTTTGGAATTGTTTGAGCATTATCAAAAACTGTCGTTTGGTTTTTTTGACAGTCAAAAAACGGCTCAATTGATGAACCGCATCACCAACGACACTTTTGACATGAGCGAGTTGTTCCATCACGGTCCAGAGGATGTTGTCATTTCACTGTTAAAATTGATTGGCGCTTTCGCAATTCTAATCACCATCAACGTTCCGCTGACGCTCGTTATCTTTGCTTTCTTGCCAATCATGACCATTTATGCCTTGTATTTTAACAAGCAAATGAATGTTGCCGTCAGCACCAGCCGTGACCGAATTGGTGATGTGAACGCGCAACTCGAGGATTCGCTGGCGGGAATTCGAGTCGTGAAATCGTTTACCAATGAACGGGTCGAAGCCAAAAAATTTGACATTCAAAACAATCGTTTTCTCGAAGGTCGCAGGATTGAATATAAAAGTTATATGTCATTCTCGGGTGGCTTGCTGTTTTTTACGCAGCTTTTAACCATTGCCCTGCTGGTTGTTGGTGGTGCAAGTATTGTTGGTCACAGCTTGGATTTGGTGGACTTGCTGACCTACCTGCTATATCTTGGTATTTTGCTCGAGCCAATCCGAGGCGCTAGCAATCTGGGACGGCTTTATCAAGAGGGCATCACAGGGTTTAACCGCTTTATGGAAATGCTCGAGATTCGACCTGATATTCAGGATTCGGCGACTGCCAGCGATTTGGCGCAGGTTCAAGGGCATCTAAAATTTCAGGACGTCAGCTTCAGATACACTGAAAACCACGAGGAAGTGCTGAAAAACATTTCGCTCGAGATCAAAGCAGGCGAATTTGTTGCTTTGGTTGGGGCGTCGGGTGTCGGTAAAACAACGCTCTGTTCGTTGATTCCGCGCTTTTATGATGTGGGCGAGGGGCAAATTTTACTTGATGGGAAGAACCTTAAAGAGATTCGCTTGGAATCGTTGAGACGCAACATTGGTATTGTTCAGCAAGACGTTTACTTGTTTGCTGGAACGGTTGCCGACAATATTGCTTACGGCAAACTCGAGGCGAGTTTTTCTGAAATCGTGGACGCCGCCATCAAAGCCAATGCCCACGATTTTATCACGGCATTGCCAGATGGCTACGATACTGATATCGGTCAGCGCGGCGTCAAACTCTCGGGCGGGCAAAAGCAGCGTCTGAGCATCGCTCGGGTTTTCCTGAAAAATCCGGCGATCATTATTTTTGATGAAGCCACCAGCTCGCTCGATAATGAAAGCGAACGAGAAGTTCAAGAGTCGCTCGAGAAATTGATTGACAATCGCACAACCATTGTGATCGCGCATCGGCTTTCGACCATCAGAAATGCCCAAAGGATTGTGGTGCTTACAGATGATGGAATTGTCGAACAGGGAACGCATCAAGATTTGATTGCGTTGGACGGTGTATACGCCAATTTTTACCACATGCAGCTCAGAATTTAGTTTGAAAACTCGAGCGGCGGTTGTTCACGGATTCAATTGTGTGCCGTGTTCCTCGAGCATCCCAAATGGGTTTCGGGCTTGCCAATTATTCTCGTACACTCCAAAATGCAGGTGCGGTGGCGTGCCACGGGCATTGCCCGAAACCCCAACAAATCCAATCAACGTCCCTCGAGTGATAATTTGCCCTTGTTTGATGTTCGCGTATTTTGAGAGGTGTGCATAGTAATAGCGCTTGTCGCCTGCTCCCCAGATGGTCACAGTGTTGCCACCCAAACGATTCCAACCTTTAACGATAATAATGCCGTCTGTGGCGCTGTAAATCGGTGTACCTGCTGGGGCAAAAATATCCACGCCTTCGTGTTTTCGCCCCTCGCCACGCGCACCGCCCCAAGTGTCGGTAATTTGGCGCAGCTTAACTCGAGCGACAGGAATCGGCAGTTGTTCGGGAGCAGGTTTGTTCGCCATTGATAAGCTGTATTTTTGAAATGTCAACCAGTTCTCAAACCCGTTTGAACTCGAGCGACGGGTGTTGCAAGCGACCAAAAACATCAACATCAAGATCAGAGCGATTCGCACCTCTCGAGGTTAACACTGGTCAATCAATGTTGTTCTGAGCTTGTATTAAGATTTCTCGAATTTCGTGGCTCGTCCGACTGACCGAGCCAGTGATTCCAACTGACCGATGTTCGTAAGATCAGCAAATGACTAGACTTCCCCCATGATACTTCTGTCTCTGGTCAGCATTTTGGGATGTGCCACCACCGTTGGTTTCGTTCGTTCGATTCGGCGCGAAAAAGGGACTCGGGCGACCTTCATGGAATGGTTCTTGAGTGCCGAAGTCGGTTTTCTGGTCGGCGTCGGTGCGCTGGCGTTGTTGCGCTAAAGCAGACCCTGACGCACTGCCTTCACAGCGGCTTGAGTACGGTCTGAAACTTTTAACCTTGCCAGAATATCTTGGATGTGTGTTTTGACCGTTGATAAACTGATCTCGAGCTTATCGGCAATTTCTTTGTTGCCATAACCCTTGGCAATCAAACGCAGTACGTCCAGTTCGCGCGGCGAAAGCACTGATATTTCGCTGCTCGGCGGGTTGATGCGATCAAGCACCAAGTGCGCGATTTGCGGGTCTAAGTAGGCGCTGCCTAGAACGGCGGCATTGATGGCAACAATTAAGCCCGCAGGGTCGGTAGACTTTAAACAGTACGCATCTGCGCCCGAAGCGAAAGCTGCCAAGACCTGAGTCTCGAGTTGATGGGCGGTTAACATCACGACGCGAATTTCAGGCAGCATTTGCTTGACTCGGCGGCAAGTTTCGATGCCGTCGATGCCAGGTAAGCCAATGTCCAAAACCACCACTTGGGCTGGCGTCTGCGCCAATGCCTCGAGCGCCTCTTCACCCGAGCGTGCCTCGCCAATCACGTGCAGTCCAGCTTCGCGTTCGATGGCGACCCTTAAACCGTCACGGGTGAAGGCATGGTCTTCGATCAGAAAAACATTGTGGGTCATGAAAGCTCCGATTCTTGTGTTTTGGCTGACAAATCAAGCTTGTTTCTTGGCAGTTCGATCCAGAATACGGTTTTGGCGGCTCGAGTGTAACCAATAGTGCCGTGATGGGCTTCGACAATTCGTTTGGCAAGGTACAAACCCAAACCAGTTCCCCCGCCGGCTCGAGCACTCGAAAAACGGCTGAACAAGCGTTGCTCAAGCTCTGGCGTGAGTCCGAGTCCGGAGTCCTGAACTTCGATTCTGGCGGTTTGATTTGATTCGTACAGATTGACTTCGATGCTGGATTTGACGGGCGAAAATTTGATGGCGTTGTCCAAAATATTTTGAAACACGCGCCGCAAGTCCAAGCTGTTGCCTGGTACATTAATGGCGTTTAAATTCAGTTTGAATTGAATTTCTCGGGCATTGGCGATGGGTTGTAACCTTGTTACCATCTCTTCAAGGGTTTTTTGCAAGGCGATGTTCTCGGTTTGAGGGTTGGATTCGCCACTTTCAAAACGTGCGACCAGCAGTAACTCGTCTGCCAGTTTCAGCACGTCCTGATTGGCAGCCAAGCCATTCTCGAGCGAATGCAGGTATTGGACGGGCAACTGACCGAATGCCCCCTCGAGTGCCAGTTTCATGTTCATGCCATTCGCCAACAATGGCGTGCGAAGATCGTGACTAAAGGCGTAGACCAAATCCCTTATCACGGTATTGCGACGCTCGAGCAAGACGCGTTGTTTGGATAAATTCTCGAGCATCAACACCCGTTCCAGCGCACGGGTCAGCACGGGCAACAAGTTCTTTAAGGTTTCAACGCTGTTCTGGCTTGGCTCGAGAATGGCAATTAACAATGAGGGTTGTTCGAGTCGCACCAACAAAAAATCTTGCTGGTTGATTTTTTTTGAATTGATGGTTTGCAGTTCGAGGTTTTCTGGCGCGGGCGAATTGAGGGCTAGAGTGTTGGCTTCAATGTCATCACCAATTCGTGGTGCGACCAAAACATGATTGTTGATTCCAACGAACAATGCCCCTCGAGCTTTTAAACTGCGTTTCAGAACGGGCAAAACATGTTCTATGGCTTCAATCAGGGTTTGTGAACCACTGACCGCCGCCGCAATCCGATCAAAGTCGCGTTCTTGACGTATTTTTGATTCTCGTTCTTGCAATTGTCCGACCCGAGTCGCAAAGGCACTCAGGCTAACCGTCATGACACCAACCATTACGGCTGTACCTGCCAGTAACAAGCGGTTTAAAACCGCAATACCATCGAGTCCGCCTTGAGCGCCCGCGTTTAACCAACTGACCAAAATGTTCAGCACGATTGCCGCCGCCACCAATGAAAACGTAAAATTTCTCGAGAAAGCCAAACCAGAAAGTGCAATCGGAACAATCCAAACGATGGCGGCAATAAATTGTTGAGTTGTTAAAACATCAAGAATCAACCCGCCAAGCATTAAAGCCAAACAGGTCGGTACGATGGCGACTCGAGACAACACGTTTGGATATTATCCTTCAATCATGCTCAAGGCTAGGGTCGGTCAATTGACCGACCCTAGACCACCAGGTGGCGGATAGACGATTTTGCTTGTAAGTACCAGAATTAAGCGGTTATGTCTTTTAATCCTACCAGCAATAACCAACGCATCAAAGACTGGCTTCTCGAGAGTGAACCTCAATCTAATACTCAAGGTTCTGTTGGTGCTGAACCTCATCACAAAGCGACTGGGCATCAATATTCGTGGTGGAAAGTGGTTTGTTTAACCGGTGTCGATTACTTTTCAACGCTTGGGTATCAACCAGGTATTGCCGCTTTGGCGGCGGGGGTCTTATCGCCAATTGCTACGTTGATTCTTGTTTTGGTGACTTTGTTTGCCGCGCTTCCCGTATATTTACGTGTGGCAGCCGAAAGCCCTCATGGCAACGGTTCGATTTCGATGCTCGAGCGCCTGCTTGGATTTTGGGCTGGTAAATTGTTTGTCCTGGCACTTCTTGGGTTTGCAGCAACCGATTTTATTATTACCATCACGTTGTCTGCGGCTGACGCGGCAGCCCACGTGATCGAAAATCCATTTTTCGCACAGGCTTTTCCAGCTCACGAATCGCCTGTGTTTCAGATCGGAATCACTATTTTCCTGATTACGCTACTGGGTGCAGTTTTCTTAAAGGGTTTTAAGGAAGCTATTGGAATAGCCGTCGTTTTGGTTGTAACTTACCTGGGTTTGAATGCCGTTGTCATTGTCAGGGGCATTCTCGAGGTTGTCCATCAGCCCTTAGAGTTTCAGGCTTGGTTGAGTGCCTTAAATACCAGAAGCAACAACCCAATCTTAATTATTGGCTTTGCGGTGCTGCTTTTCCCTAAGCTTGCCCTGGGCTTGTCAGGATTTGAGACGGGTGTTGCGGTCATGCCTTTGATTAAGGGTAAACCAAATGATGACCCACAAAATCCGCTTGGACGTATTCGCAACGCAAAAAAGTTGCTCACCACGGCAGCGCTCATCATGAGCGTGTTCCTGATCGCCTCGAGTTTTGTAACGACCCTGCACATTCCTGCCGCAGAATTCCTAGAGGGTGGCAATGCCAACGGGCGGGCGCTGGCTTTCCTTGCCCATCAGTTTTATGGTGATGTCTTTGGAACGGTTTACGATATCAGTACCGTGCTGATTTTATGGTTTGCAGGCGCAAGTGCCATGGCGGCGTTGCTTAACCTTGTGCCTCGTTATTTGCCGCGTTACGGTATGGCGCCCGAATGGGCAAAAGCCAACCGTCCGCTGACCTTATTGTTTACCTTAATCGCTTTTTTGGTGACGTTCGTGTTTCAAGCCGACGTCAACGCTCAAGGTGGTGCGTATGCGACTGGGGTGCTGGTTTTGATGAGTTCGGCTGCCATTGCGGTATTCTTGTCCGCCCGAGCCAAACGACAACGCAGCGCCGTAATTGGATTTGCCCTGATAACACTGGTTTTTATTTACACCACGATTGTCAATATCATTGAGCGTCCTGATGGTTTAAAAATTGCCTTGTTTTTTATTGCCGCAATCATTTTTGTTTCGATTCTCTCGAGGGTGAATCGTTCAACTGAGTTGCGCATCACTGACATTCAACTGGATGACACCGCCGAGCAATTTTTGCAAAACAGCATTCATCATTGCGGTGAGTTGCATATCATAGCCAACAAACGCCAAGCTGGCGATTGGGGCGAATACCAAGACAAAGAACTGAGCGAGCGTGAAGATCATCATATTGACTCACGCGAGCCGGTCTTGTTTTTTGAAGTCACCATCTCTGATGCTTCAGAGTTTGTTGGAAAATTGCAAGTTGAAGGGATTGAAATCCCAAGTCCAAACGGCTCAAAATACCATGTGCTTCGCGCCACCGCACCCGCTGTGCCCAATGCCATCGCCGCTTTTTTGTTGTATATGCGTGACCGCAGCACCATGACTCCGCACTGCTACTTTACCTGGTCAGAAATCACGCCGCTCGCCAACGTCTCGAGGTTCTTGTTCTTTGGTGAGGGCGATACCGCCCCAATGACCCGCGAGATCATCAGGCAATCCGAACCAAAACCGCGCCGTCGTCCGCGTGTTCATGTGGGTTAAGGTTGTAAACCAATGTGTCGAGGTTTGCTGCCTCGAGCGTTGGAGCGCATTTCTTAAACAGGCAAGCTTTTTGGCAATCATCAATAACCCAAAGGGGAATTTCTCAATCTAGACTCTCGAACTTAAAGGCATATCAAACAATTAAACGACAGGGTAACTAAACTTTACATTCAAAAAGCTGACTGTATACGTTTGCCACGTTTCAGGAGTAATATCTTGCAGTTCATGGCTACCTCTCCTACTGGATTCCGCGAAAACCTCAGGCAATGGCTGCTCGAGGGTGTTCTCAAAAAACAAGCCACTCATGAAGGCTTTTACGAAGAAGAAGAATCTGTAAAAGCAAACCATCACACCCATCCGTGGTGGAAGGTCATGTGCTTGACTGGCGTGGATTACTTCTCGTCACTTGGTTATCAGCCAGCCATTGCCGCCTTGGCGGCAGGTGCATTGTCGCCAATTGCCACCCTGGTACTGGTCTTGATTACTTTGTTTGGGGCGTTGCCCATGTACCGCCGCGTTGCCGACGAAAGCCCGCACGGTGATGGTTCAATTTCAATGCTCGAGAAACTGCTTTCGTATTGGCCTTCCAAATTTTTGGTACTTGCCTTAATTGGTTTTGTGGCGACAGGTTTTATCATCACGATTACACTTTCTGCCGCCGATGCTTCGGCGCACGTGATCGAAAATCCTTTTGTACGGCAGTATGTCGAAGGGGCGCAACTTCCAATTACTTTGTTGTTTATTGCGCTGCTTGGCGCGGTGTTCTTAAAAGGTTTTAACGAAGCCATCGGTATTGCTGTGGTGTTGGTTGCGTTGTATATCGGACTCAGTTTGGTTGTGGTTGGTACAGGAATGCAGCATTTATTGCAAAATCCTGTCAAATTTTCCGATTGGCTCAGCATTCTCAGCACAGGATACAGTTCACCACTTGCCCTGATCGGAGCGGCATTGTTGGTTTTTCCACGGCTTGCCCTTGGTCTTTCAGGATTTGAAACAGGTGTTGTGGTCATGCCACTGATCAAAGGCGATTCCAGCGATACTGAACAAGCCCCCAAGGGAAGAATTCGCAACGGGAAAAAGCTCCTTCTCGGCGCTGCGCTCATCATGAGCGTCATGTTGATCTCGAGCGCTTTTGTGACCACTGTCATGATTCCACGTTCTGCATTTTGGGCTGCCGCGACAGCCACCACTGAAGAAAACGCAGAGACTTTGAAATCTGGAACAGCGACCATCAAAATGGTGGTAAATGACAAGATACAACCAAATGAAGTGCTGACGTATCAAATCCCAACTGATATTCCAACCACAGGACAACCCACCAAGATCACAACCACATACAAAAACGAAACCATTGAATTGATCGCCACCATCAAACCTGTTGGCAATCTTTACAGCGTGACCCTCGAGAAACCCAAAGGCGAAGCCAACGGACGCGCCTTGGCTTATCTTGCCCATGAGTATCTGGGTGACGGTTTTGGAACGGTTTATGACATCAGTACCATCCTGATTTTGTGGTTTGCGGGTGCGAGTGCTATGGCTGGTTTGCTCAATATCGTGCCACGTTACCTGCCCAAGTACGGCATGGCTCCAGATTGGACTTTAGCCACCCGTCCACTGGTCTTAATTTTTACGGCATTGTGCTTTATCGTTACATTTGCCTTCAATGCCAGTGTCGATGCTCAAGCCAGCGCTTATGCCACGGGCGTACTGGCACTGATGACCAGCGCCGCCATTGCCGTGACCCTTTCTGCCATTCGTCACGGTCAAAAACGATTGTCATTTTTGTTTGGCATTACCAGTTTGGTATTTGTTTACACCACCACCCTAACGATTCTCGAGCAACCCGATGGTTTACGGATTGCAGGCTTTTTTATTGCCTTGATTGTCGCCATCTCAATTTTCTCGAGGGTCACACGGTCTACTGAATTGCGAATCACCAAAATCGAACTCGATCAGGTGGCTCAAGATTTTATTGAAGACACCGCCCATCAATCCGAACTGCATTTGATCGCCAACAAACGCCAAGCTGGCGATTGGGGCGAATACCATGACAAAGAATTTGCCGAACGTGAAGACCATCATATTGACCAACGTGATCCAGTTTTATTCTTTGAAGTTGAAGTTTCTGATGCCAGCGCGTTCGATGCCAAATTACAGGTTAAAGGCTTAACCATTGAAGGACCAAACGGTGAAAAGTACCGTATTTTACGTGCCACTGCTCCTGCCGTTCCAAATGCGATTGCCGCGTTCTTGTTCGAGCTTCGCAACCGCACATCATTGATTCCACACTGCTATTTCACTTGGTCAGAGATTACCCCTATTGCCAACGTGATTCGGTTCTTGTTCTTTGGTGAAGGTGACACCGCACCAATGACCCGAGAAATCATTCGTCAGAATGAACCTAAAAAACGTCGTCGCCCCCGTGTTCATGTGGGTTAAGACCCTCGAGCTACAAAAAGACGAAAGCGACCCGCGCTTTCGTCTTTTTGTTTTTAAATTTATGCTTGTGGTTTTTGGGCATCCTCGAGCGCTTTGCCAACCATTTCTTGAATGTTAACGTTGAGCGGTGTTTCTTCCACATGAAACAAACTGATGCCTTCGATTTCGCTGGGCACAATAAAATAAACGTTTGGTCCAGAGTTGATAATCATGACGTTGTTCAGTTCTTGCGCGGTTTTTAAGCCGCCCAACAGTTGCACGGCGGCATTGGCTAAGTTCTGAGCTTCGTCTTTGTTTTCGGCTTGACCCATCGCAATTTCGCGTCCTGATTTGGTTAACAACAGTAATTCGTACATGTGATTTCCTCCGTCACTCGAGTGTCTCTCGGGTGCTTTTTCGCGCTCAAAACTATACCTTGCAATCATCAAATCTGCGAGGTTTTGAGGTACGCTCGAGCGGTGAATCCTGCTTTTGAACTGGTCGAACGAGCAATCAAAGCTGGTCCAATCCCTGGGGCGAGTCTTGCTTTGGGTGTTGGCTCAAACCTCGAGCTTGCAGGTTTTGGGCGTCTCTCAAGCGATCTTGAATCAAGTCAGGTCACGCTCGAGACGGTTTACGATCTGGCAAGTTTGACCAAAGTTCTGGTGACCGTGCCATTGCTTTTAAAACTGATTGAACAGGGGAGACTTGACCCCGTAGCGCCGCTATTTGAGATTCTGCCCGAAATCAAAGGTTTTCCGCTTCAGAACAGCACGATTCTCGAGTTGGTTTCGCATACTTCGGGGCTTCAGGCGCTCTCGAGATTGAGATATTGGAATTTACCACGTCAGGGAGCGCTCGAGAAAGCCTTAACTGAACCCCTGCGTGATTCTCGGGAAATACTGTACTCCGATCAAGGATTTATCGTGCTGACGTATATCCTCGAGAAACTGTACGGCGCAAGGCTAGATCTTGTTGCTCGAGATGAATTGTTCGTACCACTCGGGCTGGGCTTGACCTATCAACCAGAAATTGCCAGGTGTGCGCCAACAGAATTTGTGGTTGAGCGCGGCGGTCTGATCGTTGGACGGGTACATGACGAAAACACCGCCGCGCTAGAGGGGGTTTCTGGACATGCGGGATTGTTTGGGACGTCTCGGGACGTTGCTTTGTTTCTGGCTCATTTGCTTGAAGGGCGCGTGGTTGGCATAGACATGCTCGAGTTGATGACATCAGAAATTGCCCGAACCGAAAACGATGCTCGAGCTTTCGGTTGGGTCATAAAGCATGATTCTTGGAGTGGTGGCGATAACTCCCCCAAAACCGCGCTTGGTCACACTGGTTTTACTGGAACTGGCGTTTGGTTTGATCCAAAAACCTGTCAAATTCACGTACTGCTGACCAACCGCGTCAATCCATCTCGAGAGGTTCAATCTGGCATTCTCGAGTTGAGGCGCGGTTTCAACGCTATTGCATGGCAAACTCAAGTTTAGATTGCTGATTCGCGTTAAACTCTTTCATGCAGCCTGTTGTTATCACCGCCGACAATTCGTTTCAATCACTGCTCGAGCCTACCAACAGACAGTCAAACTCGCAGGGGCTTCCAGAGGCATTCAGGCTTGCATACGGAGGCGATTGGCTCTTCGATGCGCCGACAGATCGCCCGTACATTTATTCAAACTTTGTGCAATCCAGGGATGGCAGAATTTCTTTTGGCATTCCAGGACAGGCGGGTGGGGGAGAGGTCTCAGGTTTTAACCTGCACGACCAATGGATCATGGGTTTGCTGCGCACCCGAGCCAATGCGGTGATCGTCGGTGATGTCACGCTGAGAATCGAACCAGATCACATTTGGACGCATCAGTATATTTGCCCAAAGGAAACCGCTTTTGATGATCTGCGCATCAGTTTTGGGGTCGCAACCAATCCCTTGCAAACTTTTTTGTCACTCGAGGGAGAGTTCAATCCCAGTTCGCCCGTGTTTGCTCGAGCCGATTTGCATATTGTAATTTTTACGACTGCACGTGGGCGTGACCGCGCCAAGAATCTTGAGGGTGTTGCCGCAAAAGTTGACTTGCCTGAAGTTGGAACTGACAGGGTTGATCTCGAGCGTGTAATGCAAGTTTTACACCACGATTACAAGATCAAAACATTGCTTTGCGAGGGTGGACCTCGAGTGTACGGTTCGTTTGTGGCAGCAAAACTGATGGACGAAGAATTTCTGACCCTCTCGCCTATGGTGATTGGACAAGATGCTGAACGCAGCAGACCAGGCTTGATCGAAGGTGCGCCTTTCACACCAGAAAACGCGCCGCGCTCGATTCCAGTTAGCCTCAAACGAGCAGGAGATTACTTGTTCTTGCGTTCAAAATACGAATACCGTTAAGACATTTTGCTCGAACCAAACCAAGAATTTGCGGTTTTACTGGCTTCACCAGTCTCGAGCACTTTTAACTTTCCAGGGTTTAAAAGTCCTTTTGGGTTGAACCGAGCGATGCCGTTCAGTACAGCTTCGCCAGACCACCTCGAGTCTTCATCTAAATAATAGGTATGCGGGTCTGCGACTTGCACACCGATGGTTTCAAAAAAGCCTTGAATCTCGAACAGGCGTTCATTGGTGGTAAAGCGAATCAGGGGCAGACTTGCCGCCACCAGCACGCCACCCTCAGAAATGCGTTCACGAATAAACTCGAGGTGCATCAGGACTTCATTGCCAAATTTTTCTTTGATGGCGTTGACTTGATCGTGCAACTTGTCCAGCTCAAAACGGGCTTGAGTGTACGTCCACGAATTTTCGGCTTTCATCGCCCAGAGCGTGGTGTGATTCCAGGTGAAATCTGAGAGCGCGAAACTCGAGTGGTGGTATGTGACGTGCGGGTTGAAGTAATCGAGTGTTCCAGCCAGTTCGTTCGCTCGAGTTTCCAAAGTCGGTGTTGTATGTTCCTCGAGTTCCAAAATGACGGCAGTTCTGCCTTCCTGCACGCCGCCAGCCGCCTCGAGGGGTTTGAAATAGTTTGGCATTGGGGCTTCAAAAATTCCAACCTCGCGTTTTTTGAGCTTGGTATTCTGGGCAATTTCTTGGGCAAACGCAATCGCATCACCAAGGTTTGGAAACGAGAAAACGCATTCTTCCCAGTTGTTTGCGGGCGCAAGCCTGATCGTCAATTCGGTCATGATGGCGCTTGTGCCGTAAGCGTGAATCACGGCAAAAATATCGCTGCCTGTCAACTGCTCGAGCTTCGGATTTTCGGTCATCGCCAAAACCTGAGCTTCAACGATTAAATCATCCCAGAGCGTGCCGTACTGAATCGAACCCACGCCGCCAAAGCCGCCGCCGACAAAACCGCCAATTGTGGCAGTCGCCCAGGTGCTCGGGTAAAACCGCAACTCAAGACCGTGTTTTCTGGCTTCACGCTCGAGGTTGCCCAGCCGTGCCCCAGCTTGAACTCGGGCGGTTTGAGCCGCCACATCAATCTCGAGGATTTGATTAAAACGGTGCAAACTGACCAGAATGCCGCCGTGAAGCGGCACGGCTTGCCCATAATTGCCGCTGCCTGCGCCGCGAACGGTTAACGGAGTATTCTCGAGTGCCGCCAGCGAAACAATCTGACTCAATTGTTCGCTCGAGTCTGGCGCGACCATCACATCAGCCCGTTTTTTGCGCAAAAGCTCGAGCAGCACGGGCGAAAACGCGTACTGGTCTTTGGAAAATGTCTCTAAAACTCTAGAATCGGTGAAGGTCTGAGTGCTGCCAACAATCTGCTCGAGTTTATCCAGGATGCTCTGATTCATAACTTCCCCAATCCAAATAATTCTTGCTGTCTTGTCGCGCTAGACACCAGTTTTCCGTTGACGATCACCAATGATTTCTCAGCTTGATAATGCAACGCATCGCGCCAGTTTTTGGCGTTTAAAATCAGAACATTGGCTTTGCAGCCCACCACTAACCCGTAATGCTCGAGCTTCATGACTTTGGCTGGAACGCTGGTGACCATCTCGAGCACGCGCTCAATCTCATCACCCCAAGCGAACTGCCCCAAGTGTGCCATGTACTGCGCCACCTCGAGCAAATCGTTGCGCCCGAACGGATAATACGGGTTGTCAATGTCGTCTTGCGCGGTGGCAACGGGCACACCAGCTTTGATGAGTTCACGTACTCGAGTCATGCCTCTGGGCGCTGGCTGGTGGCGCAGATTGGTTGTCACCAGCGCCACGTGTGCGTTAGAGAAAATTGTCATGCCCGATTCCTTTAAAAGGCGAATCACTCGAGCCGCATGGGCGTCATCATAAAACGCCAGAGCATTGGCTTGCGTCCCATGAACTCGAGATTGCAAACCCATTTCTATGGTTCGCGCCGCCACGTATTCGGCGCTTCTGGAGGTCGGGTCTTCGGTGTCATCGAGCACAAAATGCGCGTCAAGATTGTTTTTTTTTGCCAACTCGAGAATCAAATCGACATGTGCCTTTTGAGATTCTTCACTCGGCTCGAGCCACGGAATCCCGCCAAGCGCATCAATGTCCATCTCCAGCGCCTGGTGTAATAAAGTTTCGGTGCTGTTACGGTTGCGGAACACCCCATTTTGTGGGAAAGCCACGATTTGTACCGTTAAAACTTCTCGGTATTTTTCACGAATTGACAGCAGCCCCTCGAGCGCCCGAAGTCCAGCATCAGAGTCCACGTCGGCAAACAACCGAATTGCGCAAGTGCCGTGCCGCAATGCCAAAAGAATGTTTTTTTCGGCTCGAGCGGCAACTTCTTCTGGCGTGTAATGGCGTTTGACCTCGGCTACCGCGCCAAATCTCGCGCCCGCATCCGTAAAATCAAAATTCTGTCCAAGCGCGAGTTTAGCCAGTGGTTCGCGCCAAAAACTTTTGCAGGCGTGAAGATGCCCGTTGACGAACGCTGGAATTGCCAGTTGACCGTGGGCGTCAAGCTCGAGTTTTGCGGTTTGAGAAATTTCGGGTTGAATCGCAGTGATGAACCCGTCCTCAATGCCGATATGAACGGTTTCTCCTGTCTCGAGTTTTGCGTTTCGGATGAGCAAATCCACAAGTCCAGCCTCCAAAACTTACAACGATTTCGCGCTTGTACCGTGAAAAACCCAAGGTCGAACTGGCAATATTCTTAAAGCCTCAAGCATCGAACTGGCGTTCACAACCACCAAATCAGCCCGACCACCAACCGCAATTTCGGGTGATTCGAGACTCAAGGCTTTGGCGGCATTGGTGGTAATCATTTCAAAAACCCGAGACAAGCCGTCCAAATGGCTTAAGTGTGTAACAATCGCCCCCAGTTGCGCGGCAAACAACAAATCGTAATTTCCGACAGGATGAAACGGGTCTTGAACATTGTCGCTGCCAAAACAAACGTTGACACCTGCTGCAATCAATTCCGAAACCCGAGTAACGCCACGTGGCATTGGATGTTGACCGCGCCCTTGCAAATTAAGATTACAAGCTGGTAGCGACACGATACTGATTCCCGCCTTCGCCACTTTATCAATCACTCGAGCCGCAGCACTTTCGTTCATAAAATCCAAACTGCAACAATGTCCAGCCATTACAGGCAAGCTAAACTCGCGTCGCAAAACCTCATCAGCCAGCATCTCGAGCGTGTTGGAATGGTCGTTCTCGTCAATATGTAAATCCACAGGTTTACCAAATTCCTCTGCCAAGTCCAGTGCATGTTCAATCTCGAGTCTTGGATTTCGCCTGATTGCAGGGCAACCACCAACGGCATCTGCGCCCATTCGCAATGCCTCACGCATAATGTCCATCTCGAGTTCTGGACAGCCCAATGCGACAATTTGCATGGTGATGTTGCTACTGGATTTTTCACGAACTTGCAGCATTGCCTCAAGCGCCATAAAACCACTCGAATCCACGTCCACATGGGTTCGTAAACTGGCTGTTCCAGCCGCGATTGCCATTTCAATCGCTCGATTGGCGCGATAAACATAATCAAAATGATTGATTTTGGATTTATACGCAACCCAATTTTTTATTGCCTCGAGTAACGTGCCAGATTCGTTGCCAACATCATCAATTGTAAACGTTTTATCGAGATGACAGTGGGTTTCAATCAACCCTGGTAGTACCGCCCGTTCCTCGAGTGAAATGGTTTTTTCGGCTGGGGTAGTGATGTAATCAGCAATTTCGACAATTCTGCCACCAGCAATCCCAATGTCAGTCATGACACCGTTCAAGGTTGCCTCTTGCAACAAAATCTCGAGACTCATGCAGTCCTTTCAGGAATTTCAAACGTACTGATTTCGGTCAAGACTTCCGCCAGTTTCACCACGCAAGCCTCGAGTCTTGCCTTACCTTTTTCAATGGTTGCCACGGTCGAATCGCCAAACACGCCCGTTTCACTCCAATCCCTGGTCAACCAAGCGCTGACCGCATTTCCTTGCGTTAGGCTGAGATTCTGCGATTTTGGATAATCTGGGAAATTTTTCACCGCGCGTTCCATGTGTACCAATTCAGGCTCGAGCGCCAACACAATACTGGTTTCCCAATCGCCAGCATGAATACCGAATTTGGCTTCCTCTGGCGTGATTTCAATTGGGTCTTGCGCACCCGCACTCGAGAACGTGTTAAAAACCATCAAGCCAGTTTCGACGCGAATATCCCTTGCCATCATTGCCAGCAATGCAGTGTTGCCACCGTGCGCGTTAATAAAAGCCAAACGCCTGAAACCCGCCAATTTTGCTCCAAGCGCAATATCGCGCACAACTGCCATTAGGGTGCTTGCCGAAAGCGTAAATGTTCCAGGGTAACCGGTGTGCTCGTTGGATTTGCCGTAACTCTGGGTCGGCAACCTCCAAACTTTTGTTTCAGGTTTTAAGCGCTCGAGTGCCAACATGGTCATCCGTTCGGCGATCAGCGCATCGGTGAAGGTTGGTAACTGCGGACCATGTTGTTCTACCGCGCCAATCGGCAGCACCAACACGCCACCCTCTTTCTCGAGGTCACGGATTTCGTGCCAGGTTAAATTCGGTAAAAAACGTTCATCACGCAAAAAAACCACCTCGAGATTAAATGTTGGGCAGCAAATTGATCGCCATTAAGCAGACCAGCCAAGTTAAGAATAAGCTGCGGTGACCTTCCATCGCGTTGGAATTACCGATTGCCACCGACCATGCCAGAAAGAACTCGTCAATCACCATAAATGCCGCCCAGAGTGCCAAACCAACGATCAAAGCGCTGTTGATGCTGGCATAACTCGAGCCGTCAAATGTAGCAAGTGCCGCCCAGAGCATGACGGTGTTGATAATCTCCCAAACAATTGCCCCAGCGAACAACACGCCGTTAATCCAACTCGGCGTGCTATAGATTTTGGTGACCTGTTCAATAAACCAAAAGTTCCCACTCGAGAATTTCCAGGTTTGCGGTAAAAATTTTAGGGTTTTGAGTGTATCAAAAAGATTTAAAATCACGACCAGGCTCATGTAAAGCGCCCAGAATAAAATAATGCCTTGTTTTAAGTTCAGTAAAGTTAAAGTCACAAGTTTCTCGAGTTGGAAAATTGAAATCCGATTTTAAAATTGAATGCGGGTAGCCGCGCATGGACATGCGCCTTTCAAGCGGGTGATTTGTGCTTCTCGAGTTTAAGTTCAAGCCTCAATAGCAACTGGGAGCGAATGTTTCACTCGCCCCCAGTTGCTCGAGCTTAGATTACGGTTTTGGCAAGAACTTCATGGTGAAGGCTTTTTTCGGGTCTTGATCTTTTTTAAGCACACCGACTTGACGTAAAGCCTTGTACATGGTGGTCCAACGACTGGCGCTCATGTAACCTAGACCGTGCTTTTTGGTGTCGTCGTTCTTGCCAGTCACAAATGGAATCACGGCTTTACCGCTCCAATTTAGAAAATCTGGCTCGAGGTCTTTGTTGACGGCTTGTAAACTGGCGCCGTATTTGGCTGGGTTGGCGACGTAACGCGCCCAACCTTCTTGGGTGGCTTCGACCACGGCTTTGACGATGGTTGGGTTTTTCGCAATGTAATCTTCGGTGGTGGCGATCATGCCGTAAGGGCTAAATCCGCTGTCTCCGACCAGCAGGTAGCCAATGTCCGCACCGGCTTTCTCGAGCGTGTACGGTTCGGCGACTGCATAACCTTGGGATACCAGTTTTTGATCGTTAAGAAACGTAGCTTGCTGACCAGAGTAATTGACTTGCTGGACTTTGCCTTTCAGGTTGTATTTCGCCACGATGTAATCCCAGTACGGTGCGCCTGGGGTAACCGCGACTTGGCGTCCCGCCAGGTCTTTGAAGCTTTTGACTGGGTTTGATTTGTGGTACATCAGCACTTGCGGCGAGAGTTGGAAGGTGGCGAACACGCCCACCAACGGCACGCCCTCTTCCCTGGCGGAAAGCATTCCTGCCGAGTCGGTCATGGCAAATTCGACTTTCCCCGAACCCAAGAGTGAATAACCAGCGACGGTTGGACCACCTGGGACGAGGTTCACCTTAACGCCTTTCGCCTCGTACAGACCGTCTTGCACGGCAGCATAAAACCCGCCGTGTGGTGGTTCGACAAACCAGTCGAGCACCATGGTGACTTCGGGTTTGGTTTGGGCTTGACCCACAGCCAGCAAGCCTGTAACGGTAAGAATTCCTGTGGCGAGCAATGCAATCTGAACCGACTTTTTCATAATGTTCTCCCTCTTGAATGAACCACCGAATCTCGAGTAACCATTAATTTTCGTGTTGAACGGCGCTTTCGTGCCAATTGCGCAACAGAAGATGTCCAATAAAGTTAACCAGCAAGAAAAATCCGACGCCCATGAGTGCCGAGGTCAATGCTGAAGCGAACAAATACGAGGTTTGCAGGCGTGCGCTCGAGGCGGCAATCACCAAACCGAGTCCACCCTGACCGCCACCGCCCGCCCCAGCCATGTATTCCCCGACGATGCTGCCGATGACGACTTGAGCGCTGGCAATGCGCCAGCCGGTGACCATGTACGGCAGTGCAAATGGCAGGCGCAGTTTAAGCAGCGTTTGGTTGCTCGAGGCACCGTACAGTTTAAACAGGTTTTGCAGGTTGTT
>JAYVRX010000025.1:0-33307 GCA_043775825.1 Deinococcales bacterium
TTCGGCGCAGGCGCTGATTTGCTCGAGGTGAACGCTGGGCGGGGTAGACAGCACGACCAGATCGGGTTGTAGCGCCAACGCTTGGGAAAAATCCAGCACGGGAAACTCGAGGCTTGGCAGTTTTTCGTGCAAGATACTGACCGATTCGGGGTTCGGGTCAACGCCTGCCAGAAATTGCGCGTCGGCGTTTTCGGCAATCACCCGCGCCCAGTGTCGCCCTCGCGTTCCCAGCCCAACCAGCACAACGGTAAGTGGTTTCATGATTTCATCCCTTCAGATACTCGAGAATGCCTGTTTGCAGTGGTACGTAGGCTTGCCAAGCAAGTTCTTGTTGGATGCGTGTGCAGTCCATTGCGCCGTGGCGTGGCGGTGGTGTTGCCGTCCACTCGAGCAGGCTTTGCAGGTTTATTTCGGGTACAAGTGTTTGGAAGGCTGCCACCAATTCGTATCCGTTGATGGACGCTCCAGCCACGTTGTAAAGATAAATCCCACCATCACCCGCTCGAGTCATAATCAACTCGAGCAACCATGCAAGGTCTTGGGTGTGTAGCCAGTTGTAAATGTCGCTGGCGGCTCGAGGCAGCAGCACTGGCTTTTTGGTCAGGATGGCTTGGGCAATTTGGTGAACGATGGATGTTTTGCTGCGGGTTGATGATGCGTGTTCTCCTGCGCCGTAAATTGGTCCAAGTCGCAACAACCACACCGTCAAACTCGAGTTTTTCCCAACCGTACAGATTTCTTCGGCAAACAGTTTCGAGAGCGCGTAAGCACTGGCGCTCGAGGTCGGGCTGTCTTCTCTGACCACTTCATTCAGCGCTGCGTACACACCAGAGGAACTGAACAAGACCAGATGCTCAACCCCAGATTTTTTGGCGGCATTCAGAACGTGCAATGTACCGCGAACATTCACCTCGAGCAAACGCAGGTCGTTGTCGCTGGTGGTGATTGCGGCAGCATGAATCACGGCTTTGGGTTGAACCTCGAGCATCAAGTTTTCGACGGCGTTTTGGTCAAGCACATCCAAGTCTCGAGTTGCGCCGTGAAGGTCGCAAGTCACCAGCTCAAGGTCGGTATCTTGCCAATGTCGCGCTATCGCAGTGCCAACAAATCCGCCTGCCCCGGTCAGCAACACTCGAGCGACCTGGCTCAAGGTCGCACGAACTTTCCGTCTCCAGGCAAACCCATAACTTGCCCATTGGCAAACACGGTTTTGCCGCCGACGATGGTACGTTCGACCCGTCCTTGAAAGGTTTTGCCATCAAAGAAAAAATCGTTCTCTCGGGCTTGACTAAATTCTTTGTACTTATCCACCACGGTTTTTGCCTCGAGATTGACCAGGATCAAATCTGCATCTGCCCCCAGTTGAATCGCGCCCTTGCGTGGATAAATGCCAAAACGTTTTGCGCCGTTCGTAGACATCAAATCAACAGCTTGCTCGAGCGTAATCTTGCCCTGTGCAGCGGCATCGAGCAGCATCGGCACGAGCATTTCCACGCCTGGCGCTCCTGGTGGCGCAAGCCAGATATCGGTGCGGGCGCGTTCTTTCTCTTCGACGGTGAACGGCGAGTGATCGGTGGTGACGCTCAAAAGCGTACCGTCGCTGATCCCTTCCCAGAGCGCTGCGTTGTCGTCAAGCGTTCGCAGTGGTGGGTTGATCTTGGCGTAACTGCCGTAACGCTCGAGTTCGGCTTCGCTAAACAACAGGTACTGCGGGCAGGTTTCGCCCGTAATGTCCTGCAAGCCTTGCCATTTTCGCAGCGTTTCTAGGGCGTGTCTCGAGGTGACATGGGCGATGTGTAATTTCGCACCGATAAGATCATTCAGCACCGCGATCTTGGCAATCGCAAGTGCCTCGACCACGGGCGGGCGAGACTCGCCGTGGGTGGCGGCATCATTGCGCCCTGTGGCTTTAACGCGCTGAGAATAATACTCGAGGAGCGGGTTGCTTTCGGCATGAACCACCAGCACCAAGCCCGTTTCTTGTACCAACTCGAGCACCTCGAGCTGTTCAAATTCTTCTGGAACGCACAGACCGTCGAACTCATCCTCACGCCCCTTGACGGCGCTGGTGGTGAAAATCTTGAAGGCGATAGCGCCAGCATCTTTCATGCCCAAAACGTATTCGCGTTTTCGCATCCCTGGTGCGCCGTAGAGGGCGAAATTGACCACCGCTTCACGTTCTGCCTGTTCGCGTCTCGAGTTGAAAATGTCAGGGGTGGCGCAGCAAGGTTTCGAGATTGGCATTTCAAACACGGTGGTCACGCCACCGGCGGCGGCGGCACGGGTTTCGGATTCCCAAGTGCCACGTTGCGGATGTGCGGGGGCGCGAACATGAAAGTGAATGTCAATCGCGCCTGGCAGCAGGTGCAAACCCGTCGCGTCAATGGTTTCTCGAGCCTGAACAAGACCGTCTGGTTCGAGCAATGCCACGATTTTGCCGTTCTCGAGCGCAATGTCAAGCTGTTTTTGTCCTTCGGGGGTCATGACCAAACCGCCGCCAATCCGGCTGTCAAACACGGTTCACCTCCTGGCACAAGATTTTTTCGAGGAAACTCGAGATGACCGCCTCGCACTGCTCGAGTTCACGAATCTCGACGTATTCGTCAAAAGCATGGGCAACCTCGTAACTGCCAGGACCAAAGATCACCATGTCGCCGTTGGCAAGATTCATCAGGTGCTTGGCATCGCTGCCCGGCAAGTAACCTATCGGCTCGGGTGGTGTGTTTGTGGCATGGCTGGAGCATTCCAAAAAAGCCTGTCCGAATTTGGTCTCGAGTTTTGATTCAAACCAACTCGAGTACAAGAACTCGCCGACCTCAACTTTGGCAGGCTCGAGGGCAACACTGGCAATGACCGCTTCGAGTTCGTGCTTGACGGTTTCGGGGTCTTCGCCTGGAATTAAGCGCCGATCCAGACGCACAGTACATTGATCTGCCACGGCGTTGGCGGTGCTACCGCCCTGAATCACGCCGACGTTGCAGGTGGGAACGCCAACCAAAGCATGAACCCGTGCCGCAAGGTCAAGGTGGTATTGCTCGAGCGCCAGCACCACCCGAGCCATCGCGTAGATGGCGTTGATTCCTCGGTCTGGGTTGGTGGCGTGAACGCTGTGACCCAATGTGGTGATGGTGGCACGCATCACGCCTTTGTGGGCGGTTGCAACGCGGTTAAAGGTTTGTTCGCCAACCACAATAAAATCACTTTTGGGCAAGTAGCCTTGATCGGCGAGCCACTTTGTGCCAAGTTGTCCACCGACCTCTTCTTCGGCGGCAGCGACCAGCACCAGCGTACCAACATGCGCTCGAGATGCCAGTTTCTTGAAGGCAAGCATCATGGCTGCCAGGGGTGCTTTATCGTCCACGCTACCCTTGCCGTAAATTTTTCCGTCTCGTTCGACGGCACAAAACGGGTCGCTGCTCCAACGGTCACGCTCGAGGTCTGCCACGGGTACGGTGTCAATGTGGGCGTGTAACAGAATCACAGGTGCGCCCGAGCCGATACTGGCAACGACGCTGTGCGCCTCGGGTTTCTCGGGTGGGGATAGCACTTGCACGTTCGCTCCAACCGCCGCCAGCCAATCGGCAACACATTGCGCGATGGCTCGAGCGTCACCGGGTGGATTCGGTGAAGGAATTTCGATCAGCGTTTTGAGAAGCTGAATCAATTCATTCATGGAATTCCTCAGTCGAGCGTGCCTTGAATTTCGGCGTAAAAGCAGCACCAGTCGCCAACGGTCACGTTGGGCAAAGCCCGCAAACCAAAAATCCTGCCATCGGTTGGGGCGTGCAGCGTCTCGAGCACCTCGCCGTAAAGGTCGTAAATTACTGCGATCTTGTCGCCTTTTTTCATGGGTTTTTGAAATTCCATGTGCGCCTCGGCAACGAACAGACCGCTGATGCCAGCCAGCAGCGCGTGTTGCACACCGGTGTAACGCGGTGCGGCGTACTTGGCTTTGCCAGCAATCATTTTGTAATGTCGCATGACGTTCAGGGCAGCATCGGCAAGCACGCGCCCAACGTGCTGAAAACCTTTCGGGCTAGTGGCGCTGCGTCCGCCCAGTTCGACTGTAATTCCTGTTTTGCCCACCTCGAGCATCGATGCCATCGGGTTGCCTTTGGGTAAAAAGGATTTCAGCGCCAAGTCCCAACCCTCGCCCATGGCTCTGGCGAGTTCTTGAGATTTTGCGTCCTCGGTGGCGAAAATCGTTTCTGACAGGTAAGAGTGTGCACCGCCCGAATGAATTGAAAGCTCCAGATCGGCGACCTTGGTCATCCAGAGGCTGTGGGCGTGGGCGATGCGTTCGGAAAAGTAACCGTTCGGCTTGCCTGGATAAATGCGGTTCATGTCGTAACTGAAAGTATCGAGCGGATTGCCTCGAGACGCGGCTTCAAAGGCGGGCACGTTGATGACGGGTACGAGCACCAACGAACCTGAGAGTTTTTCTGGGTTGATCTCACGCTTTAAGATATGGCACATCAACGGACCTTCGGGTTCGTCGCCGTGAATCGCGCCGTCCACCCACAGGCAAGGACCATCTTTTGCGCCGTTCATCACAATCACTGGCATCTCGAGTTCGCCACCACCCGCCAGTTTAGAAACACTTATTACGCCCGTGGCGACGCTGCCAGGTTTAGCTCGAGCCGTTCCGACTTTGACAATGCCCATACTGCCCCCTTAAATTCCTTGAATTTGATACTGCTCGAGTTCGGCTGCTGTATAAACCTGCATAAATTCGATTTCGATACCGCCTGCGTCGTTGTCCAAAAAGGCAATGAAACCCTCTGGGTGGGCGTGTTTGCCGTAGACCCCGCAAGCTTTGCAGATGCGTAAACTCGCGCCGTTCGCCAGTGCATGCTCGAGCGCCTTGTCCAAATCGCCAACCTCATAACAGATATGATGCAAACCTTCATGACCACCACGTTGGTTGATCCAAGTGGCGAACCGACCATCCGCATCCATTGATTCGCACAGTTGGTATTCGATACCGCCAAGCACAAACAGCGCCACGCGGTTGCGAGATTTTGCGTACTCTTTGATCTCGGTGTTGGTCGGAACATCCAAAAACCGAGCATACGTCTCGAGGGCTTGGGCAGCGTTTTTTACGCCAAAGGCCATGTGTTTGATGGATCGCACTTGTGGGTTGTCCATTTGTTTTTCCTCTTTTTTAAGTTAGATTTTGCAAGGCTCGCTCGAGACGTTCGGCGGCTTCGGTCAATTTGGGGATCGGTTGCAACAACGAAATCCGCACGAAGTTGTCATTGTGATCGCCAAACAGTGATCCTGGGAAGATCATGATTCGTGCTTGCTCGAGCAACTTAACGCAGAAATCGCCTGCCCCCAAGCCGATGTGCGAGACGTTGGTGTACAAATAAAATGCGCCTTGCGGTGCGCCGTAACTAAAACCGAGACGATCTAAAACCGTGCGAAAAAATTTGCGGCGTTCGTCAAAAATCGCTCGGAATTCGGCAACGCAGTCCTGGGACCCGTTCAATGCCGCCAGTGCCGCGTGTTGACTGACCGCAGGGGCACAAATCGTTAAGCCATGATGGATTTCGTTCATTGGAATCACCAAGGCTCGAGGTGCGGCAATATACCCAACGCGCCAACCGGTCATGGCATAGGCTTTGGAAAAACCATTCAAGGTAATCGTGTGTTCAAACATGCCTGGCAGACTCGCCATGCTGGTGACGCTCGAGCCATCAAAAATAAGTTGTTCGTAAATCTCGTCAGAAATCACGATCAAATCATGTTCAATTGCCAAAGCCGCAAGTTTCTTAATTTCGCTTCGAGGTGTGACCGAACCCGTAGGGTTTGCAGGATTCATCAGGCACAAGATTCTCGAGCGTGGCGTGATTTTTTCGCGCACAGCATCGGCAGTCAGGGCAAAATTATCCTGTTGATTCGTGTTGACCGTGACAACCACGCCACCAGCCAGTTCGATGGCTTGGTTGTACGAGGTATAACCTGGCGAAGTACACAACACTTCGTCGCCGGGGTTAATCAAGGTCAGCATTGCCACGTAAATGCCTTCTTGCGCCCCTGCGGTGACGATCACCTCGTCGGGCGAGTACAAGAGTTGGTTATCACGGTGCAATTTTTCGCAGATCGCCGCTCGCAACTCGAGCATGCCTTGCGGTGCAGTGTAATGGGTTGCGCCGTTCGAGAGCGCCTTTTGCCCAGCTTCAATAATATGCGCTGGCGTGGCTAAATCTGGATCACCGCGACCCAAGGCAATCACACCCTCGAGCTTCGAGGCAATCTTGAGCATTCGGGTCCGAATGGATTCGTCTTTGTGAACGATTCGATCAGCGATTCTGTATCGCATCGAAGATGGCGTACTCACGGGTTCTCCTTTGAAGTTTGGTTGTGAAAACGTCGCTCGAGTTTTTTGGGTGGGGACGCAAGAAACTGCGTCCCCTTTTTGAATCCTCAGGCTCGAGCCTTAATTGCCTTTGACGTAAGCCGTATCAATGAAATTAAAAGTCTCTCCGATATAGCCGTTAGCCGTGCTCTGGAAAGCCCCAATTGGGTCTTTGAGTTGATCTTGGGTGTTGCCCACGCGGTTCTTGTACGAGACATGCAAGCCTCGGGTGTAAAGATAAATCAAGGGCAAGTTGGTCGCCGCCACTTTCTGGAACTGATTGTAAATTTGCTTTCGACCATCGAGGTTCAGTGTCGAAAGCCCCTGACTGACCAGTTTATCGAGCAAAATCTCGAAGGACTCGAGTTTGTCGGGTCTGGTTTGACCGGCTCGGTTGAGATTCCAGATCCGTGCCACGCCGCCAAGGTTGTACAGATTACGGCGCGTCGGAGGGTCGAAGACACCGCCAAAGTCGGTGAAAGACAGGTCAAAGTTGCGCGTGCCGTCGGGGTTAAAGGTTCGCAAAGCAGGGTTGATGACGCTGCCGTTGTCGGCGACGGTAAAGCTGGCATCAATGCCGACGCTTTTCATGTCCTCAATGATGATCGGGGCGGCAACTTTTTGCAGCGCCTCGGTTGAAACCACCAGCGCGTTCATTTTGATCGTTTGACCCTTGGAGTTAACCAGGAAACCACTGGCATTCTTGCGGGTAAACCCGAGTTCGCGCAGCAAGGCACTCGCCTTTGCGGGGTTGAAACTGAATTTTGACTCGCCTTCAACATAAACGCTGTCGTTGTACCATTTGGTGTTGCCGCTCGAGATTGGACCGTAAAGCGCCTTGCCCAGTCCACCGAGTCCGACCTTGATGATGGTGTCGCGGTCTGCTAAATACGAGAGCGCACGGCGAAATTTGACGCTGCGGCACAGTTGCGCCTTGAACGGGTCCTTGTTCTGAAAGTTGCAAAGCAGGGTCGAGGTCACGGCTGTCTGGGTGATGTTAATTTTAAGTTCACTGTCCAGACGACCAGCGGTGATCGCTTGGCGCACACCCTGAACCTCATCAATCGTCAGCGGTTGGAAAATATCCTGCTGTCCGGCAATATAGCCAGCCAGACGCGCATTGGTGTCCGAATAATTTTTGGCAATGATGCGGTCCAGATACGGTAATTTGTTGCCTTTTTCGTCAACTGCCCAATAATCCGGGTTCTTTTTGAGGGTCATTTCCTCGCCTGGTT
Organism: Deinococcales bacterium; assembly: GCA_043775825.1. Taxonomy (GTDB): domain Bacteria; phylum Deinococcota; class Deinococci; order Deinococcales; family JAAFIG01; genus JANXTZ01. The sequence goes on from JAYVRX010000025.1 coordinate 7,597, forward strand.
TGTACGATTCGACCAGGAACGGTCCAGCCCCCACAATGTCTTTCGGGTTGGTACTGACGTTGTAAGCCCCCTGAACTGCCGCCTCGCCCTTTTCGGCGAGCGGTTGCCAGACGTGCTTGGGCACAATCGACCAGTCTGCCAGGTCAAGATATGCCGCGTCGGCGAGGTTAAGCGTCATTTTGAGAGTATCGGCATCGACTTTGGACCATTTGATGTCCTTGCCCGCCTGCACAAAGTCGGTGCGTTGTCTCGAGTTGATTTTTGGATTGGAATGCAAGCTCGCGCTGTACAAGATATCATCAACGGTCAGCGGCTTGCCGTCAGACCATTTGATACCGGTTCGGATGTTGAAAATCACGTCCAAACCCTTTTGGGTCACGTTGGTGCAGACGTAACACTCGTTTTGTCCGCTGGCGGCATTGAATTGCACCAGTTGCGGAAACCAGAGGTATTGAATGAAGGTGTCGGAAAGCGATTGCACCGTGAATGGATTAAAGGTTGGCGGCAAGCCCACCAGCCCGTAGGTCAACGTCCCGCCTTTGCTGGCACTGCCGTCGCCACCAAAGCGGGCGCTGCGCACCAATTGTTGCGATTGCTGGGCTTGTCCCTCGATTGAGACTGCCGCCACTGCGGCGACCAGAGCCAGACTGAAAACCGCCAGTTTTGCACTTTTGTTCATGCGCTTCCTCCTCCAAAAGAATGGACAACCTGTTTAAACCTCGAGCCTTCAACGTGTTTTATCTCAATCGATCACCGCCTCGCCTTCGGGTCGAGCGCGTCGCGCAAGCCGTCGCCAATGAAATTAAATGCCAGCACCGCAATGAAAATAAAAAAACCGGGCAGCAGCATCCAGGGTCTGGAGGTAAAAGTTTGCATGCCGCCCTCCTGAGCGACTGCCAGCATCAGACCCCAGCTCGAATTGGGGTCTGAAATCCCCAAACCCAAAAAGGACAGTCCGGATTCGGTGAGGATAAAACCGGGTACAAGCAGGCTGAAGGAGACAATCGCAAAGCTGGCGGTGCCCGGCAAGATGTGCCTGAAAATCACACGCGAATCTCGAGCGCCAAGTCCCTTGGCAGCCATAACAAAATCTTCCTCTCGGAGCGACAAAACCTGTCCGCGCACGGCTCGAGCCACCGAACCCCAACGGATCAAACCCAAAATCAGCACGACCACAAAGAACACCACGCTGGATTTCGCATCCAGCGGAAACAATGCCCGCATCGCCAAAAGCAAAAACAAACTTGGGATCGTGGCGAGCACCTCGACGACGCGCATGATCAGATCGTCCACCCAGCCGCCGTAAAATCCTGAAATCGCACCGAGCGACAAGCCAATGACCAACGAGAGCGTCGCCGCGAAAATACCAATCGTCAGGGTGACTCGAGCGCCAAACAGAATGCGCCCAAAAACATCCCGTCCGAGTTTGTCGGCTCCCCACAAAAAGATCGTGGCGGGCTTGTCCACGCCGAACAGGTGCAGGTTGATTTGCGGGTTGATGCCGCTGGCGTTGCGCCACTCGATGGGAATCAGGTTGATCGGAAACGGGGTGTAGGGCGTGCCACTGCTGAAGAATTTGATTGGGTAGGGCTTGGCGGTGTCTTCGCTAAAATCGAACTCGAGGGTCTCGAGGTTCATTTGGCTGCCGACATTATAAACAAAGGGAAAAGTGAGTGATTTTGTGCTTGGGTCAATCCAGTGGATGCGGGTTGGCGGCGCGTAGCTGCGGTCTATTTCGCCCCGAAAGAAGGATTCGGACTCGCCGTAGGGGGCGATAAAATCGGCAAAGGCAGCCAGCACATAAAGCAGTCCTAGCACCCAGAGGCTGGTGACCGCCAGGCGGTGCTTGCGGAATTGTCCACGCACGATATCGCCGCGCGACTGGGCGCGGAGCGTCGTCTTGGTCACAGCTTCAATGGGTGTGGTTGAGGGCTGCATCAGGTGTACCGAATCCTTGGGTCAACCAGCGCCAGCAACAGATCGGACAGCAGGTTGCCGATCATCAGCAGCAGCGCGGACATCACCAGCAATCCCATGACCACATAAAGGTCTTGTTGTTGAATGGCGATCACAAAACCTGGCGTGATGCCGGGCCAGCGGTAAACAAATTCGACCAGACCCGCGCCGGTCACCAGTTCGGGCAAGATCGTACCAAGCCCAGAGATGACCGGACCGACGGCGTTGCGCAGCACATGCTTGTAGGTGACAATGCGCTCATTCAAACCCTTGGCGCGGGCGGTTCGCACAAAATCGGCTTTCAGAAACTCGAGCATCTGAGAGCGAACCACCCGTACCAGGCTCGAGAGTCCAGAGGTGGTGACGACGATGGTCGGCAGCACCAAATGCCAGGCGCGATCCACAAGCTGTCCCCAGAGGCTCAGGTTGTCGTAGACCTCGGTGGTGCGCATGCCGCCAACCGGAAAGATCAAGCCATTGCGCAGGTCATAGGTGAAAAAGCTCAGAACCGGTTTGTACCAGGCGTCGCCCTGCGCAACCTGACGCAAGCCCGCCTGAAAGGATAGCACCCCGACGATCAGCAGCAGAATAAAAAAGAAATTGGGAATCGCCAAGCCCATGACGCTGAAAAAACTGAGCACCTTGTCGCCGTTGCTGTATTGCCGCGCCGCCTGGTAAATACCGATTGGAATCGCCAGCAGGTACGTGAGCAACAGGGAAATCACCACCAGACTCAGGCTGTTCCAGATCAAGGGCACGATGATGTCGGCAACCGGCGAGCGGTAGGTGAACGATTCGCCGAGATAGCCTTGGGTGAGAATCCCCAGCACCCAACGAAAATACTGAATGACTACAGGTTGATCCAAGCCAAAGTTTTGTTTCAGACGCTCGAGTTGCGCCGCGTCGGCGTTCGGGTCGAGCGCGAATCGGTCTGTGAAATCACCTGGAGTCAGTTGAATGATCAAAAACGCCAGCAGCGTCGCACCGATGAAGGTCGGTACGATCTGAAGCAGGCGGCGGACGATGTATTTGGTCACGTCCGCGCCCCTGTTTGTTTGCACGATTCAGGCTTGAAGTTCACGCGACTCCTGGCTCGTTTTGAGGGCGTACTCGTGAAAGATCGCGGCGGCATACTTGATGCCTTGAACAAAGCGTGCGATTGGCATATTCTCGTTGGGTCCGTGAAGGTTGTTTTCGGGCGCACCAAAACCCGACAAGACCGCCGGATGCGGGATTGCCAGCATGATAATCCCCTGAATCGAAACCCCGTGAACCACGGGCTGAACCCCAAAGACCCGCTCGGCGGCTTTAAAGGTCGCCTGCGAGATCGCCTCGCGGCTCGAGACTTTGTAGGGATTCTTGCGGGCGTTGACCAACACCAGTTCGATGTCATCAAAACCGTGCTGGGTCATGTGACGCTCGAGTTTTTTGAATTGCTCGCTCGGCTCCAGACCGGGTGGGCAACGGAAGTCCATTTTGACCACACCTTCGGCTGGCACGATGGTTTTGGAACCCTCGCCGCCGTAGCCCGAGGTGAAACCGCAAATGTTGGCACTCGCGCCGTAATGGGCGCGTTTGAGCACCTCGAAGTCGTCCTCGCTGGAAAGGTGTTTTGCGCCCATCTGCCGCATAAATTCGGTGCGGTCAAAATACTGTTGCTCGTCGCGCAAAAACTCCAAATCCCACTCGTCTGGCGCAATCAAGGTGTCGTACCAGCCCTCGACCTTGATGACCCCAGTCGCGGGGTCCGCGATGCTCGCCAGGCATTCGATCAAACGCCAGGCGGGGTTTCGCAGCATCTGGGCGCGTCCAGACCAGGTGTCTTGCTTCAGGGTCTTGCAGCGCAACTCGATGTACAAGATTGCCTTGATGCCCAGATGAACCTCTGGGCGCAAACTGGTGCGGTTGACGCCGCCGTCCAGTCCGATGCTGGCATCGCAGTGCAGACGGTTTTTGTGCTTCCAGACAAAATCCTCGAGATGCGGCGAACCGATTTCTTCCTCGCCTTCAAACAGGTATTGCAAGCGCACGGGCGGCGCACCCACCACGGCGCGGTAGGCTTTGGCAGCCTCGACGAATGCCAGACAGCCGCTCTTGTTGTCGGTTGCGCCACGGGCGTAAATGATGCCGTCGCGCACGTCCGCGCCCCAGGGGTCGGAATGCCACAGCTCGAGCGGTTCGGGTGGTTGCACATCGTAATGCCCGTAGCAGAGCAGGGTCTTGGCGCTCTGATCGCTGGCGCGTTCGGTGCCCAACACCACCTGCGGTCCACCGTCGGTTGGCAGGATTTCCACGTCCTCAACACCGTCTGCCAGCATCAATTCACGCAGCAAAGCCGCGCACGGCTCCAGACCGACGTTTTGGGCGCTGACGCTGGGTTGACGCAAGAAGCGCCGCAAGTCTTCGACGGCTTCTTCGGCGTGCGCGTCAATATGGGCAAAGACTTTTTCAAGTATCGCCTCAGACATCGGCGCTCACCACTTTGATCTGCTTGCCGCCCTTTTGGCTCGAGACGACAATCTTGAAGCTCGCGCCCGCCTCGGCTTTGACCAGCCACTCGACGCCGCGTGCGGTACGACCCCATTTCTCGCCCCACGGCGACCAGGGATACTTGCGTCCGTTGCGTCCAGCCAGATGTCCGATGTCATGGGTCCAAGCGCCCATTAACAGTTCAGCGCTTGTAAACTCGAGGCTGGCTTTGACCGTCTCGGCGACCCGTTTTTCGATGGCTCGGTCTGTCAAATGCGAGGGCAGATAGCCGTCGTTGCCGATCACGGCATGGATTTTCAATAAACTCGAGCCATCGGGTGCAGTGCCTATCTGTTCGACTTTGGTTTTCCGTACCCGAATGCGTGGGCTGGCGGCGGCGTGCTCAAGGCAGAACAGCGTGTTGTTGTGACAGATTTCCTCGAGCAGGTGACCCGGCGGGTTGCGCAAGACCCAGATTTCTGCCAGACCACCGATCTCGACCGTACCGAGTTGCGGGTGCTCGAAGGCTTGCCATTCGCGCCAGCCGCGTTCGCCGTGGTTTTCCCAGACCCATTGCACCATTCTCACCAGGGTGTCCTCGTCGCGTGGGCGCAGGTTGTAAAAGGCAACCTTTTCAATACCCGCCGCCTTTTCGATGTCCCAGAGTTCGGTGGCAAAAATTGGCACGCCGCTCTCCTCAAACATCCAGTCTTTTAACGAGCCGCGTCGGGCTTTGGACTTGTCGGGCGTGAAGCCCTCATAGGTGCTGATCGTCGGGTAGCCCGTGATGCTCGTACCAACCGCACCCAAGTCCTTAAAGAGCGTCAAGTCCCTCGGACTCATCTCATGGTCGTACTTGGTGGTGCTCGGACGCAAATGCACGCCGCCGTGGGTGTGAAACGAGTTCATGCCGCAGATGTTCGGATGCGCCAGCAAGAAATCGATCATCGCTTTGGATTCGGGTTCGCTGCCCGGGTACAAGCCCGCGCCGTACTGCTCGGTCTCCTGCGCCCAGTTCGCCGGAAATTGACGGTTCAGGTTGCCGTCGCGGGTCGATTCAATCTCGAGTTCAACCCCGTCATAATCGGGAATCAAACCCTCGGGGTAAAGCCGGTAGTACGCGCCGCCAAACTCGCCAGGGTCGCGCTGCACCATCACCCGTGAATCCTTGCTCGAGATTTTCCACTCTCCGGCAGGGTCGGGCACGCGCATCTGGACGATGTAACCGTCGTTGTTGAGGTCGGTCTGGTACAAGCCGTGACCACGTTCGTCCTCTGTGCCCGGCACGAACCGTCCATTGCCGCACCAGCGGAACGGGTGCGCCAACGAGTATTCTGCCCCGTCTGGGTTGAGGCGCGGCAGCACGTAAAAGGCTTGCTCGTCGAGCAACATCGTGACTTTGGGATCAATCCCGTAATGCTCGAGCAGATACGAGGCGGCGTAAAGGGCGGTGGCACTGGTCGTGTGCTCCTCGGCGTGAATGTGGGCGTCAATGTAATAGGCGGGTTTCTCAAGGTCAGAACCGCTGGCTTTGTTGGTGATCGTCAAAACCCAGATGTCGCGCCCCAGAAAGGTTTTGCCAAGGCTGGTCAATGTTGCCAGTTCTGGAAAGGCAACGCTGAGTTGCCGCAAAATATCGCTGAGTTCCTGGTGGTTGTAAAAACGGTCATGGGAAATTGGAACACGGTGATTCACAAACGACCTCCAGAACGACCTGCAACCCGAGGTGCGCTGACCTCGAGTCCAGCTTTGAACAGGCACAGATTTGATTTTTGTTGTAAAACGTAGCAGGCTTTTAGTTGGTTGCGATTGGGCAAGATGGCGTCTATCAAGCGCCCTGCAAGAAAGGCGCTCATGAATCCCAACCTTCAGCCCGCAGACGCTCGGAGGTTTCCCAGGCGTTAATGTATTGGTCATGAATGCCGCTCGGGGTTTGCAGCGCCAAATGAACGAAGGCTGGAGTGATCAAAAATGGGTCTTTCCAGATTTTGCGCGTCTCGGGCGAATAGGTCTGCTCGCTCATGCTGGTGTGCGTCGGCGTTCCTGGTGTAATGGTGTTGACCGCAATGCCGTACCCCCCCAAGTCTTGGGCGATGGCTCGAGACAAGCCCTCGAGTCCAAACTTCGAGGCGCAGTACGCGATTTCGTTGGCAAACCCCAGCACCCCCGCCCGCGACGAGACATTCATGATCGAGCCACCGCCGACGCGTTTCATGCTGCCCGCAAAGGCTTGGCACATCAAAAACGGTCCGCGCAAATTGACCTCGAGAATCGCGTTCCAGTCCTCTAAGCTGGTTTCCTCGAGTTGCTTTTCATTGATGATTCCGGCGACGTTTGCCAGCACATCAATACGCGGGTGTCGTTCAAGGACCTGCGCCGCAAACGCCGCGACACTTTTGGGCATTCGCAACTCGAGCGGCATGGCGATTGCCTGCAAGCCAGAATCGCGCAGGGCTTTCATCTCTCGCTCGAGTTCGGACGCGATTCGATCAGCGCCGATCACCAACGCCCCCTCAAGGGCAAACGCCCGCGCCACCGCCCGCCCGATTCCTCGAGCCGCCCCGGTGACAATGCAGGTTTTGTCGGTCAGTCGGTTCATGTGGCGACCCGACCCCCGTCAATCAACAAACCAATGCCCGTGGTGAACGAACTCATGTCGCTGGCGAGGTACAAGACCGTGCGGGCGATCTCTTCTGGCGTACCCATCCGCCCAAGCGGGGTGACGCTCATCCAGCGATCAATCACCGCGTCGTGATCCTCGGATTTCTCGAGGTTGCGCTGGTTCATCGGGGTATCGATCACCCCAGGGCAGATCGCGTTGACGCGAATGTTCTCATGGGCGTATTCGATTGCCAGAATGCGCGTCATGGACATGATCGCACCCTTGCTCGAGCCGTAGGCGATGTTGCCGCCAACATTGGCGAAAGCGCTGACGCTCGAGTTGTTAACAATTGTGCCGCCCGATTTTTTCAAAAGCGGAATCGCATGTTTGCAACCAAAGAACGTTCCCTTAAGGTTGATGCCAATCACGCGGTCAAACAGCTCCTCGGTCACTTCGCTGCTCGGGGTGACGGGTTGTTCTATGCCCGCGTTGTTGAAAATCGTGTGCAAGCCACCGTACTCGCGCTGTGCCGTATGAATCAGTTCGCGCACCTCGGCTTCTTTGGAGACATCGCAAGGCACAAACAGCGCCTCGCCGCCGCCGGCTCTGATCTCCTCGACTGCACTCGCGCCGCCCAGCGCATCGACATCACCGATGACGACCCGCGCACCCTCCTGGGCGAACAACAGCGCCGTGGCGCGACCCATGCCGTTTGCCGCGCCGGTCACAACTGCCACCTTGTCCTCGAGCCAGCCTTTGCTTCGCAAAATACACCTCAATTCAAACAGCCTGAATCAATGCGCCACCAATGCAACTTCGGGATCGAGCACCATGTCCGCCTGCTCGAGATGGGCAATGACCATCTGAATGTGCTGACGTGCGGCGGCTTCGGCTGCATCAGGGTTTTGGGCGGCTATCGCATCAAAAATGGCCTGGTGCTCCTGGCGTACATCGTCACGAGATCGACTCGTGCCACTTTGCGGGTCGCTCATGCGACGAATCGTGTTGCGCCTGTAGACCGAAGCCAGTTCGGCGCTCATTTCACTAAAACGCACCAGATGTTGGTTGCCCGAGACCAGGTAAATGTGACGATGAAAATTGAGATCGCTGACCCACAGCGCCGAAAGGTCACTTTCCCGAATCGGTGTTTCCCAGGCTCTTAAATAAGACTCAAGTTTTTTGAGGTCTGGCTTGGTGATACGGCTGGCTGCCAACCGCGCCGCCACGCCATCCAAGCCCATGCGACACCAGTACAGATCAACCACATCCTCGAGCTTGAGCACGCAGACTTCCATTTTTCCGCCGACATCGTGAATCAGTCCGCGCTCACGCAACATCACCAGCGCATTGCTGACGGGCGTGCGACTGACCTGAAGTTGCGCAGCCAGTTCGACCTCGACCAGCGCCTCGCCAGGTTTCAAGCCGCCGTTGACAATCCGGTCTCGCAGGTTTTCGTAAACCTGATCGCGCAGCGCCCGTCCTCGTGAAATCATGGCTTTCCTCCTGGGATGCGGAATGCTGCATGCAGCATTCAGATGATTTGGTGTATAACTTAAGGCGACAGACCATAGAATGTCAAGCCAATAAGTCTCGAGAAGAGAAAGGAATCAACATGCCAGAAGCACCCGCCTGGAAATTCGAGAAGATCATCAAACCCATGTTCGACCAACCCCAAGAGCACCTGCTGTTGCGCGGCAGGGTGCTCAAATGCAGCAACGATGAAGTCATTGAAGATGGCATCGTTGAATTTGAAAACGGTCTGATCGGCGCCGTCGGAGCCAGCCAAGATTTCGGCTCGAGGACTGAGACTGCCATCCAAACCGACGGCACGATCTTGCCAGGTTTGATCAACTCGCACGCCCATCTCGCCTGGGACGGCATTCATGACCTGGCACACCAATCGATTTATGACTCCAAAGAGATCAGCGCCTACAAGTGTGCGGGCAACATGTTGATCTCGTTGCGGGCAGGCATCACCACCGTGCGCGACCTTGGCATGCACGACACCAACCTGCACGCCAAACAGGCGGTTGAACAGGGCATTTTCCCGGGACCCAGGATTCTGGCTTGTGGTGCGGCAATCGTCCAAACCGGCGGTCACACCTACTGGGCATGCCATGAAGCCAGCGGAGCCGACGAGATGCGCCGCGCGGTGCGCGAACAGGTCAAAGCTGGCGCCGACCTGATCAAAATCATGGCGAGCCATGACCTCAACGAATTCACCGACGAGGAATTGCGAGCCGTGATAGACGAAAGCCACCGCAACGGACTGCCGATCACTGCCCACGCCACCTTTAACAGCGTCATCAAACGCGTCGCCGAACACGGTGTGGACTGCATCGAACACGGCGGCGATATGACCGACGAAACGATTCAAATCATATTGGACAAAAACATCCCAATCGTCACCACCTTCGCTCCGCTCGTGATGCAAGCCCAAGCCGAAATAGCCAGGCAGTACAACATTCCAGAATGGAAGATTCTCGAGCGACAAAAAGCCGTCTCGAGCGGCGTGCGATTTGCGGGACTGGTCAAGGCGGCACAGGCGGGCGTCACCATCGCCTTTGGAACCGACGCCGGAAGCCCCGTTGTACCCCATTCGGTGGTCGCCCCAGAACTCGAGTTTATGATTAAACTTGGGGTCAAGAAAAATGCCCTAGAAGCCGTTCATTGTGCCACCAGCGTTGCGAGTCGCGTCAACCGCCTCGAGCAGAAAATCGGTACGCTCGAGGTTGGTAAAGCCGCCGATATTCTGGTCACGGCTGGCAGACCAGACCTCGAGATTGCCGATATTGCCAAGGTTAAAATGGTGTTTGCAGGTGGTCAAAGGCGGGTTTAACTTGCGTATGCTGTGATGCATTCTATGCTCAAGTCATCACCCGCTTTTTTGGATTCTTGCTTGGGTGGAAACTGAACGCCAGGAGTCGAGCACCTTAAGGTAATTGGCGCGTTCAAAGGCGCTCGGGTCACTCAAGTGTTGTTCGCTCATGCTGCCTTGCAATTGCCGCAGCGATTCGTACCCGTGAAGCTCGAGCCAATTTTCAAGTTCGCCCAGTATTTTTTTGATTCGTCTTACACTGTGCTCAAGAAGCTCGGACGCCATCATCGTGACTCGAGCGCCTGCCATCAAGCCTTTGAGCACGTCCTCATAGGTATGAACGCCGCTGGTGATGGCAAGGTCAAGCGGTACTCGTCCGAACATGATCGCCACCCAGCGAAGCGGCAGGCGCAACTCGTGCGAATTGGAAAGTTGCAAAGCGGGTACAGCCTCGAGTTTTTCGAGGTCAAAATCGGGTTGGTAAAAACGGTTGAACATCACCAGTCCATCCGCGCCAGCCGTGGCAAAGCGCATTGCCATGTTGACGGGCGCACTGAAGAACGGGCTGATTTTCACGGCAATTGGAATCTGGACATTGGCTCGGACTTCACGCAAGACATCGAGGTAACGCTCCTCGACATCAATGCTCGAGAGGTTCGGGTCGGCAGGCACGTTGTAAAGATTTAACTCGAGCGCGTTCGCGCCAGCCTGTTCAATGTGTCTGGCGTACTCGATCCAACCGCCCGTGGTGACACCATTCAGGCTGCCAATGATCGGAATGTTCACGGCGGCTTTGGCATTGGTGATCAACTCGAGGTACTGATCTGGTCCAATGTTGTAATGCTCCATTTCTGGGAAGTAACTTAGCGCCTCGGGGAATGCCTCCGAACCATGATTCAGAGTCGTATCGAGCGCCAATCCCTCGAGCGTGATTTGCTCTTCAAACAGCGAGTACATCACCACCGCACTCGCGCTGGAATCCTCGAGTTGGCGAATGCCGTCCAGATTTCTGGACAGTGGTGAAGCCGACGGTACGATGGGGTGTTTGAGGGTCAAACCCAAATACGTGGTGCTCAGGTCAATGCTCATAAAAGACTCCTTGGGTTTTAATCGCGGGTTCAATCGTCTGCCGAGATCACAGGCTCGTGTGGATGTGTAATCTGTGATTGTCGCTCGAGTTCTTGCCAACGCAACTGCACGGCATGTTGTGCATCGTGCAAGAACACCTCGGCAGCTTCGGGATTGCTTTGCATCAAGACCTTAAAACGCATTTCGTTTTGACGGTAATCGCGCAGCGGAATGCTGGGGGCTTTGCTGTCAAGCTGCATGGGTGTCTCGAGGCGCGGGTCAAAACGGTACAGCGGATAGTGACCACTTAAGACCGCCAGTTTTTGCTGGTTCATACCTTTGGTCATGTCAATGCCGTGCGCGATACAATGGCTGTACGCCACAATGATTGACACGCCAGGGTAACTTTGGGCTTCTTGAAAGGCTTTGATGGTCTGCGCGTCATTGCCGCCCATCGCAACTTGAGCAACGTAGACGCTGCCATATTCGATTGCCAGTTGCGCCAAGTTTTTGCGGGGTTGTGCCTTGCCACCCGAGGCAAACTTTGCCACCGCCCCGAGCGGCGTGCTCTTCGAGGCTTGACCGCCCGTATTGGAATACACTTCGGTATCGAGCACCAAAATGTTGACGTTCGCGCCACTGGCAAGCACGTGATCCAAACCGCCGTAACCGATGTCATACGCCCAACCATCGCCGCCGACAATCCAAACGCTTTTTTGGGTCAGGGCATCCGCCAGGCTCTGCAAATCTTGCACCTGTGCGCCGTGCAAGGTTTCAAGTTTCACTATCTCGAGTTTTGTTTTGAGCGTCACGACTCGAGCACGCTGGGCTTCGATCCCTTCAAACGAATCCTGATTGGCGTTTAAGAGTTGATCCACCAATTCCGCGCCAATCTGATTTCTCAAGCGACCCAGCAAGTCCCTGGCGTACTTGCCTTGCTGATCGAGCGTGAAACGCATACCCAGTCCGTACTCGGCATTGTCTTCAAACAGCGAATTGCTCCAGGCGGGACCGCGCCCATGCTTGTTGAACGACCAAGGTGTGGTCGGTAAATTTCCGCCGTAAATGCTCGAGCAACCTGTGGCGTTGGCGATTACAGCGCGGTCTCCAAACAGTTGCGAGAGTAATTTCAGGTACGGCGTTTCGCCGCAACCCGCGCAAGCCCCAGAAAACTCGAACAGTGGCTCGAGCAATTGGACGTTTTTGACGTTGTTAAAATGCAGCGCTTGGCGTTGCTCGAGCACTTCTGGTAGATTCAAAAAGAAATCCCAGTTTCGGCGTTCAGTCTCGAGCAGCGGTGTGATTGCCGCCATGTTGATGGCTTTGCGCGAGGCGTTGCCCTTGTCCTTGGCGGGGCAGGCTTCGACGCACAATTGACAACCCGTGCAATCCTCGACTGAGACTTGCAGCGTGTACTTGCGCTCTGGGAATTCCTTCCACATTGCCCCAGCACTCTTGAAGTCTTTGGGCGCATTCTCGAGCAACGCAGGTTCGTAAACCTTGGCGCGAATCACGGCGTGTGGGCAAACCAGCACGCACTTGCCGCACTGAATACACAGCTCAGATTCCCAGACGGGGACTTCATCGGCAATGCAGCGCTTCTCAAAACGTGCCGACCCGCTCGGGTATGTGCCGTCAATCGGCATGGCGCTGACCGACAATAAATCGCCGCGCCCCGCGATCATCTCACCCAGGACATGTTCGACAAACAACGGCGCACCGCTCGAGACGCTGGGCAGCAGAGGTTTCTGGCTCGAGGTTTGCAGTGGAACAACCACCTCGAATAAATTTGCCAGCGCACTGTCCACGGCAGCATAATTTTTGCTGACCACCGCCGTACCGCGCTTGCCGTAAGTCTTTTCGATTGATTTCTTGATCTGTTGTATCGCCTGGTCTTTGGGCAGCACATTCGAGAGCGCAAAAAAACAGGTTTGCATGATCGTATTGACACGGTTTCCCATGCCCGTCTCGAGCGCCACCTTGTCGCCATCAATGGTAAAAACCTTCAAATGCTTCTCGAGGATGGCTTGTTGGACGGGCAATGGCAGTTGGTCCCACAGGGCTTTGGGCGCAAAACGGCTGTTTAAAAGCAGCGTGCCCCCAGCCTGCGCGACTTGCAGCACATCAATCCGCTCGAGGAATCCCCACTGATGAACCGCCACAAAATTGGCGTGTTCGATCAAATACGGGGCATGAATCGCTTGCGCCCCAAAGCGCAAATGCGAGACGGTTCTCGAGCCAGATTTTTTCGAGTCGTAAACAAAATAACCCTGCGCGAAAAGCTCGGTTTGTTCGCCAATAATCTTGACCGAATTCTTGTTCGCACCCACCGTGCCGTCACTGCCCAAGCCGTAAAACACGGCACGCACTTGGTCACTTGGCTCGAGGTTGAAAGCCGTGTCCACCTCGAGCGAAGTGTGGCTGACATCATCGTGAATGCCGATGGTGAAATGGTTTTTGGGATTCGGTTTTTTCAGTTCGTCAAACACCGCTTTCGCCATTGCGGGCGTAAATTCTTTGCTCGAGAGTCCGTACCTGCCGCCAATCACTTGCGGCATGGTGTTGAAATTTCGCATCCCCTCCATGACCGCCGTGACGACATCTTGATACAATGGCTCGCCCGCCCCGCCTGGTTCTTTGGTACGGTCCAGCACCGCAATCTGTTGCACGGTGGGCGGCAACGCCGCAATAAAATGCTGTACCGAAAAAGGTCTGAACAAGCGCACCCGCACAAGCCCAACTTTCTCGCCCCGAGCTTGCAGCGCCTTCACGGTTTCCTCGAGCGTCTCCCCCGCCGAACCCATCACGACCACCACACGTTCGGCATCGGGCGCACCAACGTAATCAAACAGATGATAATGCCGCCCAGTCAACACCGCCAGGCTCTCCATCGTGCTTTGCACCACACCAGGCAGCGCCGCATAAAACGGATTGACGGTTTCTCGAGCTTGAAAGTACACATCTGGATTTTGCGCCGTACCCCGAATCATCGGACGGTCTGGGGTTAAGCCCCTGGCGCGGTGCTGACGCACCAAATGATCGGACAGCATCCCCCGAATATCAGATTCCTCGAGCGGCTCGATCTTGTTGATCTCGTGCGTGGTGCGGAAACCATCCAAGATGTGCATGAACGGCACTCGAGCCTCGAGTGTCGCGGCGTGTGCAATTATTGCCAGATCGTGCGCCTCTTGAACGCTGCCGCCAAACAACATGCCCCAACCCGTTGACCTGGCTGCCATGACATCGCTGTGGTCGCCAAAAATGCTCAAACCCTGCGCCGCAAGGCTGCGGGCGGCGATGTGAAAGACTGTCGCGGTTAACTCGCCCGCGATTTTGTACATGTTGGGAATCATCAACAACAAGCCTTGACTGGCGGTAAAAGTGGTACAGAGCGAACCAGTTTGCAGAGCGCCGTGCAATGCCCCAGCCGCGCCGCCCTCAGACTGCATTTCGGCAACCAGCGGCACGCGCCCCCACAAGTTTTTCTTGCCCTCGCTCGCCCATTGATCCGCCAATTCACCCATACCACTCGAGGGGGTAATTGGGTAAATGGCGATCACTTCACTGACTTTAAAAGCAATCAAAGCCACCGCTTCGCTGCCTTCCATCGTGACGCGCCCTCGTTGTTTCATACAAAACCTCCGAACTCGAGGGGCATAAAAAAAGCCTCGAGCTTGATGGTTGGAGTATCTCAAAAACGGATTACGAGGGCATTACCAACACGCGCCAGCACCCATCACAAAACAATTTGCTCGAGCGGCAGACATAGGCTCGAGCAAATTGTTTAGATCACGCCAGTGGGTACAAGATACCAGTACGCTTTGTTGAACGCCATTTTTTCAAAGTGATACAACCAACTTGGACTTGGGACTTTCGGCGGGTTTTCGTAATCGAACGCCAGAATGCTGGCTTTCTCGTAACCACTTTCAAGAAAGCAAATCACCTTGCCGTTGTAACTCGAGTGTCTGCCGTCGGGTTGCAACCCGCGAATTTGTGCCACCAAACGCTCGGCAACTACGGGGGCTTCAAAGTGCGCCGTTGAACCCGCTTTTGAAATCGCTAAATCGGTGGTGTCCCCCAGGGCGTACATGTTTGGATGGTCTTTGACTTGAAGCGTTTTACGGTCTGTACTGACCCAACCTTGCGCGTCGGCGATGGCTAGACCCTCGAGGAATTTTGCGCCCCGATGTGGTGGAATCATCACCAACAGGTCATACTCGAGTTCTGAGCCTTCCATGCTGATGGCAAGCTTGCGGGCTGGGTCAACGCTTTCAAGGTTGAAGAAGGTTTCGACTTCGATGCCCCGTTCGGTCAACAGCGGCGCAGCCACCTCAGCCACCGTTTCGATGCTAAACACGCGGTTGATTGGGTAGGTATAAGTAATCTTGGTTTGCTCACGCAAGCCTTTGCGGTTCAAAAATTCCTCGAGCAAAAACACAAACTCGAGCGGCGCGACAGGGCATTTGTGCGGCAAACCGCCCACGCCGACAACAATGTGCCCGCCCTGAAATTCCTCGAGTGCGGTGTGAAGTTTCCACGCCGCCGCCTCGGTGTAAAAATGATGACCGCCCTCACTCAGACCTGGCACGTCCTCGGGTGTAACCCTAGAGCCTGTGGCAATCACCAAATAATCGTATTCAAGGCTTGCGGTCTGAGTGTTGCCTTCAAGCATCACCCGATGGTGCTCGAGGTCAAGTTTGCTGACCGCCCCAATCTCGAGTTTGACGCGCTTATTCAATAAACTTTTCAGGCTTCTCGAGAGGCTGCGTGGGTCTTGCCAGCCAAACGGCACGTACAACCAGCCAGGTTGATAGAGGTGGCGCGGGCTAGCACTGACCAGGGTAATGTCAGCTTCTTTGGGACGCAGTTTTTTTGCCAGCAAATTGGCAATCAGCGTGCCGCCTGTGCCACCACCCAGCACCAGGATTCGAGGGCAGTCCATGATGTTAATCTCCTTCTTGGATATCAATGGGTTTTACGAACAACAATGCGCTTGACATCACCGTTGAGATCTTCGATGCCAACAAGTTCATGCCGTGCCTTGGCAGCCCAAGCGGGAATGTCGGTGATCGAACCCTTATCGCTCGAGAGTACGCCAATGGTATCGCCAGTATTGGCAGTTTTGATATTGCGGATCAGTTCCATCAGTGGACCAGGGCAGAAACTCCCTCGAGCATCAATTTCTTTGGTGAGCGAAATTTTATCAACGGCAACAGCGGTCATGGTGTCCTCCTTCAAATAAACAACGTCTGAGCGCCCTCAGATTCTTGAATAAAATGCGCCACACCAACAACTTCCTCAATCATCGGCTCGAGGTCCGAAAGTTTCATGTCAAACATTTCCATTGTGGCGCTGCACGCCAAGAATTTGACACTTCCGACCTCGCTGGCGCTCTTGAAATTTTCGAGCCAGTGCGGGACGTTCTTTGCCTGCATGATCTGACCCATCATTTGTTCCATGCCCTTAAATTCGTTGGGCATGATCGGCGCTTGTTGGGCTGCGCCTTTCTTGAAGGCGTTCAAACCACCAAAGGTCAAGAACACGGTGACCTCTTTGCCCATCGCGGCGGCTCCGGCGGTCAGGATGGACGCCGCCATGAGTTTGTCCATTGTGCCACTCTCGAGGATGATTGCAAATTTTTCGGTCATACAGTCAACTCCTTTCTAAACTCTCGAAGAGATTCTTCAGCCAAGTATCAAACCTGTGCATTACCGCGCCGTTACAACTTGCACATCACCTGATCAACAATTCAGCTTGGGTCTGGCAAAGTTCACAAGACTCTGAGCAACAACACCAAAGAAGCCAGTCCAAAAATCGTGCCCGTAATTATTGGAAGTCTTTGAGCAAACCAGAGCGGAAGGAAAATATCGGCAACTGCACCGTTCGTTGCGCCCAGTTTTTGGGCAATATCAGTTAAGTATCTCCTACTTAATTTTGATAGTTCTATCATCAAAATTAAGGCGAGCTATGTTCGTTGGGAAAGCGTATCTCACGCGGAATTCTAGAATTCTGCTGCTTTTGGCAGAATGATAGAATGTAGCCGTCAGATACTTACTGAGCAACGCCAACCATTCCCGAAAAACACTGGCGCTTCAATCAATACCAAACCAAACGCGACCCAGGTTAGAGCTGTGATCCAAGTGCTCAGTGCCGAAAACACCACCAATAAAATGCAGGAACTCAAAAAGACAAAAATTAGGGTATGGACAAATTAGATAAAGAATAAAGCACGTCGTGCAGAAAATCGCTTCTCAAGTTCGGCATTCATGTGGCACGTTTCGGCGTTTGGTTTGAACAAAAAATTATCCAATACGGTTGCACCCTCGAGTTGATGCTCAATGAATCGTGACGCGTCTCCAACGCCAAAAATTCTTGCAACCCTAGCTCGAGCGTCAAAAGAACAATCAGCACTCCAATCGCGGCACAGACGGGTTACAGCCAACTCGCGATGCTGACCGTCAAGACTTGAACGACAATCCAAATCACCTGTCCAAGACCAATGGCAATCGTTGCGCTCCAAGCCCAGTGCTTGCCCGTAAACCGTGTGAAGTTGGCGGCAAATGACCATTTTGGACGAAGCAGTAACGCGACCATCACCACAACACCGAACCAACATCAAAAACCGTAAACAGCAACAAACCAGAAATCAAATAATTCTGAAATAGAGAACCAGTCAGTGCCTCGAGTGACCACTGCATCGAAGCACCGCTTGGATCAATCATTAAAAACGCACCACCTCCAAGCGCTCCAACGCCAAGAAACATGAGCAAGCCCAATAACAACCAAAAAATGAACGGTGATCGAAGTGGACGCTGCATCTCAAATTTCCTTTCAATAGGCTTCAAACTTGTACTTCTCGAGTAAAAAAGATTCGAGACCAGACCAATCAAGATCAAAACGCCAATTGCAAGTGCAAAAGAAATAAGCGTACTGGAAAGGTTTAATTGCAATACAAGCATTTCAACCACCTGATTTCAGAGGAGATTTTTGGCTAAACCGTGGCTCGAGACACAACACCAGAATTACGATATTCACCAATAAACCTACAGACGCCACGCTCGAGTCAACAAGGGTCAGGACAGTTGAAAGAAGTGTCACGCTCAGTAATATGGGTCGCCACCAAGTTTGGTTGGTCAGCATGGCGGCGACGCTCAAAATAAACCCAAGTGCGGCTATTGCCCACAATGCACCGAACGCCCCAATCCCAAATTCACCCAAGTCAAGCCGACCACCGAGCACCGTGGTTTTGTACACCAATCCTTGAACGCTGCCAAGCTTGAGGTAGGCGGTTGCCCCCATCAGGTGAATCAAACCATGTGCAGCGAGCACAAATGCAAGCGGCACAATCAAGACGTTTTTCATGAGGAGCTGCCAATCAGCAACTCGAGCGGCTGCAAGGTCGTGGCAATGTTTTTCGCCCAGGCGGTAATGGTGTTCCAATCGCGGAAATCACCAATAGGAGCGCCCAAAGCCCTGACCATCAGGCGCTCGGCAAAGTGCATGTTCTGCAAGTCAAGCTTGCCATGAAACAAGGTGATGTCTCGAGGTCGAATGCGGTCTGCGATGGCTTGTTGTGCCTCTGGAAAACGCCAACCGTGCATTCGTTCAATCGGGTTTCCTGTTCCAGTGGGTCCACTCGAGAAGAACCAAACTGGGCGTTTAGCAAGTGCTTTTTCATGCGTCTCGAGAAAGGTCACGGCTTCTTTAGTCCAATGTCCGGTATAGACCGCACTGCCCAACACCACCGCGTCATACAAGGCTAAATTGCTGATATGACTGGCAGGAATGGCACTTGCCTTGTTGCCAGTTTCCCGCAAGACTTCAGCAATTTTTTCGGCAATTTCGGCTGTCGCACCGCATTTGCTGCCGTAAGCCACCAGAACATTCATAACAACCTCCTTACAATCCTTTTGACGCAAGTATTTGTTTACGTTCGCATTGAAAACGATGTCCTTGAGCAGCATCGAAACCAAAAACAAACCCAGTCCAACAAACAGTATCGTCCCACGGCGAATCTTGAGCATGAGTTTGTTCAACTTCTCCAAATTCGAGTGGCTCACGGTTAAATCCCGAGGTCTATCCCCGATGCGTATCACAATGTCTTTAAAGCTTCTTTCCATTTGGAGACAAAGCCGTTTGGCATTTGCATACGAACCGGAATAATCTGTACTGGAATGCTCGAGCTTGCCGCAACGGCTTGCGCTACCGAACCCAAACGCAGTCGTTCAGCACACTCTCTTCCGTGTGTACCCATGACGATCAAATCAACTTTTTCGGCTTGTGCCACCTCGAGAATCACACTCGCAATGGATTTATCTTTGGCGCTAACAACTCGAATATCTGGCATAGACCGTGCGTTGCTGGTAACTTCGGTCAACCAACATTTTTCTGGCTCGAGTTCAATATCTGGTTCTTGTGATTGAACGTGCAGCAAGATCACGCGAGCACCCAGCCATCTCGAGAGGTCAAAGGCGTATTTGGCAGCAATTTGACTGCACAAATCATTTTGGACCGAAACAAGAATGTGTTGATACATAATCACCCCCGAAGTGAGCTTTCCCGTTTGTGTCATTTTGATTCAGACCTGTTACCGCGACGTTACGATACTTTTATACGGCACGATAAAATAATGTGGCTGAGCAGTAACTCAAACTTGCTTGGGGTTTCGTCCCTCGAGTAGCGCACAAACAAAAAAACCAAGCAGCATCAAGCTCGAGGTCATGCACCAAAAACACCAGGCGTGAATCACAAATGCTTCGAGGTGGCTGAAATACGCGTAGAACAGCAAGCCAATCATGCCAGCAAATCGCAGTAAGCCAAGCACTCGAAAACCAAGCAAGACATCTGCGAACAGACTGTAGATCGAAAGTGCAAATAATCCAGAAAAATAAGCAAAACCAAAACCAGCCACTGGCAGTCCAAACCATTTTGAATACGGGCTGGCTTGCACCACATCACAACCAGAAATCGGACAGACCAAACTTGTCCGTCCAAGGTCATACAACAAAATATAAAACGCGATCAACATTCCCAACAGTGCAAACACGCTGCCTGTCATTCGCCACACAAGACTTTGCTGGCTTATCACTGGAGGCTCGAGGTTTGAAACTCCAGACATTATTTTTCCTCGAGTTTTGCCATGATCGCTTCAAAGGCTTCAACGGGTAACGCACCAGCCACCAAAAAACCGTTAATCACAAATGATGGTGTCGCCGTAATACCAACGCGTTTGCCTGTGGCAACATCGGCATCAATCAGTGCTTGCGAAGATGCAGTGCCAGTACACGATCTTAATCTTACACCGTCCAACCCAATCTGATTGGCGTAGTCTGTGAATTGCTCGAGCACCCGAGTTGGCGAACTTGATGCCCAATCGGTTTGTGCGCGAAATACAATGCGTTTGTATTCGCTAAACTTACCTTGATCTGCGGCGCAAGCGGCTGCCAGCGAAGCAGCATTGGCGTTGGTGTGTTGCGGCAATGGAAAATCGCGGTAGGCAAACCGCACTTTGCCGCTCGAGACGAGTTTGGTTTCAAACAAACTTTCAAATTCGGTGGCAAACATGGCACACGCAGGGCATTCATAATCCGAAAATTCGACGATTGTAAATGGCGCGTTTTTTGCACCCGTCACAAAACGTGCACCTTCTAAGGCATTGGCACTGACCTGCATCAACTCGAGGTTCTGTGTTTGCCCTTGGAACGAATACGAGACACTCAATTTGGGTGCGTTGGTGTTGATGCTCGAGACTTCGGGTTGGGGTTTGGCGTTGAAGAGCACAAAACCAAAACCAGCAACAACCAGCAAGAACACCATGACCAGAAAAGCGTTACGGGACTGATTCATTTATTTCTCCTTGGATCAATTGATTTTTTTATATTGGCTCAATACAAAGCTTTTCACGCAGAAATTTAATTTTTCTGCATTACCAAACAATTACCAATCCAAATTCAGTACCTTTGCGGCTGGGAAAGAGCCTCAAGTTTTGTGTATTACAATAAGACATTAAAAACCCGAGTCGAAACAATCATTTCGGCTCGAGATGGCTGAGTTGTTCAGCGTCACTTGAACGTGATTTCGGTTTCCCAGCGAGCGCCGCGCTTGTGGGCTTTGGTCAGGCTTGGGTCTTCACCGATTGCCAGCAAAACCTTGTTGACCTTGCCGACCAGAATCGGTTGATCGGTCTTGTCTTTGGTATCAAGCTTGCGGTCAAATTCCACGACCATGCCCTTGTCGCTCGAGCTTCCTGCTGAGGTCAAAATACTGTTCTTGCCACCGTTTTCGCTGTCGAGCTTGGGTGCGCCTGTGGCTTTGAGCATCACCATGTCATCGGCTTGTAATTTGCTATTTTCAAACAAGAACATGTACATATCCGCACCGTCTTTTTTGTCACCGCTTGGGTTAAAGCCCAATCCTGTCCAACCCGT
The DNA here is from genome assembly GCA_043775825.1 of Deinococcales bacterium. Classification (GTDB taxonomy): domain Bacteria; phylum Deinococcota; class Deinococci; order Deinococcales; family JAAFIG01; genus JANXTZ01. The sequence goes on from JAYVRX010000025.1 coordinate 28,937, forward strand.
TGAGGGTGATTCGATCCCAAAATAAATCGTATCGCCGACAATCGTATAGTTGACATTGATGCCGCTAGGGGCATGTTTAAAGATGTTAGCGTATTCCTTGGCGTCAATCTTGCCGTCTATTTTTGGGGTGGCTTCAGCGGCAATGCTGAGGCTGAGAAGCAATCCGGCAGTTAGAGCAATCATCCATTTCATAGGGTTTTCTCCTTTGGTGGCTCGAGGCTGCATAACAAACCTGTAACCCCGATGTGCGTGAACGCAAGGGCTGCCAGTACAGGGCGAGCGCCTTCAAAGGCATCACGAATGCCCTTCAAACTCAGGTTGATTTCGCCCTCAAAATTCCAGACGATGTGAAAAATTGCGCCAGTTAAACCGGTTAAAAAATTGAGCAACATCAACGCCATAAAAGGGTAACGCACCCAATTTTCGCGCCGCCAGAACAGCATCAAGACGGTAAAAATAAAGCTTGGCAGTGCCATCAAAAACGGAACGTGTGACTGCCAAGACTCGAGCCAGTGACCCAGAATCCATAAGTCTGCGGTGTAAAACACCAGACCAACCAGGATCAGACATAAGAACACCGTGCGCAGTACCTCGAGCGTCTGACGTGTTTCGAGATCAGTTGCAGCGCTAAACCGTGCTTGGTTGCTCGAGCGGGTCAACTCAACCTGTGTCATGCCGCTCACCGTGCCTTGTAAGCACACAGCAAGCCCGTCAAGCCAATGTGCGTGAATGCCAAGGGTGCGAGGGCGGGTCGTGCGCCCTCGAGGGCTTTGATGGTGCTCAGGAAACGCCAGTCAATTTTGCCTTCAAAGTTGTAAACCAGGTGATAACCAAATCCCAAAAGCCCAGTCAGTGCCTCGAGCGCCATGATGATCACAAAAGTGTTGTAAATCCACGGGGTCTTGCGGTCATACAACATTAGCGCGGTTAAAATAAAACCTGGAATTGCCATCATGTACGGCAGCTTCGAGCTGAACGATGGCAACCAGTGACCGAGAATTGTAATCTCGAGCGGATACAAAATAAAGCCCACCAGGTTGAACAGCAAGAATGCACTTCGCACGCCCTCGAGAATGCGCTGAGGGGGCGTTTGAGCTTGTCGGAACGCGCTAATCATGTTGGTACTCCTTTCCGTAGGGCGTGCCCCCTATGGTTGCTTTTAGATCTTAACGACGGAATTTGAATTCGATTAGATCAGAGACTGCATGGCGGATTTGTGCGTTATCAAATGTTGCCACACCCGTGTAGTAAGTCTTACTCAGATCGGCAAATTCGACATCGTGTTCGGCATCGCCAGTGTTTAACTTGCGTCCAAACTCGAGGCTGTACTTGCCATCTTTCCATTCGGCTTTACCAGTAATATCGCCCCTCGAGCCAGTAAACAAACGCCCAATCACGGCTGGTAAGTGTGCGCCTTTTGGCATTGCCATGACATCGCTATCACTGAGCAGCACGGCATCGCCACGGTCAATCATTTCTTGGGTCAGAATGTAGGCGTTCATGTCACCGTTTTTCATGGCGTACTTGGGGACTTTAACGGTTGTACCATCCGCCATTTTGTAATCACGTTCGTTGTTGTAATAGCCACCCTCGCCTGGGTCACTGGTGCGTCCAGCTTCGGCGGCTTTTTTGGCATCGAAGGCATCGTTGACAAATTGATCGTCCACTTGCCCTGGCATGGTAAAGCCGTTGCGTACCAGCTTAAAGTGCCACATGTCCAGCGATTCGCCCTTTGGCGCGGTCTTGACTGGACGGTTGTAACCAGCGACGGCTGCCTCTTTGGCATCTTTGTACATTGCCCATGGACCTTCTTTTTCATAGGTTGGGCTGTTAATGCTCCACATGAACGCAATCTTGTCTTCGTAATTGGTGTTGGCTCCGCCTTTCTCGAGCGGTGTCTGGTCTTCCTTACTCCAGCTTTTGCCATCAAAGACCCAGCGTTGACGGTCAATGCTGTAGGTTGCATCGTCCCAAATCGCCAGGAAGTACACTGAATCTCTGGTGTAGACCGATTTCATGGTCACGGTGGTAGCGCTTTTATTTGCTGCTGGCTCGGCGGCTTCGGTGGTTTTGAATACCAAGGCTGATGCCCTGTTCCAGAAAGCCTCTGATGCCACACCGTCTAAGACTGGCGCTCGAGTGACAGGGTAACTTTCGAGCACTGGGTTTGCTCCAGCAGCCAGAACCAAGCTCGAAAGTGCTCCAAGTAATTCTAAACGTTTCATGACTTCCTCCTTCATTCAGTCTTTGGGTTTGACTGATTGCTTCTAGAGGATGCAATTCGAGAATTACCGACCCATTACCGCGTAGGGAAATCTCGAGTGTTAAGGGTTTGACTTACCGTAATGTTGCGGTAATACCGACATTGCAAACTCGAATGGTACTACAGTGCTTTTCGTGTTTTTGTTCGTCACCTTTCACAGCCCTCAATTCGATTCGCGCACCGTCGCCCACAGGAGGCTCGAGATGAAAAAAGCATTTGTGATCGTTGGTATTCTTGGTCTGGCATCACTCGGTTTGGTCTTGGCTCAAGGCATGATGGGTGGTTACAGCCAAGGCATGATGGGTGGAATGCGAATGGCAATTTACACCGCAAACGCCAAACCGATTGCTGATGCGGTTGCCTACAAAAGTCTGAACGATTACGCCGTTCGCTATGGTACAAACGTCAAACTCAAAGACATCATGACCTTCAGCGAGAACGTTTACGCCCAAGTTGTAGATGCCAAAACGGGCGCGGGTTACGGTGAGATTTTATTTGACCGTTACAGCGGCACAGTCCAACCCGAACCAGGTCCGAACATGATGTGGAACACGCAGTACGGCACGGGTTGGGTTGGCACAGACATGATGAGTCACAACAATACTCGCACGATGGGCACAGCCTCTGCGGTGAAGTATGCCGAACCCGCCGCACAAAAGCTTGCCGTGCAGTTCCTCTCGAGTTATCTGCCCAACACCAAATTGCATGAAGCTCAAGCCTTCCCTGGGTATTACACCTACGATTATGGACGTGGTGAAATTGAGGGCATGTTGAGCGTCAACGCTTTTACAGGTGAAATCTGGGTTCACACCTGGCACGGTTCGTTCATCATGGAAAAAATGTAAACCAATAAAAATCTAAGCCAACAAGACCCTCAAACCCTTGCGCCCAGCCTTAAAACTGGGCGCAAGGGTTGTAATGCGCTGGTAATGACAAGGCTCGAGAATTCATGACTGGAGGCATTTATGATCTCAAAAATCCTCATTCCAACCGATGGTACACCCTGTTCCGAACACGCCACCCGTGTGGCTTTTGAATTGGCAAAACGCCTCAAGGCTCGGGTGCTGTTGACCCACATTGCCGATGAACGCGGAACCAGCCCATTCAGTGAACGACGAGGGGTGCGTCAACGCTTTGGCAAAGTGATGCTCGAGTATTGGGTTGACGAAGCTGAACGTTTGGGTTTATTCGCCAATTACATGCTCGATTCGAGCCGCAACGTGATCGAATCTATTGTTAACATGGCAAGAGATGAACATTGTGATTTGATTGTGATGGGAACGCACGGACGCGAGGGATTTCCACGTTTGGTGCAAAGTAGCGTGGCACAAGGAGTCTTGCGAAACACGCCTCTGGCTGTAATGTTGGTACACCACACACCGCGTCCATTCGAGCCGCTGTTTCAGCGGATTCTTGTTCCAATTGACGGTGACGAAATCAGCGACATTGCCCTCGAACATGCGACAAAATTGGCTCAGGCACTTAAAGCAACCCTGGAGGTGCTTCATGTGATCCCCGATGTTCCTGCGAATTCAAAAAATTTTAGGAGCACAAGCCAAGACGTGCAACGTTTTGTAAACGAAGCCGAAAACGAAAGCCACAAGATTATCGCACATGCCTGGGCAGAAATTCGCAGCAGTGAGGTCGAACCAAACCGCATCGAAGTGTTTGAAACCCACTCAAACGGCGCAAAAATTCAGGACGTGATTTTGCGTCACGCCAAGCAACGCAAGATTGACCTGATCGTGATGGGCACACACACCCGCACAGGATTGGCACGGTTCGTGATGGGCAGTGTTGCCGAAGGTGTCGTACATCACACGAGTTTGCCCGTATTGCTGGTGCGTGGACTCGAGGCTCGAGAGTCTGAAACTTTAACCCCACTGGAGGAAAGCCTGATTCCAAATTTCAAACTCGAGCCTTCAATACGCCAACAACTTGATCGCTAAACAAGCCCTAGTGCTTGAGGTTTTTAGACGTTGAGGGTCATTTTTTGATACTGGGTATCAACATTCACTGTATCAGGACGCTGGTCGAAGCCATGCACTTTAGTGCAAGACTTTAGTTGCTACTCAATTCCACAAAGCTGGTAAATTCAGTGTGTGAAC
>JAYVRX010000026.1:0-8550 GCA_043775825.1 Deinococcales bacterium
ATTTTTACCGTCGGGCTAGGCGTGGCGTTCTCGATGTTGATTGCGTTGCTGGCAAGCATTTTGTTGCGCCGTGACAATACTAGACGCTCGGCTATCGAAACCCAACTCGAGCAAAATATTCTCGAGCTTCACAGTGCCAACGATCAAGTCGAAGCCTTGGCTGCACTGGGTGATGCACTGCAATCGGTTCGGACGGTGGGTGAGGTGGCTCGGGTCACGGCTGACCGTATCGCACCCATGTTACGGGTTGATTATCTTGCCTTGTCACGGCGGATTGGTGACATGATGCGGCTTGAGAACATTTGGGGCAATGTTCCCGACGCAACCCGTGAACAAATCAGTCAACCGATTCGGCGTGCCCAAGGCGGTCTGGTGTGGCGGGTCGTCGAGTCAAACGCTGGCATCAATACTCAAGCCTACCCAGAGGAGCCGAGCGCACTCAACCTCGAGTTGCCAGGTCATGCCATTGCGATGGAACCCGTGCGTGGCAGTAACGGGGAAGTCACGGCGGTGGTGGCTGCTGGGCGTTCTGGCAGCGCGGGTCCTTGGACTCAGGTAGAACTGACGATGCTCGAGCGTGCCGCAACCACGCTTGGGTTGGCATTTGAACGTGCTGAGGCGACACGTATCTTCAATGAACTTCGATTTCAGGGCGTGCTTGAAAGTTCTTTGTTCGGTGTAAAGTTTTGGGATGAAACAGGCACGGTTGTCGAAGCCAACGACGCCTTCCTCGAGATGATCGGTTATAACCGTAACGAGCTTCAAGCGGGATTGATCAATTTAAGTGATATTACCCCATCCGAACACTTCGAGTTAGATGAACAAGCTTGGAATAACCTGAAGACCACAGGCAAAACTGCGGTTTTTGAAAAAGAGTACCTTCGGCGTGATGGACAACGGGTGAATGTCATGGTTGGCAAAGCATTGCTTGCCGAAGAACAATTTATGGGTATTTCGTTTGTGATCGACATCAGCGAACAAAAACGTGCCGAACAAGCCAAGCTCGAGATTGAAGCCGCCTTGCGAACCAGCGAGGCACAGGCTCGAGAATTGCTCGAAATGCAAAAGCGCTTTGTTTCTGATGCCTCCCACGAACTGCGTGCACCTTTGACCGCGATTCAAGGCAACCTTGAATTGCTGCTGTATTACCCGAACATGCCAGCCGCAGAGCGTGACGAAGCCCTGCAAGAAGCAACCCGCGAATCGGCACGACTTGGACGGCTGGTCACCGATCTGCTCGCCCTGGCTCGAGGCGATATTAGCGCAGCAGTCCAAACCGATGAGGTCGAAATCAAACCCGTGCTGCTCGAAGCTTGGACACAAATACAACGTGTTTCGACCACGCATGTGTTCGAGCTTTTAGAAATTAGTAGCTTAACCATCATTGGCAACCGTGACCGATTAAAGCAACTGGCGCTGATCCTGCTCGAGAATGCCACCAAGTACACCCCTGCAAAAGGAACCATCAAGATGTCATTAAAACTTGTTGATCGCCATGCCGAGTTGCGCGTGATTGATACTGGTTCAGGCATTGCCGCCAAGGACTTGCCGCACGTATTTGAACGCTTTTACCGCGCCGACCAATCACGTACCCCAGGCAAAGACCCTGGCGGCACTGGACTTGGTTTACCCATCGCTTACTGGATTGCCCAGCTTCACGGCGGCGAAATCAAGCTCGAGAGTCAGGAAGGTCATGGAACATCGGTGATTGTACGTTTGCCTTGCCTTGAAGGCTGAAGTAAGTCCAGTACAGGCTTAAATAGTCATCTCAACCCGAGATCAACCACGCATCAGTTTGACATCAGCTTTATAAATCATGCTTACTCAATAAGGGGTGAAGTCATGAATACTAGAAACCAAAATCAATTTACTCAAACCCCAATCATTCAAACTGCAAGCGAAAAAGCTACCCTTGAATACCGCCTTGGATTCTTGGCTTACGCAACCGGCAACAAAGATCAGGCACTCGAGCATTTTCAGATAGCGACCATTGCCAAACCAAGTTATATCGAAGCCCAACGCTGGCTTGGACGGGTAGCACTCGAGCTTGGTTTGGGCAGCGAAGCCCAACGCGCCTTTGAAACCGTGCTTCGTTTTCAAGGACAAAACTCTACCATCATGGGGCTGCTCGAATTCGCTCGCAACGTCAACCTTTACGGACTCGAATCTGCCCAATTCTTTCGAGCAGGTTGTCAGCAAACAGATCAAACTGAACAAATTGATCTTTTTCAAAAAGCCGCCGCTGCAAACCCCGCGCATCAACAAGCCTGGGCGTGGCTAGGACGGCTCTTGCTCGAGACTCGAGATTATGACGCGACAATTGTTGCTTGCCGAAAAGCTTTGATCCTTGATCCTGACGATGCTGGAAGCGCACATCGCTTGCAGCTTGCCTTGCGAAACACCAAATTGTTGATTCCGCTCAAAACATTCAGTGTTTCGGAATCTGTGGGCAATGCTTCAACCAGCGTTTTAGATTAGACCTCGAGTAACCCTAAAAACGTTTATCTTCACTCGAGCTTCATACCGAATCGAGGTTTATCATGATCGGCTCGCCACCATTGACGGGTCGCCGTCTGTTCCCTGCCATTACACCAGATGGTGGTACTGAACCCATCCGCAGTCCGATTTACAGCTTAGAACGGCTCGAGGAACATGCCGAATCTTTGGCACGTGAGCATCGTTTGATGATTGATCCAAGATTTGGTCGCGGTTTATCACGGCGGTTAAAGGAAAATGCGCGGGCGCTCTTAGAGGCGTATCGTTCGGTAGTTGCGGCGGTGCAGGATAACTTGGCGATCACTCCTGCCGCAGAATGGTTGGTGGATAATTTTTATGTAGTTGACGAGCAATTACGCCAAATTCAGGAAGATTTACCGCCTGGTTTTTACCGCCGCTTGCCAAAGCTCGAGAATGGTTTTCTGGCGGGTTATCCACGTGTTTTTGCCTTAACTTGGGCGTTTGTGGCGCATACAGATTCTCGGTTTGATCCCGTGTTGCTCGAGCATTATGTCGGGGCGTATCAACGCATTCAACCACTGGCGATTGGTGAACTTTGGGCGTTACCAATCACCTTGCGCTTGGTGCTGGTCGAGAACCTACGGCGTTTGACCGAACGTGTTGTGGTTGCCAGAGCAGAGCGCGAAGAGGCGGACGCAATTGCCAATACGCTGCTAGGGCTGGATGAACGAACACTGGGTGAACGAATCACGCAAATCGTTGATACCAGCGATTCTTTTTCCGAAATCAAACGTCGTTTTGCCAGACGTTTGCTGCCGCGTGCCTTCAGTGTGCAACTGGCGCAACGACTGCGCGAAGATCCAAAGCTACTACAGGTCATGCAGTGGCTCGAGCAACGCCTTGAAACCCAGGGTACAACCTTGGATGAGGCGGTCACGAACGAGCATCAGTTGCAAGCTGCCGCCAATGTCAGCGTGCGAAACGTCATCACCAGCATGAGGTTGATCTCGGCATTTGATTGGGCAAAATTTTTCGAGCGGGTCAGTCTGGTAGATCAGGCGCTGCGTCAAAATTCGGTATTTAGCGACTCGGATTTTGCCACCCGTGACCGCTACCGTCATGCAATTGAAGAACTCGCTCACGGCTCAAAGTATTCAGAACTCGAGGTTGCCCGCCTGACCATGATGCGGGTCGAGGAGGCTCGAGCCAAGCATTTGAGTGCACCTGATCTTAGGGTAGATTTAATGCCTGACAGACTCGAAGACCCTGGGTATTACCTGATTTCTCGAGGGCGGGCAGATTTTGAGCGAAGTTTGGGCTATCAAACCCATTGGCAAAAACGCCTGTTTCAAGCCTATATCAATGCTGCCCTACCAGGCTATTTGGGCACGATTGCCTTGATTGTAGCGCTGGTCTTGGCGGTTGGTTTAACTGCCGTGCAACACGCCAGCCCGACTGTTGGCGTATTCTTGGCGCTGGTTGCACTGATTCCAGCTTCAGAACTGGCGATTGCACTTTTAAACGCTTACGTCACCGCCTCTTTTCCGCCGCGTCGTTTGCCCAAACTCGAGTTACCCAACGGTATTCCCGAGCATTTGCGAACCATGGTTGTGGTTCCGACGCTGCTTGGCAGTGAAGCTGGGGTGCGTGAAGAAATTGAAAGACTCGAGGTACGGTATTTGGCAAACAGCGACGGTCATCTGCATTTTGCACTGCTGACCGATTGGAGTGACGCACCGATCAAAACCATGCCAGGTGATGAGTTGTTACTTCAGACTGCGGTTGATGGCATTCGACAACTGAATAGGCGTTACGGCGCAACTTTGAACGGCGAACCACGTTTTTTGCTGTATCACCGCGAACGCATTTGGGTCCAGAGCGAACGGCGCTGGATGGGTTGGGAGCGCAAACGCGGCAAACTCCACGAACTGAATCGTTTGTTGCGTGGCGCAACCGACACCAACTTTGTTGGCGTTGCCAATATGCCGCTCGAGGTTCCTTCAAAGGTACGCTTTATCATCACGCTCGATGCCGATACCAAATTGCCCCGAGGTGCAGCTTGCAAGCTGGTTGGTGCGATGGCGCACCCACTTAACCGCCCAGTGCTCAACCACCCAGTGCTCGAGCCTGATTCGCAACGTGTGATCGAAGGTTATGCGGTCTTGCAACCACGCATCACGATGTCCTTACCATCCGAGCGCCAAGGGACAATATTTCAACAGGTCTTCTCGAGTCATGCGGGCATGGATCCTTACGCTAGTGCGGTATCTGACGTGTACCAAGATTTGTTTCACGAGGGCAGTTATACGGGTAAAGGAATTTATGATCTGGATGCTTTTGAAGCCGCACTGAAAAATCGGGTTCCTGAAACAACGCTTTTAAGCCACGATTTATTCGAGGGTTTATTTGCTCGAGCAGGATTGTTAAGCGATGTCGAACTGGTCGAGGAATACCCAGATCATTACGAAGTTCATACGGCACGTCAGCACCGTTGGGCGCGAGGCGACTGGCAATTGCTGCCCTGGATTGTATCGCTGCGCGAACCGATTGGATTGATCGGGCGTTTCAAAATGGTGGACAACTTGCGCCGTAGCTTGCTTCCAGTGGCATCGGTGGTTGCCTTGGTCGCAGGTTGGATTGTGCCTGACGTTTCGGTAGTTGGGTGGACTGCGTTTATCGTTGGAGCACTGGTTTTTCCAGCGCTCTTACCGTTTTTGGCGGCGCTTGTGCCACCGCGCACGGGTGTCTCGAGACGCAGCTATTTTCTGGCAATCGCTGAGGCAGCCAGGTTAAGCGCTTGGCAAATGTTGCTCATCGTGACCTTGCTGGCGCATCAGGCATGGTTGATGACCGATGCTTTTGTGCGGACACTGATTCGCTTGTTATTTACCCGTCGTAATTTGCTCGAGTGGCGGACTGCCGCCCAAGCCAGTGCTGGGGCAAGTCTGGCGCTAGAAGGTTTTTACAAACGCATGTTTGGAGGGTTGTTGATTGCTGCACTCTCGAGCGGGCTAGTGTTGCTGTTGCAACCCGCATCGTGGTTGGTGGCTTTGCCAATCGTGGTGTTGTGGCTCATCTCGCCTGCTATGGCGCGGTTTATCAGCCTGCCACAGGGTCAAACACCGCTCGAGTTATTATCAGGTGCTGACCGCCTCAGTTTACGTTTGATCGCCCGCAAAACTTGGCGCTATTTTGAAGAATTTGTTGGCATCGAAGATCATTTCTTACCACCCGACAATTTTCAAGAAACTCCGCGCCCAGTAGTGGCACATCGTACTTCACCAACCAACATTGGGCTGGCACTAATCGCTACGGTTTCTGCCCACGATCTGGGCTGGTTGGGAATTCTGGACATGACCGATCAACTTGAGGCAACGCTATCAACCACCCTCAACCTGGCGAAATTTCGTGGGCATTTGTACAACTGGTACGATACAAAAACTTTGCATCCGCTCGAGCCACTGTACGTCTCGAGCGTGGACAGCGGGAATCTGGCGGGACACTTGATTGCCCTGACTCAAGCTTGTCATGGCTTGATTAAGAAGCCACTTTTAAGCAATTCTTTTGCAGGTATTGCCGATGCGGTTCGTTTGGTGCGTGGTGCCGCCAAAGAAATTTCTGACCATCGTGGTTCGCAAACCCTTGGTCGTCGGGCGCTCGAGACGGCAATTGATGCGCTCGAATCGGGTTTGAAAGAAATACCTTCCAGCACTTTTGACTGGGCAATAAAACTCGAGCATTTGAAAACCCAAGCCAATACCCTGGTGGACATTGTGCATACCATCGAGGGTGAAAATCGTGCATCTACCCGCAGCGAATTGCTGTACTGGGCAAATGCGACACGTGCCAGTATCCAAAGTCATTTAAATGATCTCGAGACACTGCTGCCCTGGGCAAAACTACAATCCATGTCACACGTGTTACGTAGGGGTGCAGCAAGCAGCGCCCTGCCATCACTGCTCGAGATTCCTGAACAGGGCGAGGAGATTCTGGTTGCAAGCTCAAATTCTGGTTTCTCGAGTGCAGCCTTTGAAGCTGTCGAAAAAAGCAACAATTCCAGTCGAGATTTGATTGCACGGCTAACGTCTATCGCCACAAAAAGTGAGGCGTTGGTTGAAGCGATGGGCTTTGGATTCTTGTTTGATGAAACCCGCAAGCTTTTTTCGATTGGCTACAACGTGGCAGAACAGCAACTTGACCCAAGTTTTTATGATCTGCTCGCCTCGGAAGCCAGGTTAACCAGTTTTCTCGCCATTGCCAAAGGCGAAGTGCCAACCTCTCACTGGTTTCATCTTGGGCGCGAACTGACCCCAATCAAACGCGGCACGGCGCTGATTTCATGGTCGGGTTCAATGTTTGAATACCTGATGCCTGCGCTGGTCATGCGAACACCATCTGGCAGCCTGCTGGCAGAAACCCAGCGCTTGATCGTGCGCCGCCAAATCAGTTATGGTACGGCGCAAGGGGTGCCCTGGGGTATTTCCGAATCGGCGTATGCCGCCCGTGATCTCGAGTTTACCTATCAATACTCGAGTTTTGGCGTGCCAGGTTTGGGCTTAAAACGCGGCTTGGGCGATGATCTGGTGATTGCGCCTTACGCCACGGCGCTGGCAGCCATGATCGAACCTGTAGCGGCGGTGCAAAACCTGGCAAAGCTCGAGACACTGGGCGCAAGTGGCGCGTGGGGGTTTTATGACGCACTCGATTTTACCAGCACCAGATTGCCCGAAGGACAGCGTTTTGAGTTGGTCAAAAATGTCATGGTTCACCATCAAGGCATGGCGCTTGTAGCGCTTGCCAACGTGCTCTTGGACGACCTGATGGTGCAACGCTTCCATTCTGATGCTCGGGTGCAATCTGCCGAATTATTGCTGCAAGAACGTACTCCCCGCGATGCGATGGTGGCGCGTCCTCGTGGCGAGGAAGTTGCCGCCAGCATCCAGGCTCGAGAGCTTGCGCCACCCGCCGAAAGGATTTTTACCAGCGCACGAAGCTTTGTGCCGCAGACGCATTTGCTCTCGAATGGTCGGTATACTGTGATGCTGACCGCCGCTGGTTCGGGATTTAGTCGCTGGAATGATCTGGCAATCACCCGTTGGCGCGAAGATGCCACGCTCGATGCGAATGGCACATACATTTACTTGCGCGATGTGCCAATTGGCAAATCGCTCGAGCGTGCCGCAAGTGATCGGGTCTGGTCGGTCACGCCGCAACCCACAGACCGTCAACCAGAGCAATTTGAAGCACGATTTTTTGAAGACCATGCCGAATTTTTTCGCCGTGATGCGGGTTTGGAAACCAGGCTCGAGGTGATCGTTTCTACCGAAGACGATGCTGAATTGCGTCGGGTCAGTCTGGCAAACCTTGGCACTAAACCCCGTGAAATTGAACTGACCTCGTATCTCGAGATTGTGCTGGCATCGCCTGCGGCTGATTCAGCGCATCAGGCGTTCTCGAAATTGTTTGTCCAAACCGAATTCGTGCCCAATTCTGGCGTGCTGTTGGCAACGCGCCGCGCCCGATCAAGCGAGGAAGCGCCGATTTGGGCGGCGCACGTTGTTGCCGTTGATGGCGAGGAAACTGGAAGCCCGAACAACCTACAGTTTGAGACAGACCGCGCCCGATTTCTGGGACGAGGACATGATGTTTCTAATCCAGCCTCGATGAGCGATGGACGACCCTTGTCGGGCACGGCGGGCGCGGTACTCGACCCAGTGTTTAGCCTGCGTCGCCGTATGTTTCTGGCACCTGGCGCACGGGTTCGTCTGATCTTCACGACATTGATTACTACTAGCCGTGAAGCTGCGCTCGAGTTAGCCGACAAATACCGCGATCCTGCCATTTTTGAACGCGAATTAACCCTGGCTTGGACGCACGCCCAAGTCGGCTTGCATCATCTGGGTATCACTTCCGACGAGGCGCATGTCTTTCAGCGGCTGGCGGGTCATACGCTCTACCTCGACCCAAGTTTGCGCCCACCTGCTCAGGTACTTGAGCGCAATGTGCTGCCGCAATCGGCACTCTGGAAGCACGGTATTTCTGGAGACTTACCGATTGTCTTGGTACGCATAGATGACACGAGCGATCTCGAGA